>CAWGZI010000012.1:0-5659 GCA_963827015.1 uncultured Gaiellaceae bacterium | reverse complement strand
GAGCGGTGGTCGGCGCCGCGGACGACGTGCGTGATCCCGAAGTCGTGGTCGTCGACGACGCTTGCGAGGTGGTAGGTCGGCGAACCGTCCGGCCGCAGCAGCGTCGTGCCGCGGTAGCGGACCGAGCCGTCCTCGTCGCGCTCTCCCACGCTCGTCGCCGCCTCGCGATGACGCGCGACGCGCTCGCTCTGGCGCGACGGGCCCTCGTTCCACGGCAGCCCGAGCCACTCGAGGTCTTCGAGGATGGCCTCGACCGCACCGCCCACCTCCCGCGAGCGATCCGTATCGTCGATCCGCAGCAGCAGCCACTCGCCGCGCCGGCGGTTGGCGACCGCCGACAGGGCGCTGCCGAGGTGGAGCGAGCCCGTAGGACTCGGCGCAAAACGGACTCGGGTGGACATGCATTGAGTCTACGGTCGCCGTTCCGGCATTCGCGCCGTCTAGGCTCGTGCCGGTGGACGAGCTCTTGCAGGAGTGGTTCGGCGAGAACGGCCGAGATCTCCCGTGGCGGCGGACGACGGACCCGTACGCGATCCTCGTCAGCGAGGTGATGCTGCAGCAGACCCAGGTCGAGCGGGTGATCCCGCGCTGGCTGGTCTGGCTCGAGCGCTGGCCGACGCCCGCCTCGCTCGCCGCCGCCTCCCCTGCCGACGTGATCCGCGCCTGGCAGGGGCTCGGCTACAACCGCCGCGCCGTCAGCCTTCAGCGCGCGGCGCAGGTCGTGGCCGCGGATCGGCTGGCCCGCCGACCTGACCACGCTGCCCGGAATCGGCCCGTACACCGCTGCTGCAATCCGGAACCAGGCGTACGGCGAGCCGGTGCTGCCGGTGGACACGAATGTCGCGCGGATCCAGGAGCGCACGGGGCACGCATTCGGCCCGGACGCGTTGCAGGCGCTGTTCGACCTCGGGGCGACGGTGTGCCTGGCGCGGGTGCCGAGGTGCGGCGTCTGCCCGCTCGCCGAGCGGTGTCCCTCTCGGGGGAGCCGCTACGAGCCGGCGCGGAAGCAGTCGCGCTTCGAGGGATCGTTCCGGCAGCGCCGCGCCGAGCTCCTGCGTCTCGTCGCCGCCGGCGCGAGGCCCCTCGAGGGACTCGACCGGGAGGCGGTCGAGTCGCTGGTGCGCGACGGGCTGGTCGAGCAGACGGGCGGGATCGTGCAGCTCCCGGCCTAGGCCGGGTGCACCACCCAGACGTTGGGCTCGACGTGACGACCGACACCGTCCTCGACGAGGAGCGTCGCCAGCGCGCCCGGGAAGACGTACTGGCCGTCGGACGGGAACCGCATCCCGGTCCACTGCTCCCAGTCGGCGACGGGCGCCTCCATCACCATCGACCGCGGTGCCGCGGCCAGGATCTCGCCGCCGACGCGCTCGTGGATGCGCAGCCAGGGATCGAAGTGCGCCCCGTCCTCCCGACGCCACGTCATGTACTCCTCGATCGGGATCAGCGGATAGCGCTCCTTCCAGGTCGGGCGCACCGGCGCGAGCACGCTCGGCAGGCCCGCCGCGCGCGCCGTATCGCGGAATGCCTGGATCATCCGCGACGAGAGCTGCTGCCCTTGGCGGCCCGGGAGCACGCTGATCGCGAGCGCCATCAGCGCCCCCGGCTCGAGCCCGGACGTCATTCCCTGCACGAAGCCCTCGTCCCAGCCGGAGGGGAGTCCCCCGACCGAGCCGTCCCACGGCACGGGCAGCGCGTGCGCCTCGGCGACCAGTTCCTCGCCGTCGAGCAGGGCGACCTGGAAGTCGGGGAAGTCGGCGTAGAGGCGGCCCCAGTAGAGGTTCCCCGGCGTGTTGTTGTGCATGTACTCCGGGAACGTCACCTGCGAGAGGCGCTCGAAGCGGATGTCCAGGAGGTCGGGGCGGTCGGCGTAGCGGACGAGGTTCACGTGCGCTCCAGAAGGGCGACCGCCTCGGCAGCGAGCCCGTCGCCCCGGCCGGTGAACCCGAGCCGGTCGGTCGTGGTCGCGCGGACGTTGACGCGCTCCGGCTCGACGCCGAGCGCGCCTGCGAGCCGGATCCGCATCTGCTCCCGGTGGGCGGCGATCCGCGGCTCCTCGCCGATCAGGATGCAGTCCGCGTTCACGAGCGCGAAGCCGCCGTCGCGCACCTGCGCGTAGGCGTCGCGGAGCAGGTCGAGCGAGTCCGCGCCGTGCCAGCGCTCGTCGTCGGGGGGGAACAGGCCGCCGATGTCGCCGAGCCCCGCCGCACCGAGCAGGGCGTCGGTGAGCGCGTGCGCGATCACGTCCCCGTCGGAGTGCCCTGCGAGCCCGCGCGGGTGCTTGAGCTCGACGCCGCCGAGCACGAGCTTCACGCCGTCCTCGAAGGCGTGCGCGTCGACGCCCAGCCCGATCCTGAGCTCAGACACCGAGCACCTGGGGCACGTCGCTCAGCGACGAAACGCGCAGCGCGGCGTCGGGCGGCTCGTGCAGGTGGCCCCACGGCCCCCGACGGACGTGCACGGCGACCATGCCGGCCGCCAGTGCAGGCTCGACGTCGTTGTCGACACGATCACCGACGTAGGCGATCTGCCCCGCATCGAGATCGCACTCGGCCACGATTCGCTCGAAGAATCCGGGTGCGGGCTTCTCCACTCCCCACCGTGCCGACGAGCCGACAAGGTCGACGTGCTCGCGCAGAAGGTCCTCCGCGTCCGTGAGCGTGTTGCCCACGGCCCCGACGCGCAGGCCTCGCCGCCGCAGCTCCTGCAGACAGGGCAGCGCGTCGGCGTAGAAGTCCTTCGCGTCCCAGGTCGCTCGCGGCTGCTCTACCCCGAGCAGCTCCCACGCCCGGCGATGATGCTCGCCGCGGGCCGCGAGCCCGCCGACCACGCCCATCAGCGTGAAACGGGGAGCACCGGCGGCGTCGGCCGCGCGCTCCCAGAGCCGCGTCTCGTCGATCAGAGTCTCGCCGACGTCGAACACGACGGCCCTCACAGCCACGAGGCGACGAGCTCCAGGTCGGCCTTCGTCGTCACCTTCAACAGCCGCGCGTCACCCTCGACCCAGGCGACGCGCCCGCCGCTCGCCTCGACGAGCGCGGAGCAGTCGGTGGCGTCGGCGAGGTCGCCTGCATAGGCGGTGCGAAGCGCGGAGACGGAGAACGCCTGCGGAGTCTGCACGGCGACGAGCTTCTCACGTGCGAGCGTGCCCGTGACCCGCTGTCCTTCGACCGTCTTGATCGTGTCCGCAAGGGGAAGCCCGGGGACGACTCCGTCCCAGCCCTCCGAGAGGGGCGCCAGCACTCGCCCGATCACGTCGTCGGTGATCAGAGGCCTGGCTGCGTCGTGCACGAGCGCGACCAGGGCCTCGCCGGGCACCTCTCCGAGCGCCGTCCGCACGGACTCGGCACGAGTGTCGCCGCCCGCCACGGCCGCCACGACCTTTCCGGCCGACAGCTCCTCGGCGAGGAGGATCGCCGGCTCCTCCCAGCCCGGCGGCACCGCGACGACGATCGCGTCGACCCAGTCCGAGGCATCCAGGCGGCGCAGCGGCTCGGCGAGGAGCGGCAGCTCGCCGAGCCCGACGAACGCCTTGGGCCGGTCCGCGCCGAGCCGCTCCCCCGCCCCCGCGGCGACGAGGAGCGCCCAGACGCTCATGTCCCGGCGATGCCGCGCCTACGCGGTCGCGGCGGCGGCCTTCGCCTTGCTCTTCTTCTTGGGCTTCTCACCGTTGCCGGCAAGAACGCCCTCGAGCCACTCGGCGGCCTCTTCCTCGTCGACGGCCTTGGCGTACATCAGCTCGGAGGCGAGGATCTTCTTCGCCTTCACGAACATCTGCTTCTCGCCGGTCGAGAGGCCCTTCTCGTGATCGCGCAGGGAGAGATTCTTGACGACCTCCGCGAGCTCGAAGATGTCCCCTGTCTTCATCTTGTCGCGGTTGTGCTTGAAGCGGCGGTTCCAGTTCTTCGGCATCTCGGACTCGCCGGCGGTGAGCGCCTTGACGACGGTGTTGACCAGGTCCTCGTCGATCACGGTCCGCAGCCCGACCTGTTCCGCATTCTCGACGGGCACGTTCACCGTCATGTCGTTGTGCAGGATCTGAATCGTGAGGTACTCGCGCGTCTGACCCAGGATCTCGCGCTTCTCCTTTTTCACGACCGTGCCTGCGCCGTGGTGCGGATACACCACCTTGTCGCCAACCTCGAACAAGCCAGCCTCCCCTAAATCGTCTGTACCGTGAAGAAGCCGGCGGGCTCGAGAGCGCACCGGCGGAAGACGTCCAGCATAGCAGAAATCCCTGGAAAACGCCCGTTTTTCGGGATTTACTGCGATTTGCGGGGGTTTTTCTCGCGCACCTCGAGCCCCGCGCGAAGTGCGTCGCGCAGAGTCGCCGAGCCCGACACCTCGATCTTGGAGCGGCTCCGGGTCCCTTCGGGTGCCACCGCCGCCACGATCCCGAGCTTGGCGCACTCCTCGAGGCGCCGTTCCGACTGGGCCGCGGTCCGGAGCCGGCCCGTGAGCCCGATCTCACCGAAGACCGCGACGCCCTCGCGGACGGGGGCGCCGCGCTGGGCGGAGGCGATTGCAAGTGCGATCGCGAGGTCCGCTCCCGGCTCGTCGATCCGGAGCCCGCCGGCGACGTTGACGAAGACGTCGGCCGCGCCGAGCGGGACGCCGGCGTGACGGGAGAGAACGGCGACGATCATCGCGAGCCGCTTCGGGTCGACGCCGGTGCCGACGCGGCGCGGCATCGCCAGGTCGGTGGGCGCGACGAGCGCCTGGATCTCGAGCAGGATCGGCCGTGTGCCCTCAAGCGCACAGCCCACGGCGGCTCCGACCTCGCCGGGGAGGGTCTTGCCGAAGAGCTCCGAGGGATCCGGCACGCCGACGAGCCCCTCGCCGGTCATCTCGAAGACGCCGAGCTCGTTCGTCGAGCCGAAACGGTTCTTCGCCGCGCGGAGGACGCGGTGGGCGTGGTAGCGGTCGCCCTCGAACTGGAGCACGCAGTCGACGAGGTGCTCGAGCACCCGCGGCCCCGCGACGGCGCCGTCCTTCGTCACGTGGCCGACGAGGATGGTGGCGACGTTCTGCTCCTTCGCGACCCTGAGCAGGCGACCGGCGGCTTCGCGCACCTGCCCGACGGAGCCCGGAGCAGAGGCCATGTCGGCCGCGTAGAGCGTCTGGATCGAGTCGATCACGCACACGTCCGGCCGCTCGCGCTCGAGCGTCGCGCAGACGGCGTCGAGCTCCGTCTCGGCGAGGATCTCGACGTTCTCGGTGCCACCGAGCCTTGCGGCGCGAAGCTTGACCTGCGCGGTCGACTCCTCGCCGGTGACGAGGAGCGCGCGCCGCCCCGCGCTCGAGATCGCGCCGAGCGCGCTCAGGAGCAGGGTCGACTTGCCCACGCCGGGCTCGCCGCCGACGAGAACGAGGCTGGCCGGCACGAGACCGCCGCCGAGGACGCGGTCGAGCTCCGGGATCCCGGTCGAGATCCGCGTCGCCTCCTGCGCGTCGACGTCGACGAGCCGCAGCAGCGGCCTCGCCGCGGCAGCTGCCTTCAGTGTCGCCGGCGCCTCCTCGACGAGCGAACCGAAAGCGTTGCAGCCGGGGCACTTGCCGAACCAGCGCCCGGCGCGAATACCCGCACTCGGTGCAGGCGAAGTTGACTGCTGCCTTGGCCATCGTGTCGAGGCTAGCCGCGGCGGCGGACGGGGATGTG
>CAWGZI010000011.1:0-6282 GCA_963827015.1 uncultured Gaiellaceae bacterium | reverse complement strand
TAGAACTCCCGGACGGTCGCGACTAGGTCACGCCTGCTCCATTTGTCCGGGTGACGGCGCTGCTGAGGCTCGTTCTGGAAGCGCATGAAGGTGCGGAAGGACACTCGAAATGCGTGGGTGCACGAAGGAGGCGCAGCGTGAGGACGAAGTGGGAGGAGTCGGAGGTTCAACTGGTCGCCGACAAGCATGCCGAGGGGCAGCATTCGCCCACAGTTGCTTCGTATGTTGCGACGTACAACGCTCGATCCTCCGTTCCCTGCCCTGGCCCGTAGCTCGTCGCAGTTCCGAACGGCTCCCGTCGAGCCCAACTGCTACTCGTCGCAGGTTGCTTCGACGTAAGGGTCTGGACTTCTAATCGGTGGTCTTGGCGCGAGCACTCCCAAGCGGGCGCGCGTCGACCGCGGAAGCGGACGGTTAGCCGGCTGAGTGGATGAAAGCGCGACCGGCCCGGCGAATTTCTGGGCCCATCTGTCAGGTGGGACCGGAACGCACCGCCGTAGCGGCGCCTGCCATGGAAGGGAGGTGATCGGTCGGGCGTGGACAAGTTGCTTGCGGTCGTCAGCCGAGGCAACGGCCTTCGCCTATCTTGGCCGTTTTTGGTCGCCCGGGTGAGAGCCGTGCGGGATGGGCAGCGGCGCGTTCCTGCCCCGGTCGCCGAAATCGCCTGCAAACAGGGCCGTTTCGATCTCCTGCGGATCGGCGCGGGACTTTACAGAAACCGGGCGGTCGTTTACGCCTAGCCCGGCAAAGAAAAGATGCCGATTTGCAGGAATTTTCTACGGGAGCGACGGGACTCGAACCCGCGACCTCCGGCGTGACAGGCCGGTCTGGTGGTTCCGGGCTGAGCGGGAGTTGGCGGGGATTACCGGCGGAGCAGGCTTTTCGGCGACTGGCCCTGCGGGCATTGCCGGGCGCTGGCGGGAGCTTCCGGCGGCCTCCCGCGGGATGTGCGCGGGATGGAGCGTTGTCTGTGTTGGCGACGACAGGATGGTCGCGGCATAGGCGATGAGGCTGGGCCGCGGTTACTGTGCGCGGATGAGCGCTGTTCCGCGCGCAGCGCGGGCTCCCGCGTGGATCCGTGGGCTGAGCGCGAAGACGCTTGGGGTGCTGGCGGTTCTTGGGCTGGTGGTCGCGTTTTCGCTCAGTTCGACGTTGGTCAAGCGTGCCGAGACGGCCGGTGTGCTGGTTGCGTTCTGGCGCCTGGCCACGGTCAGCCTCGCGTGGAACGTCGTCCTGTGGAGCACGGGTCGTCGCGTGACGCTGCGCGACGTGCGCGCGGTGTGGATCCCCGGCGTCTTCTTCGGGCTGAACCTGGCGGTGTTCTTTGCCGGGGCGACGCACAACAGCGTCGCGAACGCGGCCCTGATCGGGTCGTGCGCGCCGTTCCTGATCGTGCCGGTCGGGGCCTGGCTCTTCCGCGAGTACATCGACCCGCGTGCGCTGGTGTTCGCGGGGCTCGCGTTCGGGGGCGTGGCGCTCGTGCTTCTGAGTGCGCCGCCCGGCGGCGACGCCTCGCTGGAGGGCAACGTCTTCGGGGTGATCGCGATGCTGCTGCTGGTGGGCTACGTCGCATCGACGAGGTACTTCCGGCGCGAGATGGACGTGACGACCTTCATGGCGACGATCTGCCCGATCGCGACTGTTGCGGTGCTCCCGGTCGCCGTCGCCCACGGCGGCGGGTTCTCGATGAGCAGCACCGGGTGGACGTACATGCTGATCCTGGCCTTCACGAGTGGGATCACCGCCCAGGGCCTCCTCGTCTACGCGCAGAAGACGATTCAGATCGGGACGATCGGGATCTCGCAGGTCGCGCAGCCTGCGCTCGCGGTCGTGTGGTCGTTTCTCTTGCTGGGCGAGGTGATCAACGCCCGGCAGATGATCGGGATCGCGATCGTCATGGCCGGCCTGCTGGCCTTCACGGTGCTCAATCAGCGCGGCGATCGACGCGGTCGCGCTCCGTGATGAAGTGCGAGGCGGCTCTCCATCCGCGCGTCGGCGGCCGCATAGAGGTCGTCGTCGCCGGTGAGCCGGGCGAGCGCGTCGAGCGCGAAGACCTCGGCCGGAGCGTCGCCGTCGTGCCGCGCTCGCTCGAGGAGAGCCGCCAGGTCCTCGCGGTCGCGATCGAGCGCGGCGAGGAGGGTGTCCCCGAGCAGCTGCTGCTCCCCACCGCCGGCGGCTCGGTGGAACGCCGCCGCCGCCTCGAGCGCAGCCCGGGCGTCGGCGTCTGCGCTCGAGTGCGCGGAGGATCCGGCCGAGATGGACGCGGCCGAGCGCGGCGAGCCGGACGTCCCCGGTGGCCTCTGCTTTGGCGATCCCGAGTTCCAGCGTCGCTGCGCCGGACTCGTAGTCCCCGGCCTGGCACTGCGCGCGTCCGAGGCTCGTGAGCTGGTAGGCCTCGGTCTGCAGGAAGCCGAGTCGTCGTGATGTCTCGGCAGCCCGGCCGAGGTGCGTGACGGCCTCGTCGAAGCGGCGCTCGACGCGTGCGAGTTCGCCGAGCATGCGCGTCGCGGCGGACGTGGAGCCAGGGGTCGTCGACGATCTCGAGCCACCGCTGAACCTGGTCGCGTGCCTGCGCGGCGCGGACGAGGTCTCCGGCGGAGATTGCCGCGCGGGCGGCGAAGAGCGCGTTCGCCGCCTGGTCCCAGGGACGATCGAGCCCGTCGTAGCAGCTGCCGCGCTCGGTCGGTGAGCGCCAGCGCCTGTTCCCACTCGCCGCTATGTGACACGACGTAGGCGAGGTAGTAGGCGCAGCGGGCCTCCAGGTCGGGGTCGCCGGCCGCGAGCTCGGTCGCGGCGGCGATGTGCCGGCGGGCAGGCTCGAGGTCTCCCGAGGACGCCTCGATCCAGGCGGCGAGCAGGAGCGCGGTCGCCCGCTCGCGCGCCGGGGCCGCGTCGCCTGCGGCGGCGAGCGCGGCGAGCAGGCGCTGTGCGCCGCGGGCGTCGCCGAGGACGATCCACGCCCAGCCGAACCCGTTGGCCAGCTCGAGCCCTCGCACGGGGTCGTGGGCCGCGCACCAGGCCAGCGCGGCGTCGATGTTGGCGCGCTCGGTGCGCGCGAACGCGAGGTGCTCGGCCTGCTGCGCGCTGCGCACGCCCTCCGTCGACGAGGCGGCCTGCTCCGCGTACCAGGCGGCATGCGCATCGAAGCCGCGCTGAGTGAGCCCCGCCTCGGCCAGCGCCTCGAGCGCGAACGCGCGGATGCTGTCGAGCAGCCGGTAGCGGGGC
This sequence comes from uncultured Gaiellaceae bacterium, assembly GCA_963827015.1. Classification (GTDB taxonomy): domain Bacteria; phylum Actinomycetota; class Thermoleophilia; order Gaiellales; family Gaiellaceae; genus Gaiellasilicea. The sequence continues at coordinate 3,057 of CAWGZI010000011.1, read as the reverse complement.
GGCTCGTCCACGATCACCAGCGAGCGGCTCGCGAGCCGGCTCGACGACGTCGATTGCCGCCTCCGCCGGCACGTCGAGCGCGCCGAGCACCGACTCCGCCGCCGCGAGCGAGGCGCCGCCGGGGAAGGTGGCCAGCGCCCAGAGGCCGCGCTGGTCGTCGGGGAACAGGAGGTCGTAGCTCCACCCGATCGTCGCCCTCAGCGCCCGGCGGCGCTCGGGCTTGCGGCTCGCCGGGTCGCTCAGCACGGTGAAGCGGTCGTCGAGCCTGCGCGCGATCTCCTCGACGGACAGCGTCCTCGTGCGCGCCGCCGCGAGCTCGATCGCGAGCGGCAAGCCGTCGAGCGACCGGCACACCTCGCGCACCTCGTCGGGGTCGCCTGGTCGGGCGGAGCGCAGGGCGAAGAGCTCGACCGCGTCTTCGAGCCGCAGCGGAGCGAGCTCGAACACGGCCTCCTCTGCGAGCTCGAGCGGCACCTGGCTGGTGCACAGGACCCGCAGCGTCGGCGCCGCATCGAGAAGGCGCTCCGCGAGCGCCGCGGCGGCGTCGACCACGTGCTCGCAGTTGTCGAGGATCAGCACCGCCTCCGTCCGGCGCAGGCGCTCCTGCAGCGCCGCCTCGCCCCCGACGACGCCGAGCGCGGCGACGACCGTGTCGAGCACGTCGTCCGCGGTCTGCGCGGCCTCGAGCCGGACGAGCCAGACGGGAACCTCGACCAGCGTGCGGCCCGTCGCGATCGCGAGCAGCCGTCTTGCCGATACCGCCTGGGCCGACGACCTCGACGAGGCGGTGACGCGCCAGAAGGTCGCGCAGCGCCGCGATCTCGCCGTCGCGCGCCACGAGCTCGGCTGCAAGCGACGGCAGGTTTCCCGCGCGCACCCCGAGCGACTGGTCCTGGGTCAGGATCTGGTGCTCGATCTCCTTCAGCCGCGGGCCTGGCTCCAGGCCGAGCTCGTCCGCGAGGCGGGTGCGGACGCGCTGGTACGCGGCCAGCGCGTCGGCCTGCCGGCCCTCACGGTAGAGGGCGGTGATCAGCAGCTCCCACAGCGCCTCCCGGTACGGAGCCGTCGCGACGGCGGCATCGAGCTCGCCGATCACGTCCTCCCCGAGTCGCAGCCGCGCTGCGAAGCGGGTCTCCATGAGTTGCATTCGCGCCTCCTCGAGCCGGGCTCGCTGCGGCGCGGCCCAGTCGCCGGCCGAAGGCAGCACGTCTTCGCGGAAGAGCGCCAGAGCGGCGGCGCTGGTCGCGGCGGCGGCCGCGTAGTCGCCGTCGTCGAACAGCGCCGTCGCCGAGTCGACGTCGCGCAGCACCCGGTGCGCGTCCACGGCGGCGGGCTCGATCGCGAGCCGATAGCCGTCGTCGCCGCCGGCGACCACCGACGGGTCGCCCAGGCTGCGGCGCAGTCGAGCCACCTTCTGCTGGAGCGTGTTGCGGTTGGTCGGGGTGCCGGCCCAGAGATCGTCGAGAAGCCGGTCGGCGCGCACGGGCGTCCCGGCTGCGAGCGCCAGGTGCACCAGCAGCTCCGCCGTCTTGCCTCTGGGGATCGCGACCGGCTTGCCGTCTCGCCTGACCTCGACCGGGCCCAGCACCAGGAACTCGAGCACGGCGCGAGTGTAGGGCGTGTCAGCGAAGTGTCAGCGCAGCCCGCGATTGTCGCGAGCATGCACCAACTGCTCCGACGTCTCGTGACGGGCGACGACGCGGCGATCACGGCGATCGTCGAGGCGTCGCAGACAAGCGACGATCCGCTGATCCTCGTTGCGGCGGCATTGTTCTCGCCGCACGGAGACCGCCTCCTCGTCCGGGCCGAAAGGCTCGCGTCGACCACGCGCGACCGCCAGCTCGTCGCCATCGCGGCCGCGCACCACCGCGGCGATCGCGAGCTCGTCGACGCCCTCGCGCGAGACCACCTCGTCGACCATCCGGACAGCGTGCTCGTCGCCTGGATCGCCGACGCCAGCCAGTCCCCCAATCATCCGCAAGGAGCTCTGAGAACAGATGTCTTTCTCGACTGAGGGTCTTGCGCGTGCATGTGCCGTTCATCCGAAGCGGACGGTCGCTGTGTGGGGCGCCGTCGTGCTCGCTCGTTCGCCGTGATCGCGATGCTGCTCGGGAGCGCGCTGACGACCGACGGGGACGTTACGAGCAACCCCGAGTCGAAGCAGGCGGATGCGCTGATCCACGAGAGCTTCCCGCCCGAGCCGACACCGAGCGAGATCGTGGTCGTGCGCTCGGATCGCTACACAGTCGACGAACCCGCGTTCCAGGCGAAGGTGCGGACGCTCGACGAGCGCGCACGAGGCGCTCGGCATCGTCGCGGCCGTGCAGAGCTACTACGCACGAACGACGAGTCGCTCGTCTCGAAGGATCGTCACGCGACGATGGTGCCGCTCGTGATGCAGGGCGACGAGGTCGCTCCGCTCGTCGACCTGGTCGCAGCCGCGAACGGCCAGGACGGCTTCCAGGTCTCGATCACCGGCACCCTGACGGCCGACGCCGACTTCGAGAAGCTCTCCGAGGAAGACCTGCAGAAGGGCGAGCTGCTGATCGGGCTGCCGGCGGCGCTGATCATCCTCGTGCTCGTGTTCGGGGCGGTCGTGGCGGGCCTCGTGCCGGTGCTGCTCGGGCTGCTCTCGATCGTGATCGCGGTTGCACTGACTGCGCTCGTCGGCCAGGCGTTCGAGGTCTCGTTCTTCGTGGTGAACATGATCTCGGCGATGGGGCTCGCGCTCGGGATCGACTACGCGCTCTTCATCCTCTCGCGCTACCGGGAAGAGCGCGGGCGCGGGCTGGAGAAGACCGACGCGATCGTGGCCTCCGGAGCGACGGCGAGCCGCGCCGTTCTCTTCAGCGGCATGGCCTTCGTGCTCGCGATGTTCGGGATGCTGCTGGTGCCCGACACGGTCCTGCGCAGCCTCGCGCTCGGCGCGATCCTCGTCGGCATCGTCTCGGTGATCGCGGCGCTGACTCTGCTGCCCGCAGTTCTGAGCCTGCTCGGCGACCGGGTCAACGCGCTCAAGATCCCGGTGATCGGCCGGCGGGCGATCAACAGCGCCGG
>CAWGZI010000010.1:0-857362 GCA_963827015.1 uncultured Gaiellaceae bacterium | reverse complement strand
TGAGATGACAAGCCCCGTAGAGGTTACGGTTGAGATTGATATCGGCGCAGCTCCCGCCGACGTCGCCGCGGTGATGTTCGATCCGGAGCGCGAACCGCAGTGGATGCAGCCGATTACCGAGGTCGAGCTCATCGACAAGGCCCTCGCACCCGGTGCGCGCGTCCGTCGTAAAGCGAACGTCATGGGCAAGGAAGTGGGATGGACCACCGAGGTCGAGCGGGTGATGTTTCCGCACCTCCTCATGCTGCGCGTGACCGAGGGACCGTTCACCGGCACCATCAGGGACGAAATCCAGCGCGGGCCTGGCGGATCGCACGTGACGATCCACAACGTCGGCCAGGCGGCCGGCATGTCTTTCATCCCCGCGCTCTATGATCGCCGGACCGCTCCGCACGGCGATGACCGCCAACCTCGGCCGTCTGAAAGCCCTCGTCGAGAACGGGAAATGATGACCTCGGAGGTCACTTCCATGTGGACCCGCCGATCGTTCCTCCGGACGACCTCTGCCCTGGGCGCGGCCGCGCTCACGTTCGATCACGATGATCTCCAACGCGTGGTCCGGGCCTCCGATTCGGTGGCCGGCCAGTCGCCGGCCTATGTTGCGCGCAACGAGGACTACTGGCGGGAGATCCAGCAGTCGTTCGCCCTCGACCGCACCATCATCAATCTCAATACCGGCAACCACTGTTCGCACCCGCGCGTCGTCGCCGACGCCGTCAAGCGCTATCTCGACATGCAGAACATGGCGCCGGTGCACTACCAGGGTCTGATCAATCGCAACCTCGAGCTGGTGCGGCGGGGGTTGGCGCCGAGTTCGGCTGCGACCCCGAGGAACTTGCGATTACCCGAAATGCCAGCGAGGCGCTGGAGACGGTCCAGTTCGGAATCGACCTGCAGCCTGGCGATGAATCGTGATGACCGATCAGGACTATCCGCGGATGCTGACGACGTGGGGTCAGCGTGCGCGGCGCGACAAGATTTGGTGGACTCGGGCAGTTTCCGGTGCCGACCTCGCACTGGATCTCTACGACCGGTTCGAGAAGGCGATTACGCCGCAGACCAAAGTCCTTCACTTCTGCCACATCACGAATCGCACCGGCCAGCTTTTCCCGGTCGCGCAGATTTCCAGATGGCGCGGGCCCGTGGCATCGGGACGATCGTCGACGGGGCGCACGCCTGCGGGCAGTTTCCGTTTACGCGCCGTGACTCGATTGCGATTCCTACGGCGCCAGCTTGCATAAGTGGCTTTTGGCGCCGATCGGGACCGGCATCCTGTTTGTGAAAAACAAGATCGCTAAGTTCTGGCCGTTGAAGGCCGCGCCGGCGAAAAGGTCACCGATATTCGCAAGTTCGAGGAGATCGGCACCGCGCTGGCCGCCGTCAAAGCCGCCATCGCCGACGCCCTCGTCCTTCCACCAGGCGATCGGCTGCAGAACGCAAGGCCGCGCGCCTTCATTACCTGACAATGCGCTGGGGCGACCCCGCTCGGCCAGCTGCCACGGATACAGATGCACTCGAGCCTGAAGCCGGGGGAGACGCGGGGGCTGGCGACCGTCGGCATTCAGGGCCTCGAGCCCAACAAGATCACCCCATTCCTGTGGGACCGGGACCCGCATCATCGTCGCCGGGATTTCGGGAGGCGAGGCGCCGGGCCCGCGCTTCGAATACAAAGGCGTCCGGGTCACGCCGAACATCTACACGACCGTCCAGGAAATTGACACGTTCGTGGCGGCGATGAAGGAGTTGCTGAGCACACCCCCGTCGGTTCTGGATTCAGTCGCGTCCGCTCAGAACCCCGGGTCCAGTTTCAACGCGTAGCGAAAAAACGACCGCCAGAGCTTCGTGGCGAATAGCTCTTGACAGCATCCGCACGTCACCGCCGTTAACGACCGACGGACACCTCAAACCCCGCGAATACCCGCACCGCGGAAATTGACTTCATCATGAATATATGCATGATGATGTGATGCCGTTCCGGCCTGCCGACGAAATCCTGCCGCTAACCCCCGCTCTCCTTCGAAATCCTTCTCGCGCTGCTCGACGGCGAGCGCCACGGCTACGGGATCCTTCAGGCCCTCGAGAGCCCGCTGTCGCCGACGCTGCCGATGCGGACCGGCACGCTGTACCGCGCGCTGAGCCGTCTGCTGGACGAGGGACTGATCGAGCCGTCAGGCTCCGGCGACGCCGAGGACGAGCGGCGGCGCTATTACCGCATCACGGCACGCGGCCGGAAAGTCGCGCGCGCCGAAGCGGAGCGGCTTGCCGATCAGGTGGCCGCAGCGCGTGCTCACCGGCCGCTGCCCGAGGAGCGCCGGTGAAACCCGACGCCGACGCGCGACCAGACGACGGCCGCGCAGACCTTTGCGAGAACGCTGCATCGCCTGGCATTACTGGCGTATCCGTCCGCATTCCGCCGCGATTTCGGGCCGGAGCTGCACGCGATCTTCCAGGCTCGTCAGGCCACGGCCGGTTCTGGCACCCGCGCCGCCGGCCTCGCGATTCTTGAAGCAGTCGATGCCGTCGCTACCGGCATCGGCGAGCGCGTGCGGCTGGCCGCGGCCCGGTATGCGTGGCCCGGCCGGACCGCGGCCGAAGGCATGTCGAGGAGTCGAACGATGAGCGTCGAATCGCTGCTGGCCGATGTGAAGTTTGCGTTCCGGCAATTCCGCTGCACGCCGCTGTTCGCGCTCGTGACCGCGCTGACGCTTGCCGTCGGCATCGGCGCGAACAGCGCGATCTTCGGCGCGTGTATTCTGTGTTGTGGCGGCCGTTGCCGATGTGAACCCGGACACGCTGGTGATGATCTGGAGCGACAACACTCGGCTCAGCGAGCCTGACAACCCGTGTCGCCGGCCAACTTCGAGGCGTTCCGCCGTGTGCCATCGCTCGCCGCCGCTGAGGCGATGGTCTCATTCCTGATTCCGGTGCAGATCCGGCTCGGCGCCGATCCGGAAGTCGTGCAGGCTTCCGCGTGACGCCAGGATGTTCGATCTGCTCGGCCGCCCCCGCTCCTCGGCCGACGTTTCAAGCCGACAGACACCACGGTCGGCGCCGTGCTGAGCTACGAGTACTGGCGCCGCCGGTTCGGTGGTGATCCCGCCATCGTCGGCCAGGTCATTCCCGTCGACGGCCAGGCGCAACGCGTGACCGTGCTCGGCGTGATGCCCGAAGGATTCGCGTTCCCGTACCGGTCGATGCTCGGGCCCGTCGGGATTCTCGCGGGCGCAGCACGCCGACATCTGGCTCCCCCTGACGCGGACGTTCGACTCCACCCGGCTCGTCGATGCCACCGGCCAGCCCAACCGCAACGTCCACTATCTCGGCGTCGTCGGCCGGCTCGCGGCGGGGATGACCGTCGATCGCGTCGCGGCCGACCTCGCGACGGTGGCCGCCGATCGCGAGCTGAAGTTTCCTGATTCGAACCGTGGGTGGCGCGCGACGGTGCGGCCGCTGCACCAACAGACGGTGGGGCAGATGCAGCCGGCACTGCTGACGCTGCTCGGCGGCGTCGCGGTCGTGCTGCTGATCACCTGCCTCAACGTCGCCAACGTGCTGCTGGCGCGCGCACCGGACGACGTCGCGATCTTTCGGTGCGGTCGGCGCTCGGCGCGACACGGCCGCGGCTCATTCAACAGACGCTGGTCGAGAGTCTGCTGCTATCGGCCGCCGGCGGCGTGCTGGGTTTGGGACTGATGCTGGCAGGCACTCGAGCGATTCTGGCGATGGCCCCTTCGCACCTCCCGAGGCTGGGCGAAGTGACGGCGAGCCTGCCGGTGGTGATTTTCGCGCTCGGGCTCGCGCTGCTCACCGGCGTCGTCGTCGGTCTGCTGCCGGCGCTGTCGGCGGCGCGGTCGCAGGCGCAGGAATCGCTCCGCGAGGCGCAGCGAACGACCGCGTCTCCCGCGCGTCAGCGAGTTCGCTCGGCCCTCGTCGTTGCGGAAGTGGCGATGGCGATGACGCTCACGATCGGCGCGGGTCTGCTGTTGCGCAGCTTCGTCTCGGTGATGGGCGTCGACACCGGCTTCGAGCCGGATCGCTTGTTGACGATGCAGATGAGCATGCCGTCACGCATCACGGCGGCACCGGCGAGGCTCGCGTTCTACGACGACCTCGAGAGCCGGCTCCGGGCTATTCCTGGCGTCACGAACGTCGGCGGCACGACGCGCTTGCCGCTCGGCAGCACCAGCGTCACGACCTACATCGAAGTCGAAGGCCGCGACACGCTGCCGGCGGAGCGGCCGGAGGTGGAATTCCGCCGGGCGCTGTTCGACTACTTCGGCACGATGGGCATTCCACTGATCAAGGGCCGCAGCTTCACGGCTGCCGACACGCTGGGCGCGCCGCAGGTCGCCATCGCCAACACCGCCTTTGTCGCGCGCGTGTTTCCCGGCGAAGAGGCTGTCGGCAGAAACGTCCGGCTCGGCGGCACCGACCGGGTCGTGGCCCGACCATCGTCGGCGTCGTCGGCAGCATCAAGCACGCGAGCCTCGAAGAGGCCCCGAAACCCGAGCTCTACATCACGTCGCGGCAGAATCCGCCGGTCGGCCCGTTCCTCGCGGTCAAGACCGCCGGCGATCCGGCTGCGCTTGGATCGGCCGTGCGCCAGGCGATTCGCGAGGCCGGCGCCGACCCGCCGATTGACGTCCGGACGATGGTCCAGATTCGCAGCAACTCGGTCAGCGAGCGCCGCTTCGTGCTGCTGCTCGTCGGACTGTTCGGCGCCGTGACGCTGCTGCTGGCCGGCCTGGGCGTCTACGGCGTCATCACGCTCGTCGCCGCCGAACGCACATCGGAAGTGGGTCTCCGCCTGGCGCTCGGCGCGTCGCCGATGCACGTGATGTCGCTCGTGCTCGGCCAAGCGGTGCGCCTGGCCTTGATCGGCATTGCCATCGGCATCGCCGCCGCCCTCATGCTCACGCCACTCCTCGAATGGCAGCTCTACGGCATCAGTCCGATGGACCCGCTGACCTACGTCTCGGTCGCGCTGACCCTGGCGACGACCGCGGCGATCGCGGCGCTCGTTCCTGCGAGGCGAGCGATGCGGATCGATCCTGCGAAGACGTTGAGGGCCTGAACAAGGGCAGAGGGCAAAGGGCAGAGGGCAGAGGAGAGGGAAAAGGGGAAAGGAAGGAAGGGGGAAGGGGGGAAAAGGGGAAAGGAGAAAGGGGCGCGGGAAGCAAAGGAATTTACTATTGGCCGATGGACATCGAGATGGAGTTCGGCGCAATCGACATCTACCTCTTCGATCAGATTCTTCGTGGGCGGATCACCCGAAAGGATCGCGTGTTCGACGCAGGTTGTGGGGCCGGGCGTAACCTGGTCTACCTGATGCGGATCGGAACGGATGTCTACGGCGTCGATGGCGATCCGGATGCGATTCGCGATGTTCGCGGGCTCAGGGCACGCCTGGCGCCCACACTTCCATTCGACAATTTCCGTACAGAACCGATTCAGCGCTCGAGTTTTCCCGACGGTTTCGCCGACGGTCGTCATCAGCAGCGCGGTTCTGCACTTCGCGCGTGACGACGCGGAATTCGACGCGATGCTGAGTGGCTGCTGGCGGGTGCTCGCGTCCCGCGGCATGTTCTTCTGCCGGCTGGCTTCGGTGATCGGCTTCGAGTCGCGCGTTCAGCGCGTCGGCGAAAACGCCGTTGATGCCCCAGCGGGCTGGGCCGGACGCGGCAGGTACCGAGTTCCCGACGGCACGATTCGTTACCTCGTCGACGAATCGTTCCTCGTCCAACGAACCCGCGAACTGAGCGGCCAACTGCTCGACCCGATCAAGACAACCGTCGTCCAGGATCAGCGCGCGATGACCACCTGGGTCGTCCGAAAGAGCTAGGCTCGAAAGGCTCAGGCCCAGAGGCTCGGAGGCCGGAAACCGGAAGCCCCAAGTCCTACCCACTACCGAACTTGTCGGGTCCGAAATACTTTGGCCTATGGCCTATGGCCTACGCCCTCACCCGCGCGCTGCGGACCCCGTCACGACATTCACGTAGTCCAGCCATTCGTCGGAGCGGGCGTGCCGGCCGTGCACGACTTCCGAATACATCTGCTGCAGACGCGTCGTGATCGGCCCCGTCCGGCCGTCGCCGACTTTGCGGCCGTCGATGTCGACGACCCCGAGCACTTCAGCCGCGGTGCCACAGACGAAGACTTCGTCGGCGCCGTAGAGATGATCGCGGCTGATGCGGGATTCGCGGGCCTCGAGTCCGAGATCGGCGGCGAGCGCGATCATCGTCGAGCGGGTGACGCCTTCGAGAATCGACTCGGTGGACGGCGTGACGATGACGTCGCCGCGGATGATGAACAGGTTCGCGCCCGTACATTCGGCGACGTAGCCCTCGGGGTCGAGCATGATCGCTTCGTCGAACCCCTGGCGGTGCGCGTCGGTCTTCGCGAGGAACGAGTTCACATAGTTGCCGCTGATCTTGGCTTTGGTCATGACCGCGGCGGGATGATGACGCGTGAAGCTCGAGACGTTGGCGCGCAGGCCTTTCGCGCGTGCGTCATGGTCGAGGTAGACGCTCTGCCGCCACACCGCGATGCCGACGTGGGCGAGCCCGTGTCCATCGTCAGGTTCCAGCCGCCGTCGGCGAGCCAGACCAGGGGGCGGATGTAGCACTCGTCGAAGCCGTTGGCGCGAATCGTCTGACGGGTCGCTTCGGCGAGCTCCTCGAGTGAATAAGGCAGTTGGCGGAACCCGAGAATCTTGCACGACAGTTCCATCCGCTTGAGGTGGTCGCGCAGACGGAACACGGCGGGTCCGCGCGACGTCGCGTAGGCGCGGATGCCTTCGAACACGCCGATGCCGTAATGAAAGCCGGAGGTCAGAAACGGCACCATCGCCTCGTTGGCGGGCGTCATCGTGCCGTTCATCCAGATGAATTTGCAGTCCATGGCTGCAAATCGATACCTAATCACGCCGCAGCGATCCTGGATCTGTATCTCGCCTTCGCGCCAGTCCTTCAGCCTTCGGCTACTGATGCCGAAGGACGACCATCGGGTCGACCCCGAGCGCGCGGCGGATCGGCGCAATCGCGGCCAGGATGGCGACCAGCGCGAGCATCGACGGCGCCGCAACGAATGACAGACCGTCGTGGCCGCTGATGCCGTGGAGGAAGAACCCGAGCAGGTTCGGAAGCGCCGCCGCGGCCGTGAGACCAATCGCGACGCCGATGACGATCAGCCGCAGGCCTTCGTCGAACACGAGTTTCATGATCTGCGCCGGCCGCGCCCCCAGCGCGAGCCGGACACCAATCTCCCGGGCCCGGCGCGCGACGGCAAACGCCATGACGCCATAGACGCCGACCATCGCGAGCACCAGCGCCATCGCGCTGCAGCTGCCGACGAGCGCCGTGGCGAGCCGTTCCACCGCGAGCACCTCGCTCATATACCGATCGAGCGTCATCGCTCGGTGACCGGCACGGTTGGCCGCACGCCGCGCATCGTGCCCGCGATCGTCTCGACGTACGCGAGCGGCGCCGTCGTGGTTCTCGTCAGCAGCGTCATCGCGTGCCTGCGGCTCCTGCGCGACCGGGTAGAACACGATCGGCAGCGGCGGCTGCCGCAAGTCCCGGAAGCGTCCGGTTTGGACGACGCCAATGATCTCGAAGTCCAGGTCTCTCGAGTCAGTCGCGATCTTGCCGATCGCCGCTCCGCGGAAGTAGCGATCCGCGAGCACGTCGTTGACGACGACGACCCGGGCGGTGCCGGCGTGGTCGCGACTGTCGAACACGCGGCCGGCGACGAGCGGCACGCGCATCGTGTCGAAATAGGACGCGTCGGCGTAGTTGACGTCGATCTCCATGCCTTCGCCTGCTGCCGGCTGGTAGCCGGCGAACCCGAAACGGCGCCGGCCACCCGGAGTGTCAGGAAGAGAGCGGACGAATCCGGCGGCTTCCACGCCCGGCAGCTTGCGCACGGCCGCGGCGACCTGATCGAAATATGCCGGCAGCGCGACAGGCGTCAGGTCGTCACGAGGAACATCCGCCGTCGCGACGACGACGTTGCGCGCGCCGTAGCCGAGATCGGTCTGCCAGGCGTTCGAGAGACTGCGACTGAGCAGACCGGTCGAGACGACGAGCACGCTCGAGAGCGCCACCTGGACGACGACCATCACGTTGCGCACGCGGGTGCCGCCGCGCTCGTACCTGACGGCGCTGCTCTGGCCGCGCAGTCCGGCGACGAGATTCGGACGTCGCGCCTGGATGGCCGGTACCATGCCGAACGCGACGCCGCTCAACAGAGCGACCGCGAGCGTGAACCCGAAGACCCGGCCGTCGACACGGGCATCGAGCATCTGCGCCTGCTCGGGCGGGAAGAACGACGGCAGCGCGCCGACCGTCCAGAGCGAGACCAGCACTCCGAGCGCGCCACCGCCGGCGGCGATGATCAGGCTTTCCGTCAGGAACTGACGGACGAGATGCCCGCGGCTGGCGCCGAGCGCGACCCGAACGGCGACTTCGGGTACGCGCGTCGTCGCCCGCGACAGGAGCAGGCTGGCGACGTTGGCGCAGGCGATCGTCAGCACCAGGACCGTGGCCGCCAGGATGATGCTGCTCACGAATCCGATCTCGCGCCGCGTATCCGGATCGAGCCGCGCGTGTCGCACGATGACCATCGGCCGCGGGTCCTTCGGCCGGGCGTGGGTACCGAGGTTGCTGACCGGAAACGTCTCGGCGAGTTTCGTCGAGAGCAAGGTCAATTCGGACTGCGCGCTGTCGATCGTCGCGCCCGGCTTCAGCCGGCCGATCACGCGGAAGTTGCGGTTGCCGCGCTCGTCGGGCGTGTCGTCCGGCGGCACGAGCGGAATCCAGACGTCCTCCCGCCGACCGAGATCGAGACCAGTGAACCGGCGAGCGGTCACGCCGACGATGCCGTACTGGCGGCCGTCGACGGTGATCTGGCGGCCCAGAATCGCCGGATCGGAGCCGAATGCCCGCTGCCACAGGTTGTAGCCGATGACGGCGACGCGGGGCGCCTCCGGCAGCAGATCGCTCGGGCCGAGGACGCGGCCGATGGCCGGCTGAACCCCGAGAATCGAAAAGTAGTCCGCCGTCACGCGGTTGGGCCGCGCCGGCTCGCTCGTCTCGCCGACGCGCACGGCGGAGACACCGCTGACCTGGAAGGCGGCGAGCTCTACGAATGAGGACGTGGTCGTGCGGATCGACTGGTAATCCGGGAACGACGAATTGCCGTAGGCGGTGCTGCTGTAGTCGCTCGTGAAGATCTCGGCGAGTTGAGCCGGGTGGGCGACGCTCTCGGCGGGCCGGAAGAGGAGGGCGTCGACGAAGCTGAAGACCGTGGCGTTGGCGCCGGTCCCGACGGCGAGCGTGATCAGGAGGACCGTGGTCAGTCCGGGCGACCGAGCGAACGATCGCAGCGCGAATCGCACGTCGCCGAGACAGCCGGTCCACACGTCACGGTTGTGCCAGAACTGTGCCACGGGCCTCTCGCGGCCCCACGATCCTCGGGTCGTCAGGGCGTCCGGGATCGAACGCCCGGCTTCGCGATTCCGCGACTCGGAAAGCTCGAACCCGCGACGGCGGCCGCGTAAACTCATCCGGTAAACCACCCGTCTAACTTGCGGCCGCCTTCGCGCGACGCGAGGACGCGCCGGTCCGGGGAACGAAGTCCCGCTGCAGAATTGACGAGGTAGCGATGTTCGAAGGATTGCTCCGTGATCTGAAGGTCGGCACCCGGACGCTGCTGCGCCGCCCCGGGTTCGCGCTCGCGGCGATTCTGACGCTGGCGCTCGGCATCGGCGCCAACACGGCGGTGTTCAGCGTCATCCAGCACGTCCTGCTCGCGCCGCTCCCGTACCGCGAGCCCGACCGCGCGGTCGTGATCTGGAGCAAGTGGCGAGGCTTCGACAAGACCTGGGTCTCGGACGCCGAGGCCGTCGACTACAAGACGCGCGTCCGGTCGTTCGCCGACGCCGGCGCCTGGAGCGTGACGCAGGTCAACCTCACCGGCGACGGCGATCCGATCCGGATCGGCGCGGCGGCGGTGACGCCCAACCTGTTCGCCGTGCTCGGCACGAACCCGCTCGCGGGCCGGATGTTTACCGACGAAGACGCCCGGGCCACGACGTCGACCGCGGTCATCCTGAGCCACGGTTTGTGGCAGCGCCGGTTTGCCGGTGAGCCGGTCGTCGGACGGTCGATCCAGGTGAACGGCGTCGCGCGGGAAATCGTCGGCGTCATGCCGAAGAACTTTCAGCTTCCCACCGACTACGTCGTCGATGCCGAAGAGCCGACGCAAATCTGGTTGCCGTACCAGTTCAACCCCCAGAACCGCGGCAGTCACGGCCTGCACGCCGCGGCGCGTCTCGCCGACGGTGCGACCGTCGAACAGGCCAATGCCGAACTGAGGTCGCTCACTGAGACGCTGACCAAAGAAGGGCAGTACCCGCCCGCGATGCAGTTCTCCGCGTTCGCGGTGACCACGGCCGATGAGGCGTTCGCGGCTGTCCGTCCCGCGCTCGGGTTGGTCTTCGGCGCCGTCGGGTTTCTTCTCCTCATCGCCTGCGCAAACGTCGCCAACCTGCTGCTCGTCCGCGCCGATGGCCGCATCCGCGAGATGGCGCTGCGATGCGCGCTCGGCGCCGATCGCTGGCGGCTCGTCCGTCAGCTGCTGACGGAGGGCGCGGTGCTCGCGGCCGCGGCCGCCGCGCTGGGGATAGCTTTCGCGTGGGTCGCGCTGCGGGGACTCGTCGCCATGGAGGCGACCGCGCTGCCGCGCGTGACCGACGTCACGCTCGACCTGCGCGTCATCGGTTTCGCCACGGTCCTGACGATCACGACGCTGTTGGTCTTCGCGCTCGTGCCCGCGCTTCGCGCCGCACGGGTAAGCCTCGTCGACGCGTTCAAAGACGGATCGCCTCAGGCCTCGGCTGGCGTGCAACGGCAGCGTCTCCGCGGCGCGCTCGTCGTCGCCGAGCTGGCGCTCGCGGTCATGCTGCTCGCCGGCGCCGGCCTGATGCTTCGCACCCTCTGGAATCTCAGCCGCATCGACCTCGGCTTCAATGCGGATCGCGTGCTGACGATGCGGCTGGCCCTGCCGGCAGCGCAATACGACACGCCCGAGAAGGTCGTCGGGTTCTATCAGCAGCTGCTCGGCCGCGTCCGCGGGCTGCCGGGCGTCGAGCGCGCCGGACTGTTGCGGCTTCTGCCGCTCGCGGCGCCGATCGGCGACTGGGGACTGACGGTTGAGGGGTACACGCCGCCGCCCGGTGTCGGGTCACCCGGCGACTGGCAGGTCGCGACCGCGGGCGGCCCCGAAGCGCTCGGCGAACGTTTGAAGGCCGGACGCTGGCTCACCGATCAGGACACCGACGGCGCCCAGGACGTCGCATTGATCAATGAGGCGATGGCGCAGAAGTACTGGGCCGGCCAGGATCCGATTGGCCGCCGCTTCCGAATGGGCGGCGACAACCGTCCATGGATCACGGTCGTCGGCATCGTCGGCAATGTCCGGCACAACGGCGTCACCGCCGAGATCAAACCGAAGTTCTATCGCGCCCACGGCCAGTTCCATCGCTCGACGGGCAACCCGGCCCGCAACATGACGCTGGTCGTGAAGACCGCGGGCGATCCGCTCGGCGCTGATCGGACCGGTGCGCAATGAAGTGCGCGCGATCGATGGCAGCCTGCCGATCGCCGCGATTCGTCCGATGCAGGACGTCGTCGACACGTCGATCGCGACGCCGCGCCTGACCGGCTGGCTGCTCGGCTCGTTCGCGGTCCTGGCGCTCGCCCTTGCCGCCGTCGGCGTCTACGGCGTGTTGTCGTACGTCGTCGCGCACCGCCGCCAGGAGATCGGCGTGCGGATCGCCATGGGCGCGGGTCCTGGCCGGGTCGTTGGGCTCGTGCTCCGCGGCGGGATTCTTCTCGCAGCCACCGGCGTCGCCATCGGATTGATCATGGCCGCGGTCGCCACGAGTCTCGTGCGCGCGCTCCTGCACGGCGTCGAGCCTCTCGACCCGCTCACGTTCGTCGTCGCGCCGGCCATCCTCCTCGTCGTCGCGATCGGCGCCAGCCTGATTCCCGCCTGGCGCGCGACCCGCGTCGATCCGGCTCAGGCGATGAAGTGAAGACTCGGGAGTCGTTTTACGGATTACGTAATACTCGGTTTCTTTTCCGCTCTGCCTTCGAAAGAAACCCGAGGTGCATTTACGAAAACCGTAAAACGACTCCCGGAGTCTTTACTTCATCTCATGCTCTCCATCGGGTCGATCTTCGCGGCCCGTCCGGCCGGGAAGTAGCACGCGGCGACCGCGGTGAGCGCGATGGCGGCTGCGGTGACCGCAAACGTGAGCGGGTCGGCGGGCTCGATGCCGAACAGCAGTCCCCGCATCAATCGCGTGAGGAAGACGGCCGCGATCACGCCGGCGCCAATCCCCACGCCCGCGACCAGCAGACCCTGACGCAGCACGAGTGCAAGGATGGCCCGCGGTGTGGCGCCGAGCGCGATGCGAATGCCCATTTCGCGCGTGCCCTGGCCGACCAGGTAGGCCATGACACCGTAGATGCCGATCGTGGCGAGGACGAACGCCAGGCCCGCGAAGAGTCCCAGCAACACCATCGAGAAGCGGCGGCGGACGAGCGACTCCTCGATCCGGCTCGACATCGTCCGCACGTTCGAGATCGGCAGATCCCGGTCGAGCGATCGGAGCTCTCGCGTCACCGCGGACGCAAGTGTCGCGGCATCGGCGTCCGAACGGACGACGACGAACAGCTGACGGGCGACCGACTGCGTGTGCGGCCGATAGAGCGCGATCCGCGCGTCGGCGTCGAGGCCGTACTGCTTCACGCGGCCGACGACGCCGACGATCGTTTCCCAGATCGATTCCGACTTGGCGTCGCCGAACTTCAGCCGCCGTCCGATCGGATCTTCGTTCGGAAAGATCTGCTGCGCGAAGTGGTCGTCGATGATCACGACCCGCGGCGCCTTGTCGGTATCGAATTCGTTGAAGAACCGCCCGCGGAGCAGCGGGATCTGCATCGTCTCGAAGTAGCGGCTGGTCGCCGACCGCTGATCGGCGTTGATGAAGGCCTCGCCCGGGGGCGGCGTCCGACCTTCAACGGTAATCGGGCCCCACGCGAAGAACTGACTCATCGGCAGGGAACTCACGCCGCCGGACGCGGCGACACCCGGCAACCGGTCGAGACGGTTCCACAGCTCGCGATACAACTGTCCGGCGGCTGGGGCGGTCGCATACTTCGGACCAATCACTGAAAGCTCAGCGGTCAGGACGCGATCGGCAGCGAACCCTGGCGCGACGTTCTGGACGCGGGCGAAGCTGCGCAGCAGCAGCCCCGCGCCGATGAGCAGAACGACGGACAGCGCGAGCTCGGCTGCCACCAGCAGCCGACGCAGGCTGTGACCACGGCCCCAGACGCTCCCTTCGGCGGCCGATCCACGGCTCGTGTCCTGCAGCTGGCGCTGAACATCGAGCCGGTAGATCCCGAGCAGCGGCGCCAGCCCGAACAGCAGGCCGGAGACGACGCAGAGAGCGAGGGTGAAGAACAGCACCTCGGTGTTCACGGAGATCGCCTGAAGACGAGGCACGTTCTTGGGCTGGAGGAGATGTATCCAGCGCACGCCGGCGGCGGCGATCGCGATTCCCAGCACGCCGCCACAGCAGGCGAGGAGCACGCTTTCGGTGAACAGCTGTCGGGCAACGCGCCACCGGCTCGCGCCGAGCGCCGCGCGGACGGCCATTTCGCGGCGCCTTCCGAGCGCGCGCGAGAGCAGCAGGTTGGCGACGTTGGCGCACGCGATCAGCAGTACGAACCCAACCGCGCCGGACAGGAGGAGCAGCGTCCGCCGGACGTCACCGACGACCTGATCGAGGAGCGGCACGACGCTGAACGTCAGTCCGCCATTCGGGGGATAGACGTCCGGGAAATCGCGCCGGAGCCGCGCGGTGATCCCCTCCATCTCGGCTTGCGCTGCGTGCTGAGTGACGCCCGGCTTCAGTTTGCCAATCAGGTTGTAGTCTTCGCGCGTCCGGATCTGCGCCGCATTCGGCGGCAGCGGCAACGGCACGAAGATCTCAGCGTTCTCGACGACGCCAAGGGTCGGCATCACCTCGCGCGGCAAGCGAAACTCTTCCGAGAGAATCCCGACGATCTCGAATCGCTGCGTGTTGAGCATCACCGACTTGCCGACCATCGCCGGGTCGCCGCCATAACGCGTCGTCCACAACCCATGGCTCAGCACCGCGGTACCGGGCCGTCCCTGCTGGTCCTCGCCGGCTTCGAAGAGCCGGCCGTGGACGGTCCGTGCCCCCAGCATCGGCAACAGGTTCGGGGACACACGAATGACGCCGACACGCGCCGGCTCACCGTCGCCGAAGAGATTGGAGTTGACGCCGAGCGCGATCGCGAGCTCCTCGAATCCGCGATGACTGGTCTTGATGTCGAAATATTGCGCGGTCGAGAACCAGTCTTCCGCGATGTTGAGGCCCGGCGATCGATTCCAAAGCAGCACCAGCCGCTCCGGGTCCGCGTACGGCAGCGGGTTCAGCAGCAGTGCGCTGGTGACGGAAAAGATCGAGGTGTTGGCGCCGATGCCGAGCGCGAGCGAGAGGATGCGCGGCCGCTGCGAGGCCCGGGCTCTGGCGTAGACCGCGGATGGCGTAGCGAAGGTCGGACATCACGCGGACATATTACCGTTCCCTCACGCGAGGATGTACCTCATTGGGCGTTAGAGCTTTTCACCACGAAGCTCATGAAGGACGCGAAACAAAACCCGCAAGTTGGTAACGGCCACCCGCTGGTCTGGCGGGCCCGGCTTTGCCGGGCCGCGGTGTGAGAGAGACGCGCGACTGAGAAGGCGCTGAAAAACCCGCGAGGTCGGGAAGTGACCTCGGAGGTCATGCGCACGCCTTCAGTCGCGCGTCTCCCTCGCACCGCCACGCCGCCGCAGGCGGACCGCCAGGCCAGCGCTGCAGCATCAGGGCCGCACGTGTCGGGTTTTTCTTCGTGTTCTTCGAGAGCTTCGCGGTGAAAGCTTTGATCTGCCAGGGCGAAGCTAGCTCGGCCGTGGCCGAATCTCTGCAGCAGGCGGCTCACTCGTCCCTCGCACTGCGACCTCTTGCAGCGTCCGCATCAGCGTCGCCTCGTCAACGGGCTTGACGAGATGCGCATCGAACCCGGCCTCGACCGTGCGCTGACCGCGCGAAGTGGAGCTCGACAGGCCCGTTCGGCTCGACCCGCCAGGTCTGCAGCGCGTAGAGCCTGCCGTCCGGTCCACGCCGTGTCACCTTCGCGAAGGGAAGCCCCGGGATGGTGGTGGGTCGACTCACGTCCCTAGTCGAGATGCGACCCCCGGGCAGATACAGGCCGGTTGCGGGTATCAGCAGGGTTCGGCGCGTTCCACCGGAGCTCCAGCTCACCTCGGCGTTCCCGCGCGCATCGACTCGCAGTGCCGGTCGCACGACGTTCTTCGCGATCGAGATCGACGCTCGTGCGGGCTCGGCGCTACCGAGCAGACCCGCCGCCAGCAGCACCGAGACGAGAGTTTTCCTGCGCATCCGACCTGAGGGTAGCGTTCCGTCTGAGTGCTCGACGCGACCATTCCCGTCCCGGCGAGCGGGCGGACATTCTCGGCTACGCGGCGGATTGGGCTCGCAGACGTCGATCCTCGCGGCCGCGTCCGGCTCGACGCGATCGCGCGCCTGCTCCAGGACGTCGCGATCGACGACGTCCAGGAGACCGGGTGGGGGACGCCGTCGCACCTGTGGTTCGTGCGGCGCATCCGGGTCGAGGTGCACGAGCCGTTCCTGGAGGACCGGCAGATCGAGCTCGTGACGTGGTGCAGCGGCCTCGCGGCGATCGCAGCCGGGCGCCGCTGGTCGCTCAAGGGCGATCGGGGCGGGCGGATCGAGGTCGACAGCGTCTGGATCCACCTGGGGCCCGACCAGCGGCCGGCGCGAATCGAGGGTTTCGGCGTCTACGGCGAGGCGACCGGCGGCCGCCACGTCTCGACGAAGCTGGAGCTGCCCGATCCGCCGCCGGAGGCGGTCGTGACCCCGTGGCCGCTCCGGGCCAGCGACGTGGACATGCACGGCCACGTGAACAACGCGATCCACTGGCAGGCGGTCGAGCACGCCCTCGCTTCGGGCGACGTCGACGCGGCCGGGCCACTCGCTGCCGAGCTCGACTACCGGGAGCCGGTCGACCTCGGCGACGAGGTCGAGCTCCTCCGCGCGGCCGAGGGAGCGGCGCTGCTGGTCGGGCTGCGGGCCGGCGCGGTCGTCAAGGCCGTAGCTCGCGTGGAAGCGCGATAGCGTCACCCCACGCGGCTCGCTTTGCGTCCTTGTAGAGAGCGCCCTGCTTGCGGCTCACCGTCCGCTCGTGGATCCCGTCGGGCTCGCAGGTGACGAGGTTGACGTGCCCGGAACGCACCTGTGGCTGACGGATCACGCGCGCCGGCGCCTGCGGCACCGGTTCGCGCCCGAGGACCGCGTACGAGAACTTCTCGTCCTCGTAGCCGAGCTCGACCGCCTTCGCGCGGCGGTGGAGCTTCGACCGTGGGAGTCGGACCGCGAAGTGGCACCAGTCGTCCGGGGGCAGCGGGCAGGGACGGTCGTGCGGGCACGGGGCGATCGTGTGCCCGCCTGCGTCGAGCACCGCGGCCCGGGCGGCGAGGGCGCGGCGGTAGCCGCTCGGCGTGCCGGGCTCGACGAACGCGACCGTGTCCGCCGCCTGCCGCCAGAGCCGGAGCGCGGAGCCGGACACGTCCGGAAGCTCCCCGAGCACGTACGAGGCGACGACGAGGTCGGCCGGCCCGCGCGCATCGGCAACATCCCCGGCGATCCAGCGCGCACCGGGGAGCAGCTCCCGCCCGGCGGCGAGCATCTCCGGCTCGACCTCGACGAGTGTCAGCGCGGTCAGCGACGGCCACGCCTCGACGGCCGCCCACGCGGCGACGCCGGGGCCGGCGCCGACGTCGAGGAGCGATCGGGGTGCCCACCCCGGCCGTCGGGACGCCACCTGGCGGAAGACTGCGGCCGCCGCCGCGAAGGTCGCCGGCGCTCGATACGCGAGGTAGGCCCCGACCTGAGCCCGTGTGCGGGCGGCCCGCGACGGAGCCTCGCCGCGGTACGCGGCGGAGAGCTGTTCGACCGCCATCGCGACAGACCCGCCTGCGCGGGCGACGAGCGCCTCGATCGACTCCGCCAGCTGCGGCGGCAGCGCGCTCAGGACGGGAGGACGGACAGCACGTCGTCGGCGTGAGTGTCGGGCTTCACCCGGCGCAGCTCCTTGACGACCGTGCCGTCGGGGCCGATGACGAAGGTCGAGCGTTCGACGCCCATGTACGTCTTGCCGTAGTTCTTCTTCTCCACCCAGACGCCGTAGTCGTCGGCAGTGGAGTGATCCGTGTCCGCGAGGAGCGTGAACGGAAGGTCGTACTTCTCCTTGAACTTGACGTGCGACTGCTCGTCGTCGGGGCTGACGCCGAGCACGACTGCTCCGGCGCGCTCGAACTCGCCCCAGGCGTCGCGGATCCCGCAGGCCTGCGCCGTGCAGCCCGGTGTGTCGTCCTTCGGGTAGAAGTAGAGAACGACCGGCTTCCCGCGGAGCTCCGAGAGCTTGACGGTCTCGCCCGCGTCGCTCGTGAGCTCGAAATCCGGCGCCCGCTTGCCTTCCTGAACCACCACGTGCTCCTTTCGCTTCGTTGACCGGAGCCTAACGGCGCCAACACACCTCCCGGTTAGCGTCTCGAGCGTGCGCCGGCTCATCTGCCTTGCGCTCGTCACGCTCGCGCTGCCCTCCGCGGGCTCCGCCGCGTTCCCGGGCACGAACGGCCGCCTGCTCTTCACGCAGGAGCGGAGCAGGTTCGAGCGATCCGCTGCCCCGCTCGTGTACGTCTGCGCAGCGACTCCCGCCGGCAGCCGGCCGTCGCAGCTGGCCCTGGGGCAGGGGGACTCGGTCGAGCACCCCGATGTCTCGGCGGACGGGACGCTGCTCGCGTACGCGGCTGCCGGGTCCGTGTACAGCTCTGGGATCGACGGCTCCGGTGCGCGGCTGCTCGGCCCCGGACAGTCGCCGGCTTGGATGCCTGACTCGAAGCGGATCGTCTACGAGCATCTCGGCGACCTCCACCTCGTCCGCGCCGACGGCACCGGCGACACCCTTCTCACGGGGGTTGCCGCCTGGGACGCGATGCCGGCCGTGTCGCCGGACGGCACGACGGTGGCGTTCGTCCGCGGCCCCGGACCCACGGGCGAGCAGCTCGTGGTGCGGAGCCTCGGCGACGGAACCGAGCGTGTGCTGCTCTCGACGCCGCCGCTCTCCGGCCCGGCCTGGTCGCCGGACGGCCGCCGGATCGCGATCGTGGTCGGTGGGTCGCTGGCAACGCTCTCGGCCGGGGGCGGCGACCTGCGGACGATCCTTGACGCCGCCGTCGCCGACCCCGCGTACTCCCCGGACGGCACCCGCATCGCGTTCGAGCTCGCCGGCGACATCTGGACCTCGGCAGCGGACGGCTCGGACCTCGTCAATCTCACCCGCAGCCCGCCTCGCGAGCGCCAGCCGGCGTGGCAGAACGGAGCGGCGCCGACGCTCGCCGGAAGCGATCGGCCCTGTGCGATCGTCGGCACGGACGGCCCGGACGAACTCGTCGGCAGCGACGCTGCTGACACGTTCTACGACCTCGGTGGCGACGACACGATCCGCGCGCTCGGCGGCGACGACGTCGTCTATGCAGGCCCCGGCGTGAACCGGATCGAAACCGGCGAGGGTGCCGATCTCGTCATGCTCGGGGGCGGCGCCAACACGGTTCTCGCCGGCCCGGGCGACGACAACGTGGTCGGAGTCGCCGGCTTCTACCTCTCCGCGTCGGCCGAGCTGCCGCAGGTGATCCTCGGCCAGGAGGGCCGCGACAGCCTCACAGGGGGCGTCGCCGCCGACCGAATCGAGGGCGGCCCCGGCCCGGACCGCCTGAACGGAAACCGGGGTCCGGACCACCTCTTCGGCGGTCCCGAGGCCGACCTGCTCGTCGGCAACCGCGGCGACGACGCCCTTCAGGGCAACCAGGCGAACGACGTCCTCTACGGCGGCCTGACGAGCGGGCTGCCGCGGGACTACGACGGCTACGACCTGCTCGACGGCGGCGAGGGCGACGACCGGCTGGCCGGCGGGTGGCAACAGGACCGGCTCCTCGGCGGGCCAGGGGACGACCGTCTCGCCGGCGGCCGCAACGCCGACTACTTCGTCGGCGGGCCGGGCGTCGACACGTTCCTCGGCGAGCACGGCGACGACCTCCTGCTCGCACGCGACACGCGCCGCGAAACGGTCAGCGGCGGGCCGGGGTTCGACCGCGCCCGCCTCGACCCGGGCGACCGCCGCCTCGGCGTGGAGCGCGCGATCCGCTGAGGCTAGGCTCCGCGAGTGCTCGACGCTCACCGCGTGCTCGCCTTCCTCGTCGTCGGTCTCCCCGCGCTCGCGGCGCTCGCGGGAGGGCTCGTGTACTGGCGGCGCCGCGTCGCGGCGCCCTGGCTCGCGCATCTGCTCGCGCTCGCGCAGACGTTGCTCGTCGCTCAGGTCGCCTTCGGGCTGCTGCTGCTGTCGGACGACAGGCGCGCGGCCGACGAGCTCCACTACGCCTACGGCTCACTCTCGCTGGCGGCGATCCTTGCGCCCTGGATGTACGCCCCGGCCGAAGGGCCGAAGCGCCTGCTCTGGTTCGCAGGCACCTCCTTCCTCGCGGCGGCGCTCGCCGTGCGAGCATTCATGACCGGATCGTGAAGCGCTTCTTCACCGATATGAACGCGACCCTCCGCGGGTTCCTGATCATCGCGCTGATCGCGGCCGTCGTCGTCGTGCTCTCCCTCCAGTCGGTGCTGGCCACTGTGGGCGGCCTGCTCCGGATCGCGTTCTTCCTTGCGATCGCCTTCTTCCTCTTCCTGCTCTGGCGCGAGAAGCGCAGCGACATCGAGATGTGGCAGGACCGCAGCCGTAACGTCTTCTACGCCGCGATCGCTCTCGCCGTCGTCGACATCGGCGCGCTGATCGGACTGGGGGCGTCCGGCCGCGACGCGCTCGCGTTCTTCCTCGTTCTCGGCGCCTGCGCCTACGCGATCTTCCGCGTGTGGCGGACCGAGCACACCTACAGCTGACCGCGGATGTCCGCGAGCAGCTGATCGACGTAGGAGACGACCGGGGCGCGTGCCCCTACGGGAGGCTCGGGGCTGGTGGCCCACTCCGCCGCCGGGCCGAAGACGTAGTAGACGTCATAGACGAAACCGGAGTAGCCGAGCCCGCCGAGGTCGGCCTCGGCGAAATAGGTGCCGGTGATGCCCGCCCCGTCCCAGTACTGCTTCACCCGCGGGTCGTCGAGGATCGTGGCATCGATCTCGTCGGCCGCGTCGGTCGAGCGCTGGTTCAGCCAGACGACGTAGAGCTGGACGTCCCCGGAACGCTCTTCCGCGAGAACCCCGTCCCGGACCGCACGGGCGCCGGCAAGGCACGTGCCTCAGGTAGGCGAGAAGAGAAGGATCACGCGGGTCTTACCCGCGTCGGCCTCGAAGTCGGAGCGAAGGGCGAGCACGTTGCCGAGTTCCCGCACACCTGCCGTGGGCTCGGCTGTGGTCGATCCCGACTCGTCGTCGCCCCCGCCGCAGCCGGCCAGGGCCAGCAGCAGCACGAGCAGGATCGCCCTACGCACGAACCTGAGCCGACGCCCCGTCGAGCGCATCGAGCGCCGACCGGATCGTCATTCCCTCGCCGACGAAGATCGGCGTGTCGCGCTCGGTGTAGGCGGACGCCTCGCTCTCGCGCAGCGTCAGCATCAGGTGCATGAAGTCGGCGGGCTCGTCGCACTCGAACGCGGTCATGAACTCCTGGTCGTCGATCCCGAAGGAGTAGGTCGTGTGGTTGTGGATCGTCTCGAACTCGCGGCCGACGCGGATGTGCTCGTCCATCGCCCGCTGCCGGTCCTCCAGCGCGAGCGCGTACCACGGCCGCACCTTCACGAACGGGTAGACGACGAGGTACGGCGAGCCCTTCGGGATGATCTTCCTGGGCCGGCGCGCCTGCGTGTACGGCGAGGCCTTCGTCGTGGCGAGGTAGTTGAACGGCGTCTGCAGCCAGCCTGCCAGCGGGGTGCCGTTCAGGGCGGCGCCGAGCTCGCCGAGGTCCGCGTAGCGCTCCGTGATCTTCCAGAGGAAGAAGTCGACGTCCGGCCGCACGCCGGTCGTCGAGTAGGCGCGCAGGTGCTCGAAGCGGTCGCTCCAGCTCTCGACCACCTCGGCGAACGCGTCCTTCATCGCCGCCCGCTCCTCGACCGGCAGCCGGCGCCAGGCCGGGTCGGCCTTGAAGAAGGTGTAGGCGACGTACTGGCCCGTCTGCGCGTCGCTGCTCATGCGCACATCGTACTTTCGGCGGCGTCGCGCACCGGCTCGAAACTGGACTTCGGGGTCCCGTCGACGTAGTAGACGCCCGACTGGAAGCCGGGCAGCGCGGGCTCGTCGTGCGAGTGGAAGAGGAGCAGGCCGGCGAGGTTCACCTGGCAGGCGGCGAGCTCGATCGCGCGGCGGTAGTAGTCCGCCTGCGTCGGCTCGTCGACCGGGTCGCCCACCTCCTCGCCCTCGTAGAGCGACGCCTTCTCGGCCGGGATCCGCGTCTCGACGCCGAGCTCGCTGTAGAGCACCGGCAGGCCCGGGCCGAACGCCTCGTCGAGCAGCGGCCGCAGCTTCTCCTCGTAGTCGGCCATCAGGATCGACGTCGACTTCGGATCGGTCGGCCGGTCGGGCGGGGTGCTCGAGCTCGCGGGGTAGGGGTGGAACGCGAAGCCGTCCAGCGGTGGCTCGTCGCGGCCGCTCGCCCGGTAGGCGGCCCCGAGGTCGCGGAGGAACGTCGTCGGCGAGTGCGTGTCGCGCCCGGTGCCGGGACGGTCGATCCCCCGCGGCGCGAGCGCACCGCCCCAGACGGTCATGTCCGGGTCGGCCTGCTTGACCGCGTCGTAGACCTCGATCAGCAGCGCCAGGTAAGCGGGAGCGGCGACGTCGCCGCCCTCGGCGTCGAACTGCGGCATCCAGAAGCGGTTCAGGTTCGGCTCGTTGCCGACGATCACGTCGCGGATCTCGGGCGCGTCGCGCATGATCGCGGTCACGTAGGAGGCGAACGCGGAACGAGCGTCGGGCGTCAGCGGCGTCGTCGCCGAGCCGGGGTGGTAGACGGCGAGGAAGATCCGGGTGTCGCCCGCCCGCTCGACCACCCCGCGGAGGACGGCGATCTCCTCCTCCGGCGGCGCGGTGAGCCCCGGCTGCCAGAGGCTCGTGATCCCGACGGCGCCGAACCCGGCCTCCTGCAGCTGGCGCAGGGCGGGGCCCTCGTGCCGGGTCGCGTCGTCTACCGCTCCAACCAGAAACGTGGAGCCATCGCTGTCGTCGCCTCCGCATCCGGCAAGGAGAGCGGCGGCGACGAGGCACGCAGCACGAACGGCGCGCTGACGCGCTCGACCGGCCGTCCCGGCAGGGCCGCGTCGACGAAGGCGATCGAGAGCTGATGCCAGCCGGGAGTGGTCTGCGCCGGCTCGACCCGCAGAGTGACTCGACGGCCGGCGGCGGCTCTCCCCGTCCTCACGGCGATCATCGACCGCCGCGGCAGGCGGAGGAAGCGGGCCCGGTAGGTGCATGCGCGCTCGCATCGGAACGAGATCGTACGGTCGGCAGTCGTGAGAGCCGCCGAGACACGCGCCGGCACCGGGCAGGCGCCGAGCGACGCCGTCGCCGCGGACTCCATCGCCAGCTTCACCGGCTCGAGCGACGACTTCGGCGAGCCGTCGGCGTAGACGAGGCCGGACTGCCACCCGGGCCGGCCCGGCTCGTCGTGGGTGTGGAAGAGAAGCATCCCGGCGACGTTCGACTGGCAGTAGGCGAGGTGGATGGCGCGCCGGTAGGCAGCCGCCTGGGCCGCCTCAGGGACGGGCCGCGTCGTTGCCGGCTCGACGCCGCCGTAGAGCTCGCGCTTGTTCGCCGGGATCATCGACTCGATCCCGAACTCGTCGTAGAGGATCGGCATCCCCTTTCCGACCTGTCCGGTGCCGTCGAACGCCCTGCCGAGGAGCTGCACGAGCACGTCCTGGTCGATCAGGCCGAGGTGATCGGGGTCGGCCGGGAGCGCATCGACGGCGACGCTCGAGTTGAGCGGATACGGATGGAACGAGAGCCCGTCCATCACCGGCAGCGCCCGGCCGCTCTTGCGATAGGCGGCGCCGAGCTCGCGGATGAAGCGCGTGGGCGAGATCGTGTCCCGGCCGGTGTTCGGCTTGTCGACGCCGCGCGGCGCGAGCGCACCGCCCCAGACGCGCACGTCCGGGCTCGCCTCCTTCAACGCGTCGTAGGTCGCGGCGAGGAGGCGGAGGTACGCGGGCGCCGAGGCGCCGGTGCCGTTGAGCGCGAACTGCGGCATCCAGAACCGGTTCAGGTTCGGCTCGTTGCCGACGATCACGTCGCGGAAGCCGGGATTCGCAGCGACGATCGCCGCCGCGTAGCTCGCGAACTGCTTCCGCGCCGCCAAGGACAGCGGCGTCGTCCGCGAGCCGGCGTTGTAGACCGACACGTAGACGCGGACGCCGTGCAGCTCCGCCGCGGTGTGGACGTTCGCGAGCACCATCGCCTCGTGCGGCGTCGGCTCGCTGAGGCCTGGCTCCCAGAAGCTCGTCACGCGGACCGCCTTGAAGCCGGCCAGCCGCAGCAGCCCCATCTCGAGCTCCGACTCGGCCGCGAACTGGCTGCGGACACGGTCCTCGGCCGCGCCGAAGACGACGGACGAGCCGCCCGCGTGCGCCGCGGGAACGAGGGCGAGCGCTGCCGCGACAGCTGCCAGGAGACCCTTCACGCCGTGGCTAAGGTAGCCGGGATGGCAGACGTCAGGGACAAGTTGAAGGGTCTGCCTGCGAAACCGGGGGTCTATCTCTTCCGGGACGAGCGCGGCGACGTCCTCTACGTGGGCAAGGCGAAGTCGCTGCGGCCGCGTGTGCGCTCGTACTTCCAGGAGGGGCGGGGCGACAACCGCGCCTCGATCCCGCGGCTCGTGCCGCGGATCGCCGACCTCGAGGTGATCGTCACGGGCAGCGAGGTCGAGGCGCTCCACCTCGAGCAGAACCTGGTCAAGCGCCACCGGCCGCCGTTCAACGTCCGGCTGCGCGACGACAAGTCGTTCCCGTACATCGCGGTCACGATCGAGGACGAGTACCCGCGCGTGATGTTCACCCGCGAGCGGCACCGCCGCGGCGTCCTCTACTTCGGCCCGTACGCGAACGCCAAGAAGGTGCGGGAGACGCTCGACGTGCTCAACCGCGTCTTCCAGTTCCGGCCCTGCGAGGGCCCGAAGCCGGGGCGCCACTCGGGCATCCCGTGCCTCGACTTCCACATCGAGCGCTGTCACGCGCCTTGCGTCGGATACATCTCGAAGGAGGGCTACCGGGAGATCGTCGAGGGCGTGATCAACTTCCTCTCCGGCGACACGAAGACGATCGTGCGCGAGCTGCAGCGGCAGATGCGCGACGCGGCGGCGGAGGAGCGCTTCGAGGACGCCGCCCGCTACCGCAACCGGCTCTTCGCGATCGAGAACCTGGCCGAGAAGCAGGGCGCGGACCGGCGCGAGATCGGCTCGATCGACGTGCTCGGCGTCGCCGCCGAGGGCGACCGCGCCGCCGTCCAGGTCTTCCCGCTCCGCGGCGGCAAGATGATCGACCGGCACGGCTTCCACCTCGAGAACGTCGAGGGGCAGGACGTCACGACCGTGCTGGAGGCCTTCGCGCTCGAGTACTACGGCAACGCGCCCTCGATCCCGCCGCAGATCGTCGTCCCGCCCGATGCGACCGAGCTGGAGGCGCTGGAGGAGTTCCTCTCCGAGCTCCGCGGCTCGCGGGTCGAGGTGCGCGCGCCCGCGCGCGGCGAGAAGCGGCGCCTGGCGGACATGGCGGCGCAGAACGCGCGGCTCGCGCTCGACTCGGAGCTGCTCGTCTCGGAGCAGAAGCAGCTGCGCCGGGTGCACGCGCTCGAGGAGCTGCGCGAGGCGCTCAACCTCGAGAGCCTGCCGCTGCGGATCGAGTGCTTCGACATCTCGAACATCCAGGGCCAGGAGATCGTCGGCTCGATGGTCGTCTTCCAGGACGGGATCGCGAGGAAGGCCCACTACCGCAAGTTCGCCGTCCGCGGCCTCGACGGCCAGGACGACTTCGCCGCCATGGCCGAGGTGGTCTCGCGCCGCTTCGCGCGGCTGCGCACGGGGGTCGAGGAGGAGTACGACGAGGGGTTCGCCACTGCGCCGAACCTCGTCGTCATCGACGGCGGCAAGGGGCAGCTCTCGGCGGCGCTGCAGGCGATGCAGGCGTACGAACTGCCGCGCGTGGCGGTGATCTCGCTGGCGAAGCGCGTCGAGGAGGTCTTCGTGCCGCAGCAGAGCGATCCGATCCTGCTCGACCCCCACAGCCCCGGCTTGCAATTGCTCCAACGTGTTCGGGACGAGGCCCACCGCTTCGCGCTCGGCTTCCACCGGCAGCGGCGCTCCGCGCGTGCGCGCGAATCGCTCTTCGACACGCTCGAGGGGGTCGGCCCGGTGCGGCGGCGCGCGCTGCTGCAGCACTTCGGCTCGACCGAGAGCGTGCTGTCGGCGAGCCAGGAGGAGCTCGAAGGCGTCCCGGGCGTGCCGGCGAAGGTCGCTCGCTCGATCTACGCGCAACTGCACAAGACCGGCCGCCCCGGCTAGGGCGTCCGCAGCTCCATCTCGACGAACTCCCACTCGCCGCCGTTCGTGCTGTGGAGGTACGTGCGGACAGAGGCGAAGCCGGCCCGTTCGTAGACCGTGATCGCCCGTTGGTTGAACGTCGCCACGGCGAGAACGATCCGCGACGGCCCGAAACGCGACCGCAGCTCGCGCAGGCCGGCCTCGAGAAAGCTGCGCCCGAGGCCCCGGCCGGTCAGATCCGGTCGAAGACCCAACCCGACCTCGATCGCCTCGGGACGGAGCTTGAACTGGAAGAAGCCCACCAGCTCCCCGGCCTCGTCCTCGACGGAGGCGTAATCGTCGCCCCGCAGGGCCGGGTCGAGCAGCTCGGCGAGGTCGTTCGCGTCGGCCGACGCGTCGTAAAAGGAGAACGGCTCGGGATAGTGCCAGCGAGCTATCTGTTCGGCGTCCGTCTGCGTCATCGCCCGGAAGCGGAAGGCAGGGGTCACGTGTCGGGGGCCGCGCGCTTGCCGGTCAGCGAGCGCCAGTCGACGTGGCCGAGCGTCAAGAAGAGCGCGGTGAAGCCGAGGATCACGTTCGTGACGATCAGGGTCAGCTTCATCCCGACGCTGAATGCGAGCAGCGTCGCCCGGCCGATCCCGGTCCCGTTGAAGACGTAGACGATGAACGCCTGCTCGGTGCCGATCCCGCCGGGGGAGATCGGGACGAGGGTCGCGAGGCTCTGCGTCACCTGGACGAGCAGCACGTTCTTGACCGACTGCTCGATCCCGAACGCGTCCAGAAAGAACCAGATCGCGACGAAGCGCAGGAGCCAGTCGCATGCCTGCCAGAACGCGACCTCGCGCGCGTACCGGGTTCGGTCGGTCATCACCGCCAGCCCCTGGCGCACGCGCTGCTTGAACTCGGCGACGTGGAGGCGGAGCCAGAAGAAGCCGATCACGCCGAAGATGGTCAGGACGACGAGGAGCACGAACGAGAACTCCGGATTCGCGGCGAAGAAGCCGAAGTCGAAGCCGGGGAGGCGGCCGAGCGAGCCGACGCCCGGGAGCACGCCGAGCGTCAGCGCGTAGACGAAGATCGCCAGGGCCATCGCGCTGTCGAAGAACGAGAGGACGAGCAGCGTCGAGGCGAGGGTGGTGTACGTGCTGCTCGGCACGGCCCTGTGCACGAGGTAGAGGCGGACGGCGTCCCCCGCCCGCGCGGGGATGATCGCATTGACGCCGACGCCGGAGAGGTAGGCGCCATAGATCGACCGCCACGGCACCTGCTCGTCCGGGTACGAGGCCGCGACCGTGTTCCGCCACGCCCGGCTCGTGCACATCGTCTTGAGGACGTGGGTCAGGATCGCGAGCCCGAGCGCGGTGAACTTGACCGACGCGAGCTCTTCGAAGAACACGCCGATCGCATCGAACACCTGGCCCATGCGATCAGGCTACTCGGCTACGGGCGATCGGCTCCGTCCGACCCCATGAAGGGGTAGCGGTAGTCGGTCGGCGGCACGAACGTCTCCTTGACCGTCCGCGGGCTGACCCAGCGGATCAGGTTCCACATCGAGCCCGGCCTTGTCGTTCGTGCCCGACGCGCGCGAGCCGCCGAAGGGCTGCTGGCCGACGACCGCGCCCGTGGGCTTGTCGTTCACGTAGAAGTTCCCGGCTGCGTAGCGCAGCTTCTGGTGCGCCTCCTCGACGGCGAAGCGGTCGTCCGCGAAGACGGCGCCGGTGAGCCCGTAGGGCGCCGTGCTGTCGACGAGGTCGAGCGTGTCGCTCCAGCGCTTGTCGTCGTAGACGTAGGTGGTGACGACGGGGCCGAACAGCTCCTCGCTCATCGTCCGATACGACGGATCCTCGGTCTGGATCACGGTCGGCGAGACGAAGTAGCCCTCGCTGTCGTCGTAGTCGCCGCCGGCGACGATCTCGGCCTTGCCCGACGCCCGCGCCTCGTCGATCGCCTCCTTCTGCGTCCTGAAGGAGCCGCCGTCGATCACGGCGCCCATGAAGTTGGAGAAGTCGGACACGTCGCCCATGCGCAGCTCGGCGACCTGCTCCTCGAGCCGCTCGCGCAGCTCCGGCCACATGCTCTTCGGGGCGTAGACGCGGGAGGCGGCGGAGCACTTCTGGCCCTGGTACTCGAAGGAGCCGCGCACGATCGCGGTCGCGACCTCGTCCACGTCTGCGCTCGCGTGCGCGACGATGAAGTCCTTGCCGCCGGTCTCGCCGACGATGCGGGGGTAGTTGCGGTAGCTCGCGATGTTGTCGCCGACCGTCTTCCACATCGACTGGAAGACCGGGGTCGAGCCGGTGAAGTGGATTCCGGCGAGCTCGGGGCTCGCGAGCGCCGCGTCGCCGATCGTCGCGCCGGAGCCGTAGACGATGTTGATGACGCCGTCCGGCAGGCCCGCCTCGCGCAGGATCTGCAGCGTGTAGTGCGCCGAGAGTGCGGCGGTCGACGCCGGCTTCCAGACGACGGTGTTGCCCATCAGCGCCGCCGAGCCGCTCAGGTTGCCGCCGATCGCGGTGAAGTTGAACGGGCTGACGGCGAAGACGAAGCCCTCGAGCGGCCGGTACTCCATCCGGTTCCAGACGCCGGCCGACGAGACCGGCTGCTCCGAGTAGATCCGGAGCATGAACTCGACGTTGTAGCGCCAGAAGTCGATCAGCTCCGCGGCCGCGTCGATCTCCGCCTGGTGCGCCGTCTTCGACTGGTTCAGCATCGTCGCGGCCACGAGGGTCGACCGCCACGGGCCGGCCAGCAGCTCGGCCGCGCGGAGGAAGACCGACGCGCGCTCCTCCCACGGCAGCCGCGACCAGTCGGCGTGCGCCTCGCGCGCGGCGTCGATCGCCTGCTGCACGTGCTCTGGCCCGCCCTTCGCGACGTCGGCGAGGACGTGCTCCTTGCGGTGCGGCATCACCGCCTGCGTGGTCTCCTTCGTCTCGACCTCCTTGCCGCCGATCACGATCGGGATCGAGATCCGCTCGCGCTCCATCTGGGCGATGCGGACGCGGAGCTCCTCGCGCTCGGGCGTTCCCGGCGCGTAGGTGCGGACGGGCTCGTTCACGGGGGCCGGCGGCCTGAAGATGCCCGGGGCGCTCACGCGGCCGATTGTAGAGTCGAGGCCGATGCGCGTGACGCGTCATCCCTACGAGATCGACGGCTGGGGGGTGGGGGAGCTGTGGGTCGGCGACGGCGAGGTGGTCGTGGCCCACGACCCGCCGACGCCGAACGTGACGATGGCCGGGGCGGCCATGGCCACAACGCGCGCACCACGCCCGACGCGCCCGACGCGCCCAACGCGCCCAACGAGCCCCAGGGGCACCCCGGGTGTCCCTACTGAGACGGTAGCGAGGAAGTCCTCACGCAAGGGAAACGGCTTCGTGCCGGATCTGCTCCGACGTCTCGACAGCTACTTCGCGGGCGAGCGGGTCGCCTTCGCCGACGTCCCGCTCGACGAGGACTGGGCGACGCCGTTCCAGGCTGCCCTGGCCGCCGCGCTGCGGAGCGTGCCCTGGGGCGAGGTCGTCAGCTACGGCGAGCTCTCCGCCCTCGCCGGCCGCGCCCGAGCGGCGCGCGCCGCCGGCACCTTCTGCGCCGAGAACCGCTTCTCGCTGTTCGTCCCCTGCCACCGCGTCGTCTCGGTCGGGGGGATCGGCGGCTACGGCTCGCTCGGCGTCGAGTACAAGCGCCGGCTGCTCGCGCTCGAGGGCTATGGCGCTCTCTGAGGAGCTCCGCTCCGAGCTGGCCGCGATCGCGCCGGAGCGCGGCTGCTGCCGCCTCGCCGAGGTCTCGGCGCTCTTCCACTCGGCCGGCAGCGTCCATCTCCGGGGACGCGGCCAGGTCGCACTTCACCTCGACCTGGCCACGTCGGGGATCGCGCGCCGCGCGTTCTCGCTCCTGCGCCAGCTCCGCATCCACTCCGAGATCAGGACGTACCGGCGCCGCGCGTTCGACCGGGCGACGCGCTACCAGCTGCACGTGAGCGGCGACGAAGCGGCGCTCACCACACTCGTCGAGGCGGGCGTGCTCGACGCGCGGCACGCCCCGCTCGAGCGTCCGCCGAAGCGCGTCGTCGGCCGCGCCTGCTGCCGCGGGGCCTACCTGCGCGGGGCACTGCTCGGCGGCGGCTCGCTCTCGGGCCCTCGCTCGCCGCATCTGGAGCTGCGCACGACGTCGCTCGAGGGCGCGGAGTTCCTCCGCTCCGTCGCCGCTGCCGACGACGTGCGCCTCGGCGTGCTCGACCGCGGCCGGCATGCCGTCGCCTACGCGAAAGGCCTCGACGCGATCGAGTCGGTGCTCACGCGGGCGGGCGCCGGCGACACGGTGCTCGCGTTCGAGGAGCGCTCGATCGTCGCCGCCGCCCGCGCCGAGGCCAACCGCCTCGCGAACGCCGATCACGCCAACCTCGTCCGGACGAGCCGCGCGGCACAGGAGCAACTCGAGGCCGTCCGCACGCTGCAGCGGGAGGGGCGGCTCGAACGGCTGCCGGACCGACTGCACGAGGTGGCGCGCCTACGACTCCGCCACCCCCACCTGCCGTTGCGCGAGCTCGCGGCCAGATGTGAGCCGCCGACCACCAAGGCATCTGTCCACCGGCGACTGAGAAAACTTCAGCAACTCGCCCGAAGCTGATCGTCGGGAGCGAAGCGACTCCTCTGATTGCGCCTCATTCTTGAGAAAGGCGGGCCGGAGGGGGAGCTCCGAGGACGACCTCCCCCTCCGCATGTCGCGCTCCGGTGCCGCCGCCGAACGGGGTCTGAATTCGACGTCGGACGAGCACGAACCCGCCCTACGAAGACTACGCCATTGCCTATCGTGCGTCACTTCACATTCGTTCTCCTTCGAGGCAACGATGCGACGCGGTCGCGCGCGGCGAGGTAGGTTGCGACGCAATGGAGACGGCGCTTGCGAGCCTGAAGGAGCGCGTCGGCGAGATCCACGATCTCGACCGCGCCTCGTCGCTGCTCGGCTGGGACCAGCAGGTGAAGATGCCGCCCGGCGGTGCGGGGGTTCGCGCCGAGCAGCTGGCGACGCTCGAGCGCCTCGCACACGACGCGCTGACCTCCGACGAGATCGGGCGGCTGCTCGACGAGCTCGCCCCGCACGAGGAGTCGCTCGACTACGACTCCGACGAGGCCAGCCTGATCCGGCTCGTCCGTCGCGACTGGGAGAAGGCGCGCCGGGTGCCGGGCGAGCTGCAGGCGGAGATGGCGCGGGCCGCGTCGCGCGCGATGCCGGTGTGGGTGCAGGCGCGGCAGGAGTCCGACTTCTCGCAGTTCCTGCCCGCTCTGCGGGAGAACTTCGACCTGCGCCGCCGCTACGTCGAGTGCTTCGACGACTACGACGAGCCCTACGACGTCCTGTTGGACGACTTCGAGCCGGGCATGAAGACCGCCGAGGTCCGCGCCGTGTTCGATCGGCTCAAGGAGGAGCAGGTGCCGCTCGTCGCGGCGGCGCGGCAAGAGGGGCAGCGGCCCGTGCGCGGCGCCACCTTCCCGATCGAGCGGCAGCAGGAGTTCGAGCTGAAGGTCGTCGAGCGATTCGGCTACGACCCGAAGGAGTGGCGGCTCGACACGGCCGTCCATCCGTTCGCAGCGTCGATCGCGACCACCGACATCCGGATCACGACGCGCTACTTCGAGGACAACCTCGACGGGCTCTTCGGGACGATGCACGAGACCGGTCACGGGCTCTACGAGCACGGCGTCTCCCGCGAGCTCGAGCGCACCCCGCTCGCACACGGAGCGTCGCTCGGGTTCCACGAGTCGCAGAGCCGAATGTGGGAGAACATGGTCGGCCGCAGCCTCCCGTTCTGGCGCCACTTCTTCCCGCAGCTGCAGGCGACCTTCCCGGAGGCGCTGGCGGACGCGTCGCTCGAGGACTGGTACCGCTCCGTCAACTGGGTCGCGCCCTCGTTGATCCGCGTCGAGGCGGACGAGGCGACCTACAACCTGCACATCATCCTCCGCTTCGAGCTGGAGCAGGAGCTGCTGGCGGGCTCGATCGACCTCGAGCAGCTGCCGGAGATCTGGAACCAGCGCATGCACGACTACCTCGGGGTCGAGCCGCCGAACGACGCGCTCGGCGTCCTCCAGGACATGCACTGGGCCGTCGGGGCGATCGGGTACTTCTCCACGTACGCCCTCGGCAACGTCATCTCCGGCCAGCTCTGGGACAAGGTCACCGCGGACATCCCCGATCTGCACGACCAGTTCGAGCAGGGCGAGTTCGGCGCGCTCGCCGGCTGGCTCCAGGAGCACCTCTGGCAGCACGGGC
Source organism: uncultured Gaiellaceae bacterium (assembly GCA_963827015.1). Taxonomy (GTDB): domain Bacteria; phylum Actinomycetota; class Thermoleophilia; order Gaiellales; family Gaiellaceae; genus Gaiellasilicea. Next base: position 825,383 of record CAWGZI010000010.1, on the reverse strand, counting down.
GCAAGTTCACGCCGCGGGAGTTGATCGAACGGATCACGGGCGGGGGCCTCGACCCGGAGCCGTACCTGCGCTACCTGCGCGGCAAGTATCCGCTCGCCTCTTAGACTCCGCCCCGGCACACGACACGGGAGAGACAACGGGATGGCGACTCGCGTAGGCATCAACGGCTTCGGCAGGATCGGACGGAACTTCTTCCGCGCCCAGCTCGAACGGGGCGGCGACCTCCAGATCGTCGCCGCGAACGACCTCGGCGACCAGGCGACGATGGCGCACCTGCTCAAGTACGACTCGAACCTCGGCCCGTTCCCGGGCGACGTCGAGCTCGGCGACGGTGTCATCCGCGCGGGTGGCGAGGAGGTCAAGCTCTTCTCCGAGCGCGATCCGGGCGCGATCCCGTGGGGCGACGTCGGCGTCGACGTCGTGCTCGAGTCGACCGGGTTCTTCACCAAGCGCGACGGCGCGCAGAAGCATCTCGACGCCGGTGCGAAGAAGGTCGTGATCTCGGCGCCCGCCAGCGAGCCGGACATCACGCTCGTGCTCGGCGTCAACGACGGCGACTACGACAAGGACTCGCACGACATCGTCAGCAACGCCTCCTGCACGACGAACTGCGTCGCGCCGATGGCGAAGGTGCTCCACGACGCGTTCACGGTCGAGCAGGGCTTCATGACGACCATCCACGCGTACACGAACGACCAGCGCGTGCTCGACCTCCCGCACGAGGACATCCGCCGGGCCCGGGCGGCCGCGATCAACCTGATCCCGACGTCAACCGGCGCCGCCCGCGCGATCGGGCTCGTCCTGCCCGACCTGCAGGGCAAGATCGACGGGATGTCGATGCGGGCGCCGGTGCCGACCGGCTCGGTCACCGACCTCGTCGTCCGCGTCGGCCGCGAGACCACCACGGAAGAGGTGAACGAGGCCTTTCGGGCGGCGGCGTCCGGTGGCACGCTCGAGGGCTACCTCCAGTACACCGAGGACCCGATCGTCTCGACGGACATCCAGCGCTCGCCCTACTCGTGCATCTTCGACAGCAAGCTGACGATGGTGAACGGGACGATGGTGAAGGTCTTCGGCTGGTACGACAACGAGTGGGGCTACTCGTGTCGGCTCGTCGACCTGATGGGCAAGCTGCTCTAGCCCGTGCAGTTGCCGCGCTCCGTCAGCGAGGCCGAGGTCGACGGCGCGTCGGTGCTCGTTCGCGCCGACCTGAACGTCCCGCTGGAAGACGGCGAGGTCGCGGACGACACGCGCATCCGGGCGGCGCTGCCGACGCTGCAGCTGCTGCTCGACCGCGACGCGGCCCGCATCCGGGTCTGCTCGCATCTCGGCCGCCCGAAGGGCGAGGACCCCGCGTTCCGGATCGAGCCCGTGCGCCGGCTGCTGCGGTCGCTGCTGCCCGACGAGCGGATCGAGGTGCTCGAGAACACGCGCTTCCACCCGGGCGAGACCGCGAACGACCCCGAGTTCGCGCGAGCGCTGGCCGACGGCTCCGACCTCTTCGTCAACGACGCGTTCGGCTCCGCGCACCGCGCCCACGCCTCCACCGTCGGCGTCGCGCAGATCCTGCCGGCCTACGCGGGCCTGCTTCTGCGCGACGAGCTGGAGCACCTCGGTCGGCTGCTCGGCGACGTGGAGCGCCCCTTCGTGCTGGTCACGGGCGGCGCCAAGGTCGAGGACAAGCTCGGCGTGCTGAAGAACCTGGGCGGTCGCGCCGACGAGGTGCTGGTCGGCGGGAAGATGGCCGAGGAGCTGCGCGAGCACAACCCGCTTCCGTTCCCCGTCGTTCTGCCCACCGACGTGGTCGCCGCGAGTGAGTTCGCCGAGGACGCGGAGACGAAGGTGGCGCCGTTCGACGCGCTGCCGGACGGGTGGCTCGGGCTCGACGTCGGGCCGGACTCGCGCGAGGACTTCGGCCGCCGGCTCCTTGCGGCGAAAACGGTCTTCTGGAACGGGCCGATGGGCGTCTTCGAGTGGGAGCCGTTCGCCGCCGGCACGAAGGCGGTCGCGGAGTCGGTGGCCGACGTCGACGGCTACACGGTCGTCGGCGGCGGCGACTCCGTCCGCGCCGTCAACGAGCTCGGGCTCGCGGACCGCGTCTCCTGGGTCTCGACCGGGGGCGGCGCCTCGCTCGAGCTGCTCGAGGGCAAGGAGCTTCCGGGCGTCGCGGTGATCCCGGAGAATCCGGACTGATGCTGATCGCAGGCAACTGGAAGATGTTCAAGGGCCCGGCCGAGGCGCGTGCCTTCCTCGACAGCTTCGAGGCGCCCGCCGGCGTCGACGTCGTCTTCTGCCCGCCCTACCTCTCGCTCGGCGCCGCGATCGAGACCGGCCGCACCGTGTACGCCCAGAACGTGCACTGGGAGCCGCAGGGGCCGTACACGGGCGAGGTCTCGCCGCAGATGCTCGTCGAGCTGGGCGCCGCCGGCGCGCTCGTCGGCCACTCCGAGCGGCGGCAGCTCTTCGGCGAGACGGACGAGATGGTCGCCCGCCGTGCCCGAGCGGCGCTCGACGCGGGCCTCGGCGTGATCGCATGTGTCGGCGAGACGCTCGAGCAGCGGGAGTCGGGCGACACCGAGCTGGTGCTGAAGATCCAGGTCGAGGCGATCGCGTTCGCAGCGGGCGAGCGTGACGGCCTCGTGATCGCCTACGAGCCGGTCTGGGCGATCGGGACCGGCAAGACGGCCACGCCCGAGCAGGCGGAAGAGGCGCACCGCTTCATCAAGGGCGTCCTCGACCGCCCGGTCCTGTACGGCGGCTCGGTCAAGCCGGAGAACGCGTCGGAGCTTCTCTCGCAGCCGTCGATCGACGGTGCCCTCGTCGGCGGCGCCTCGCTCGAGCCCGACTCCTTCGCAGCGATTTGCCGAGCAGCATCGATCTCGTAACGCTCGTCGTCCTGGACGGGTGGGGCTGCGCGCCGCCGGGGCCGGGCAACGCGGTCGTGCTCGCCCGCACGCCCGTGTTCGACCGGCTCTGGCGCGAGTACCCGCACACCACGCTCGCTGCCTCCGGCGAGGCGGTGGGGCTGCCGCCGGGGCAAATGGGCAACTCGGAGGTCGGTCACCTGACGATCGGGTCGGGCCGGATCCTCTTCCAGGACCTGCAGCGGGTGAATGCCGCGGTTGCGGACGGCTCCTTCCTCGAGAACCCGGCGCTCGTGGCCGCCTTCGAGCGTGCGCGGGAGCGCGGCGGCGACGTCCACCTGCTCGGGCTCGTCTCGAAGGGCGGCGTCCACTCCCACCTCGCGCACCTGCAGGCGCTGCTCGAGCTCGCGCGACGGCTGGGGATGACGGAGCGCACGTGGATCCACGCCTTCACCGACGGCCGCGACGTCTCGCCGACCGCCGCCGTCTCCGACCTCGCCGAGCTGCCGGCCGACCGGCTCGCGACCGTCGTCGGCCGCTACTACGCGATGGATCGCGACAAGCGCTGGGAGCGGACGCAGAGGGCACTCGACGCGATCGTGCTCGGCACCGGCGCGTCGTCTCATAGCTTGCTGGAAGATGTGCAACGAAGCTACGACGCGGGCGTCACGGACGAGTTCCTCGAGCCGATCGTCGTCGAGGGCTCGAGGCGGCTCCGCCCGGGCGACGCCGCGATCTTCTTCAACTTCCGGCCGGACCGCGGCCGCCAGCTGACGCAGAAGCTCGTCGAGGCCGGCGTCGACCTGACGACGATGACGCGCTACTCGGAGGAGCTCGACCTTCCGCTCGCGTTCGGGGAGCAGGTCGTCGAGAACACGCTCGCGGAGGTGCTCGCGCGGGCCGGCGCGCGCCAGCTGCACACGGCCGAGACCGAGAAGTACGCACACGTCACGTACTTCTTCAACGGCGGCGTCGAGGAGGCCTGGCCCGGGGAGGAGCGGGTGCTCGTGCCGAGCCCGCGCGACGTGCCGAGCTACGACCACAAGCCGGAGATGTCGGCGCGGGAGGTGGCGGCGCGCTTCGCGGCCGAGATCGGGAACGGCCACCGCTTCGCCGTGATCAACTTCGCGAATCCGGACATGGTCGGCCACACCGGCTCGATCCCGGCGGTGACGACGGCGGTCGAGGTCGCCGACGAGTGCCTGGGGCTCGTGGTCGACGCGACCCACGCGGCGGGCGGCGTCTGCCTCGTCACCGCCGACCACGGCAACGCCGAGCAGATGCTGGAGCGCGACGGCGTCAGCCCGCACACGGCCCACACGACAAACCCGGTACCACTCATCCTCACCTTGAGTGAAGCGGGGCTAAAGGAAGGGGGCGGGCTGTCCGATCTAGCCCCTACAGCCCTGCGGCTTCTGGGCATGGACATACCGTCCGAGATGACGGGAGGTAGTTTGTGCGATTCGGCGTAAGCGCGACCTTCCATTTTCCGATTCCGGCGCTATACTCCCGCCCACTTGTCGCTGCCCCAGCCTGATCTCGGCGTCCTGCGGAAGGCCCAGCGAGGAGATGAGCGAGCATTCTCGCTCATCGTCCGTGCGTATGAGCTTCCCGTGTTCAACTACGTGCTGCGGCTCGTCGGCGACCGCTCGCTGGCCGAAGATCTGACGCAGGAGGTCTTCATCCGCGTCTACCAGGGGCTGCCGAACTTCTCGCTCCGCTGCCGTTTCACGACCTGGCTCTTCCAGGTGACGAAGAACCGCGTCCTCGACGAGCTGCGGGCGCTCGAGCGCCGGCCGCGGGCCGTCGTCAACCTCGAGGACATCCCGCCGCTCGAGGTCGTCGACGCGCCGTTCGAGCGCGTCGAGGCGATCGACGCCGTCTGGCGCTCGGTCGAGAACCTCAGCGTCGACCTGAAGATGGCGCTGCTGCTCCGCGACGTGGTCGGGCTTTCCTACACCGAGATCGCCGACTCGCTCGAGGTGACGCTCGCCACGGTCAAGTGGCGGATCTACAAGGCGCGCGAGGAAGTCCAGCTCGCGCTCGCCCGCGAGGGCATCACCTTCGGCACGACCGGCGAGCAGCCGGCCGAGCCGGCGCTCGTCTAGGCGCGGCTCGACCGACTACGGCTCGGATCGCGCTACGCGGGTGCGTTCGCGTCTTCCTTGGCCGCCAGCTGCAGGCTGGCCGCCATCACGTCCTTGAGGTGCCGCCGCTGGATCGGCAGCTGCACCTTGATCAGGTCGCGCACGCCCGGGTGCTTCGCCTGCTTGTTCAGCTCCTGCAGCACGCTCCAGTGTCCGACCTCGCCCGCCTCGGCCATCGTCAGGAACTCGAAGCCGTCGAGGTCGTCGGACCCGCGCTCGAGATACGTCTTCATCATCGTCGCGCCCTTGGTCTTCACCGAGCGCGCTTCGGAGAGGATCTTGCTCTTCTTCCCGTTCATGCTCCCCGCGACGGCGGTGCCGTCCTTCTCGGCCTTCGCGGCCTCCTGGCGCATCGTCTTCAGCTGCTTGCGCAGCTTCGCGTCCGTCGTCAGCTTCTCGACGCGCTCGGTCGCCGCCTGCGCGGCCATCGCGAGGCCGATGACCTCGCCGAGCTTCGTCTCCAGGTTCGTCAGTTCCGCCATGGTGCTCCGTTTCGTCGGGGTCGAGCTAGATGCCGTAGGCGAGTCGCGCCGCGAGGGCTTCGGGAAGACCCCGTGCACGCATCTCGGCCTGCGTCTGCTCGACCGGATAAACCGTACGCCGAAAGGTTGCCCGTGCTGCGGCATTGTCAATCTCGAGCCAGGCGGCACGAGGGTCGCCGTCGCGCGGCTGGCCGACCGAGCCGGGGTTGAGCAGCCGTCGCAGGCGACCGAGTTCGAGCTGCGTGCCCGCGGCGGCCGGGTCACCGCGCAGGTCGTCGCCGTTCGAGATCTCGAGCGCGACGTGGCTGTGGCCGACGAGCACGAGCGGCGCCTGCGTGAGCGCGAACGCCGCCTCGGCGGCCGCGTCGCCGAGCACGTACTCCCAGACCGGGTCGCGCGGGCTGCCGTGGAAGAGCTCCGCCCCCGGTGTCGTGACCCGAGGCTGCAGCGTCCCGAGAAATGCGCGCGCGTCGTCGTCGAGAACGGTCTGCGTCCAGCGAGCTGCGGCCGCCGCCTCGCCGGCGAACGCGTCGATCGGGATCTTGCCGAGGACGACGAGGTCGTGGTTGCCGGCGAGGCAGATCGCGGCGCGCTCCTGCAGCAGCGCCGTGCACTCGTTCGGGTGCGGGCCGTAGCCGACGAGGTCGCCGAGGAACCAGATTGCGTCGAAGGCGCCGGCGTCGACCTCGAGCAGGACCGCCTCGAGCGCGTGCAGGTTCGCGTGCACGTCCGACAGAACGGCGATTCGCATGGGAGCTACGAGTTGCGGGGCGGCGCTTCGGGCAGGTCCTGGATCCCACGCACGGTTGCGTACTTCGACCAGGAGTCCTGGAGCGCGTCGAGCAGCTCCTTGGCGAACTTCGTCGACATGTTCACACGCGAGACGACGATGCCGGGAACGTCGCCCTCCGAGACCTCGTGGTCGATCCGCGCGAACGTGACCGTGAACTCGTACTCGGAGAAGGAGATGTTGGCGAAGTTCGCGTAGGTGCCGGCGAGGTGCTTCTCGTCGATCTGGATGTTGAGCTGCCGCTCCTGGCCGGGATCGTCCTCTTCCACGCCCGTACAGTAACGGCGTGACCGTTCTCGAGACACTCGAGGCCGCGCTCGGCGACGCCGCCGGGACGAATGTCGCGCTCGAGCGGCCGAGCGACGCCGCCCACGGCGACTACGCCACCAACGTGGCGATGCGGCTCGCGGGCGCCCGCCGGCAGGCGCCGCGCACGATCGCGGAGGAGCTGGTCGAGCAGGCGGCCGCGCTCCCACAGGTCGAGCGCGCCGAGATCGCGGGGCCCGGCTTCGTCAATCTCTGGCTTTCGCGCGACTGGTACGGCGACGCGCTCGCCGAGCTGCTCGAGGCGGGCGACGCGTACGGCGGCGGCTCGGCAGCGACGAAGGAGCGCGTGCAGGTCGAGATGGTGTCGGCGAACCCGACCGGCCCGATCACGGTCGCCTCCGCACGCAACGGCGCCTACGGCGACTCGGTCGCGCGCCTGCTCGCGTTCGCCGGCCACGAGGTCGAGCGGGAGTACTACTACAACGACGCCGGCGCGCAGATGGAGCGCTTCCGCCTCTCCGTCGACGCGCGGCGGCGCGGCGAGGAGCCTCCCGAGGACGGCTACCACGGCGCCTACGTCGCCGAGCTGGCGGCGATCGAGGGCGATCCGGTGCCCGCGATGCTGCGGCGCATCGAGGCGACGATGGAGCGCTTCCGGATCCACTTCGACTCGTGGGCGAAGCAGAGCGAGCTCGAGCAGCGGCTGCCCGAGTTCCTGCCGCGCCTGGACACGTTCGAGCGCGACGGCGCCACCTGGGCACGGTCGTCCGCCTACGGCGACGACGACGACCGCGTCCTGATCCGCTCGGAGACGGGAACGCCGACCTATCGAGCCGCGGACGTCGTCTACCTCGCCGACAAGCTCGACCGCGGCCTCGACCGGGCGATCTACGTCCTCGGCGCCGACCATCACGGCACGCGCAACTGGTACGCGGCCGTTGCCCGCATGCTCGGCTACGACCCGGAGCGCATCGAGGTGCTGCTCTACCAGCTCGTGCACCTCACCCGCGGCGGCGCGGCGGCCAAGATGTCGAAGCGGCGGGGCGACGTCGTCTTCCTCGACGAGCTGCTCGACGAGGTCGGCGTCGACGCGGCGCGCTGGTACCTCGTCTCGCGCGGGCCGGACCAGGCGATCGAGATCGACGTCGACCTCGCCGCCGACGCGACTCCGAAGAACCCCGTCCACTACGTCCAGTACGCCCACGCCCGGATCGCCGGGATCCTCCGCAACGCCGAGGGCGCCGAGGCGTCGGCGGAGCCCCCGGCGGGGCTGGCCGACGAGGAGCGCGACCTGATCAAGCGGCTGGCCGAGTTCCCGGCCGTGGTCGCCGAAGCGACGGAGCGGCGCGGCCCGCACGCGATCCCGTACTACGCGATCCGCGTCGCCGACGACTTCCACCGTTTCTACACGCGGCACAAGGTGCTCGGCCAGGACGAGCAGGCGTTCCGGCTCGGCCTGATCACCGCGACGAAGAACGTGATCGCCCGCTCGCTCGACCTGGTCGGGGTCGAGGCGCCCGAGCGGATGTAGGACGCCTCAGCCGGCGGACCGGTTCGACTCCTGCAGCACCCAGGTGTTCCCGTCGGGATCGCTGAAGTCCGCGTACGACCAGTAGTCCCGGTGCTCGGGGTCGACACCCGGCTGCCAGCCGTCGGGGCCCATGTGGCGGATCTCGCCGACGTCGACGCCGCGTCCCACCAGCTCGGCCCGTGCCGCCTCGATGTCTGTGACGACCAGGTGCGTTCCGCGGTAGCTGCCCGGCTCGGCCTCGGTGATCCCGATCCCGAACGTGAACGAGCACGCCGACCCGGGCGGCGTCACCTGGACGACCCGGAACGCCTCGTTCGGCTGGTGGTCGACGTCGAGCGCGAAGCCGCACGTGTCGACGTAGAACTGCTTCGCCCGGTCGACGTCGGTGACGGGGATCAGCACCAGCTCGAGCTTGAAGTCCATTCCGGCCTCCTGGCATAGGATGCGCGACGGATGAGCGCCGCTGCTCCAGACCGTAACCTCGCGCTCGAGCTCGTCCGCGTGACCGAGGCCGCAGCGCTCGCGGCGTCCGGCTGGGTCGGCCGCGGCGAGAAGGAAAAGGCCGACGGCGCCGCCGTCGACGCGATGCGGCTCGTCCTCGACACCGTGCGGATGAACGGCACCGTCGTCATCGGCGAGGGGGAGAAGGACGAGGCGCCGATGCTCTACAACGGCGAGGAGGTCGGTGACGGCAGCGGCCCCGAGGTCGACGTCGCCGTCGATCCCCTCGAGGGAACGCGGCTGACCGCGCTCGGCCAGCCGAACGCGATCGCAGTGATCGCGGTGGCCGAGCGGGGAACGATGTTCGACCCTGGCGGCGCGTTCTACATGGACAAGATCGCCGTCGGCCCGGAGGCAGCGGACGCGATCGACATCGACGCGTCGCCCAGCGAGAACGTTCGCGCCGTCGCGAAGGCCAAGGGCCTGGACGTGAGCGAGGTCACGGTCGTGGTGCTCGAGCGCGACCGGCACGAGGATCTGATCCGCGAGCTGCGAGAGACCGGCGCTCGCGTGAACCTGATCCGCGACGGCGACGTCGCGCCGTCGATCGCGGCGGCACAGGCCTTCGCCGGGGTCGACATGCTGATGGGCATCGGCGGCACGCCCGAGGGCGTCATCTCCGCGGCAGCGATCAAGTGCCTCCGCGGCGCGATCCAGGGCAAGCTCTGGCCGCGCAACGACGAGGAGCGGCAGTCCCTGATCGACGCCGGCGTCGACGTCGACCGCGTGCTGACGACCGACGACCTCGTCTCCGGCGACGACGTCTTCGTCGCCGCGACCGGCGTCACGAGCGGCGTCTTCCTGCGCGGCGTCCGCGTCAGCGGGACCGGGGTCGAGACCGAGTCGATCGTGATGCGCTCGCGCTCCGGGACGGTGCGGCGGATCGCGGCTTACCATCCTTCCGAGAAGGTCAGACGCTTGATGAAAGGAGAGCGCGATGGGCGCACGTGAGCTGCACGAGACCGCGAAGGCCCTGGTGGCCGACAACAAGGGGATCCTCGCCGCCGACGAGAGCTCCGGCACGATCGAGAAGCGCTTCGACTCGATCGGGCTCGAGTCGACCGAGGAGAACCGGCGGGCCTACCGCGACATGCTCTTCACGACCCCGGACCTGGAGGACTGGGTCAGCGGCGTCATCCTCTACGACGAGACGATCCGGCAGAGCGCATCCGACGGGACGCCGTTCGCGAAGCTGCTCGCCGACAAGGGGATCATCCCCGGGATCAAGGTCGACACCGGCGCCAAGGACCTGGCCGGAGCCCCCGGCGAGAAGGTGACGGAGGGCCTCGACGGCCTGCGCGAGCGGCTGCAGGAGTACAAGCAGCTCGGCGCCCGCTTCGCGAAGTGGCGCGCCGTGATCACGATCGGCGAAGGGATCCCGACGGCGTACTGCATCGAGGCCAACGCGCACGCGCTCGCGCGCTACGCGGCGCTCTGCCAGGAGCAGGGCATCGTCCCGATCGTCGAGCCTGAGGTCCTGATGGACGCCGACAACGACATCGAGACCTGCTACCGGGCGACGAAGCGGACGTTGCACAAGACCTTCGACGAGCTCTACCACCAGCGCGTCGACCTGCCCGGGATCCTGCTGAAGCCGAACATGGTCATCTCCGGCAAGGGCTGCCCGACCCAGGCGAGCGCGGAGGAGGTCGCCGAGTGGACGATCCGCTGCTTCCGCGAGACCGTCCCTGCGGCGGTGCCGGGGATCGTCTTCCTCTCCGGCGGCCAGTCCGACGAGCAGGCGAGCGAGAACCTGAACGCGATCAACTCACTCGGCGGGCAGCCGTGGACGCTCTCCTTCTCGTACGGTCGGGCGCTGCAGGCGCCTGCTCTGAAGGCATGGGGCGGCTCCGCGGACAACGTCGACGCCGGCCAGTCGTTCCTCGCCCTGCGGGCCCGGAACAACAGCGCCGCGGTCTCCGGCCGCTACTCGGCCGACATGGAGGAGCTCGCCCGCTCGAGCTGAGCGTTTCGTGCCGGACACGCGCGAGCTGCGTCGCGCGTGTCCGGCACGTCTTTCAGTCGTCGAGCAGGGCGCGGTCGAAGAAGTCGACGACGCGGCGCTCGTACTCGGCCGGCCGCGCCTTCGCGCCGCCGGTGTGGTCGGCGCCGGGCACGAGCCACATCTCCTTCGGTGCGCCCGCTGCGGCGTAGTACGTGGGCTGACGCTCCACCTCGCCGCCCATGCCGGGCTTGGAGTAGACGAGGAAGACCGGGCGCGGCGCGATCTCGCCGATCCGGTCGGCGATCCTCGGCGGCGGGCCCTGGTTCGAGAAGACGGCGACCGCCTGGCCCATCATCGAGAGCGACGGCCGCAGGAGCCGGCCGACGCCGGTGAGATCGGCCTCGCCGGCGGGGTAGCCGGCCCCCTCGGAGACGATGGCGGCGAAGTCCTTCGACTGGGCCGCGGCCTCGATCAGGATCTCGCCGCCGACGGAGAAGCCGAAGCCGCCGATGCGGCCGTCGTCGACGTCGGCGCGGGTCTTCAGGTACTCGGCGCCTGCGAGCAGGTCGCGGTCGCCGGCCCAGCGGACCGTATCGCCCTCGCTCGTGCCCTGGCCGCGCGGGTTGAGCAGGAGGACGCCGTAGCCGTGCCGGATCAGCATCCGGGCCTCGGCCGATCGAGTCGCGCCGGGGAAGAGGATCACCGCGGCGCGGTTCTTGGAGGGGACGTACGAGCCGGTCAGCTCGAGCGAGTCGCTCGTCGTCACCGTCACCTGCTCGTACGGAACGCGGAGATCGGGCTCGACGACCCCGCGACCCGTATGGGTGTAGACGTAGGCGAAGCCGACCGGGAAGACGACCAGCCAGAAAATGGCGAATGCGAGCGCCGCCGAGACGGCGAGCGTCAGCGCCCGGCGGGCGTAGGTACGCGTTCGGGACCCGTAGGAGCGTCTCGACCGCCAGAGCACGGCGATGCCGGTGAGCAGCAGCGCGACCCCTGCGGCGATCGCGAGCGGGCCGGTCGTGTAGTGGTCGCCCGACGCGTCGCCCTGAAGCAGCCAGTAGGCGCTGGGCACGCCGAACACGACCCCGAGGGCGCCGAAGGTGAGCGCGAGGGTGGCGCGGACGCCGGCGCGGGCGCGCGGATAGGCGACGGCGGCGGCCGCGAAGATGCCGATCGGGATCAGCCCACTCGCGAGGTGGTCGAGGGGGGAGGTGCCGGGCTCGGGCTGCAGGTAGTTGTCGTCCGCGACGTGCAGCGCGACGGCGCCGAGCGCGAGCGTGACGAGACCGCGCTCGGTGCGCGCGAAGCGGGCGAGGCGCGCGATCACGGAGCGGCGGGCGGGGGCGAGGGGGACGGGCCGTGGAGGTCATGCACCGAGGCTGGCAGAGGAGCTGCGTCGCGACAGCCCGGCCTGCATGCGTCCTGCGGTGCGGCTTGCCGCACTCCTAGACGTACTTGCCCATGCCGCCCGCAACGTCGATCGAGGCGCCGGTGATGTAGCTGGCGCGCTCCCCGAGCAGGAAAGCGACGAGGCCGGAGACCTCCTCCGGCGTCCCGAAGCGCCCGAGCGGGACCTCCTGCCTGGCGAAGCGGTCGAAGAACTCGTCGCGCGGCAGCTCCGGCGCCCGGCGCCGGTGGATGTTCTCCCACTGCGGCGTCACGACGAAGCCGATGTTGACCCCGTTGACGAGGATGTTGTCCTTCGCCACCTCGAGCGCAAGCGTCTTCGTGAACGAGTTTCCGGCCGCGCGGTTGACCGAGGTCGCGAAGAAGGTCGGGTCTGGATAGCGCGAGTAGACGGCGCCGATGTTGACGATCCGTCCGCCGCCGGCCGCGCGCATGTACGGGAGCACCTCGCGTGAGCAGCGGATCAGCGAGAAGAGCTTGACGTCCAGGTCGGCGACCCAGTTCTCGTCGCTCAGCGTCGCGAACGTGCCGGGACGAGCGCCGCCCGCGTTGTTGACCAGGAAGTCGATCCCGCCGAGCGCCTCGGCCGAGCGGGCGACGAAGTCCTGCACCTGCCCCGGATCGGTGACGTCGGCCGCCTGAGCGTGCTCGGCGCCGATCTCCGCCGCCGTGGCCCGCACCTCCTCCTCGTTGCGGGAGCAGATCGCGACGCGGGCGCCTTCCGTGACGAGCTCCCGCGCGATCGCCTCGCCGAGGCCCTTCGAGCCGCCGGTGACGAGCCCGCGGCGACCGTCGAGGCCGAGCTTCACTTCGTGCGCAGGTAGGCGTCCGAGCCGTCGAGCCAGTCCTGCCGCGGCGGGCAGAAGATGTCGACGTCCAGCGTGTCCTCGAGCGCCTCGGCTTTGTGCGGCAGCCAGGAAGGGAGGTGGAGCACCTCCCCGGCGGCGACGTCGACGACCTCGGACTCGTCCTCGCCGAGCCAGAAGCGGAGCTTGCCCTCGAGGATGTACGTCAGCTGCTCGTTCTCGTGCGAGTGCTGCGGGACGATGCAGCCCTTGTCGAGGAAGACCTGGGCCAGCATCATCCGCTCGGTCGCGATCAGCCGCCGGGACAGGTCCTCCTTCAGCGGCTCCCTCGGCAGGTCTTCCCAGCGCGTCCGTGTTGCCTTGGGCTCGCTCACAGCAGCGATCCCAGGCGGGCGATCCCGTCGTCGATCTTCTCCTCGTCGACGAGGCTGAACGAGAGCCGCATCGTGTCGGAGCCCCGCCCGTCCGGGAAGAAGAGCGTGCCCGGGATGACCGCGACGCCCTGCTCGACGGCGCGACGCGCCAGGTCGGCCGCGTCGACGTCCGGCAGCGTCAGCCACGAGAAGAAGCCGCCCTGCGGCGTCGTCCAACGCGCGGCCTCCGGCAGCGAGCGCTGGAGGGCGGCGAGCATCCGCTCGCCCTTGCGGCGGTAGAGCGCACGGGAGCGCGTCAGCTGCTCGTCGATCCAGCCGCGCCGGGCGGATTCCTCGAACAGCCGCTGGCCGAGGGCGCCCGCGCACTGGTCGGTCAGCTGCTTCGCGTCGACGAGCTTCGCCGTGATCTCGGCCGGGCCGACGGCCCAGCCGAGGCGCACGCCCGGGCAGAACGTCTTCGACGTCGTGCCCGTCTGCACGACGGCGTCCGGCCCGAGGCTCCAGAGGCTCGCCAGCGCGTCGTCCGTGAAGCCCAGCTCGCGGTAGGCCACGTCCTCGACGATCAGGAAGCCGTAGTGGCGAGCGAGCTCGACGAGGGGCGCGCGCCGCTCCTCGGCGAGGCTGACGCCGGCGGGGTTCTGGTGGTCCGGGATCGTGTAGAGCAGCTTCGGTCGCAGCCCGGCAGCGAGCTGCCGCTCCAGCTCCTCGACGTCGAGCCCGTGCTCGTCCAGCGGCACGGCGACGAGGTTCGCCTCGAAGCTGCGGAAGGCCTGGATCGCACCCAGATACGTCGGTCCCTCGACGACGACGAGGTCGCCCGGGTCGAGGAACGACTTCCCGATCAGCTCCAGCGCCTCGATCGCACCGCTCGTGATCATCAGCTCGTCCTCGCCCGGTCGCCGCCCCTGCAGGGCCTCGAGGCGCTGGGCGAAGGCGTCCAGCGGGCCTGCGAGCCCGCGGGTGGGGGCGTACTGGAACGCGCTCTGCTCGCCGGACGCGACGAACTCCTGCAGCAACGCGGCTATCCGCTCGCGCGGGAACGTCTCCGGGTCGGGGAAGCCGCCGGCGAAGGAGATCACGTCCGGTCGCCCGAGGAGCGCCAGCACCGACGCGATCCCGTCGCCCACGTCGCCGCGCGTGCGGACCGCGGCGAGCGCCTCCCAGCGGGCCGAGTCGGGGGTCACGGTCACGCCACCAATCCTATGCCGTCGAAGCGGTCAGCAGAGCTGCGTCAGGCGCCCGGTGTCGACGTCGTAGATGAAGCCGCCGACGCGCAGGTGCGTCAGGTACGGCCACGACCGCACCCTCTGGACGTCCTCGCGCAGGGTCTCCTCCTGGTCGCTCGAGACGAGGAAGGCGAGGCTGCGCGTGTCGGGCCCGCCCGCCTCGGACACGGCGGAGTGGACGTCGTCCTCGTCGCCCGCCGCCATGCGGCACTTCGTGTGGGCGACGATCATCGCGCGCTCGACGCCCAGGAGGAACGAGGCCAGCACGAGCGTGCGGAGGACGTCGTCGGTGACGCGGGCGCCGGCGTTGCGAAGGATCTTCGCGTCGCCGGGCCGGAGCCCGAGCATCTCGAGCGGCTCGATCCGTGAGTCCATGCAGGTGAGGACGGCGAGCCCTCTCGCCGCACTCGCCTCGAGCCCGGCGAGCCGGAAGTCGTGTGCGTACGCCTCGTTCGCGGCGAGCACGTCTGCGAACGTCTCGTCGCCTGCCACCGGCGCATCGTAGGCGAGCGGCGGCCTAGTCGTCGGGCGTGCAGTCGGGGCAGTAGAACGCGAGCACGGGCACGAGATCCTCGCAGGGATCGTCGACCCGGTACGCCTTCCACCCGCGCGCTTCGATGCTGCTCACCCGCGGGCACGCCGCGCACGCCAGCACGTGCACGTCGTCGCTCGCGTTGCGGTGTTCGTTGGCCACGGCTGGATCATGCGCCCGCGCCCGCAGCCGATCCCACACCCGAACGGGCGGGGTGACCAACCCGATGGGTGAGCCGGCGGAAGTTGAGGGAGCGGGCGCCGCGAGTTGCCGCCGAACTCCGGCGGCGCTCCTGCTCCCCCGTTGCACTCTGGTGCTCGCAGGGCACCGGCGCCCCCTGCGGGCGGGTGGTCTCACCACCCCTTTGGGTTGCTTCCGGAGAAGAAGCGGGCGATGGGGCTCGAACCCACGACCCTCAGCTTGGGAAGCTGATGCTCTACCAACTGAGCTACGCCCGCGTGGTGGGGCAAGTCTAGCGGCGGTCTAGGCCTCGAGCGTCTCGCGGACGCGGCGCGTGAGCGCCTCGACCGCGAAGGGCTTCTCGATCAGCGGGTGGTCGGCGAGCGTGGCGCGGCCGACGAGCGCCTCCTCGGCGTAGCCGGACATGAAGAGCACCCGGATCTCGGGTCGGGACGCGGAGACGAGCCGCGCGACCTCGTAGCCGCGCATCCCGGGCATGACGACGTCGGTGAGCAGCAGGTCGATCCGCCGCTCCTCGGCCTCGGCGACCGCGATGGCGGCCGGGCCGTCGGCGCAGGCGAGCACGGTGTAGCCCTGACGCTCGAGCACGCGGCGCGTGAGGTCTCGGACGACGTCCTCGTCCTCGACGAGCAGGATCGTCTCCGAGCCGGGACGGCCGTCCGGCTCGTCGGCCGGAGCCGCGATGCCCGGCCGCTCGGGCACGCGCGGGAGCGTGACCGTGAAGACGGAGCCGACGCCGGGCGTGCTCTCGACCGAGACCTCGCCGCTGCTCTGGTGCACGATCCCGTAGACCGAGGCGAGGCCGAGGCCGACGCCCTGCTCCCGGGTGGTGAAGAACGGCTCGAAGATTTGCGCGAGCGTGCCCTCGTCCATCCCGGAGCCCGTGTCGCTGCAGACGAGCTCGACGAGGTCGTCGCCGCGGTTGCGGGTTTCGATCACGAAGCTGCCGCCGTTCGGCATCGCGTCGCGGGCGTTGACCGCGAGGTTGACGATCACCTGCTCGAGCTGGCCGGGGTCGGCGCGGACGGTGCCGAGGCGTGGATCGCTCCGCACCTCGACCACCACGTCCTCGCCGAGCAGCCGCTCGAGCAGCGGCCGGACCTCGACGACGACGGCGGCGAGGTCGAGCGGGCGAGGCTTCAGCACCTGCCGCCGGCCGAAAGCGAGCAGCTGCTTCGTCAGGTCGGCGGCGCGATCGGCCGCGCGGACGATCTCGCCGAGGTCGCGCTTGAGCTCGCCGTCGCCGTTCGCGCGCTCGAGCAGCAGCGTGGCGTAGCCGGTGATCCCGGTCAGCAGGTTGTTGAAGTCGTGCGCGACGCCGCCGGCGAGCCGGCCGAGGCTCTCGAGCTTCTGTGCGTTGGCGAGCTCGACCTCGAGCTCCTTGCGCTCGGTGATGTCGCGGAGGAAGGCGATGTGGAGGCCGGGGAGGAAGTTCGGGTGAGCCGACGCCTCGGCGACGCGAATCGTGCCGTCGAGCCGCTGGTTCTCCCACTCCTCGAGCACCGGCCCGCCGGCGATGTACGCCGCCCAGTCCGCGTCGATCGTGGCGCGCCGGTGCGGCGGCAGAAAGTCTTCGATCCGCCGGCCGACCAGGTCGCGCTTGGCGACGCCGAGATACTCGCAGGCGGCGGGATTGGCGTCGACGCATCGACGGTCGTCGTCGGTGATGAAGATCGCGTCGTGGGCGGTCTCGAAGACCGCGCGCAGCTTCTGCTCGTGCTCGCGCAGGATCTCCTCGGAGCGCTCCCGCTCGATCGCGGCCGCGAGCAGGCTGGCGGCCGTCCGCAGCGCGTCTTTCTCGGCCGCGCTCCACGTCCGCTGCGCCACGCACTCGTCGAAGCCGATCGTGCCCCAGACCTCGTCGGCGACGACGATGGGCACGGTCAGGAGCGACTTGATCCCCTGCTGGGCGTAGAACGCCTGCTCGTCGTCGGGCAGCTCGTCGACGGTGATGCTGAAGATCTCGTGCGACTGCAGCAGCTCGAGTTGCCGCTCGAGGCCCGCTTCGTCGAGATAGAAGTCGTGCAGGTGCGGGTTGACGATCTCGGGCGCGATCCCGTCCGCGACCCACTCGCAGCGCTGTGTCATCCGCAGCCGGTCGTCGCTCGAGGGCACGACCTCGAACAGGTAGGCGCGGCTCGCGCCGGACGCCCGGCCGAGGTCCTCCAGCAGCATCGGCGCCGCCGTCTGCCAGCTCCGCTCGGCGAGCAGCCGCTCTGCGCCGTGGCTGACGGCCTCGAGGATCGCGTCGCGGTTGCGCAGGTGGCGTTCGGCGCGGCGGCGCTCCTCGCGCGCCTCGGCGTTCGCGAGCACGGTGGCGAGCTGCTCGGCGACCTCCGACAGCACCGTCACCTCGTGCTCGTTCCAGCGCCTCGGCTCCGGCGTGTTGAACCACAGCACGCCGACGAGCGAGCCGTCGCGCCGGAGCGGGACGTCGACCGCGGAGCCGATTCGCTGCTGCTCGAGCTCGGCGAGGACCCCGTCCAGCCACGCCTCCTCGCGGACGTCGTTGACGACGATCGGGCCTTGCTCGAGCTTGTCGACGTATCCGGGGACGGCGAGCGTGTCGGTGACCGGGCCGTTGTTCTCGGTCGAGTAGCGCGCGCGCAGCACCGTGTCCGGATCGATCTCGACGAAGGTGACGTTGACGTCGCCTAGGGCCGCGGCGAGCATCCGCGCCGCCTCGGTCACGATCTCCTCTGGCGTCCGCTCCTCGGCCGCGAGCCCGAGGATGCCGACGAGGAGCTCGAGGCGCATGCTGTCGCGCCGCCGCGACGTGACGTCCTGCATGTAGCCCTGCGAGACGGCCGGAGCGCCGTTCTCGCCGGCGACGATCACCTCGTCGTCGCGCACCCAGACGATCCGCCCGTCGCGGGCGATCAGTCGGTAGTCGGCGTAGCCGATCGGGGCGAGGCTGCGGTTGCGTTCGTCGATCGCCGCCATGACGCGGTCGCGGTCCTCCGGGTGGAGCGACTTCTGGAAGAGATCCGGGTCGGCGAGCCACTCCTCGCGCGTGTAGCCGAGCAGCCTCTCGATCTCGGGGCTGACGTACAGGGGCGAGCTGCGCTCGTCGAGGTTGTCGATGTAGACCACGAGCGGCAGGCGCTCGACGATCTCCTGGAAGTCGAAGCGTGGCATACGGGAGGTTGATCGGTCGTTCAGGCGCCGAAATGTAGGGTCAAACCGGCCAGGCGGCGCCGATCCGGTCACGGCTCTCGAGCAGGTGCTCCGGAATCACCTTCACGTCGCCCAGCACGGGCATGAAGCTCGTGTCGCCGGCCCAGCGCGGGACGACGTGCAGGTGCGCGTGCTCGGGTATCCCGGCCCCGGCTGCGCGCCCGATGTTCCAGCCCAGGTTGAAGCCTGCGGGACGATACAGCGACCGGAGCGTCTCCAGGGCCCGCAGCGAGAGGCGGTGGATCTCGAGCGCCGTCTCGTCGCCGAGCTGGTCGAGCTCGCCGACGTGCGCGTACGGCGCCAGGATCAGGTGCCCCGACGAGTAGGGGAACTTGTTCAGCATCGCGAAGGCCGTTTCGCCGCGGTGCACGACCAGCGTCTCCTCGACCTCCCCGGCCGCCTCGGCGCAGAGAGGACAGCCCGGGAGCTCGTCGGCCTGCGAGACGTAGTCGAGCCGCCAGGGCGCCCACAGCTGCTTCGGCATCGCGGCATCCTCTCAACTCTCGCCGGCACCGGCCGACGACAGGAACGTGAGCTCCACTGCGGCCAGGCCCACGTGCGTCGTCGCCGACGACCATCCTCCCGTGCTTGCGAGCGTTTCCCGCTACCTGGACGCCCAGGGGCTCCGGGTCGTCGGGCGCGCCGCCACCGGAGACGAGGCCGTGGCGCTCATCGAGTCGCAACGGCCGACGGTCGCGGTGCTCGACCTCCGCATGCCCGGCCTTGCCGGGGCCGCGGTGATCCGGCGCGTGGCCCGCTCGACGCCGCAGTGCTCGTGCGTCGTCTACTCGGGCTTCGGCGACGCGGCCCTGCTCGACGAGGTGCTGGACGCGGGCGCCCGCGGCTACGTGCTCAAGGACGCGCCGCTCGACACGCTCGTGCGTGCGCTCGGCACCGTCACGGGAGGCGGCATGTACATCGATCCCGCGCTCGCCGACGTGCTCGTCCGCGCGACACCCGCCCGCGACCTGGGCCTGACGGCGCGCGAGCGGGACGTGCTCCGCCTCCTCGCCGACGGCCACTCGAACGAGTCGATCGGGCGCGAGCTCTTCATCTCGCCCGATACGGCGCGGACTCAGCTGGGCACCGCGATGGCGAAGCTCGGCGTCTCGACCCGCACCCAGGCCGTCGCCGCCGCGCTGCGGCACGAGCTGATCACCTAGTCGACCCGTCGCGGGCTAGTTCATCGTCGCCACGAGCGCCTCGCGGCGCGAGTGCTCCTTGCCCGTGCGGAATTCGGCGATGTACGCGTCGAAGTCCCACTTGTCCAGGAACTTCTCCGCCGCCCAGCGCCCCGAGTCGTAGAGCGCAAGCGCGCGCTCGCGGCTGAGGTCGAACTGGGTCGTGCCGACCCCGAGCGTCGGGATCGGGATCGTGCGCGCGTAGTTCGCCTGCTCGACGTAGAGCCGGTCGTGCGCTTCCATCATCGTCTGCGCCAGCGCCTTGACGTAGTCGATCACGGCGCCCGGGCCGTGGCCGGTCATCCGCGGCTTCGGCAGCCGCGCCCCGATCGGGATCTCCGGCTTCGGCTCGACCAGCAGCAGCCCGAAGGTCGGCCACTCGGGGACGTCGCCGTCCTCGCAGTCGAAGAGCCAGACGGGGAAGTTCGAGAGCATGCCGCCGTCGACGATCACGTGCACCTGGCCCGTCTTCGGGTTCTCGAGCCGCACGGGCTCGAAGAAGATCGGGATGCTCATACTCATCCGCACTGCCAGGGCGACGTCGAGCTCGTCCGGCTCGATCCCGAGCTTGGTCGCGTCACGCGGCAGCACGAGCAGCTGGTGCGTCGTCACGTCCGAGGCGATCACCTGCAGCCGCGAGCGGTAGCGCGGGTCGTCGGCGAACTCGTCGTGGACGAGATCGGCGAACGTGTGCACGCCCTTCGCCGCCAGCCGCTCCCGGATCCACGCGAGGAAGCGGTCGCCCTCGAAGAGGCCGAGGTCGAGCAGCAGGCTGAGCGAGCGCTCGACCAGTGGCACCTTGTCCTCCCAGGCGCGGTCCTGGAACTGCCGGTAATCGAGCGAGACGATGATGTCGCGCAGCTCGTCGGCCTTGTAGCCGGCGGCGAGCAGCGCCGCTGTGATCGCACCGGCCGAGGTCCCGGCGATGTTCTGCGGGCGGTACTCGCGCTCCTCGAGCGTCGCGAGCGCACCCGCGAGCCCGATCCCCTTGACGCCGCCGCCTTCGAAGACGAGATCGGCGTGAGTGTCGCTGGCGTTCATGCGGCCTCCCCCTACGTTCGAAACGCACTGTCCGAGGCGGGCCGCACCGCTTGGAATCGAGCTTGCATTGTGCTCCGGGCGGCGGAATCATGCAACCGACGGCACAACCTGCTGCGGCGCGATTCGGGGAGGGCACCGTGGCATATCCGTTCGTCGAGAGCCCGCACGTGACCAGGACCGCGGGGCGGCAGATCGACCTGATCGTCATCCACACGATGGAGATGGACGAGAAGGGCGAGACGGCAGAGCACTGCGCGCAGTGGTTCCGCAACCCCGGGGCGAAGGCGTCCGCGCACTACTGCGTCGACGCCGACTCGATCGTCCAGTGCGTGCGCGACCAGGACGTCGGCTGGCACGCACCGGGCGCGAACCACGACGGGATCGGGATCGAGCATGCAGGTCGCGCCAAACAGACCGGCCGCGACTGGAGCGACGAGTACTCGACCGCGATGCTGGAGCGCTCGGCCCGGCTCGTGGCCGGGCTCTGCAAGAAGTACGCGATCCCCGTCACGTGGCTCTACGCAGCCGACCTGAAGGCGGGCAAGCGTGGGATCACGACCCACAAGGCGGTCAGCGACGCGTTCAGGCGCAGCACGCACTGGGATCCCGGGAGCGGCTTTCCGATCGAGCGCTATCTGACGCTCGTGCGCGCCGCGCTCGGCGAGCCCGCGCGGGGGAAGGAGCCGGCGCCGCTGAAGCCGAGCGAGCCGCTGCTCCGGCTCGGCTCCGAGGGGTGGCGGGTGAAGCGGCTCCAGCGGCTGCTCCGAGCGCGCGGCCTCTATCCGGAGCCGGCGAAGATCGACGGCGACTTCGGCGAGATCACCGAGGCCGGCGTCAAGGCGTTCCAGGAGCTCAACGACCTCGAGCCGGACGGGATCGTCGGCCCGCTGACCTGGCAGGCGCTCGCCGCTGCGGACGTGACGGCGCCGGCGCCGGTGGCCGAGGGAGCAACGCTCCAGCCGGCCTAGGCGGGCCCCGTGTCGACCTGACGCTCGGGGCGGAACCGGGCCGCCGGACAGGCGCCCCACAGCCCGCGATGCCCCGACCGGGCCTCATGCGCGGCGGCGACCAGGCGCCGCGCATGCCGGCCCTGCTCGCCGCGGTAGAAGTACGGCGCCGCGGCGCCGGTCCGGACCACCTCGACGTTCAGGTTCGTCGCGCCCGCGAAGGCGTAGCGGAGCAGGCGGCCGTGACGGTCGACGTCGTCGAGGCTCGGGTCGCGCTCCAACCGCAGCTCGGTTCCGGCCGGTGCCAGGCGGTCGAGCGCGTCGCGGGACTCGTCGCCGTGGCACTCGCGACCGAGCTCGGGCGCGTCGACCTGGACGAGGCGGACGCGGCGGCCGTCCTCGAGCAGGATCGTGTCGCCGTCGCGGGCGGAGTCGACGGTGACGCGGCCGGGCGTCGTGGACGTGCCGCCGCAGGCGGTACAGAGGACGACGGCGAGAAGGGCGAACCGAGTCAGGCCGTGGGGACCCAGACGAGCGTGGTCTCGACGACGCGGACGTCGGCGGCCTCGAGCCGCACGGGCACCGTCTCGATCGCGTCCGCCTTCGCGGCCCACTTCTCGTCGATCTCCGCCACCTCGTCGAGGATCTCCTGCTCGAGCTCCTCGAGGTCGGTCTCGGCGAGGTCGACCTTCTCCTCGGCGCTGCGCTTCCGCTCGGCCGCGCGCGTCGTCATCCCGCGCCGGCTGGCGGCGCCGCCGAGCGCTCGTCCCGCCCGGGCGATCGTGCGCGTGTCCGCCTTGCCGCCGAGCAGCACGCCGACGACGCTGCCGAGGCCCGACAGGAGCTCGGTGCTGCGGCGCGAGGTCTGCTCCGTCGAAGCCTCCTCGACGCGCCTGCGCGCCGTCTCCAGGGCCCGCTCCAGCCGGTCGCGCTTCGTCTCCAGCCGGTCGCGGATCTTCGCGGTCTCGACGTCCGCGGCGGCCTTCGCCGCCTCGTCGGCGCGGGCGGCGAACTGCTCCTGCGTCTCGCCGGGCCGGGAGTAGAGGTCGAGCTCGGCGTTGCGGAGGAGCTCGAGCGTCTCCGTGTCGGTCAGGCGGCGCTGGATCTCGCGGGCGGCGTCGCGGAAGAACGACGCCTCGTCGAGCTTCACGTCGGGCAGCACGTACGCGGCGCCGTTCGGCGGCTCGGGGCGCAGGTCGCGGTCGTCGTAGTCGACCTCCGTCGCGCGGTCGAGGTCGAGCCCGCCGTGGAGCGGCCCGTACACCGCCTCCCATTCCTGCGTCGTGTCGAGGTCGGCCTTGGTGTCGTCGAAGCGGAGGCTGACGCGGGCGGCGAGGAAGGCTTGCAGCCGCTTGCCCGCGGGATCGGCCCCGACCTCCGCGGCCCAGGGCGCGGCTGGATCGAGCCAGCGCACCGGCACGCCGTCGGCGACAGGCGGCGCGACCGCGCTCTCGTCGTCGGCGAGCGGCGTTTGTGCCACTGTCACACTTTCTTCGCTCCGTTGCCGTCGCCTCGGGCGTCAGCGTCGCTATCTGCTCCTTCGTCAGCGGGCCGCGCAGAAACGACATCGCCCAGCGCGTGGAGAAGAGGTCCGGCGTGTCGCGGTGGGCGCTCTGGAGCAGGAACTGGCGCTGCTCGAGGCCGCCGATCGCCTTGTCGAGCGCGTCGACGTCGACGCCGCCGGCGGCGGAGCGGAGCCCTTCGAGCACGCGCTCCTTGTCCCGCTCGGTCTGGAGCCGGCCCACGAACCAGCTGCCCGCGTTCGCCATCGCCTTGTAGTCGAGGTCGACCGGGTTCTGCGTCGCGACGACCATGCCGATCCCGAAGGCGCGTGCCTGCTTCATCAGCGTCAGAATCGGCTTCTTCGAGGGCGGCATCGCGGTCGGCGGCGCGAAGCCCATCACCTCGTCGAGATAGACCAGCCCGCGCAGCTCGCTCGTTCCCGACTGTCCGTGCATCCACGTGATCAGGCGCGAGAGCACGAGCGTGACGACGAGCTGGCGCTCCTGCTCGGAGAGGTGCGCGAGGTAGATCACCGCGGCGCGGGGGCGCCCGTCCTCCGTGCGCAGGAGGGCGGCGGGGTCGAGCGCAGGGCCACGGCCCCAGGCTGCGAACGAGGGTGACGCGACCAGCGCGTTCAGCCGGACGGCGAGCTCGTTCCGGTCGTCGGGCGGCAGGAACGCGTCGATCTCGAAGACGCCGAGCTTCCGCAGCGGCGGCTTCTGGATCTGTCCGATCAGGGTGCCGAGGTCCAGGTCGGTGCCGGCGCGCCAGTTGTGCTCGAGCAGATTCGAGAGCAGGACGTGCTCGCGACTTCCGAGCGGGTCGGCCTCGATCCCGACGAGGCCGAGCAGGCTCGTGACGGTTCCCTCGATCTCGTCGCGGATCGTCTCCTCGGCCGTCTCCCAGGAGAGCTTCGGCGCCTTCAGCGAGCCGATCACGTTCAGCGGGACGCCGGCATCGGAGCCGGGCGTGTAGACGGTCACCTCGGCCGTGTCGCGCAGGGCCTGGATCCGCTCCGGCGTGATCCCCGATCGCGCCAGCCCGTCCTTCCACAGCTCCGCCGTCTTGGCCGCGTACTCGTCCGGCGTCTCGCCGGCGTCGCGCGCGGCCGACTCGTCGATCCAGGGGCGGAAGCTCGCAGCGGAGAGATCGGGAAAGGTCAGCGCGAGGTTGCCCATGTCGCCCTTGGGATCGAGGATCAGCGCCGGGATCCCCTTCCCGAGCGCCTCCTCGAGCAGGACGACGCCGAGGCCCGTCTTGCCCGAGCCGGTCATGCCGACGATGACCGCGTGCGTGGTCAGGTCGTCCGGGTCGAGGACGAGCTCGCCGCCCTCGAGGAGCTTGCCGAGATGGAACCCGTCGGCCACGGCGCGAGCCTACCCGGAGCGGGGAGGCCCGTCGCGCGGGACGGGGGAGGGCGGTGGAGGCCGCGATGGGAGACACTGCCCGCCGTGAAGGGCCGGTCGGAAGAGGAGCAGCGCGTCGTCACGCTCACCTGCCTCGAGTGCGGCGACGAGTCCGACGAGGCGCGCGGCTGGCGGGCCTACGTCGACGAGGACGATCTGCTCGTCTACTGCGGCGACTGCGCCGCCCGCGAGTTCGACTGGTAGCGCACGCGGCTCCCTCGATCGGGTGACGCGGTGACCGCCGCGGCCGCGGAGACTGAAGGCGTGCCTGCGGCGCACATGAACCGTCTGTTCCTTGCGACGGCGGCGGCGATCTATGCCGTCGTCTTCGCCGGGTTCCTGCTGCTCGAGCACCCGGGCCTCGGGCTCGGGCACTTCTACTATCTGGCGATCGCGCTGATCGCGCTCGGCTTCGGGCCGGGCTGGGGCGCCGTGGCCGGCGGACTTGCGACGGCGCTCTACTCGGTCGGGGTCTACCTCAACCAGACGGTGCCCTCGAGCGAGATCCTCACGCTCGCGACGCCGATCCGCATGGTCAACTACGTCGCGATCGGGACGCTGATGGGCTGGTTCGCCGCGCACTACCGCTCGGCGAACGCGGAGCTGCAGATCCTCGCGCAGCGGGATCTCGTCACCGGCCTGCCGAACACGCGCGCGTTCGAGCTCGCGATCGACCGGCGGCTCGGCACCGGCAGCCCGTTCGCGCTGCTCGTCGGCGACCTCGACCCGATCGGCCTCGGCGACGACCGTGACCGTGCGCTCCGGCTCCTCGCCGACGCGCTCGCGGGCGTGCTCGGCCCGGACACGGACGTCGCCCGCGTCGGGGCGGAGGAGCTGGCGGTGCTGACCGCCTGCGAGAGCGTCGACCAGGCTGCGCAGCTGGCTCTGCGGCTCGAGCGCACCCTCTGTGAGACCGGCGCCCTCGTCACTTTCGGCTGGTCGGCGTACCCGCGCGAGGGCGAGAACGCGCTGACGCTCTACCGCGCCGCGGACGAGCGCCTCTACGCGCGCCGCGTCCTGCGCGAGCCCCGCGTCCACGCCGCGCACGCAGTCAGCGGCTAGAGCGGGCGCATCCGCCGGCCACAGGTGCGGGCGAGGGAGTGGGGGAACGGCTGACCTCTACGCGCCGAGCGGACGCGCCCGCCACAACCCTGACAGCCCTGCAGGACGGCAGAGAGGGGGAGGATCGAGCGCGCCCGGAACAGACCCCCCAGTCTCAGCGCCGCTCGATCCGCCGTCAGTCTTTCCCCCATAACGCGCCGACTAGACAGCGGACGCGCCGACAATGGCTTACCCGGACCCGGCGTGCCGAAAACGCGGATCAGGGCGGCGTTCGCGGGCTCGACGCATCCCGCGAACGCCGCGAGTCGATCAGGGCGACGAGTTGGTCAGACCGGCTCCCCAGAACATGCCGTCACTTGGGCCCGACAGCTTCTGTTGGGCGAGCGTGACGTCGTAGACGGACCCGATCACGGTCAGCGTCGGCGGCGTGTACTGCGGCGGCAGCTCGATCTTTTTCTGATCGGACACTTATGACCCCCCAGCTTTGAAGTGACCAAGTCACGGTAACCGCCGTCCCCCTAGCCACCCGGCTAGAGCGCGCGTTGAATCGTGCGCACCTTGCGAACAATTGGCTCCCCGGGTCGCGCAGGACCGCGTCTCCTGCGGTGCTCGCGCGCCTAGGGTGGGGCGCTTGAGCGCGGAGACCTTCATCCCGTTCACGCTGATCGAGAACCAAGCGGTCGCTGCGATCCGCTTGGGTGGGAGAGGCCCGTTCACGTCCCTGCTGGACGTTGCAGTCGCGCCATCGGTCGTCGACCTGTCCCTCGCGCGCGAGCTCGGGCTGCCGATCGACGCGGCCGCGCCGGGAGAGGCGGCCGGCCAGGGCACCGAGAACGTGACCTTCTACCCATCGGAGCTGCGGGACCTGCAGCTGGGCGAGCAGTTCGTCGGGAGCATCGAGGCAGTCGCCGTCGACCTTGCGTCTCTGGCGGCAAAGCTGGGACGCCCGTTGCACGCGATCCTCGGCCAGAGCTTCTTCGAGGGACGTGTCGTCCAGTTCGACTATCAGCAGCAGCTGCTGGTGCTGGAACCGACGACCGTTGCAGGAGGGGTCTCGATCCCGATCGAAGGCGCCACCGACCTGACGCCGGTCGTTCCCGTGACGGTCAACGGCCGTGAGGTTCCGGTCGTGCTCGACACCGGGTCGAGCCTGACGCTGGGGATCTACCTGGACGCCGTCGACGAGGTTGGGGTCGCGACCGCGCTCGCCGCCGCGACCCCTCGTTCCGTCACCGGCGCCCGCGGCGAGGTCGCAGCGTACGAGGGAACGATCGACTCGCTTGCCCTGGGAGGCCTACGGCTCGAGCGTGTGCCGACCGTCTTCCTGCCGCGGCCGGCAAACGACGCGGCGCGAGCTCTCGGGAATCTGGGGAACGGCTTTCTGCGTCACACCATTCTCACGCTCGACTACCGCCGCCGATGGCTGAGCATCCGCCCGGGGGGATGAGCGCCCGAGCGCCACGCCTCAGCGTCGCTGGCTCGCCCAGTCGAGGACGAATGCCACCGCCATGACCAAGAGGTACCCGCTGACGAGTACGAGCCCGAAGAGGAGCAGAATCGCGAAGGCGGTCATCATCGTCCGTCCGCGGAATAGTGTCGAAGAACGAGGTGCATGGCTAGTCCCCCGTGGCTGCGCACACTGCCCCGATGGAGGAGCAGGCGGCACTCAGACGGGCGCGGAGCATGCTGATCCTGCTGCTCGCCACGTGCCGGCAGACGCAGACGGCGCTCGGGGCGGCCGCGAACGCGCTCGACACCGACCTGGCGACGGGAGCTCGGGGCCCTGCAGGCGAAGATCGCCGCGTTGCCGGCCTAACTCGCCGAGGTAAGTTCGCATGATGGACGGCGGCCCGACGGACGACGAGTTGCGCGTCTTCGTCGAGTCGATGCTCTCGAACCTCGACAAGCAGCTACGTGAGCCCGAGGTGATCGACGCGGCCATCCGCGACCATCGGGACATGTGGACGAGGCTCTACCAGGCTGGCTTGCGCTTCGACAGCGGGGTCGAGGACTGAGGGAGGAAGCGGCGAGCGGCTTCGCCGTCTCGCTCAGATCCAGCGCTTCCAGCGGAAGAAGCCGAGCAGGGCGACGGCTGCGGCGACCATCACGGCCACGATCACCCAGAAGGCATGGGCCGTGTCGTGGCCCGGGAAGGCGACGTTCATCCCGAACACGCTCGCGAGCAGGGTGAGCGGCAGCAGCGTCGCGCTGAAGACGGTCAGGATCCGCAGCACGTCGTTCTGGCGGTGCGAGATCACCGACTCGTTCGTCGACTCGAGCCCCTCGACGACTTCCTTGTAGTTGTCGAGCAGGTCCCAGATCCGCTCGGCGGCGTCGACGATGTCGTCGAAGTAGAGGTCGAGCTCCTCGGGGAGGAACCGCTCGACGCGACGCTCGAGGACGCGCAGGGTCGTCCGCTCCGGCTTGATGATCTTGCGGTAGCTGATGATCTCCTGCTTCACGTTCGAGAGGTCGCGGACGACGTCCTCGGCGCGACGCTCGAACATGTCGTCCTCGACCGAGTCGAGCTTGTGGCCGATCTTGTCGAGGATCGGGAAGCAGTAGTCGAAGAGGTCGTCGAGCACCTCGTAGAGCAGCCGGCCGGAACCCTTCGCGAACAGCTCCTCGCGCAGCCGTTCGTCTTCCTCGAGCCGGTGGAAGAGGCGCAGCACCGGCAGCAGCTCGACGTTGGGCAGCGTGACGAGATAGTCGGGACCGAGGAAGAAGTCGAGCTCGGCGGCGTTCAGCCGCTGGATCGTCTTGTCGTAGACGGGGAAGTGGAGGACCCCGAAGAGGTAC
This sequence comes from uncultured Gaiellaceae bacterium, assembly GCA_963827015.1. Classification (GTDB taxonomy): domain Bacteria; phylum Actinomycetota; class Thermoleophilia; order Gaiellales; family Gaiellaceae; genus Gaiellasilicea. Next base: position 797,191 of record CAWGZI010000010.1, on the reverse strand, counting down.
TCCGGGTACTCGTCCACCTTGGGCCGCTGGCGCTTCGAGAGCACGTCCTCGACGTCGAGCTCGTGCCAGCCGAGTCGCTCCGCGAGCGCATGGGCGGCAGCCGGGTCGGGCCGGTCGAGATGAAGCCAGGTCAGCCCTGGGGCGGAGAGCTCGAGCGGTCGGCGCTCAGAGAGGGCGCCGGAAGCGGCCGTGCCCGTGCCCTGCCGCGTCCGCCGGATGCGAGGCAGATTCGGCATTGGTACTGAGCGGGTCCTCGAGCGTCGGCATCGCGGGCAGTCTACCCGGCTGCCTGGGCGTGTTCGGGCTCGGTCGCCGCGACCGGCAGCGCCACGGCCTCCTGCGGCCGCACGCCGCGCGGCACGTTGCGGAGCCCCTGGGGCAGGCCGCGCTCGAGCGCCAGCGTCGCGAGGCCGGTCAGCACCAGCACGGACGCCATCGTCACCCAGAGCCCCGTCGGCGACGTGGCGAGAAGCGCACCGCCGGCCGCAGGACCGACCATGAAGCCGACCTGCCACGAAAGCGCGGAGATCGCCATGTAGCGCCCGAGCAGACGCGGATCCGCGAGGTCGACGACGAGGGTCGGCTGCACGGCGCCGTGCAGGCACTCGCCGACGGCGAAGATCGAGACCGCGACGGCCAGTAGGGCGAAGGCGCCGATCCCGGAGAGCCAGAGGGAGCTGGCCGGGACGAGCAGCCATGCCGCCGCCGAGACCGCGCCGAGCAGCGCCAGCAACGGGACGCGGCGACGGCCCTCGGCGAGCCGCGTCGTCGGTAGCTGCAGGAAGACGATCACGATCGTGTTGATGAAGAAGAGCCAGCCGATTCCGCGCTCCGAGACACCCGCCTCGTTCTTCGCGAAGGCGGGCAGGATCTCGAGCTGGGCGATCCCCGCTCCGATGTAGAGCGCGTTCGCGGCCATCAGCGCCATGAAGACCTTGTGCCGGAAGACCGTGCGGTAGCTGCCGACGCGCTCCGTCCGCTCCTCACGTCCGGGCCGGGTCGTGGACGAAGACGGTGAGCACGATGGCGTAGGCGACGAACGTGAGCGCGTCGAGCGCGAAGAGCGCCCGGAAGCTCTCCGACGCGATGAAGCCTCCCGCGACGCCGCCGAGGCCGATGCCGAGGTTCATCACGACGCGCTGCATCGCGAAGGTCGCGGAGCGCTGCGCCCGCGTCGCCAGCCCTGCCAGCAGCGTCGACTGGGCCGGCCAGAAGAACCCGTTCCCGATCCCGGTCACGGCGCTCGCGAGAAAGCCGTGGAGCGGGCTCTCGACGAAGGCATAGCCGAGGAAGCCGAGCGTGAGGAAGCCGAGCGCCACGGTCAGCATCGCCTTGCCGCCGACGCGGTCGACCAGGGCGCCGCCGACCGGACCGGCGACGAGGCTGACGGCGGCGTTCGTCGCCAGGACGAGGCCGGCCACGCCGAGCCCGATCCCGCGCTCGTTGTGGAGATAGATGAGCAGGAACGGGACGACGAGGCCGTTCCCGAAGGCGTTCATCAGCCCGCCCGCCTGGAGCAGCTGCACCGTGCGCGGCAGGCGCGGGTTCAAGCTCGAGAGGAAGCCGCGCACCGTGAGACAGTACCGGCTTGGAATTTCTGCTCGACCCGCGGATCACGTTCCTGAACCACGGCAGCTACGGCGCCTGTCCGGCGCCGGTCTTCGCGCGCTACCAGGAGCTGCAGCGCGAGCTCGAGCGGAACCCGGTCGAGTTCCTGGGACGCCGATTCGACGACCTGATCGCCGAGTCGCGCGCCGCGCTGGCCGCCTTCGTCGGCGCGCGACCCGACGACCTCGTCTTCGTCCCGAACGCGACTGCCGGCTTGAACGCCGTCATCCGCTCGCTGCGGCTCGAGCCCGGCGACGAGGTCGTGACGACGCGGCACGAGTACGGCGCCGTGGCGCGCACGTGGGAGTTCGTCGGCGCGACACTCGTCCACGCCGAGCCCGACGAGGTCGTCGACGCCATCGGGCCGCGGACGCGGGCTGTGTCGGTCAGCCACATCACCTCGCCGACGGCGCTCGTGCTCCCGGTCGAGGAGATCTGTGCGGCGGCACGCGCGGCCGGGGCGCTCGCGATCGTCGACGGCGCCCACGCCCCGGGTCAGCTTCCCCTCGACCTCGAGGCGCTCGGAGCGGACGTCTACGCCGGCAACTGCCACAAGTGGCTGTCGGCGCCGAAGGGGGCCGGATTCCTCTGGGCGCGGCCGGAGCAGCAGCGCTGGATCGAGCCGCTCGTGGTCTCCTGGGGCTACGGCGACGACCGCACCTTCGCCGACCGCCACGGCTGGCAGGGGACGCGCGACCCGGCGGCGGCCCTGACGATCCCGGCCGCGATCGAGGCGCACGCGGGCTTCGACCTCGACCGTTGCCGCCGGCTCGCCGCCTCCTTCCACGAGCGGCTGCCGCCGGTGGGATCGACACCGGCACCGCAGATGTGGGCATCGGAGATCGCGACCGACGAGCCGGAACAGGCTCCAGCGGCGGCTCTTCGACGAGTTCGCAATCGAGGTCGTCGCGCGCGAGTGGGAGGGACGGAGCCTGCTCCGCGTCTCGATCGCGCCCTACAACGACGCGGACGACGTCGAGCGGCTGCTCGATGCGCTGCGGCAGCTCATTCCGGCCTGAGCGCTGCGACTGCGTTCTCGAGGTCGTCGGCGACCGCGGCGGCGACGTAGACGGTCCACGGATGGGCGGGGGTGCCACCCGTGTAGGCGACGACCCGCTTCCCGGCCCGGTGCGCGTACCACGCCTCCATCGCCGTGCCCTCGTCGGGCGCCGTGAAGGCCGCGAGCACCGCGTCGCAGCCGTCGATGTCCGAGAGGTCGCCCTCGACGATCTCGCTCTCGTTGCCCTGGGTGCGGCCGCGGAAGTCGCGGCGCATCGGATCGACGGGCTCCAAGCCTGCCGCCGTCACGAGCGCGGCCGCCCGGCGGCGGTATTCCTCGGCGAAGGGCGGCCCTGCGAGGTACACGCGCATCGCGCTCTAGACTACGAGGGATGGCTGAGACGACGCGCGAGACCGGGTTCGTCGCGCTCGGGCACGCGGGCTCGGAGCACTACGCCGGCCTCGAGACGTTTCCGAACCCGGGCATCGCGACGGTCTCGATGACGAGCGACGAGCTCGTCGCCGTCTGCCCGATCACGGGCCAGCCCGACTTCTACACCGCTGCGATCGAGTACCACCCGGACGAGCTCTGCCTCGAGTCGAAGTCGCTCAAGCTCTACCTCGCGACCTACCGCAACGACGGCGTCTTCTGCGAGGCGCTCGCGGTCAAGATCCGCGACGACGTCGCGAGCGCGCTCGAGCTGCCGCAGGATCAGGTCGACGTCGCGCTGACGCAGAAGGCCCGCGGCGGGATCACGATCGTCGCGTCGACGAAGCGCTAGTCAGGCTTCGCCGTCATCGCCCACATGGCGACGAGGTAGGCGGCGAGCAGCAGGATCGAGACGACGCCGACGATCCGCGCCCAGCGAACGCTCCGAGTCGTCTCGGTGCGTGACTGCCGGAGGCCGATCCCCGCCAGGACGGCCGAGATCAGGATCAGCAGGCCGCCGAGCTCCGCCGTGATGTAGCCGATGCCGAGCCACGCCGGCTCGAAGTCGTCCGGGAAGTTCTCCTCCGACTCCGTCCACTGCGCCGCGATCCGCATCAGGATCCACGACGGCAGGACGGCGACGAGCAGCACCTTGAGGGCGAAGCGGCCGAGCCCGCCCGCTCGATCGGGCGCCCTCCAGCCGAGGACGGTCACGAACGCAATCGCGGCGAGGCTGCCGACGAGCACCATCGCCCCGAGCACGTGCAGGAAGAGCGGGAGGTTGACCGAGCCGTCGCGGATCGCTGCGACCATCGTCACGCCCCCGGCTTCCAGATCATGAGGATGAGGATCAGCAGCAAGCCGACGCTGTTGATCGCCTGGAAGCGAATTCCCTTGGCGCGGCCGGCGACCGGATCGGCTTCGAATGCCTTGCCTGCCTCACCGCCGGCCCAACCGGCGATCGCCCAGAGCACGAGCGACGCGAGGATCCAGCCGTCCCACACCTGGTAGTCGTCGTCGTAGATCGCGAGCCAGATCCCGAGGAGGATCGCGCCCATCATCCCGATGCCGACGACGATGCCGAAGAAGCGCCCGTAGGTCATCGCGGACGCCTGATCGAGCATCCCCTCGCCGCGCGTGCCGAGGATCAGGCCCCAGAGGGCCGTCATCGCGCCGACGGCGAGGAAGGCGCTGAGCACGTGCAGGAACAGGAGCCAGTCGTGGAAGTCCACCGCGAAGCGCAACCTACAAAACCAGCCGGACGCGTGCCAGGGAACGGGCCGCGCCGCGAAGCGGCCCGGCCCCTTCAGGGATCTGCGCGCTTCGGCATCTGCTCGGCAGATGCCGAGCATGCGACGGAAAAGCATGCGCCCGGCACGATTCGAACGTGCGACCTTTCGCTCCGGAGGCGAACGCTCTATCCCCTGAGCTACGGGCGCCTGGAGATCAGGGAGTGTAGCGGGGGGCGGCCGCGGCTATGCCGACCGGGCATCTGCATTCGCAGATGCCCGGTCGTGCGACGTCTACGCCCGATGGAAGAGCCAGGCGTCCTGCATGCGGGCGACCTGCCCCGCGGTGAACTGGTTGTAACAGGGGTCGTCCGAGTAGTCCATGTAGTTGTGGATCGGATCGAGCCCGGGCTCGAGGCACGTGTCCTTGCCCTCGGGGCAGCCGCGCGTCGGCACCCGCATCGGGGGCGTGTCGTCGACGAAGTCGCCCTTGGCGTTGCAGCCGCCGAAGAACGTGTGCTCGAGGTTGAACCAGTGGCCGGCCTCGTGCACGAGCGTGAAGCCGAGGTCGTACCGGCCGGCGAACGTCGGCGAGGCGCCCGGCATCGACTCCCAGTTGAGCACGATCCCGTCCTGCCAGAGGTGCGAGTCGGGCAGGCCCGGCAGGTACGCATAGCCGAGGAAGCCGCCGGCGAGGTTCGTGTAGACGTTCAGCGTCTCGAAGCCGCCGCGGTGGAGCGTCCGCTTCATGTCGCGTTCGGCGTTGCCGCCGGCGCGGGCGTTGTACCACTCCGCGTTGTCCGTGCGGGTGACGCCGGCGAGCGTGAACGAGAAGCCCGACTTGGCGCCGCCGTAGAAGCCGGCGAAGGCGAGGTTCATCACCGACATCTGCTTGTCGATCACGGTCTGCGGCACGTTGCCGGTGGCGCCGTCGCTGATCACGTGGATCCAGACCGGCACGCTGGCCCGGAACTTGGGGCCGCCCTTGCCCTTGGCGCTGTCCGGCATCGCCTCGTAGGTCGCCGTGCAGGTTCGGCTCCTTCGTGATGTTGCCGGCGCTGCGGGCCGAGCTCCCGGTCGCGGTCAGCGACGCGAGGCTGTCGAACGACGCCGCACCTGCCGCTTCCCAGCCGGAGCAGACGTCGACTGCGCAGCGTCTGCGCCGCGTGCCCGGCGCGGCCGTGACCGCGAGCGCCGCCAGCAGCCCCGTCGCCAGGACGATCAATCGCTTCGTCATCTCTCCCCCTTCGGTGTTGCGTTACCTGCCTGAGGTTAGGCGGTGCAAAATCGTTCTGCAAGATCGCGCGGTTAGGGTTGCGCCGGTGGACCTGACCGCGCGCATCGTCACCCTCCGCCTCGCCGAGACGTTCGTGATCTCGCGCGAGTCGAGCGACGAGGACGACGTCGTCCAGGTCGAGCTCGTCCACGACGGCGTCACGGGCTTCGGCGAGGGTGCGCCGATCGAGCGCTACGACGAGTCGGGCGAGTCGGCGCTCGCGTACCTCGAGGCGGCGGCGCCGCTGCTCGGCGACGACCCGTTCGCGCTCGAGGAGATCGAGGCGCGGCTGCCGCCGGGCGAGAACGCCGCCCGGGCCGCGCTCGACGGCGCGCTGCACGACCTGCAGGGGAAGCTGCTCGGCGTCCCGGCCTGGAAGCTGCTCGGCCTGCCGCGCGCCGGGCCGCCGACCTCGTGGACGGTCTGGCTCGGCGATCCCGACGACATGGCCCGCCGCGCCGAGCGCGCCGCGCAGCCGCTTCCGCCGGCTGAAGCTGAAGCTCGGCGGCGGCGACGGCCTCGACGTCGAGCGGGTGCGCGCGGTGCGCGGCGGTCACCGAGCTGCCGCTGATGGTCGACGTGAACGAGTGGTGGTCGCTCGACGAGGCGCTCGAGTCGCTGCCGCAGCTGGCCGAGCTCGGGGTCGAGTACTGCGAGCAGCCGCTGCGCGCGGGCGACGAGGGCGGCCGGACGCTGAAGGCGCGCTCGCCGCTCCCGATCTACGTCGACGAGGACTGCCACCGCCTGGACGACGTCGCCGCCTGCGCGGAGATCGCGCACGGGATCAACATCAAGCTGGCGAAGTCGGGCGGGATCCGCGAGGCGATTCGGATGGCGCACGCGGCGCGCGCGCTCGGGCTCGGCGTCATGCTCGGCTGCATGATCGAGTCGGGGCTCGGGCATCGCGGCCGGCTGCGTCGTCGCGCCGCTCTGCGACCACGTCGACCTCGACGGCAACCTGCTGATCGCGGAGGACCCGTGGCCGGGGGTCGCGTTCACCGACGGCGTGCAGATCCCATCGGACCGGCCGGGGCTCGGTGTCGAGCCTGCCTGAGCGCCTGCTGATCCTCGCCGAGGGGTTCTCCGGCGACCCGCACTACGGCAAGACCGCCCGCGGCGTGCTCGCCTACGGGGAGCGGCCGGTCGTCGCGCTGCTCGACTCGACGCGCGCGGGGGAGACGCAGGGCGGCGTGCCGATCGTGGGCACGGTCGAGCGACGCGCTCGGCTTCGAGCCGACGACGGCGCTCGTCGGCGTCGCGACCGCAGGGCGGACGCTTCCCGCCGGCCTGGCGCGAGCTGCTGAAGAGCGCGATCGCGAACGGGCTGAACGTCGAGAACGGCCTGCACCAGTTCCTCGCCGACGACGCGGAGCTGAGCGAGCTGGCGGCGCGGCACGGCGTCGAGCTGCGCGACCTCCGCCGGCCGCCGGCCGACCTCAACGTCCCCACCGGCGCGAACCTCGAGCAGCCGGCGCGGATCGTGCTCACCGTCGGCTCCGACTGCGCGATCGGGAAGATGACCGTCTCGCTCGAGCTCGACCGGGCCGCGAAGGCGCGCGGGATCGAGTCGCGCTTCGTCCCCACCGGCCAGACCGGGATCGCGATCGCGGGCTGGGGGATCGCCGTCGACGCGGTCGTCTCCGACTTCATCGCCGGCGCCGCCGAGCGGCTCGTCGTCGAAGGGCACGAGCGCGGGGGAGAGCTGCTCTTCGTCGAGGGCCAGGGCGCGGTCACGCATCCGGCCTACTCGGGCGTGACGCTCGGGCTGATCCACGGGTCGGCGCCGCACGCGTTCGTCCTCTGCCACCATGCCGGCGCGACCGAGGTCGAGGGCTATCCGGGCCATCCGCTGCTGCCGCTGCCCGAGCTCGTCGAGCTGCACGAGTGGATCTCGCTGCCCGCCCGCAAGGCGCGGGTGGCCGCGATCGCGCTCAACACGCGCGACCTCGCCGACGACGCGCGCCCGCGCCGCGATCGCGCGCTGCGGAGGCCGAGACGGGCCTGGTCGCGGACGATCCGGTGCGCTTCGGCGCCGACCGGCTCCTGGACGCCGTGCTCGCATCCCTCGAATAGGCGACTCGCAGGCTTCGAAGCCGCGCGCGGAACGGCCGATGTAAGGGCCTGCGGCACGACGAGATTCTGCGACCAGAGAGGGCACCTTGAAGACATTGACTGCGGCTTGCGCGCTCGCGTGCGCGCTGACCCTGACGACCGACTGCGTCCGCCGTCGACTTCGGCGCGAACGACGACACCGGCAGCTACTCGGCCGACGGCGGCGCGACCTTCTTCGCGCAGATGAAGGCGAGCGGCCTGTCGTCAGAACGTGATGACGGTCCGCTGGGCGCCGGGCGTCGACGGCGATCCCGGACAAGGGCTTCCTCGACAGCGCCGTGCCGGCGGCGCTGGCGGCCGGGATCAAGCCGATCCTCGCCGTCTACCCGTATCCGCCGAGCGCGATCGAGGCGGGGACGGCCGACCCGAGCGCCTTCGGCGCCTGGGTTCGCTCCGCTCGCGGACGCGTACCCGGACGTGACGACCTTCATCGTCGGCAACGAGCCGAACCTGAACACCTTCTGGCGTCCACAGGGCGACGGCACGAGGGTGCTGTCGGGCGCCGGCTTCGGGCCGTTCCTCGCGGCCGGCTACGACGCGCTCAAGGGCAAGTCGACCGGGATCACCGTGCTCGGCGTCGGCTCCTCGCCGCGCGGCGACCGCGCTCCGCAGGCGGCCGGCAAGAGCTCGCCGGTGCACTTCCTCGACTCCCTCGGCGACTGGTACCGCGCGAGCGGCCGGCCCGTGCCGCTGATGGACGGCTTCAGCTACCACCCGTATCCGAACCCGAGCGACTTCTCGGTGCCGTTCACGTTCACCTACGGCTGGCCGAACGCGGGCATCCAGGAGCTGCCGCGGATCAAGCAGGCGCTCTTCGACGCGTTCAACGGCACGCCGCAGCCGACGACGCTGCAGGGCCTGAAGCTCTACCTCGACGAGGTGGGCTGGCAGGTCGACACGAACGGCAACGGCGCCTACGAGGGCTCCGAGAACGTCCGCGTGACGAGCGAGGAGACGCAGGCGGCGATCTACGCCGACATGGTCCGCTTCGTCTCGTGCGACCCGGACGTCGCGCAGCTCAACTTCTTCGGCTACTACGACGAGCGCAACCGGGCGGGCTGGCAGTCGGCGCTCCGGCGCGCAGACGGCAGCGAACGGCCGGCGAACGCCGCCGTCCGCTCGGCGATCGCGGCCGGCTGCACGACCGGGATCAGAAGCTGGTCGCCGCTCGCCCAGCCCGAGGGCGCAGGCGTTCAGTTCGCGCAGATCAACGCGAAGGCGAAGGGCCAGAAGGTCGTCGTCCGCTACACGCCGACCGCCGGCGAGGACGTGACCGTCAAGGTCGGCTTCGTGCCGGCGTCGACGCCGAAGGCGCAGATCCCCGGCCTCCTCGCCGACGCGGGGCGTGTCGACGCGCACCGGCGGCCGCCGCGAACCGCGAACGCCACCGTCTCGACGACGCCGCAGGTGTTGGCGGTCGTCCTGTCGGCGGCGATGAACCCCTCGCGAACGGCCGTCTTCACCAGCCCGTCCTTCAAGGGCGCCGCGACGGCCGCGAAGCCCAAGGCGGCGAAGAAGCCCGCGAAGAAGCCCGGCAAGCGACAGCAGAAGCGCTAGACCACGCTCGTCCCGGTCGCGCGCCGCAGCGGCGCGCGACCGGAACCAGCACTTGACAGCGAACAGGTGTTCGTGCATCATGGCGAACACATGTTCGGACGCATCCTCATGCTCGCTGCGGTCGGGATCATCCTCTGGGCCGCGTTCGCGCGCTCGTCCGACGCCTCCGGCCCGGAGCGGCACTACGTCGTGCAGCCGTACGACACGCTCTGGTCGATCGCGTCGGACGGGTACGCCGACCCGCGCCAGGGTGTCTGGGAGATCAAGGAACGGAATCACCTGCGCGGGGCGACGATCGTGCCCGGCCAGGTGCTCGTCCTCCCGTAGACCGCGAACCTAGACTGGCGGCGTGGATCTCGACGTCGTCTTCCTCGGCACGGCCGGCTCGATGCCGACCGCCCGGCGCGCGCCCTCGGCGACGCTCATCCGCCGCGGCGGCGAACGGCTGCTGATCGACTGCGGCGAGGGCACGCAGCGGCAGCTGCTGCGCTCCGACATCGGTCTCGTCGATCTCGAGGAGGTCTTCCTGACCCACTTCCACGCCGACCACTTCCTCGGCTTGCCGGGAATGCTGAAGTCGTTCGCCCTGCGCGGGCGCGAGATGCCGCTGACGCTCTACGGCCCGCGCGGGCTCGACGAGCTGATGCAGTCGCTGCGCCGCATCTTCGGGCGCCTCACCTTCGAGGTCGGGATCGTCGAGCTCTCGTCCGACGCCGTCCTCCCGCGTGACGGCTACGAGCTCCGCACCTTCCCCGCCCGCCATGGCCGCGACGCGATCGGCTACGCGCTCGTCGAGGCGGAGCGGCCCGGTCGCTTCGACGTCGAGACCGCCGACGCGCTCGGCGTCCCGTACGGCCGGGAGCGAGGCGCGTTGCAGGACGGCGAGCCGATCACGCTTGCGGACGGGCGCGTCGTCACGCCCGAGCAGGTGCTGGGCGATCCACGGCAGGGCCGCAAGGTCGTGCTGACGGGCGACACCGCACCGTCCGACCTCGTCGTCGAGGCCGCGTTCGGCGCCGACCTGCTCGTGCACGAGGCGACGTTCTGCGAGGACGAGGCCGACCGCGCGCAGGAGACCGAGCACTCGACCGCGCTCGAGGCGGCGCGGGTCGCGAAGGACGCGGACGTGCGCCTGCTCGCGCTGACCCACACCTCCAGCCGCTACGGCGGCGGCGACGTCGAGCGCGAGGCGCGCACGCTCTTCCCGGACACCGTCGTCCCGCGTGACTTCGACCTGGTCGAGGTGCCGTTCCCCGAGCGGGGCGGCCCGGAGCTCCGGAAGCGGGGCGCACGCGTGCCGCGGGCTGAAGTACCCTCAGGGCCATGAGCGAGATGGTGCAGGTCGCGCTCGCGGAGGACGCCACCGAGGCGGAGGAGATCCAGGCCCTGCTCGGCGACGCCGGCATCGAGTCCGAGGTCGCGCCGGACGACGACTCGGACTCGCTGAAGATCCTCGTCCCCGAAGGACCGCGGTCGAGTCCGCGCAGGACGTGATCGAGTTGGCGCCGGCCGACGAGGAAGCGACTCCCGAGGTCCAGACCCCGGCTCGTCCGCCGCGGCGCGTTAGGATCGCGTCCGACCCTTTAACCCGGTCCAGAGAGGCCGGAAAGGAAGTGGGAATGAACACGCACGTCCCCGACCGCCTCGCGGTCAAGACACTGCTCGACGCCGAGGGCCTCGAGCGCACCCTCTCGCGGATCGCGCACGAGATCATCGAGCGCAACGACGACCTCGGCCGCGTCGCCCTGGTCGGCATCCACACGCGCGGCGTCCCGCTCGCCGAGCGGCTCGCGGCGCTGATCGAGGAGCGGAGCGGGGAGGAGGTCGAGCTCGGCGCGGTCGACATCACCTTCCATCGCGACGACACCACTCCCGGGCGCGGAGCAGCCGGTCGTCCACGCGACGGCGCTCGACTTCGACCTGCGCGGGCTGACGGTGATCCTCGTCGACGACGTCCTCTACACGGGCCGCACGATCCGGGCCGCGATCGAGACGCTCTTCGAGCACGGACGGCCCGCGCGCGTCCAGCTGGCGGTCATCGTCGACCGCGGTCACCGCGAGCTGCCGATCCGCCCCGACTACGTGGGCAAGAACCTGCCGACCGCGCGGAGCGAGCGGATCCAGGTCGAGCTCGCCGAGACCGACGGCGCCGACCGGATCCTCCTCGTCGGCGCACCGGAGGAGAAGTCATGAGGCATCTGCTCTCGATCGCAGACCTCGGTCGCGACGACGTCGAGCGGATCCTCGAGACCGCCGGCGCGCTCCAGGGGGTCGAGGAGAAGCTGCCCACCCTGCAGGGCAAGCTCGTGCTCAGCCTCTTCTTCGAGTCCTCGACCCGTACCTCGTCGAGCTTCGAGCTGGCGGCGAAGCGGCTCTCCGCCGACGTGATGTCGCTGAAGGCGGTCGGCTCGTCGGTCGACAAGGGCGAGTCGCTCAAGGACACGGTGCTGACGCTGGCGCAGTACGAGCCGCACGCCATCGTCGTCCGGCACCCGCAGATCGGCGCCCCCCAGCTGGTGGCGCGCCACTCCGGGGCCGCCGTCGTCAACGCCGGGGACGGCAAGCATCAGCACCCGACCCAGGCGCTGCTCGACCTCTTCACCATGCGCGACGCGCTCGGCCGGCTCGACGGCCTGCACGTCGCGATCGTCGGCGACGTCCTCCACAGCCGGGTCGCCCGGTCGCTGATCCAGGCGCTCGCTCTCGTCGGGGCGCACACGACGCTCGTCGGGCCGCCGACCCTGATCCCACGGGGGATCGAGGCGATGGGCTGCGAGACGTCGAGCGAGATCGGCGCGATCACGGCCGCAGACGTCGTCTACGTGCTCCGGATGCAGCGGGAGCGGATGGAGTCGGCGTACGTCCCGAGCCTCCGCGAGTACGCGGCGCGCTGGGGGATCACGCCCGAGCGGGTGCGACCCGGGCAGAAGGTGATGCACCCGGGTCCGATCAACCGCGGCGTCGAGATCGACGGCCGCGTCGCCGACGGGCCGGACTCGTTGATCCTCGCGCAGGTGCGCTCCGGGCTCGCCGTGCGGATGGCGGTGCTGCACGAGCTCCTCGCGGCGCCGCTGAGCCTTCGCGAGACGGCGGCGGTCGCATGAGCACGCTCTTCTGCCGCAACGGGCGGTCCGACAGCCTCGTCCTCGAAGGCCGCCTCGCCGGTGGCGAGTGCGTCGCCGTCACGGTCGTCGACGGCGTGATCGCGGCGATCGAGCCGGCGCCCGCGACCGCGCACGTGCTCGCTCCCGCCTTCGTCGACCCGCACGTGCACCTGCGCTCGCCCGGCCGGGAGGACGAGGAGACGATCGCGTCCGGCACCGCGGCGGCCGCGGCCGGCGGCTACTGCGCGATCCTCGCGATGCCGAACACCGATCCGGTCGTCGACTCGGCTGCCGTGCTCGGCTCCCTCGTGGGGACGGCGAAGCGCGAAGCGCTCGTCCCGACCGGCTTCATGGCTGCGATCTCGAAGCGGCTCGGCGGGGAGGAGCTGACCGAGATGGGCGAGCTCGCCGACGCGGGCGCCGCGGCGTTCACCGACGACGGCCGCCCGGTCAGCTCGGCCGGCCTGATGCGCAGAGCGCTCCAGTACGGGGCCGTCACCGGCCGGCCGCTCGCGCTTCACTGCGAGGAGCCGACGCTCTCCCGGGACGGCCAGGTGCACGAGGGCGCCGTCTGCGCCGAGCTCGGCTTCGCCCCGTACCCGGCGCTCGCCGAGAGTGCGATGGTCGAGCGCGACCTCTCGCTGGCGGGCTACGAGGACCGGCCGCTCCATCTGATGCATCTGTCCGCGAAGGAGTCGGTCGAGGCGCTCCGGCGCGCGCACGAGCGCGGGGTGCGGGCGACGGCCGAGGTGACGCCGCACCATCTCGTGCTCACCGACGAGGCCGTCCGCTCGCTCGACCCGAACGTGAAGATGAATCCGCCGCTGCGGGCGGACGAGGACCGGCGCGCGCTGATCGACGCGCTCCGCGACGGCACGATCGCGTGCGTCGCCACCGACCACGCGCCCCACTCGCGCGAGGAGAAGGAAGCGCCGTTCGAGGAGGCGCCGTTCGGCGTCACGGGCCTCGAGACGTCGTTCGCGGCGCTCTACACGGAGCTCGTCCAGACCGGGCTCGTCCCGCTCGGGACGCTGCTCGAGCGGATGTCCGGCGGCCCGGCACGGGCGCTGGGCCTGCCCGAGCCGCGGATCGAGGTCGGCGCGCGCGCCAACCTCGTCCTGCTCGACCTCGAGGCGGAGTGGAAGGTCGAGGAGGACAGCTTCCGCTCGCGCTCCACCAACTCCTGGCTGCTCGGGAAGACGCTTCGCGGAGCGGTCCTGAAGACGGTCGCCGACGGCCGGGTGGTGCACGGATGAGCGGCTTCCTCGCGCTCGAGGACGGCACCGTCTTCCACGGCGAGTCCGTCGGCGCCGAGGGCGTCGCCTTCGGCGAGGCGGTGTTCACGACCGCGATGACGGGCTACCAGGAGACGGTCACCGACCCGAGCTTCGCCGAGCAGCTGATCTGCTTCACGGCGCCGATGGTCGGCAACTACGGTGTCGCCGCAGGCCGCGCCGAGTCGCGCGGGGCGCACGCGAAGGCGGTGCTGATGCGCGAGGCGCGCGGTCCGGAATGGACGTCATGGCTCGCCGACAAGGGGATCGTGGCGTTGACGGGAATCGACACGCGCTCGCTCGTGCTGCGGCTGCGCGACCGGGGCGCGATGCGCGCGGTCGCGACCACGACCCTCGAGGCGGTCGAGGCGCTGGACGCGGTCCGGGCGCGGCCCGCGATGGCGGGGACGGCGCTCGTCGCGCAGGTCTCGACGCGGGAGCCGTACGTCTACTCCGACGCGGGCGCGGTCCGCGTCGCGGTCGTCGACTACGGCTGCAAGCGCTCCATCCTCCGGCGGCTCGCCGGGGCGGGCGCGCACGTGACCGTCTTCCCGCACGACGTCGACGCGGACACACTGGCCGAGCACGACGCCGTCCTGCTCTCGAACGGCCCCGGCGACCCCGAGCCGCTCCGCGAGGAGGTCGAGACCGTGCGCGAGCTGCTCGGCCGCGCCCCGCTGCTCGGGATCTGCCTCGGCCACCAGTTGCTCGGCCTCGCGACCGGCCACGAGACCTACAAGCTCCCGTTCGGCCACCGCGGCGCGAACCATCCGGTGCTCGCCCGAACGAGCGGACGGGTGCTCGTGACGAGCCAGAACCACGGCTTCGCCGTCGCGCCCAGCGACGACGCCGAGGCGACGCACGTGTCGCTCTACGACGGCACCGTCGAGGGCTTCGACTTCCCCGAGCTGCGCGCGCGCTCGGTGCAGTTCCACCCCGAGGCGGGGCCGGGCCCGCACGACGCCTGGCCGCTTGCTCGAGACCTGGGTCGAGGAGGTGCGCGATGCCGCGTAGGACCGATCTGAGGTCGATCTGCCTGATCGGCTCCGGGCCGATCGTGATCGGGCAGGCCTGCGAGTTCGACTACGCCGGCTGCCAGGCGCTGAAGGTGCTGCGCGAGGACGGCTTCCGCACGATCGTCGTCAACTCGAACCCGGCCACGATCATGACCGACCCGGGGTTCGCCGACGCCACCTACCTGGAGCCGCTCGACCTCGAGGGTGTCGCCGACGTGCTCGGCCGCGAGCGGCCGGACGCACTGCTGCCGACGCTCGGCGGCCAGACCGCCCTCAACCTCGCGATCGAGCTCGCCGAGGCGGGAATCCTGCGCGACCTCGGTGTCGAGCTGCTCGGCGCCCCGGTGGAGGTGATTCGGCGCGCCGAGGACCGCGAGCTCTTCCGCGACGCCGTGCAGAGCTGCGGACTCGCAGTCCCGAGCTCCCGGATCGTCACGAGCGTCGACGATCTCGCCGGCGTCGCCGTCCCCGCCGTCGTGCGGCCGGCGTTCACGCTCGGCGGCCACGGAGGCGGCTTCGTCTCGACGGCGGCGGAGTTGCGCGCGCAGGTCGAGCGCGGCCTGCGCGAGAGCCCGATCGGCCAGGTGCTCGTGGAGGAGTCCGTCAAGGGCTGGGACGAGTTCGAGCTCGAGGTGATCCGCGACCGCCGCGACAACGTCGTCATCGTCTGCTCGATCGAGAACCTCGACCCGATGGGCGTCCACACCGGCGACTCGGTCACCGTCGCGCCGCAGCTGACCCTCTCCGACGAGGCCTACCAGGAGCTCCGCGACGCGGCGATCGCCGTCATCCGCGCGGTCGGCGTCGAGACCGGCGGCTCCAACATCCAGTTCGCCCGTGACCGCGAGACGGGGGCGATCCGCGTGATCGAGATGAACCCGCGCGTCTCCCGCTCCTCGGCGCTGGCGTCGAAGGCGACCGGCTACCCGATCGCGAAGGTCGCGGCCAAGCTCGCCGTCGGCTACACGCTCGACGAGATCCCGAACGACCTCACGAAGACGACGCCGGCCAGCTTCGAGCCGACGCTCGACTACGTCGTCGTCAAGTTCCCCCGCTTCGCGTTCGAGAAGTTCCCCGGCGCCGATCCGACGCTCGGGACGCAGATGAAGTCCGTCGGCGAGGCGATGGGGATCGGGCGCACCTTCCAGGAGGCGTTCTGGAAGGCGTGGTCGAGCCGGGAGCTGGACGCCGGCGCGGACACGCCGTGGGCGACGCTCGACGACCTGCCGGACGACCTCCATCCGTGGTTCCGTCGCGAGCTCGAGCAGCTGCGCGAGGAGGGGCCGCCGCAGGGCGAGCGTGCCTACCGCCGCGTCGACTCCTGCGCGGGCGAGGTGGCCGCCGACTCGAACTACTACTACTCGACCCGCGGCGAGGCGGACGAGCCCGTCCCAGCGACCGGGAAGCCGCGCGTCGTCATCCTGGGCTCCGGCCCGAACCGGATCGGCCAGGGGATCGAGTTCGACTACTGCTGCGTCCACGCGGCGCAGAGCTTCCGGGCCCTCGGCTACGAGGCGATCATGGTCAACTGCAACCCGGAGACGGTGTCGACCGACTACGACACGTCCGACCGCCTCTACTTCGAGCCCCTCGACGTGGAGCACGTGCTCGCCGTCTGCGAGCGGGAGCGCCCGGAGGGCGTCGTGATCCAGTTCGGCGGCCAGACGCCGTTGAAGCTGGCGCGGGCGATCGAGGCGGCCGGGTTCAAGGTGCTGGGGACGCCCTACGAGGCCGTCGACCTCGCCGAGGACCGCGAGCGGTTCGGGCAGCTGCTCGCCGAGCTCGGCATCCGCTGTCCGGAGTGGGGGATCGCCGACGCGCCGGACGCGGCGGTCGAGATCGCCGCCCGGGTCGGCTACCCCGTGCTCGTGCGGCCCTCGTACGTGCTCGGCGGACGCGCGATGCGGGTGTGTTACGACGAGGCGCAGGTGCGCACGGCCATGGCCGGCGTGACGGGCGCCGTCCTCGTCGACCGCTTCCTCGAAGGAGCGCTCGAGATCGACGTCGACGCGCTCTGCGACGGCGTCTCCGTCCACATCGGCGCGGTGATGGAGCACGTCGAGGAGGCGGGCGTCCATTCCGGCGACTCCTCCTGTGTCCTGCCTGCTCCCTCGCTCGACGACGAGGCGTACGCCGAGGTCTGCCGCGTCGTCCGCCGGCTCGGCCCCGCGCTCGGCGTGGTCGGCTTGCTGAACGTCCAGCTTGCTCTGGTCGGCGGCGACGTGAGCGTGATCGAGGTCAATCCCCGCGCGTCGCGGACGGTGCCGTTCGCGAGCAAGGCGACCGGCGTCAACCTCGTCGAGGCGGCGGTGCGGCTCGCCGCGGGCGCGCGTCTGCACGACCTCGAGCTGCCGGAGGAGCGCAAGCCCGAGCTCGTCAGCGTCAAGGCGGCCGTGCTCCCGTTCGCGCGCTTCCCCGGCTCCGACCCGGTGCTCGGCCCCGAGATGCGCTCGACCGGCGAGGTGATGGCGAGCGCCGCGGATCTGCCGACCGCCTTCGCGAAGGCGGAGCGGGCCGCGGGACGGCCGCTCCCGACCGCAGGTGCCGCGTTCCTGTCGGTGCGCGATCTCGACAAGGCCGCGATCGGCCCCGTCGCGGAGGCGCTGGCCGCCCTGGGGTTCCGGCTGCTGGCCACCGCGGGCACGGCGGCGGTCCTCGACGGCCTCGAGGTGACCGTGCTCGAGAAGGGCGACGCCGTCGTGGACGCGATCCGGACGGGGCGTTGCGACCTCGTCGTGAACACCCCGCAGGGCTCGGGGGCGCGCCGCGACGGCGCCCTGATCCGGCAGGCGGCGCTCTCGGCCCGGGTTCCCTGCATCACCACCCTCTCCGGCGCCCGTCTCGCCGTCGACGCGATCGCGAACGCGAGCGCCGAGATCGCCTGGTCGCTCCAGGAGCGGATCGAGCATGAGACGCGAGCGGCATGAGGCGTGAGCGGTGCAGCGTCGTCGCGGCCGAGCACCTCGGCCCGTACACGCTGCTCCGGGTGGAGCGCGGCGGCCTCGATGCGGGTATCCCGGGGCAGTTCTTCATGCTCGAGGCGCCCGGGCGCGTCCTGCCGCAGGCCGATGAGCGTCTGCCTCGCCGAGCGAGGCGAGCTCGGGTTCCTGATCGACCCGATCGGGCCAGGCACGCGCGCGCTCTGTCGGCTGAGCCGCGGCGACGATCTGAACGTGCTCGGCCCGCTCGGGAACGGCTTCGACCTCGACGTCGAGCGGCCGCTGCTCGTCGGCGGCGGGATCGGGATCGCGCCGCTGCCGTATCTCTCCGAGCGGCTCGGCCGTCCGCCGGCGATCCTCGGCTTCCGCAGCGAGCGCCACGCGGAGGCGGCGACGCTGCTCCCCGGCGCCGAGGTCTGCATCGAGCCGACGTTCGTGACCGCGCTCCTGCCCGACGAGCCGCACGACGTGCTCGCCTGCGGCCCGGAGCCGATGCTGGCGGCACTGCGCTCGCTGGTCCCGGACGCGCAGCTGGCCTGGGAGGCGCCGATGGCGTGCGGCTACGGCGCCTGCTACGGCTGCGCGGTCGAGATCGACGGCGAGCTGAAGCGACTTTGCGTCGAAGGGCCGGTCCTGGCCGGTGCCGCCTGATGCTGCTCAACGCCTCCGGCTGCCTCGACGCGCTCACCGCGCCCGACGTCGCCCGCGCCTTCGACGCCTTCGTGACGAAGACGATCACGCCCGAGCCGCGCGGCGGCAACGCCCCGGTGCGGATCGCGGAGACCGACGCGGGGATGCTGAACGCGATCGGGCTCGCGAACCCCGGCCGCGAACGGTTCCTGGCCGACGTGCTGCCGCGGTTGCGCGAGCTCGGCGTGCCCCTGTGGGTCTCCGTCGGCGGCTTCGCGGCGGCCGAGTACGCGGAGACCTGCGCCTCGCTCGAGGGCATCGCCGCGATCGAGCTCAACCTCTCGTGCCCGAACGTCGACGAGGCGCCCGAGAGCGCGGCCGCGATCGTCGCCGCGTGCCGGGAGGCCACGCAGCTGCCGCTCTACGCAAAGCTCTCACCGGCGGCCTGGGACATCGCCGAGGCGGCACGCGCGGTCGAGGCGGCGGGGGCCGACGGGCTCTCGCTCGTGAACACCCTGCGCGGGCTCGCGCTCGACCCGCGGACGCTGCGGCCGACGCTCGCCCGCGGCACCGGCGGCTACTCCGGCCCGGCCCTGAAGCCGGTCGCGCTGGCCGCCGTCTACGCCTGCGCTGCGGCCGTCGAGATCCCGATCGTCGGCATGGGCGGAGTGCGGTCCGGCCTCGACGCGCTCGAGCTGATCGCCGCCGGCGCGAGCGCCGTCGCCCTCGGCACCGTCCTCTTCGGTGACCCCGAAGCACCCGTACGGGTGAGGGCGGAGCTCGCCGCCGAGGTCGCCGCACGGGACCTCGGACATCCCCTGGACGCGCGCTCGGCCGCCCATTCATCCCTGCAAATGGGCGTATCCAAAATTGACAACGGAGTGCAAAAAGTGCCTGGAAACGAGGCGAAAGTGACTGCTTGACCGACCTCGCGAGGATGCTAGTATCCCGCGCTCATGGTGTCGTCGAAGACGCAAGCACAGGCACCGCTGCGGTCGCTGGATCAACGGATGGAGGCGCTGAAGCGGGCAAACGACATCCGTGTCCGGCGCGCTCAGCTGAAGAAGGACCTCAAGGACGGGCGGGTCCACATCGAGGGGATCCTGCTCGATCCGCCTGAGTACGTCTCGACGGCGAAGGTGTTCGACATGCTGATGGCTGTGCCCAAGTTCGGGCGCGTCAAGGCGGCGCGGTTGCTCAACCAGTGCCGGATCAGCCAGTCGAAGACGGTGGGCGGCCTCTCCGAGCGCCAGCGCGCCGAGCTCATTGGCCTCTTCAACAGATAGGCCCCTGCCCGTCTTCGTCATCACCGGCCCGAGCGGGGCCGGCAAGGGGACGCTGATCAAGCGGCTCGTCGAGCGGCACTCGGAGCTCGAGATCGCCGTGTCCGCGACGACCCGCCCGCAGCGGCCGAACGAGCAGAACGGCCGCGAGTACTGGTTCCTGACCGAGCAGGAGTTCGTCGAGCGGATCGAGGCGGGCGCGTTCCTCGAGCACGTCGAGTTCGTCGGCGGCCGCTACGGCACCCTCGCCTCGGAGATGGACCGGATCGCCGCCGAGGGCCGGGTGTGCGTGCTCGAGCTCGAGATCGACGGCGCCCGGACGGTCCAGGAGCAGGTCGAAGAGAGCGTCACCCTCTTCATCGCCGCCGACGTCCCGGAGCTGGAGCGGCGGCTCCGCGCCCGCGCGACCGAGAGCTCCGGCGAGATCGAGCGACCGGATCGCGCTCGCCCGGCACCAGCTCGAGCAGGCCTACCGCTTCCGGTACATGGTCCGCAACGACGACGTCGAGCGGGCGACGGATGCGCTCTCGGCTCTCGTCCAACAGGAGCTGGCCGCTGCCGGTACCATGGCCGGCTCATGATCCATCCTCGTATCGACGAACTGCTGAACACGGACGCCGGTGGGGTCGACTCGCGCTATGCGCTGGTCATCGTCGCCGCCAAGCGCGCGCGGCAGATCAACAACTACCACCACCAGCTCGGTGAGGGCATGGGCTTCGAAGAGGCTCCGCCGCCGCTCGTCGAGTCGCGCTCGAAGAACTACTTGACGATGTCCCTGGAGGAGATCGCCCAGGGCAAGATCAAGTACGACTACGGCAAGCGCTAGACCCTTTTCTCACTCGCGAATCGGGTAAGCCGCCACCGCGGTGCCTCCGTGCGGGCACAATGAGGCGATGGCGCGCATCCTGCTCGGGATCACCGGCGGCATCGCGGCCTACAAGGCTTGCGAGCTCGTCCGGCTCCTCGTCAAGGCCGGTCACGACGTCCTGCCGCTGCCGACCCGCGGTGCCGACCGCTTCGTCCGCGCGGAGACGTTCTTCGCGCTCGCGCGCAAGGCGAGGAGCGACGACCCGTACCCGCATCTCGAGCGTGCCGACCTGCTCGTGATCGCCCCGCTGACGGCGAACACGCTGGCGAAGCTCGCCCACGGGCTCGCGGACGACGTCCTCAGCGAGGCGGCGCTGGCGCACCGCGGCCCGATCCTCGTCGCGCCCGCGATGAACACGCGCATGTGGGAGCACCCGGCCACGCAGGCGAACGCCGCGACGCTGCGGGAGCGCGGGGTCGAGCTGATCGGGCCCGAGGCCGGAGAGCTGGCCGAGGGCGAGGTCGGGCTCGGCCGGATGACCGAGCCGGAGCAGATCGCGGCCCGGGTCGAGTCGATCCTCGGCTCCGCGGAGGGGTCGCTCGCCGGCCGTAGCGTGCTGATCAGCGCCGGCGGCACCCGCGAGCCGCTCGACGCGGTCCGCTTCGTCGGCAATCGCTCGTCGGGCCGAATGGGGGTCGCGCTCGCCGCCGAGGCGAAGCGGCGTGGAGCGCGCGTGACGCTGCTCGCGTCGAATCTCGCCGTGCCCGTTCCCGACGGGGTCGAGGTCGTCGAGGCGCCCACGGCGGCCGATCTGGAGCGCGAGGCGGGCAGCCGCGCGCCCGGCGCCGACGTCGTCGTGATGGCGGCCGCCGTCGCCGACTACCGGCCTGCGACGACGATCGCGGGCAAGCGCGTCAAGACGGGCGAAGCGTGGACGGTCGAGCTCGAGCCGACCACCGACGTGCTCGCGCTGCTGGGCGAATCCGAGCGGAACGGACAGGTGCTCGTGGGCTTCGGCGCGGAAACGGGCGAGGCCGGTCTCGAGCGCAAACGCGCGATGCTCACAGACAAGAAGCTCGATCTCGTCGTCTACAACGACGTGTCCGTTCCCGGCATCGGCTTCGACGCTCCCGACAACGAGGTCACGCTCGTGACCCACAGGGGCGAGCGCCAGCTGCCGCGGGCATCGAAGGACGCGATCGCCGCCGGGATCGTGGACGAGGTCGAGCGGCTGCTGGAGGAGCGCCGTGGAAGCGCGTAGGGACCCTGCTGCCGTCGCGTCCTCGGCCGAGACGCTCGAGCGCCTGACCGACAACCTCGCGCGGGTCGTCCACGCCCCCGCGGAGACGCTCCGGCTCGTCGTCCTCTCGCTCGTCGCCGAGGGGCACGTGATCGTCGAGGACTTCCCCGGCGTCGGGAAGACGATGCTCGCGAAGTCGCTCGCGCGCTCGCTCGACCTCGAGTTCTCGCGGCTCCAGTTCACGCCGGACCTGCTCCCGTCCGACGTCACCGGCGTCAACGTCTACAACCAGCGCGCGAACGAGTTCGAGTTCCGTCCCGGGCCGGTGTTCGCCAACATCCTCCTCGTCGACGAGATCAACCGAGCCTCGCCGAAGACGCAGGCGGCGCTGCTCGAGGCGATGCAGGAGAGCCAGGTCACGATCGACGGGGCGACGTACCCGCTCGACCGGCCGTTCATGGTGATCGCGACCCAGAACCCGATCGAGTACGAGGGCACGTACCCGCTGCCCGAAGCGCAGCTCGACCGCTTCTCGATGCGGCTCGCGCTCGGCTACCCGCCGCTCGCCGACGAGGCGCGGATGCTGAACGAGCAGACGACCGAGCCGCCGCTCGACTCGCTGGTGCCCGTCGCGACGCTCGCCGAGGTCGCCGCAGCGATCGACGAGGCGCGCTCGCTCTTCGTCGAGGAGAGCCTCAACCGCTACGTCGTCGCGCTCCTGCGGCACACGCGCGGGAGCTCCAGGCTCGCTCTGGGGGCGAGCCCGCGCTCCGGAATCGCGCTGCTGCGGGTGGCGAAGGCGCGGGCGCTGTCCGAGGGCCGTGCCTACGTGCTCCCGGACGACGTCAAGGCGATCGCCGCTCCCGTTCTCGCACACAGGCTGATCCTGGCGCCGGAGGCGCGCTCCGCCGGGCTCACCGCCGATGAGATCGTCGGCGAGGCGGTCGAGCAGACCCCCGTTCCGGTCTAGGCCGTGACCAGGCGCGGCTGGCTGACGCTGCTCCTGGGTGCGGCGACGTACGTCGTCGCCTGGCTCTTCGGCGCCAAGGCTCTCTACCCGGTCGCGACCGGTCTCGTGTTGGCGCCGCTCGCCGCGGCCTCCTGGGTGAAGCTCGCGGCCGGGCCGATCAGGCTCCGGCGCCGGGCCGGGAAGGGCGCGCTGCTCGAGGGCGAGGACGTCTGGGTCAGCCTCGAGGCGCAGCCCGAGTCGCGCGTGCCGCCACCGGGGCTCGTCGTCACGGAGCGGATCGCCCGCTTCGGCGACCAGGTGACGACGCTCTCCCGCGCGCCCCGTGGGTACCGCGGCACCTACGTGCTCGAGCGCGTGCCGCGCGGGCGCTACGAGGTCGAGGAGGCGCGCGCGACGATCGACGACCCGTTCGGGCTCGCGCGCGCGGAGGTCGACCTCGACGCGCGCGGGTCGCTGCTCGTCTATCCGCGGCTCGTCGCACTCGACCGGCTCTTCTCGGAGAGCGGCGCGCACGCGCAGGACGGCAGGCGCCTGCTGCTCCGCCGCCCCTCCGGCTTCGACCTGCACTCCGTCCGGGAGTACGAGCAGGGCGAGTCGCTGCGGAAGGTGCACTGGAAGACGACCGCGCGGCGCGGCCAGCTGATGGTGAAGGAGCTCGAGGACGCGCCGCGCGACGAGATCGCGGTCATCCTCGACGCGGACGAGACCGCGGTCGTGGGAGAGAGCTTCGACGTCCAGGTGCGGGCGGCCGGGTCGATCCTGCGCGCGCACGCCTCGCACGGCCGGCGCGCGCTCCTCGCGGTCAACTCCGCCGAGCGCCCCGCCGTGCGCGTGACCTCGCTGGACGGCGACTGGCTCGCGGCGCTCGGCGTCCTCGCCGAGGCGGAGCCGAACGGGTCGCGGCCGGTCGTCGAGCTGCTGGCGCGGGAGAGCGGGCCGGCCTCGCGGGCGGTCGAGACGCTCGTCGTCACCGCACGCCTCTCGGGAGCGCTCGCCAGCAAGCTCGTGCAGCGGGCGCTCTCCGGCCAGGGTGTGAGCGTCGTCTGGATCGACAGCCCGAGCTTCGCCGCGCGGCCGACGAAGGTCGAGCCGGAGCTCCTGCGCCTGCAGGCGGCGGGCGTGCCGGTCGCGGTCGTGCGCCGCGGCGACTCGCTCGCGAACGTCCTCGGAGCGTCGACCGCCGCGAGGAGCGCCGCTCATGGGTAGGACCGCCGCCGTCTACGCCTTTCCGGCCCTGCTCGTCGCGATCGGCTGGCTCCGGCTCGAGGAGCCGCGCGCGAAGGGGGCGGACTGGGTCTGGGTCCTCCTGCTCGCGCTCGCCCCGGCCCTGGCGCCACGACTCTGGCTCCGCTTCGCGCTGCTCGTGCCGGCGACCCTGATCGCCGCCTGGGTCGCGCTCGACACCCCGGCGATCGACGACCGGCCCGGGTTCTTCGGCCCCGTGCTCGACCGTTTCTACAACGGTGTCGGCGGCTACTACGACGTCAGCGTCCCGTTCGCCGCCGCCGAGCACCAGCGCATGCACGGCGTTCTGCTGCTCGCGATCTTCGCGTTCTGCGTCGTCCTCGGGCTGTCGCTCGCCTCCCGCCGGCCGTTGCCGGCCCTGCTCGCGGTGATCGCGGGCGCGGGCTGGCCCGCCGCGCTCTACCCCTCCGCCAGCGTCACCTACGGCGCGATCATCCTCGCGGCCGCGCTCTGGGTGCTCGCCGGTCTCGGGCAGACGCGGCCGATTCCTGCCGCCGCCGCCGGCCTGACGCTCGTGCTCGTCGCGGCCGGCGCGTCCACCTCCGCCGCGGTCGCGAAGGACGGCGTCCTCGCGTGGGAGCAGTGGTCGCCAGGCAGCCTGCGCAGCTCGCCCGTCTCGGTCAGCTACGTCTGGGAGGGCTCCTACGGCGGGATCGACTTCGCGAAGAAGAAGACGACCGTGCTCCGGATCACGGGCCCGAAGAAGGGGCTCTACTGGCGCGCGACGACGCTCGACCAGTTCGACTCGGACCGCTGGCTCGAGAATCCGACGCCGCTCTCGACCGGACTTGCGCGCGGGAAGCTGCCAAGCGACCCGCTGCTGCCGGCGCGCTCGCTGAACCGTCGCACCTGGGTCCGCCAGGACGTGGAGATCGTCGGGCTCCGGGACACCCACATCGTCGCCGCAGCACAGCCGGTCGCGCTCGACGCGCCGAGCCTCGGCGGCGTCTTCCGGCTCTCGGACGGGCTCGTGCGCGTCTACAACGGCCTCCGCCGGGGGCAGTCGTACTCGGTCTACAGCTACGCGCCGCGCCCCGGGCCGGCCGAGCTCGCACCGCTCGAAGCCGACTATCCGCCCGCGCTCGACCGCTTCCTCGACATCGGCCGCACGAGGGTCGATCCGTTCGGAACGCCGGGCCGCGACCGCCTCGTGGACTCGCTCTTCCAGGACGACCGCTACCTCGCGCTCTGGCCCTACGAGGCGATGTGGCGGCAGGCGACGCGCCTGCGCGCGGATGCGAGGACGCCGTACGGCGCCGTGATCGCAATCGAGGCGTGGCTTCGCTCGACCGGCGGTTTCGTCTACGACGAGTCGCCGCCCTCGACCGGCGGCGTGCCGCCGCTCGCGCACTTCATCGCCGAGGGCAAGCGGGGGTACTGTCAGCACTTCGCGGGCGCGATGGCGCTGATGCTGCGCATGCTCGGCGTGCCTGCACGGGTGGCGGCCGGCTTCACGAGCGGCACCTACGAGGACGGCGGCTGGACGGTGACCGACCACAACGCGCATGCATGGGTCGAGGTCTGGTTCCCCGGCTACGGCTGGCTCGCCTTCGACCCGACTCCCGGCCGCGGCACGCTCGCGGCGCGGTACAGCGCTTCGTCGACCGGGTTCAACGCCGGCGACGCCGCAGACGGCTTCCTCGGCGGCGGCACCAGGGTCAACGGCGGCGGCGTCGACCAGTTGCGCCTGCTGGAGGAGAAGGAGCGCCTTGCCGAGCGGCAGGCTGCGGCCGGCCGCCGCGCGGGCGACGAGGGGCGGAGCACCCTGTGGCTGCTCGTCCTACTCGCCGTCGCCGCCGTTGCCGCTCTCGGTCTCGTCAAGCTCGTCCGGCGGCGCAGCCGCTACCTCACGCGCGATCCACGACGACTGGCCGGGGCGGCGCGCCGCGAGCTCGTCGACTTCCTCGCCGACCAGGGGATCGCCGTCGGTGCGAGCATGACGCCGGAGGACCTGCACGAGCTGGTTCGGACCGAGCTCGGGGCCGACGGACGCCCCTTCGCCCGCGCGCTTGCGGAGGCCCGCTTCGGGCCGCCGGAGGGCAGCGCCGCAGCCGCGCGGCGGGCGCGCGGGGAGCTGCGTCAGCTCATGCACCTGCTTCGGCACCGGCTCGGACGAACCGCGCGGCTCCGCGGCCTCGTGGCCCTCAAGTCCCTGCGGACGTGATCCCGGCCGTCGTGATCGCGGCGGGCCTCGGCACGAGGCTGCGGCCGCTGACCGAGCGCTACGCCAAGCCGGTCCTGCCGCTCGACGGGCAGCCGGTCGTGGCGCGGCTGTTGCGCGACCTCGCCGCCGCGGGCTGCGCCCACGCCACCGTCGTCACGGGCCACCTGGCGTCACAGGTCGAGACGCTGCTCGGCGACGGGACCGGCTTCGGCGTCGAGGTGCGCTACGTGCGCCAGCCGGAGCCCGCGGGCTCCGCCGACGCCGTGCGCCGCGCGGGCGTCGAGCCGCCGTACCTGGTCGCGGCCGCGGACACGGTCTTCCCGGAGGGGAGCATCGCGCACGTCGTCGCCGAGGCCCTGCCCGCCGGCGCGATCGCCGTCCGGCGGCTGCCCGACCGCGTGCCCGTGCGTGTCCGCGAGGGCGTGGTCGAGCGCATCCGCGACGCGGACGGGCCGGGGCCGCTCTCCGGAGCGCCGCTCTGGGTCGTCGGCCCCCCGGTGCACGAGCGGCTCTGCCTCGACAACCGCCCCTGGGAGCTCGGGAACGCGTTTCAGGCCGCGATCGACGCGGGGACACAGATAGCGGCGGTCGAGATCGGCACCACCCGCGACCTGACCACGCCGATCGACCTGCTCGAGCACAACTTCGCCTACCTTGGAAGCCTGTGAGCGACGCGTACGAGCAGTTTCAACGAGGCAAGGCCCACCTGAAGGACGGGATGGCAGCCCAGGCGACGGTCGCGCTCGAGAAGGCGAAGAAGCTCGAGCCCGACAAGGCGTCGATCCGGGAGGCGCTCGGGATCGCGTACTTCCGGATCCAGCGCTGGCAGGAGGCCGAGGCGGAGTTCCGCGCCGTGCTCGAGCTGTCGCCGACCGACGACTACGCGCACTACGCGCTCGGCCGCGCGCTCGAGAAACAGGGGCGGGACGCGGAGGCGAACGGGCACTACAAGCTGGCCAGCTCGCTGTCGCCGCAGTCGGAGACATACGCGGAGCGGATCATGCAGCTCGACGATCCCGACGACGAGACGACCGGCTAGCCGGCGCTACATCAGGCGATCGCCGGTGACGCGGGCGATCTCCTCGAGCGAGGTGACGCCGGCGCGGCAGAGCCGAATCCCGTCCTCGCGCAGCGTCATCATCCCGGCGCCGACGGCTGCGGCGAAGATCTCCTCGGTCGACGCCTCGATCAGGTGCCGGATCTTGCCGCTGATCGGCATCACCTCGTACAGCGCGACGCGGCCGCTGTAGCCGGTCTCGACGCACTCGCCGCAGCCCTTCGCGCGGTAGAGGAACTCGCCCTCGTCGAGGATGTTGTTGAGCCCGTCGGCGATCTTCTCCGCCTGCGTCGGGTGGTAGGCCTCACGGCAGTGGACGCAGAGCCGGCGCGCGAGCCGCTGCGCGACGATGCAGTTGACCGAGGTCGCGATCAGGGACTGGTCGACGCCCATGTCGCGAAGCCGGGCGATCGAGCTGGCGGCGTTGTGGGTGTGGAGCGTCGTCAGGACGAGGTGGCCCGTCATCGCGGCCTGGATCGCGATCCGGGCCGTCTCCTCGTCGCGCACCTCGCCGATGAGGACGACGTCGGGGTCGGAGCGGAGCATCGTCCGGAGGCCGCTCGCGAAGGTGAGGCCGGCGCCGGACGTTCACCTCGACCTGGGTGATGCCCGGGATCTGGTTCTCGACCGGGTCCTCGATCGTCGCGAGCGAGCGTTCGTCGTCGTTCAGGAACTCGAGGGCCGCGTAGAGCGTCGTCGTCTTGCCGGAGCCGGTCGGGCCGACGGTCAGGACCGCGCCGTAGGGCTGCTTCAGGGCGCGCACGAGCACCGCCTCGGCGTCCGGGTGCATGCCGAGATCCGAGATCCCGAGCCGGCCGGAGGCGCGGTGCAGGATCCGGAGTACGACCTTCTCGCCGAACGTCGTCGGCAGCACCGCGATACGAAGGTCGATCGGATGACCGTCGTAACGGATCGAGACGCGGCCGTCCTGGGCGTTGCGGCGGTCGGCGATGTCGAGCTCGCCCATGATCTTCAGGCGGCTCGTGACCGCGGGCATCAGGCCGGTCTGGACTTCGGCGATCTTGCGCATGACGCCGTCGATCCGCGCGCGCACGACCATCGCGTGCGGCTGCGGCTCGAAGTGGATGTCGGAGGCGCCCTCGGCAATCGCGCCGGCGATGATCTGGTTCGTCAGCTTGATCGCCGGTGCGTCGCTGGCGTCGCCCTCGGTGATGTCCTCGAGCGCCTCTTCCTCTTCCTCCGTGATCACGTCCGACTCCATCTCGACGTGGACGCTGGCGCGGAAGCAGCGGTCGAGCGTGCGCGCGAGGTCCGAGACCGAGGCGACGACGAAGCGGATCTGGAGGCCGAGCGCGAGGCGAAGGTCGTCCGACGCCATCACGTCGGTCGGGTCGGTGACGGCGACGATCACGGTGCCGTCCTCGTCGAAGCCGATCGGCAGCGCGGACAACCGGCGGGCGACGTTCTCGGGCAGGAGGCTCGTGGCGGCGGGGACGAGGTCGGCGCGGCCGAGCTCGACGAACTCGAAGCCGTACTGCTCGGCGAGGGCGCGCGCGATCGCGGAGGCGCTCGCGACGTTGTAGCGCAGCAGGATCTCTCCGAGCCGGCCGCCCTCGGCCTCCTTCTGGGCGAGAGCCGCCGCGAGCTGCTCGGTGGTGATGACGCCGTCGCGCAGCAGGAGGGCCCCGAGCTGGGGGCGACCCTGCGCGCGCCCGTACGGGTCCGTGCTTGGGACAGACGCAGCTTCCACGACCTGTGTATCGGCCATAGTGCGGATCGACATGAGGGCGGTCGTCCAGCGCGTTTCCCGCGCAGCCGTGCGGGTCGAAGGCGATGTCACCGGGGAGATCGAGGCAGGCCTCCTCGTGCTGCTCGGCGTCGCGGACGGCGACGGGGACGCGGATGCCGACGGGCTCGCAGGCAAGGTCGCGCGGCTGCGGATCTTCGCGAACGACGAGGGTCGCTTCGACCGCTCCGTCCTCGACAGCGGCGGCGGCGTGCTCGTCGTCAGCCAGTTCACGCTGCTCGCGGACACGGCGAAGGGAAACCGGCCGAGCTTCGCCGCCGCGGCAGCGCCGGACGAGGCCGAGCGGCTGTACGAGCGGTTCTGCGCGGCGCTGGGCGCGCTGGGCGCGAGCGTCGAGCAGGGCGTCTTCGGCGCCCGGATGGAGGTCGAGCTCGTCAACGACGGCCCCGTCACGATCGTGCTCGGGTGAGCACCGCCGCCCTCGGCCTTGCGCTCGGCGCGGCGATCCTGCACGCGCTCTGGAACCTGTTGCTGGCCGGCTCCCGCGACGTGCTCGCGGCGACGGCGGTCGCGCTCGGCTCCAGCCTCGTCGCCGCGCTCCCGTTCGCGGTCGCGACGTGGGGCGTGGGGCGTGGGGCGATCCCCTGGCTCGTGGCCTCGGGTGCGCTCGAGCTCGTCTACTTCTTCACGCTCGCAGCCGCCTACCAGCGCGCCGAGCTCTCGCTCGTCTACCCGCTGGCGCGCGGCGGCGCGCCGGTGCTCGTGCTGCTGGGCGCCGTGGCGACCGGCTATCAGCCCGGCGCGTTGGAGGTGCTCGGCGTCGTGGCGGTGGGCGTCGGCGTCGTCCTCGTCCGCGGGCTCCGCGGCGGCGACCGGCTCGGCGTGCTGCTCGGGCTCCTGATCGCGGCCCAGATCGCCGCGTACACGCTCGTCGACTCGGAGGGGATCGAGCACGCGAACCCGGTCCCGTACCTGCTGCTCGCGCTCCTGCCGACCGCCCTCGGCGCCGCGCTCGTCAGCGGCCGGACGCGGCTGCGGGCCGAGTGGGGAGCCCGGACGGTGCTCGCCGGCTGCGGCGGCTTCCTCGCCTACGTGCTCGTGCTCGCGGCGCTGCAGCTGGCGCCGGCGGCGCCCGTCGCCGCGGTTCGCGAGACGAGCGTCCTCTTCGCGGTCGTGCTGGCGGCGCCGTTCCTCGGCGAGCGGGTCCAGCGGGGCCGGCTGGCCGGCGCTCTGCTGGTCGTTTGCGGCGTCCTCGCGCTGGGCTCCGCCTAGGCCGCGCATGGGCCGAACGGCCTAGTGCTTGCTACACTTCGTGCACCATTTTCACCTGCTGGACGAAATGGGCGCGCTGCGCCCATTTTTGTTGAGGGAGCCAGACTCTTGAGCGCGACGCACGAGAAGGAGCGGACACTGACGAAGCAGATCGGACGGGAAGTCGAGACGGCCCTGCCGGGCGTCGAGGTGCTCGCCGTCGAGCTGCAGAACCCGGAGCGGTTCACCGTCTTCGTCGACCACGCCGAGGGCGTCGACCACGCGCTCTGCGCGCGCGTCACGGACGTGCTGCGCGAGTACCTGCGCGAGTACGCGATCGACGTCTCCTCGCCGGGGATCGAGCGGCCCGTCCGCAAGCCCGAGCACTTCCGCAACGCGATCGGCCGGCAGGTGACGCTTCGCACCCCCGCGCGCAAGCGGCTCAAGGGCGAGATCGTCAGCGCCGGCGAGCGTTCCGTCGTCGTCCGCTCCGGTGACGACACCGTCGAGATCCCGTACGACCAGGTCGTTCGGGGCAACCTGGTCTACGAGCAGTAGGAGAAGAGGCAAATGTCGCAGGAGATCATCGAGCACATCCGTGGGCTCGAGCGCGAGAAGGGCATCGAGGAGAACACCGTCATCCACGCGCTGGAGGACGCGCTGCTCGCCGCCTACAAGAAGACGCCGGGCGCCGCCCGCCACGCGACCGTCGAGCTGGACGAGGAAGGCGAGTTCCGCGTCTTCGCGATCGACATCCCCGAGGATCTCGAGGCGCGTCTGCTCGACGAGGCGATGGAGTCCAAGATCGAGGAGCTGGAGCGGCTCGAGGAGGAGACGGGCGAGCGCCAGCACACGCTGATCAACCAGGACGAGCTCGAGCTCGACTGGGACCAGGTGCCCGAGGAGCTGATCAAGCGCACCGACGTGACGCCGCACGACTTCGGCCGCATCGCCGCGATGACGGCCAAGCAGGTGATCCAGCAGCGGATTCGCGAGGCCGAGCGCGCGATGATGTACGAGGAGTACATCGATCGCCAGGGCGAGGTCGTCACCGGCATCGTCCAGCAGGCCGGCGACCGCAACAACGTCCTCGTCGACCTCGGCAAGGTCGAGGCGCTGCTGCCGCGCTCCGAGCAGGTCGACGGCGAGCGCTATGAGCAGGGCTCGCGCATCAAGGCCGTGATCACCGAGGTCCGCTCCGGCACCAAGGGCCCGCAGGTGATCCTCTCGCGGCGCGACCCCGAGCTGATCAAGACGCTGTTCGAGCTCGAGGTGCCCGAGATCGCCGACGGCCTCGTCGAGATCCGCGGCGTCGCCCGGGAGCCGGGTTACCGCGCCAAGATCGCAGTCGAGTCGCACGCCCAGGGCGTCGACCCGGTCGGCGCCTGCGTCGGGCCCCGGGGCTCGCGCGTGCGCATGGTCGTCTCGGAGCTCCGCGGCGAGAAGATCGACATCATCCCGTGGAACACCGAGCCCGCCCGGTTCGTCGCGAAGGCGCTCTCGCCCGCACGCGTGCGCGAGGTCTACATCGACGACGAGACCAAGGAGGCGACGGTCGTCGTCCCAAACGACCAGCTGGCGCTCGCGATCGGCAAGGAGGGCCTGAACGCCCGACTCGCCGCGCGCCTGACCGGCTGGAAGGTCGACATCCAGTCCGACGAGGAGTTCGCCCAGGCCGAGGCCGAAGCGGCGTTCGCCGGCGCCGGCGAGGGCGAGGGCGAGGGCGGCGACTACTCCGGCCGCTGCGCCGCGATCCTCTCGAACGGCAAGCGCTGCCCAAATGCGTCGCTCGCCGGCAGCCGCTACTGCGGCGTCCCGGCCCACCAGGCGCTCGCCGACCAGGAGCCCGCAGAGGTCCCGGCCGAGGCCGTCGAGGAGACCGCGACGCCCGCCGAGGCCGAGCAGCTCGAGCCGGTCGCCGAGGTCGAGGAAGCAGCCGAGCCGGAGGAGGCCGAGGAGACGGCCGACGAGATCGTCGCCGAGCAGGAGGCGCCGGAGGCCGAGGCCGCCGATGCTCCGCTCGCCGCCGACCGCCAGGAGGACGAGACTCCTGCGTGATCGGAGCGCGCACCTGTGCGGGTTGCGGGCGCAAGGCGCCGCAGAGCGAGCTCGTCCGCTTCGCGGCCAGGGACGGCGCGCTCGTCCCGGGGCGCCGAGAACCGGGGCGGGGCGTCTACACGTGCCCGCGGCTCGGGTGCTTCGAGCGCGCCGTCTCGCGCCGCTCGTTCGCCCGGGTGCTCAGGCAGAACGTCTCGATCGACCCCGCGCTCTCGCGCGTTTTCGCTCACCAACTAGAATCGAACGCTGATGGCTGACGGACCCAACAAGCCCAACCGCCCGATCCGCCCCCGCCAGGGTGCGCCCGGCCGCAAGCGCCGGGTCGTGATCGAGGGCGGCTCGAACCGCCCGAACCCGCGCCAGGCGCGCGGGCGGGCCGATGCTGCCCCGAAGCGCGAGAAGCAGGAGGTCGTCCCGCCGACCGGTCCCGCCACGGTGCCGTCCGGCGTCTCCGTCCGCGACCTCTCACAGGCGCTCGGCGTCCCGGCGGCCCAGATCATCAAGATCATGATGGGCCTCGGCCAGATGGTTCAGATCACGCAGTCGCTCTCCGACGAGGAGGTCGAGCTGATCGGCGCCGAGCTCAGCCGCGAGATCACGATCAAGCACGCGGCCGACGAGGAGGAGCTGCCGGAGGTCTTCGAGGACGCCGAGGAGGATCTCGCGCCGCGCCCGCCGGTCGTCACGATCATGGGGCACGTCGACCACGGCAAGACGACGCTGCTGGACGCGATCCGCGAGGCGGCGGTCGTCGAGACCGAGGCCGGCGGGATCACGCAGCACATCGGCGCGTACCAGGCCAACGTCGGCGGCCGCAAGATCACCTTCCTCGACACCCCGGGCCACGAGGCGTTCACCGCCATGCGCGCCCGCGGCGCCAAGGTCACGGACATCGCCGTCCTCGTCGTCGCGGCGGACGACAGCGTCATGCCGCAGACGAAGGAGTCGATCTCGCACGCGCGTGCCGCCGAGGTGCCGATCGTCGTCGCGGTCAACAAGATGGACGTGCCGGACGCGAATCCGGACCGCGTCAAGGCCGATCTCGCCGCCGAAGGCCTCCAGCCGGAGGACTGGGGCGGCACGGTCCAGTTCTCGAACGTCTCCGCCAAGCAGAAGACGAATCTCGACGACCTGCTCGAGAAGGTGCTGCTCGTCGCGGACGCCGAGCTCGAGCTGACCGCGAACCCGAATGCGGAGGCGTCCGGCCCGATCATCGAGTCGCGCCTCGACGTCGGCCGCGGCCCGGTCGCGACGATGCTCGTCCACCGCGGCACGCTCCGCGTCGGCGACGCGATCGTGGCCGGCGACGCACACGGCAAGGTTCGCGCGCTCTACGACTACCGCGGCGAGAAGGTCAAGGAGGCGAGACCGGGCGAGCCCGTCGAGATCCTGGGCTTCAACGCGCCGCCGCCGGCGGGCGAGTTCGCGCGCGTGGTCGAGGACGAGCGCGAGGCCCGCACGGTCGCGCAGCGCCGCGGCCAGCGGCTCCGCACGGAGCAGCTCGCGCAGCGCTCCAAGGGCGGCGTCTCGCTCGAGAGCCTCTTCTCGCAGCTGCAGGAGGGCGCGATCCAGGATCTGAACCTGATCCTCAAGGGCGACGTCGGCGGCTCGGTCGAGGCGGCGGTCTCGGAGCTCGGCAAGATCGAGCACCCCGAGGTGCGCGTCAACGTGATCCACCAGGGCGTCGGCCCGATCACGGAGGGCGACATCATGCTCGCCGCGACCTCGAACGCGCTCGTCGTCGGCTTCAACGTGCGGCCGAACGCCGAGGCGCGCGCGCTCGCCGAGCGCGAGGGCGTCGACATCCGCACCTATCGCGTCATCTACCAGCTCACCGAGGACATCGAGCAGGCGCTCGTCGGCATGCTCACTGCCGTCCAGACCGAGGAGATCATCGGCGAGGCCGAGGTGCGCGCCCTCTTCAAGGTCTCGCGGCTCGGCACGATCGCCGGCTGCATGGTCACCTCGGGCGTCGTCCGCCGCAACTCGCAGGTGCGTGTGATCCGCGACGGCACGGTGATCTACGACACGACGATCGCGCAGCTGAAGCGGTTCAAGGAGGACGCGCGCGAGGTCGCCGAGGGCTTCGAGTGCGGGATCCTGCTCGAGAACTTCAACGACGAGAAGGAAGGCGACGTCCTCGAGGCCTACGAGACGCGCCAGGTCGAGCGGACGTCGCTCGACGAGCCGGCCGGCAGCACGCCGGCCGCCACGACCTAAGGCGGACGACCTACGCCGACGGCGTGTCGGCGAGCAGCTCCGCCGACGTGACGACGCAGTTGCGTCCGAGCGCCTTCGCCGCGTAGAGCGCGCGGTCGGCCATCCGGACGAGCATGTCGCCGTCGGGTGTGTCGTCCGGGAACGAGGCGACTCCGAAGCTGGCCGTGATCGCGCGGTCGACGCCGGGCACGGACACGAGCGCGACCTCGTCGCGGAGCTTCTCCGCGAGCACGACGGCGCCGTCGAGCGGGGTGTCCGGGAGCAGGATCAGGAACTCCTCG
The DNA here is from genome assembly GCA_963827015.1 of uncultured Gaiellaceae bacterium. Taxonomy (GTDB): domain Bacteria; phylum Actinomycetota; class Thermoleophilia; order Gaiellales; family Gaiellaceae; genus Gaiellasilicea. The sequence goes on along the minus strand of CAWGZI010000010.1, from coordinate 762,732 downwards.
CCGCCGTAGCGGCCGGCGAGGTCGCTCTCGCGGAGGGCGGACCGGAGCGCGGCGCTCGCCGCGGCGAGTGCCTGATCGCCCTTCTCGTGCCCGTAGACGTCGTTGATCTGCTTGAAGTTGTCGAGGTCGCAGAGGACCGCCGACAGCGTCAGGTTCGAGCGGGAGGCCTGGGCGACCATGCGGACGAGGCTCTCGCGCAGGCTGCGGGCGTTCGGCAGGCCGGTCAGAGCGTCGGTGGCCGCGCGCACCTCGGCGACCGCGAGGTTGCGCAGGTTCGCGAGCACCGGCGCGGCCTGGCTGACCGACTGGTCGATGCGGCCGCGCTCGGAGGCGCTCAGCGGCGACTCGTGGGAGACGAGCACCGAGCCGATCACCTCACCGCCGACGAGCGACGGGACGCAGGTCGTCCGGTCGTGCTGGCTGCAGAGGTCGCACAGGAGCAGCGGCTCGTTGTCGAACGCCTGGGCGTGCGTCCGGCCGAGCCGGACGGCGAGGCAGGAGCTGGGGGAGGAGTCGATCAGCTTGTCCGCGAGCGGGCTCGCCGGTGCCACCGGTGTCGCCGCCTCGAGCCGGTTCTGGCTGTTGTTGCGATTGAGGACGACGATCTCGGAGCCGGCCAGCGAGCGCTCGAGATGGCGTTTCACGAGCGCGTGCGCCTCACCCTCGCTCTCCGTCACCTGCAGCGTCTCGGCGAACTCGCGCTGCGAGGCGTGGTACTCGGCGTCGGCGACGCGGCGATCGTGCTCGCGCCGGCGCATCCGGCTCAGCAGGAGGCCGCCGACGGCGGCGAACGCGATGCTGAGCAGGACGATCATCACGACAGCGCGCTTGATCGCGTCGCTGTGGCGGTCGCCGCTCTCCGCCTCGATCTCCTCGAGCAGGCGGTCGTTCGCCTGTTCGAACCGCTCGACGAGGTCGTTGCGCGCCGCGGTCGCGACCGCCGACACCGGGCGGTCGTTCCTGATCCGGATCACGACGTCGTTGGCGATCCCGGCCCAGCGCTCGGCGATCCGCTCCTGCTCGGCGATCGCGACAGTCTTGGGGTCGCCGCGCTTCGCGTACGTGCGCGCGCGGTCGGCCGCGGCCGCGAGCGAGGCGGACGCCTCGTCGTAGGTCTGGAGGAACGCCTCGTTCTTCGACTCGGCCCAGCCGCGCAGGGCGCTCTCCCGCGCGAGCACGGCGTCGAGCATCGCGCCGGCGGCCTCACGCTCCTCGAACGTGCGCGTGCCGATGCTCCGCTCCGCGGAGGCGGTCGACCAGGTGATCCCGGCGACGCTCGCGACGAAGGCCACGAGCACGGTCGAGAAACGCAGCAGGTGCAGCATCACGGCCAGTCATCGGCAGCGGGGGCCGGGTGTTTGAGGCTTGAATGACGAGATGGGAAACGGCTGGATCGGGATCCTGTCCGCAGAGCTCCACTTTCCGGAGGCACATTCGCTGAAGGAGAAGCGGATGTCGGTGCGTTCGGCGAAGGAGCAGCTGCGCAACCGGTTCGGTGCCGCCGTCGCCGAGGTCGACCATCACGAGGTCTGGCAGCGCACCCGGCTGACGGCCGCGGTGGTCACGCGTGACGCCCATGAGGCCGAGCGCCTGCTCGCCGACGCGGAGCGATATCTCGGCTCGCGCGAGTGGGAGGTCGGCCTCGTCGAGCGGGAGCTCGTGACGCTCGGCGACGAGTAGACGCGCCGCCTCGCTACCGTGCCCGCATGACCGAGCGGATGCGCAGAGTCAACGAGTCGCTCCGCCAGGTCCTGTCGGAGGCGCTGCTCGACCTGAAGGACCCGCGGATCGGCTTCGTCACCGTCACCGGGGTCAAGACCTCACCGGACCTGCGCCAGGCGGTCGTCTTCGTCAGCGTGCTCGGCGGCGAGAAGAAGCGGAACGCGAGCATGACCGGGCTCGACGCCGCCCACGGCGTCCTCCAGTCGAGGATCTCCAGCGAGCTGCGGCTGAAGCGGACCCCGACGCTCACCTTCGAATACGATCACGCGGTCGAGCACGGCGTGCACATGTCAAAACTCATCGATGAGCTCGCCCCCGGACCAGACGACGACGCAGGCTGACCTCGGGGCGGTCGTCGAGGCGATCCGCGGCCGCGAGCGCTTCCTCGTCACGACGCACGAGAACCCGGACGGCGACGCGCTCGGCTCGCTGCTGGCGACCCAGTTGCTTCTCACCTCGCTCGGCAAGGACAGCGTCATGTTCCTGCCCGGTCCGGCGCCGCTCCCGGGCGAGTACCGCTTCCTCCCGCTGGAGCAGCTGCAGCGCGAGCTTCCCGACGACGCGGCCGAGCGGACGCTGATCGCCGTCGACGCGGCGAACGAGAGCCGCCTCGGCGCCGACGCGGCCGCCCTGCACGCGGCGCCGTTCACGGTCAACATCGACCACCACCACGACAACTCCCGCTTCGGCGACATCAACCTCGTCGACGCGGAGGCCTCCTCGACGGGAGAGGTCCTGCGCGACGTCGCCGCCGAGCTGGAAGTCGAGCTGACGCCCGAGCTGGCCGAGCCGCTCTACGTGGCGCTCGTCACCGACACGGGCCGCTTCCAGTACGCGAACACGACTCCGAAGGCGCTTCGGCTCGCCGCCGAGCTCGTCGAGGCAGGCGCCGACGTGCACAAGGTCTTCCAGGGCGTCTACGAGAGCGTGCAGTTCGCGAAGCTGAAGCTGCTGGCGCGCGCGCTCGAGCGAGCGCAGGTCTACGAGGGCGGCGGCCTCGTCGTCTCCTACCTGCTCCGGGACGACTTCGGCGAGGTCGGCGCGGTCGAGCCGTACTCCGAGGGGATCATCGATTTCCTCCGCGCGGTCGAGGGCGCCGACATGGCGGCGCTGATCCGCGAGCCGCCGCGCGGCGGCTCGCCCGCACGCAGGGTCTCGCTCCGCGCCTCCCACGACGAGCTCGACGTCTCCGCGATCGCGCGCGAGTCCGGCGGCGGCGGCCATCGGCAGGCTGCGGGCTTCTCGAGCGACGAGTCGATCGACGAGATCACGGCCTTCCTGCGGCGCGAGTTCGTCGCCTCTGCGGCCGCGCGCTGATGCCGCCGCGGGGGCTCGAGCCGAGCGGGATCATCCTCGTCGACAAGCCGGCCGGGCCATCCTCGTTCGCCGTTCTGGCACGCGTCCGGAGCCGTCTCGGGACGAAGATGGGCCATGCGGGAACTCTTGACCCTTTTGCGACGGGATTGTTGCTTTTGCTCTCGGGCCGCTCGACAAAATTGGCGGGATCGTTCGTCGGTCTCGACAAGCGCTATCTCACGGACGTCGACCTGACGGCCCGTACCTCCACGGGCGATCCCGAGGGCGAGGTGACGGAGCGGCTCGAGGCTCCGGACCGCCGCGGAGCTCGAGCGCAGGCTCGTGCACCTCCGCGGCGAGATCGAGCTGCCGATCCCCGCCGCCTCCGCGGTCAAGATCGGCGGTGAGCGCGCCTACAAGCTGCACCGCCGCGGCGTCGCCGTCGAGATGCCGCTGCGGCGCTCGCGCGTCGACGCGCTCGACGTCATCGCGTATACGAACGGCGTCGCCACGCTCGACCTCCACGTCAGCTCGGGCACCTACGTCCGGGCGATCGCGGAGGCGCTCGGAGGGCACTGCGTGTCGCTGCGCCGGCTCGAGGTCGGCCCGTTCAGCGTCGAGGACGCGGACGAGGACCGGGTGATCCCCGCCGAGCAGGCGTTGGCGCTGCTGCCGTGACCGCCGCGGCTAGACAGGTCGCCGTCGCGGTCGGGACCTTCGACGGCGTCCATCTCGGCCATCGCCGCGTGATCGAGACGGCGCTCGGCACGGGGCTGCCCGTCCGCGTCGTCACGTTCGACCCGCACCCGCGGGTCGTCCTCGGCAACTTCGTCGAGGCGCTGTCGACGCTCGAGCGCAGGCTGGAGCTGCTGGCCGAGCTCGGCGTCGCCGAGACGACGGTGGTCGAGTTCACGCTCGACGTCGCCAAGCTCGAGCCGGAGGAGTTCGCGGCCAGTGAGCTCGGCGATGCGGCCGTGGTCGTCGCCGGCGCCGACTTTCGCTTCGGCCGCAGGCGGCGCGGCGACCTCGAGCTGCTCGCGGGGCCTCGGCTACGAGGTGCTGCCCGTGCAGCTGCTCGAGGGCGTCTCCTCGTCCGAGATCCGACGGCTGCTGCACGAGGGTGACGTGGGCGGCGCGGCGAGGATGCTCGGCCGGCCGCCCGAGCTCGACGGCGTCGTCGTCGGCGGCGACCAGCGCGGCGGCACCCTCGGCTACCCGACCGCGAACCTTGCGATCGAGCCGGGGCTGGTCGTGCCCGCCTACGGGATCTACGCCGGGTCGGCCCGGCTCGACGACGGGCAGAAGCGGCGCGCCGCGATCTCGATCGGCACGAACCCGCACTACGGCGGCGAGGAGCGGCGGATCGAGCCCTACCTGCTCGACTTCGACGGCGACCTCTACGGCCGGCGGCTGGTCGTCGAGCTCTGGGAGCGCCTGCGCGACGAGCAGGTCTTCGCCAGCGAGCAGGACCTGATCGACCAGATCGCCCGGGACGTCGAGGCGACGAGGAAGGCGGTCCGACCGGGGTAGGTAGGTTGACGCCGTGAGCGAGAACGGCTCGATGATCCACGCGCGCGGCCTCGTCAAGCGCTTCGGCGACCTCGTCGCGGTCGACGGGATCGACCTCGACGTCAAGCGCGGGGAGGCCTTCGGCTTCCTCGGACCGAACGGCGCCGGCAAGAGCTCGACGATGCGGATGATCGGGTGCGTCTCGCCGGTGACCGAGGGCACGCTCCGCATCCTCGGCCGCGACCCGGCGGCCGACGGGCCCGAGATCCGCGGCCGGCTCGGCGTCGTGCCGCAGCAGGACACGCTCGACTTCGAGCTGACCGTGCGCGAGAACGTGCTCATCTACGGCCGCTACTTCGGGCTGACGCGCCGCGAGCTGCGGCCGAAGATCGAGCAGCTGCTCGACTTCGTCCAGCTGACCGAGCGCGCCGGCGACAAGGTCGAGCCGCTCTCGGGCGGGATGAAGCGCCGCCTGACGATCGCGCGCTCGCTCGTCAACGACCCCGAGCTGCTCCTGCTCGACGAGCCGACGACCGGGCTCGACCCGCAGGCACGCCACGTCGTCTGGGACCGTCTCTTCCGGCTGAAGCAGCGCGGCGTGACGATCGTGTTGACGACGCACTACATGGACGAGGCCGAGCAGCTCTGCGACCGGCTCGTCGTGATGGACCACGGCCGGATCGTCGCGGAGGGCTCGCCGCGGCAGCTGATCGAGCAGTACTCGACGCGCGAGGTCGTGGAGGTCCGGTTCGAGGACGAGCGTCCGCCGATGTCGGCCCTCGAGGGGCTGGGGGAGCGGGTCGAGGAGCTGCCCGACCGAGTCTTGATCTACACCGCCGACGGCGACGCCAGCGCCGCCGAGCTGAACGAGCGCGAGCTGCCGCCGCACTCGACGCTGATTCGCCGCAGCACGCTCGAGGACGTCTTCCTCCACCTGACGGGCCGCACCCTGGTCGACTGACGTGGAGAGCTTCGTCCAGCCGCTGCGGGCCTACGAGCACTGGCTCGCCCAGTACAAGCGCGTCTGGCGCGGAACCGTCGGCACGAGCCTCGTCAACCCGCTGCTGTACCTCGCTGCGCTCGGCGTCGGACTCGGGACGATCGTCGACCGCTCCGCGAACGCGCCCGCGGGGGTGCCGTACCTCGACTTCATCGCGCCGGGGCTGCTCGCGGCGGCGGCGATGCAGACCGCGGCGACCGAGTCGAGCTGGCCGGTCATGGGCGCGATCAAGTGGACGCGGACGTACTACGCCATGACCGCGACCCCGCTGACCGAGCGCGACGTGCTGATCGGGCACCAGCTCTTCGTCGTCACGCGCGTCCTGACCGCGAGCAGCGCGTACCTCCTCGTCGTCGCGCTCTTCGGCGCGGTCAACTCGTGGCTCGGCCTGCTGGCGATCCCCGTGGCGGTCGTGATCGGGACGGCGTTCTCGATGCCGATGGCCGCGTACGCGTCCTCGGTCGAGCACGACCACAGCTTCCCGCCGATCTTCCGCTTCCTGATCGTGCCGATGTTCCTCTTCTCGGGCACGTTCTTCCCCGTCTCGCAGATGCCGCTCCTGTTCGAGCTGCTCGCCTACGTCACGCCGATCTGGCACGGCGTCGAGCTCTGTCGCGGGCTGATGCTCGGCACGATCGACGCGCTCCCGGCGCTCGGGCACCTCGCCTACCTGCTCGCGTGGTCGATCGCCGGCTTCCTGCTCGCACGGCGCTCCTACAGGAAGAGGCTGTTCAGTTGAGCGCCATCGCCGCGCGCCTGCTCGACCGCCCCGGCGGGAAGGGCGGCCTGCTCTTCGAGCGCAACCTCCTCAGCTACCGCCGGATGTGGACGATCATCGTCTCCGGGTTCTTCGAGCCGCTCTTCTTCCTGCTCTCGCTCGGCTACGGGCTGGGCGGCTACGTCGGCGACGTCGTCATCGACGGCGTCCCGATGGAGTACGCGGCGTTCGTCGCTCCCGGCCTGCTCGCCGCGTCGGCGATGAACGGCGCGTTCTACGACGCGACCAACATCTTCTGGAAGCTCCGCTACCAGAAGCTCTACGACTCGGTGCTGTCGACGCCGCTGGGCCCGAAGGACATCGCGGTCGGCGAGACCGTCTGGGCGCTCTTCCGCGGGCTGATCTACGCGATCGGGTTCTTCACCGTGATCGCGGCGCTCGGCCTGCTCGAGTCGTGGTGGGCGGTATTGGCGCTGCCGGCCACGGTCTTCGTCGGCTTCGGCTTCGCGGGCGCGGGGATCGCCGCCGTCACCTACATGCGCAGCTGGCAGGACTTCGACATCCTCAACCTCGCGATCCTGCCGATGTTCCTCTTCTCCGCCACCTTCTTCCCGCTCTCGACGTACCCGGACTGGCTCGAGTGGGCGATCCAGGCGACGCCGCTCTACCACGGGGTCGAGCTGCTCCGCTCGCTGACGACGGGGACGGTCGGCCCGGGGCAGCTCGTGAACGTGGCCTACCTCGCCGCGCTCGGTCTCGTCGGTGCGTGGATCGCGAGCCGCCGCGTCGAGAAGCTGCTGCTCACGTAGCGCAAGTTTTCGCGCTTGCCGTTGTCTGAATAGACATGGCGTCGGGTGCGGCCAGGTTGAGGCCGATCGAGGCAGTCACGTGTCTCGCTTGCGGCAAGGACTACGCGAAGCCCTCCGGGCGGGGTTCCCTCTCGGCGAGCCACGGCTGCCCCGTGTGCGGGTACGTCGGCTGGGTCCCGAGCGCGACGCCGGTCACAGCTGTGCTGCGTGCCCGCTACGGCGCGGATCGCCTGCGACGCCTGTCGTCCCGATCAGGCTGACGCCGCCGAAGTAGTGGTGGCGGCCCGGCCAGCGCCGGACCTGCAGCCCCGACGCGGCCAGCTGCTCGAGCGCCCGCTCGTCCACGCCCGGCTCGGCGTTGACGACGTCGCCTGCCCGGTGGAAGCGCGGGCGCTCGACCGCCGCGACGACGTCGAAGCCCTCGTCGAGGACGCCGGCGGCGACGCCGACGAGCGCGGTTCGGAGCCGCGTGCCGCCTGCCGAGCCGACCGCGAGCTCGAGGCCGTCGTCGTCGAGCACGAGCGTCGGGGCCATCATGCTCGCCATCCGCGACCCCGGCCGCAGCGGCGCCCGGACGAGGTCGACCTCTCCGAGCATGCTGTTCAGCTGCAGGTCGAGCCCGGGAAGGAAGTCGCCTGTCCCGAGCCCGAGGCTCGAGGTGAGCACGCAGGCGTTGCCGTCCGCGTCCGCCGTGACCAGGTTCGTCGTGTGACCGTCGCCGTCGGCGTCCGCGAGCGCGCCGAGCAGCGCGTGGACGCGCTGTGACGGATCGAGCTCGCGCAGCCGGGGAAGGCGGGCGAGCGTCTCCGGGACGCGGGACAACCCTGCGCGTGTCAGCACCTCCCGGCCGAGCCACCTGACGTCGACGGGCGTCTGCCAGCGGGCGGTGTACTGCGCCAGGTCGTCGGAGGTGACCGGCACGCCGTCGACGGCCACGAGCAGGGCGGCGACCGAGCCCGTGTAGACGCTGTCGGCACCCTCGGCGGCGAGCGCCTCGAGCGCGGCCACGAGACCGGGCTGGTCGAGCGTGTCGCCGGCCTCGAGCAACCGGCCGGACGGGGCGTAGATCCGCTCGCCGTCGGGCTGCATCGTGAAGACGGGGCCGAGCATGGCGAGGCAGGCGGCGTGCGCGGGAGGCATTGTCACGCCCTCGCGCGCGAGGCGCAGCGCGGGCTCGACGAGCCGCGTCCATGGCAGCCGACCGAACCTCGTGTGCAGCGCCCCGAGCCCCCGGGGCAGACCCGGCACCGCGCACGTTCCCGGTCCGACCGCGTAGTGGACGAGCTCCTCGCCGAACGGCACCCGCAGCTCGACCGGTGCAGCGCCCTCGGCCGAGGGGACGTCGACGAAGCAGTCGAGGTTCGAGGCCTCCGCGCCGTCCCAGTGGATCGCGTGCCCGCCGCCGAGCAAGCCGGTCATGACGGTCTCGGAGACGCAGGAGGCGAGGCAGGCCGCGACCGCCGCGTCGGCTGCCGTTCCGCCGTCCTCGAGAATCTCCATCCCCGCCGCCACCGTGGCCGGATGTCCGGCTGCAACGCCGCTTGGAACCATGGGTTGCTACCCTACGCGCGACCGAGATCTCGGCCGGACGTGTCTTCCTTCACGCCGCGCGGGGACTCCGGAGACATCGACAGAAGGAGGCCACGTGGCCCTCACCAAGGAAGTCAAGCAGGAGCTGATCGGGAAGCACGGCCGCAACGAGGCCGACACCGGCTCCCCCGAGGTCCAGATCGCGATGCTGACGCGCCGGATCAACGACCTCACCGAGCACCTGCGCACGCACGCCAAGGACCACTACTCCCGGCGCGGGCTGCTGAAGCTCGTCGGCCGGCGGCGGCGGTTCCTGAACTACATGCAGAAGCACGACCTCGAGGGCTACCGCGCCCTCATCAAGGAGCTAGGCCTCAGGCGCTAGCTCGACCCGGGAGAGTGGAAGCTTGGACGAGCCCCGTGACGACGAGGCTGATCCAAACTTCCACTCTCCGCCAAGCAGAGTGGAGGACATGGAATGAGCACGGTATTGGGGCAGGTTGCCTCGACGTCCGTCGAGATCGGTGGCAAGGAGCTCACCTTCGAGACGGGCAAGTTCGCCAAGCAGGCAGACGGCGCAGTCGTCGTCCGCTCCGGCGACACAATGGTTCTGGCGACGGCCGTCGGCCGTCCCGAGGCGCGCGAGGGTGCGGATTTCTTCCCGCTCACCGTCGACGTCGAAGAGCGCGCGTACGCCGCGGGGAAGATCCCCGGCGGCTTCTTCAAGCGGGAGGGGCGCGCCACGGAGCGCGCGACGCTGACCGCACGCATGATCGACCGCCCGATCCGGCCGCTGTGGCCGAAGGGCTTCCGCAACGAGGTGCAGGTGATCTGCACGGTCCTGTCGGCCGACCTGATCACCCCGCACGACATCCTCTGCATCAACGGCGCGTCCGCGGCCCTGATGCTCTCGCCGCTGCCGTTCTTCGGCCCGGTGGGCGCGGTGCGGATCGGCCGGATCGACGGCGAGTTCGTCGTCAACCCGACCCACGAGCAGAACTTCGAGGAGTCGGCGCTCGATCTGATCGTCGTCGGCACGAAGGACGGCCTGACGATGATCGAGGCGGGCGCGGCCGAGGTCTCCGAGGACATCCTGCTCGACGCGTTCGAGCTGGCACACGAGGAGATCCGCAAGCTCTGCGAGGCGCAGGAGGATCTGCGCCGCCAGGCGGGCAAGGCCAAGTGGCTCGACCTCGACCTGACCGCCGAGCTCGAGAGCTCGCACGGTCACGCGGTCTGGGAGCGGATCCAGCAGGTCGGGCTCCGCGAGGCCGGCTCCGTCGTGGAGGAGCTCGTCTCCGAGCTCGCTCCGGAGCTCTCGATGGACTCGGGCGACGAGGACATCCAGCGCCAGCTGCAGACGCGCTCCAGCCTCGCGATGATCCTCGAGAAGCAGCGGTTGGCCGCTGTCGAGGGCCCGGTGCGCGAGCAGTTCGAATCCGACCTGCGCGCCCTCACGGACGCGGAGCAGGATTCGAAGGAGCTGAAGTCCGCGAAGCGGCATCTCCTCTTCGACCGGATCGTCGAGACCGTCGAGCTGCCGTTCGCGGTCGGCCCGGCCACCGTCGAGGGCGAAGGCCCCGCGGTCAAGGACGCGCTGACGAAGAGCTACGTCAAGAAGGCCGCCGAGGCGATCTACAAGGACCTGGTCCGCAAGAAGATCGCGATCGAGAAGCGTCGGCCCGACGGCCGCGCCACCGACGAGATCCGGCCGATCGAGTGCGAGGTGACGGTCAGTCCCCGCGCCCACGGCACGGGCCTCTTCCAGCGCGGTCAGACGCAGGTGCTGTCGCTCCTGACGCTCGGCACCGCCAAGGAGGGCCAGCGGATCGACGACCTCTCGCTCGAGACCGACCGCCGCTTCATGCATCACTACAACTTCCCGCCCTACTCGGTCGGGGAGACGGGCTTCATGCGAGGCCCGAAGCGGCGTGACATCGGCCACGGCGCCCTGGCGCAGCGGGCCCTCGAGGCCGTGATCCCGCCGGCGGAGGAGTTCCCGTACACGATCCGGATCGTCTCGGAGACGCTCGAGTCGAACGGCTCCTCGTCGATGGGCTCGGTCTGCGGCTCGACGCTCGCCCTGATGGACGCGGGCGTCCCGATCACGGCGCCGGTCTCCGGCATCGCGATGGGCCTCGTCAAGGAGGGCGACGACTACGTCATCCTCACCGACATCCAGGGCGCGGAGGACCACCTGGGCGACATGGACTTCAAGGTCGCCGGCACCCGGGACGGGATCACCGCGCTGCAGATGGACATCAAGATCACCGGCGTCACGCAGGAGATCATGCGCGGCGCCCTCGACCAGGCGAACCAGGCACGCAACTTCATCCTCGACCGGATGCTGGAGGCGCTGCCGGAGGCCCGGACGGAGCTCGCTGCGCACGCGCCGCGGATCTCCTCGGTCCAGATCAACCCGGACTTCATCGGGATGGTGATCGGCAAGGGCGGCGAGACGATCCGCTCGCTCGAGTCGGAGTACGACGTCCAGATCGACATCGAAGAGGACGGCACGATCCTCGTCTACGCGACCGAGGGCACCAAGGCCGACGCCGCGATCGCAGCGATCACGGCGCTGACGAAGGAGCCCGAGGTCGGGGACACCTTCACCGGCAAGGTCGTCAAGACGACGCAGTTCGGCGCCTTCGTCGAGCTGAAGAAGGGCACCGACGGCCTGCTCCACGTCTCGAACGTGGGCCCGGGCCGCGTCGCGCACATCGAGGACGTGATGGCGCGCGGCGACGTCGTCGACGTGATCGTGCAGGAGGTGGACAAGGCGCGCGGCCGGATCGGCCTCAAGCTCGTCCACAAGCACGAGGACGGACGGCTCGTCGAGCCGGAGGAGCTGATCGAGCGGGCGAAGAACGCCCCGCCGCGGCCCCCGGAGGAGGAGCGCCCGCGCCGCGACGGCGATCGCGGCCGCGGCGGCCGCGACCGCGGCCCACGCCGCGATCGCGACTGATTGCCCGCAGGGTCGGGATCCGCTGTGGCGGGTCCCGACCCGCGCAGCGCCCTGAAGTCGAGGCCGGCTGCCGGGCTCGAGGGCAAGTCACGGGGGGCGGCGCGAGCCGCCCCCTCGTCGTTCGTGGCGGCGCTAGGCCTTCTGCGCCGAGAAGTCGAACGCGGCCTTGACGCCGTTGTAGGTGAACTCGAGCTTCTGGTAGCGGAGCGCGAACTCGTCCATCGGCTGGTCGCCGTCCTCGCTGCCGGCCTGGTCGTAGCTGGCGAGCATGACGCTCGTCAGCCTGATCGTCGACAGCGTCGTCTGCTGCTCCCCGGCGGAGCGAAGCGTCAGCAGGCCCTCGTTGATGTGCTCGCCGGTGGCGCATGCGAGGAAGAGCTCCGGCGATGCCTTGCTGGAGCCGGCGGTGAGCAGGAGATCCTGCGCCGCCGCCTTCCCGGCACCCGTTCCGCCGCGAGCCGAACGTGCCGGTGTTCGAGATGCCCCAGTGGAACGACTCGATCTGGATCTGGTTCTCGAAGCCCTTGACCTGGGACTCGCCCTTGATGTCGCCGAGCTTCAGAAATGCGTCGAATGCCATTGCTCTCCCCTCACGCCCTCAGGTCGATGGTGAACTCCGCGGTGCCGTCGCCGCCCAGCTCGAGCAGACGCTGGTCGGCGACGTACGTTCCACGGCTGCCGGCATAGCGGCCCGTACCGCCGGTGATCGCGAAGACGCTCTCACCGTCGAGGACCGAGCCGACCCCGAGGAGCGTGCCGCCCTCGAGCCGGAACGTGTGGTGTTCGAGGCTGCCGTTGGCGTCCGTCGGCCCGGCGAGGCTCGACTGGACGGCCATCCGCGAGCCGAAGAACTGGCCGACGGCCTTCCCGTCGTCGTCCACGAGCTCGCCGTACACCGTGCCGTGCTCGCCGGCGACGAGTCGCTCGCCCGGCCGGCGGTTCGGCGTCCGCAGGACCCAGTTTCGTCCCTGGAGACGGATCCGCTCGACCGAGGCCTCGTCGTCCCGCGTCGCGAGCTTCGTCGCTCCGGCGCCCGCGCCGAGCCCGACCGCGCCCGCGAGGAGGACGAGCCCGCGCCCGAGCAGGCCGCGCCTGCTCTGGCCGTTGTGGGTGTTCTCGCTCATCCCGCCCCCTCGACCGCGACGTCGTTCAGCGTCACCGCGACCACGCGGTGACCCGCGCGCGTGACGAAGACGCCCTCGTTCTTGATCTGCAGGCAGTAGATCCCGTTCGGGCTGCAGACCGACCCGGCGAACGTGGTCGAGCCGGGCGGCCCCTGCGGGCCGGTCGGCCCGGCCGGCCCTGCCGGTCCCGGCTGGCCGTTGGCGCCGGGCGTGCCCTGGGGACCCGTCTCGCCCTGCGGGCCGCGGGGGCCGGTCTCGCCCTGGACGCCCTGCGGCCCCTGGATGCCCTGGGGACCCTGGATGCCCTGCGGGCCGGTGTCGCCCTTGTCGCCCTTGTCGCCTTTGTCGCCCTTCGGGCCCTGCTGGTTCCAGCTGAGGGCCGTCTCGTTGCTCTTGCACGACTCGCCGTTCCCCGTGTCGATCACGCGCAGCTGGCCCTGGCCGGCGCTGTAGCAGCCGTGGATCGTGCCCGTCGCGTCCGGGATCGCCGCGTAGCCGATGCCCACCGACACGCCGAAGAGCAGCCCCCCGGCGAACGAGAGCATGCGCCACCTCTTGCGTATGGCCCTTCTCATCCGTCCTCCCCTCGAATCCCGCGGCTCTCCCTGACGGAGCCCCGGCCGATCGTAAGAGGCTCGCGCGGACGATTCAAGCGTGGCGCAGGAACCCGAGCTCGAGCATGCGGCGGACGACGCGCGCGCCGATCTCGTCGAGCTCTTCCCGGCTTCGCCGCTCGCTCGGCTGGGGAAGCGCGTCGCCGACCGACCTCGTTCCGTCGAGGCCGAGGACGAGGGCGGTCGTGACGTCGTCCAGGCCGGCCGAGAAGCGCATCCCACTCGTGATCGCCAGGCTCGCCTCGCGCAGCTCCCAGCCGGTCGGACCCAGCCGCAGCTCCTGCTCGAGGGCCACGTTGTCGGCGACGGCCAGCCGCTCGGCGAGCAGTGCTCGGTCGTCCTCGAGGCCCTCGAGGAAGTCGTGCGCGCGCGAAGATCTGCTCGAGCTGGGCGCCGGACGGCTCCAGCCGCAGCGTCGGCATCCGGGTCGCGCGGACCCAGTTCGGCCGCTCGGCGGTCGCCGTCCGGCGACGAAGGACGACGCACCCGAATGCGATCTGCTCGATCCCCTCGGCCGCGAAGTACTCGAGCCAGCGGTCGATCGCGGCCGCGTACGCCTCGGCGTCCGAGCGTAGGTCGCGGTTCCACTGCGCCGCGATCCGCAGGGGCTCGTCGCTGCCGGTGTGCAGCAGGAGCGCATCGCACCCGGAGCCCTCGACCCAGGCGGCCGGGCGGGCCGTCGCGTCGTCCGACTCCTGCACCCAGCTGACCATCACCGAGCCGTAGCCGCCCTCGGCCAGGTGGGCGGGAAGCGTGCGCACAACCTGCTCGCTGACGGCGTCCTTGGGCAGGCCGCTGTCGCGGAAGAGGAGGCTCGACTCCGGCGAGATCACGTAGGGCGGGTTCGCGATCACGAGGTCGAAGTGCTCGCCCGCGACCGGCTCGAAGAAGCTGCCGTGCCGGAACTCGACGTTGTCGATCCCGTTCAAGGCCGCGTTGAAGGCGCCGAACGAGAGCGCACGCTGGTTGACGTCGGTCGCGACCACTCGCTCCGCGTGCACCGCGGCGAGGAGTGACTGGATCCCGTTGCCAGTGCCGACGTCCAGCGCCCGCGCGACCGGCCGGCGGACGGTCAGGTGGGCGAGCGTCGCCGAGGGGCCGTGCACAGCCGCGACGTGGTCGGCGTGGCCGGCGCTGAAGCGGTCCGACGCGATCAGCAGGTGCTCGTGGGGGACGACGCGGACGGTGCCGTCGACGAGCCCGTCCTCGTTCCGCTCGAGCAGGCCGGCACGTTCGAGCAGCCCGAGCGAATGGCGGCCGAGCAGCCGCTCGGCGTCGGCGGCTGCGACGGGCGTGTCGAGCAGCACCACGCGCAGCAGCACCGAGAGCGGATCCGCCTCGCCGAGCCGCCGCAGGTACACGGGCAGGTCGGGCCCCTCGGCGAGCGAGCGGTCCGAGGTGCCGAGCCGTTCCTGGATCCGTTCTGCGTCGTACCCCGCGTCGTCGAAGACGCGGCGAACGGCCGCTGCGGTCTCCCGATCGTCGAGGTGAGGAGCCGCGGCCCGCGTCATCGCCGGAACCTTCTAGCATCTGCTCGTGCAGCGCTACGACCTCTCGACACTCCCGACCGGCGAGCGGGTGATCAGCGAGCACGTGCCGAGCGTGCGCTCGGTGTCGTTCGGCTTCTGGATCGGGACCGGCTCGCGGGACGAGACCGACGCGCGCGCCGGCGTGTCGCACTTCATCGAGCACCTGCTCTTCAAGGGCACGCGCACCCACTCGGCGCAGGAGATCGCCGAGATCTTCGACGGGCTCGGCGGCGAGCTGAACGCGGCCACGTCGCGCGAGACGACGCTCGTCTACGCGCGCGTTCCCGACGACCGGCTCGAGCCGGCGCTCGACGTCATGTCCGGGATGGTCTACGAGCCCGCGTTCGAGGAGATCGACTCGGAGCGCGAGGTCGTGCTCGAGGAGATCGCGATGGTCGACGACAACCCGCAGGACCTCGTCCACGACGTCGTCGCCGAGGCCGTCTTCGGCGGCCACCCGATCGGACGTCCCGTGATCGGGCGCGCCGAGGTGATCTCGAGCGTCAGCAAGAAGGCGCTGACCTCCTACCACCGCGCGGCCTACGCGGCGGACAACATCGTCGTCGCCGCGGCCGGGAACGTCACGCACGAGCGCCTGCGCGAGCTGCTCGCAGCGCGGCTGCCCGCGACCGAGTCGCGCGCCCGACGCGCGCGCAAGCCGTTCGCCCGCGTGCCGCCGCCCGGCTACCGCTTCCAGCGCAAGGCGACCGAGCAGTACCACGTCTGCCTCGGCGCGCCGGGGATCTCCCGGCGCGACGAGCGCCGCTTCGCCGCGTCGCTGCTCGACTCGATCCTCGGAGGGTCCGCGTCGTCGCGGCTCTTCCAGGAGATCCGGGAGAAGCGTGGCATGGCCTACTCGGTCTACAGCTTCGCCTCGCAGTACTCCGACTCCGGGCAGGTGGGGCTCTACGTCGGCACCCGGGAGGAGAATCTCGTCGAGTGCTTCGAGATCGTCGCGCGGGAGCTCACCGACGTCTCGGGCGGCAACGTGCGCCCCGGCGAGCTCGAGCGCGCCAAGGAGAATCTGAAGGGCCGGATGCTGCTCTCGCTGGAGTCGACCTCGAACCGGATGAGCCGGCTCGGCAAGTCGCTGATCACGGACACCGACTTGCTCTCGCTGGACGAGTTGGTCGAACGCGTCGAAGCGGTCACCGCCGAGGAGGTCGCCGAGGTCGCCGGGGAGCTGCTCCGGCTCGACCGTCTCTCGGCGGCCGGGATCGGCCCCTCCGAGGCCCGTTTCCGGGCGGCGATCGAGCGCGTCAACCCGAGGCTCGTCGAGCGCGCCGCTGCATGAGGATCCTCCTGCTCGGACGCAAGGGCAAGGTCGGATCGGTGCTCGGGCCGGCGCTGGAGGAGTCCGGGCACGAGCTCGTCGACTCGACGGGCGACGCGGACGTGGCGGTCGACTTCACGCGGCCGGACGCGGTCGAGGCGAACGTTCGTGCTGCGCTCGAGAACGGCGTACCGGTCGTGGTCGGGACGACGGGGTTCGACCAGGAGCGCGTCGCAGCGCTCGCGCGGGAGCACGAGCTGCCGGTCTTCTACGCGCCCAACTTCGCGCTCGGGGCCGTCCTGATGATGCGGTTCGCGGCCGAGGCGGGGAAGGTGCTGCCGCACGCCGAGATCGTGGAGCTGCACCACGACCAGAAGCTGGACGCGCCCTCGGGGACGGCGAAGGCGACGGCGGCATTGCTGCCGGAGGGGACGCCGATCCACTCGGTGCGGCTGCCGGGGCTCGTCGCCCATCAGGAGGTGATCTTCGGCGGGCCCGGCCAGACGCTCACGATCAGGCACGACACGAGCTCGCGGGAGGCGTTCGTCCCCGGCGTCCTGCTCGCGCTCGACCGGATCCGATCGCTGCCGCCGGGGCTGACCGTGGGCCTGGACGCGTTGCTCTAGGGCGGCCCACGCCGGGGCGTTCGCACACGGCCTACCGCCGCCGCAGGGGTGGCCGACCGCCGAACAGCGCGACCGGCGCGGACCGCAGGAACGACTCTTCCGCGCCTGCGTGTCGCTGTCAAGCCGCTCAGCCGGCGGCGACGACCTCGAGCGCGGTCGCCGCGGCGATGCTCGTCGCGACCGGGCACGACACGGCCGCGCCGGCGACCGCACACGTCGTCCACGGCGCGGCCGGAGCGAGCCTGACCCTCACGGTGCCGGCGTCGGCGGGTGCGAGGACGAAGGTGACCGCGTCGATCGTCTCGTCGTCGAGCTCGTAGTTGATCGACGAGACCTCGTAGCCGCTGATCGCCGCGGAGCCGAGCCCGGAGGTGGTCGGGGGCACGCTGCCGGACGCCGTCAGGGCAGGTCCGGCGAGGAGCACCGGCAGGGTGAGCAGAAGCGGCAGCCGCATGCCCGCGTAGTCGGCAGCGCCGGCTGCGGATGTAGGATTCCGGCGTGCTCGGCGAGGTGCTGACCGCGATGGTGACGCCGTTCAGGCCCGACGGCTCTGTCGACCTCGACGGCTTCAGGGCGCTGGCGCGCCATCTCGTCGAGAACGGCTCGGACGGCCTCGTCGTCACCGGGACGACCGGCGAGAGCCCGACCCTTTCCGACGAGGAGCGCTTCGAGCTCTACGCCGCCGCTCTGGACGAGGTCGGCGACCGCGCGACGGTCGTCGCGGGAACCGGCACCTACGACACGCGCCACTCCGTCCACTTGACCGAGAAGGCGCACGAGCTCGGCGTCGACGCCGTCCTCGTCGTGACGCCGTACTACAACAAGCCGCCGCAGCGGGGGATCGTGGCGCACTTCGAGGCAGTGGCAGCCGCGACCGACAAGCCCGTGCTCGTCTACAACATTCCCGGCCGCGTCGTGATCAACATCGAGCCCGAGACGATCACGCGGCTCGCCCAGATCGAGAACGTCCGCGGCGTCAAGCAGGCAAACGACGATCTCGCGCAGGCGAAGCACATCGTCGAGACCGGCCTCGACCTGTACGCGGGCGACGACGACCTGATCGTGCCGTTCCTCGAGCTCGGCGGCGTCGGCGGCGTCTGCGTCCACACGCACGTCGTCGGCCCGCAGGTGAAGGAGCTGATCCGCCTCTGGAACGCGGGCGAGCACGAGGCCGCGCGCGCGCTCGACCGCGAGCTCGCGCCCTCGATCGAGCTGCTCCGGGTCGCGCCGAACCCGATCGCGATCAAGGCGGCTCTGAACCTGCTCGGCCACGAGGTCGGCGGCCACCGGCTGCCGCTCGTCGACCCGACCGAAGAAGAGCGCGAGCACGTGCGCGACTGCCTCGCCCGGCTCGGCCTGCTCCAGCCCGCCGCGGTCTAGCAACCGCCGTACACTGCGGCGCGTGAGCCTGCGCATCATCCCGCTCGGCGGCCTCGGCGAGGTCGGCAAGAACATGACCGTGTACGAGCACGGCGACGAGCTCGTGATCGTCGACGCCGGTCTCGCCTTCCCGCGCGACGAGCACCTCGGCGTCGACCTCGTCCTGCCCGACATCTCCTACCTCGAAGGGAAACGCGTCAACGCGGTCGTGCTCACGCACGGCCACGAGGATCACGTCGGCGGGCTGCCGTATCTCCTCCGCGAGGTCGACTGCGACCGCGTGATCGCGACGAAGCTGACGCTCGGTCTGATCAAGTCGAAGCTGGACGAGCACGGCCTCTCCGCCTCGACCGAGCTGCAGGAGGCGGTGACGAACGAGCGGATCCAGGTCGGCTCCTTCACGCTCGACTTCGTCCGCATGGCGCACTCGATCCCGGACTGCGTCGCGGTCGTGCTCGAGACGGCGGCGGGGCGCGTTCTCCACACGGGGGACTGGAAGCTCGACCACACGCCCGTCGACGGCCTCAAGACGGACGTCGGCCGCCTCGCGGAGCTCGGGAACCAGGGCGTCGACCTGCTCCTCGGCGACTCGACCAATGCCGAGCGGCCGGGGATGACCGGCTCCGAGCGGCTCGTCGGCGAGGCGTTTCGCACGCTGATCCCGCTGCGGAAGGGACGGATCCTCGTCGTCTCGTTCGCCTCGAACGTGCACCGGATGCAGCAGGCGATCGACGTCGCCGTCCAGGTCGGCCGCAAGGTCGCGATCGTCGGGCGCTCGATGCGGAAGAACCTCAACATCGCCCGCGGCCTCGGTTATCTCGACGTGCCGGAGCACATGCTCGTCAAGCCGCAGGAGGCGATGGAGCTGCCGCCGGGCCAGGTGATGATCCTGTGCACCGGCAGCCAGGGCGAGCCGATGTCGGCGCTGACGCGGATCGCCTACAACGACCATCCCTCGATCGCGATCGAGCGCGGCGACACGGTCATCCTCTCCGCGAAGCCCGTGCCGGGGAACGAGCTGCGCGTGCACGACTCGATCAACCGGCTCGCACAGATGGGCGCGGAGGTGCTGCACCAGGAGATCGCGCCCGTGCACGTGTCCGGCCACGCCTGCTCGGAGGAGCTGCGCACGCTGCTCTCGCTCGTCCGGCCGCGGGCGGTCATGCCCGTGCACGGCGAGTACCGGATGCTCGCGGCGCACGGCCAGCTCGCGCGTGAGGCGGGCGTGCCCGCCGATGCGATCCTGATCGCGGAGAACGGCTCCGTCGTCGAGCTCGAGCAGGGCCGCACGCCGCGGATCGTCGACCGGATCGAGGCGGGCGTCACCTTCGTCGACGGGCTCGGCGTCGGCGACGTCCAGGACGTCGCGCTGCGCGACCGCCGCCGGCTCTCCGAGGACGGCGTGCTGATCATCGTCACGACGCTGACGAGCTCGAACGGCGGGTCGACGGCCCCGCCCGAGCTGATCGCGCGCGGCATGGGCGACTCCGATGAGCTCGTCGACGAGCTTCGCTCCGAGGCGCTGCAGGTGCTGCAGGAGCTGGCGGCCGACGGCATCTCCGAGATCAAGCTGATCCAGGAGCACCTGCACGACGCCGTCGGACAACTGGTCTACGACAGAACCCGCCGGCGGCCGATGATCCTTCCCGTGGTGATCGAAGTCTGATGAGCGCGTGGCCCGACATCCTCGTCGGCCATGCGGCGAGCGAGCTGACGGCGCGGCGGCTGATCGTGCAGCTGCGCGCCTGCGAGGCGTCGGCGCTCGCGTTCTGCCGCCTGCTCGAGCGCTGGGGCAGGGGCGAGGCGCAGCCCGCCACTCCGGGCGGCCGCGAGGCGGCGCTCCGGCACGCCGCCGACCGCGTCGAGACGGCGCTGGCGGGGCTGGAGGCACCGCTCGGCCGCTACCTGCTCGAGCTCGAGGCGGATCAGGCCGAGGGCCGCTCGTGGTACTCCGGCCCGGGAGCGGGCGAGCTCGTCGAGTGGCAGCCGGTCCTCCTCCGCGCGGGCGTGCAGGCCTCGCCGGACCGCGTCACCGCCGTCTATCTCGAGCTCGCCGTGCTCGTGCGCGCGCTGCAGGGGCTCTCGGACTCGGCGCGGCTCGACGCGCCCCCGGACGCCTCCTCGCTCTGGGCGGGCCTCTTCGACCTGCGCGACACCCTGCTCGGCTCGACCGTGGACGACCTGCGCGCGCTCGCGGCGTGAGCTTGTGTTGAAGCAACACAAGCTCTCTTCGCGCCGGCAACCGCTTCGTCAGGGCCTTCGGGCCGCCGTACGCGCTTGTGTTGAAGCAACACAAGCTCCCGTGAGCGCCCGAAGATCACCGTCGTCGGGAGCGTCAACCTCGACCTCGTCGCGCGCGTCGAGCGCCTGCCGCGGGCGGGGGAGACGGTCACCGGACGCGACGTTCGCGCGCGTCAAGGGCGGCAAGGGCGCGAACCAGGCGGTCGCCTGCGCCCGGCTCGGCGCCGACGTGACGCTCGTCTGCTCGGTCGGCACGGACGTGTTCGCCGACGAGGCGCTGCCGCAGGAGGAGCGGCTGACGGTCGCCGCGTCGCGAGTCGAGGCGCCGACAGGCGTGGCGCTGATCCTCGTCGACGCGAGCGGCGAGAACCAGATCGCGGTCGCGCCGGGCGCGAACGCCGAGCTGCGCGAGTTCGAGCTGCCGCCGGGCGACGCCGTGCTTGCACAGCTGGAGATCCCGGACGAGGCCGTGCGCCGCGCCTGGGAGCAGGCGACCGGCCTCTTCTGCCTGAACGCCGCACCGGCGCGGCCGATCGACGTCGACGCCGACCTCACGGTCGTCAACCGCTACGAGCTCGAGGCGCTCAGGCGGCGGGACGGCATCGTCGCGCGTCACGCTCGGCGCCGAGGGCGCGATCCTGCTCGAGGACGGCGAGGAGATCGCCCGCGCCGAGCCGCCGCAGGTCGACGCCGTCGACGGCACTGCCGCCGGCGACGCCTTCACCGCGTGCCTGCTCGTCTCCTGGCTCGAGGGCCGGGAGCCGCGAAGAGGCGCTCCGGCGCGCGTGCGCGGCCGGCGCGCTCGCCGCGACCCGCTTCGGCGCGCAGCCGTCCCTGCCGACCGCCGCCGAGCTCGACGGCATACTCGCGGGGTGACGACCCCGCTCATCCTCGACTGCGATCCCGGGCACGACGACGCGATCGCGCTGCTGCTCGCGCTCGCGAGCCCCGAGCTCGAGCTCGTCGGCGTCACGACGACGCACGGCAACCAGACGCTCGAGAAGACGACCGACAACGCGCTTCGGGTGCTCGCGCTCGTCGGCCGCACCGACGTCCCGGTCGCGATGGGCGCCGACCGGCCGCTCGTCCGCGAGCTGCACGTCGCGGCGCACGTCCACGGCGAGAGCGGCCTCGACGGGCCCGGAGCTGCCGCGAGCGCGCGTCCGAGCCGATCGAGCAGCACGCGGTCGACTTCCTCGTCGAGCACGTGACGCCGGAGACGGTGCTCGTCCCGGTCGGGCCGCTCACGAACGTCGCGCTTGCGCTCGAGCCGCGGGATCGCGCCGGCGAAGATCGTGCTGATGGGCGGCGCGATCGCCGAGGGCAACATGACGCCCGCGGCCGAGTTCAACATCTGGGCCGACCCCGAGGCGGCGCAGCGCGTCTTCCACTCCGGCATCGACGTGACGATGATCGGGCTCGACGTCACCCACAGCGCGCTCCTGACGCCGACGTGGGCCGAGCGGTTCCGCGAGGCCGGCCGCGTCGGCACGTTCGTCGCCGAGCTCGTCGAGTTCTTCAAGCAGTACCACGCCCGCACCTACGGCTGGGACGGCGCGCCGATCCACGACGCCGTCGCGCTCGCGCACGCCTTCCGGCCGGGGATCGTGACGACGGAGCGGATGAACGTCGAGGTCGAGACTCGAGTCGGAGCTCACGCCGCGGCCGCACGGTCGCCGACCGCTGGCACCGCACCGACCGCGAGCCGAACGCCCACGTGGGGGTCGACATCGACGCGGACGCGTTCTTCGAGCTCCTGCTCGAGCGGATCGCGACCTTCGGGTGATCGTCGCCGCGGCGATCGCGCCGCACGGGACGCCGGCGTTCGAGCCCGGCCCGACGCGCGACGCGCTCGAGGAGATCGGGCGCCGGTTCGCCGACGGCGCGCCGGAGACGATCGTCGTCGTGACGCCGCACAACGTCCACGTCGCGGGCCACTTCGCCGTCGTCGACGCCGCTACGGTCGCCGGCTCGCTCGCGGAGTGGGACGAGCCGGAGCGGACGCTCGAGCGGCCGGTCGACCGCCGCCTTGCCGCAGCGCTCCTCGACGCGGCCGAGGAGCTTCCGGTCGTGACGGTCTCCTACGGCGGCAACGACCCGGAGACCGCCGTCGCGCCGATGGACTGGGGGACGCTGATCCCGCTCTCGTTCCTGCCGGAGCCTCCCGTGCTCGTCGTCAGCCCGGCGCGCGACCGCCCGCTCGCCGAGCACGCGGCGCTCGGCAGGGCGATTGCCGCCGCGAGCCGCGAGCGCCGCATCGCTCTCGTCGCGAGCGCCGACCACGGCCACGCCCACGACTCCGGACGGACCGTACGGCTTCGACCCGGCGGCGGCGATCTACGACGAGCTCGCGGTCGAGCTCGTGCGCGGGAACCGGCTCGACGAGCTCGACGGCTCGCCGAGCTGGTCGAGCCCGCGAAGGCGGACAGCCTCTGGCAGCTCGCCGTGCTCACGGTGCGCTCGGCAGGAGCTTCGACGTCGAGCTGCTCTCCTACGAGGCGCCCACGTACTTCGGCATGCTCTGCGCCGCCTATGCGCCTGCCGCCTGAGTCCGTTCCCGGTCGTCGTCGCCGCTCTCGGCGCGCTCGCGCTCGGCGTCGGCGCCGTCGCGACGCTCGACGCGAACCTCTGGGGGATCCCGCTCGCGCTCGGCGGCGCCGCACTGCTCGCCTGGTCCGTCCGGGTGACGAGAAAGCCGTGAGCGCCCGGTAGGGTCGGAGCATGAGCGACGACCTGCGAGTGCAGCTCGGGAAGCTCGTCCGCCAGCTGCTCGAGGAAGAACAGGAAGACACCTCAGGCGAGCCGATCGCCCCGGTGCTCCGGGCACATCTCGGCGAGGGGGCCCGCGATCTGCCGATCCTGACGGAGGCGCTCGACGACTGGGAGCTGCCGAACCTGCAGCTCGGCATCGACGCGGCGATCGCGCGGCCCGGCTGGTCGGCCGACGTGATCGGCCTCACCGGGCGGGCGAAGCGGTACGAGCAGTTCAGCCTCAGCGACCTGATGACGGACGAGCGCTGGCTGCCGAAGGTCGGCCCGCCCGAGTTCGCCAACGCGCCGGTGGGGCCGGATCGCACGCTCGCTTGCCTCGAGTTCGCGATCCTCCTGATCTCGTCGCCCGACGGCCCGGTCGCGGTCTTCATCCGCCGCAGCGAGCA
The DNA here is from genome assembly GCA_963827015.1 of uncultured Gaiellaceae bacterium. Classification (GTDB taxonomy): domain Bacteria; phylum Actinomycetota; class Thermoleophilia; order Gaiellales; family Gaiellaceae; genus Gaiellasilicea. The sequence goes on along the minus strand of CAWGZI010000010.1, from coordinate 739,238 downwards.
GGGCATGGGCCCGTCGCGCCTCGTGCTCCAGGCGGCCGCGCCGGGCGAGCGGCTCGCGTCGTCGTTCCTCGCCGACCTGCGCCGGCTGATGCACGAGCACGACGTCTACCGCGGCCAGGTGCTGACGATGAAGGTCGATGCGCACACGGGCGCCACCAGCATGATCTTTCTCGAGCGGCCCCGGCTCGACGCCAAGGAGCTGATCCTGCCCGAGGGTGTGCTCGACAAGGTCGAGCGTCACGTCCTCGGCCCGACGAAGCACCGCGAGAAGCTGCTCGCGGGCGGCCGGCACCTGTCGCGCGGGCTGCTGCTCTGGGGGCCGCCGGGAACGGGCAAGACGCTGACCGTCCGCTACCTCGCGAGCGTGCTCGAGGACGCCACCGTCGTCATCCTCAGCGGCGGCACGCTCGGCTTCGTCGGCGCCTTCGCCGGCCTCGCCAAGCGCCTCGCGCCGTCGCTCGTCGTGCTCGAGGACGTCGACCTCGTCGCGCAGGAGCGCACCTTCGGGCCGTGGGGCTCCAGCCCGGTCCTCTTCGAGCTGATGAACGAGATGGACGGGATGGGCGAGGACGCCGACGTCGCCTGGGTACTGACGACGAACCGCCCCGACGCGCTCGAGCCCGCGCTCGCCGCGCGCCCCGGCCGGATCGACCTCGCCGTCGAGCTGCCGCTCCCCGACGCGGAGAGCAGGCGGCGGCTGCTGGCGCTCTACGCGCGCGGCCTCGACCTGAAGCTGACCGACGAGCAGGCGGTCGTGGACCGGACCGAGGGCGTGCCGGCATCCTTCATCAAGGAGCTGTTGCGGAAGGCGGCGCTGGCGGCAGCCGAGGCCGGCCGGACGACCGTCACGGATGCGGACGTCGCGGGCGTGCTCGACGAGCTGCTCGCGGAGACGGCGGCGCTGACGCGCGTCCTGCTCGGAGCCGGCGAGCCCGGCGAGGGGGCCGCTCCCGACCCGCACGGCTGGATGACGGGGTACGGGAGCATCGGGACGATCGAGCTCGGCTGAAGGGCTGGCGCCCTCGGCGTCGAACGGCGCCTGCATGGCAGCCAGGAAGAAGAAGCGGCCGCTGCGGCCGCGCACGCCCTCACGCGTGAAGAAGCGGACGACGCGGAAGAAGCGCGCCCGCGCCGCACACGAGCATCCGGAGCTGATCGGGCTCGGCCTTGCCGCGATCGGCCTGTTCCTCTCGTCGCTGCTCTATCTGGGCTGGGAGGGAGGCGTCGTCGGCGAGCAGGTCGAGTCCGGGCTCCGGGACGTGATCGGCTCGGCCGCGTACGTCGCCCCGCTCGCGCTCGTCGTCGTGGGTGCGCTGATGCTCTTCCGCAGCGCCCTGCTGGAGGTGAAGCCGTTCCGGACCGGGCTCGCGGTGACGGTGGTCGGGCTGATGGTGACGCTCGGCTCCGAGCACGGCGGCGCCGTCGGCAACGTACTCGGCGGCGGGATCGCCAAGCTCCTCGGCGGCACCGGTGCGGCGCTGCTCGGACTGACGGCGCTGCTCGCCGGCGGCCTCTTGCTCTCGGGCGCCTCCTACGGCGCGCTCCTGCGCCGCTCCCACCACGCCGTCCGGCGGGCGGTCGCCCGTCCCGAGCGGCCGAAGCGTCAGGACGTCGCGGCACCGCCGCCGCTGCTCGCACACCACGAGCCGCCGGTGGACGTCGTCCACGACTACCCCGACGTCGTCTCCGAAGGCCTTTCCGAGCCCGCTCCGCTGCTGCTCTCGCCGGACGAGGAGACCGAGGAGCAGAGCACGCTCTTCGACGCCCCGCGCGCGGAGGGCGAGTACGTGCTCCCGGACCGCGCCGTCCTGAAGACCTCGCCGCCGGCCGCGGCCGGGGCGAAGGGGGCCGACCAGCGCACGGCGGACACGCTCGTGACCGCGCTGGCGCACTTCGGCGTCGAGGCGACGATCGTGGGCCAGATCGCCGGGCCGCGCGTGACCCGCTACGAGCTCCAGCTCGCGCCCGGGACGAAGGTCTCGAAGGTGGCGGCGCTCAAGGACGACCTCTCCTACGCGCTCGCGACGACCGAGATCCGGATCCTGGCGCCGATCCCGGGCAAGCAGGCGGTCGGAGTCGAGGTGCCGAACCTCGCGCCGAAGATCGTCACGCTCGGCGACATCTACGACGACCTGCCGTCGAGCGCGAGCCCGCTCGCCGTCTGGCTCGGCAAGGACATCTCGGGCAACGCGGTCTGGGCCGACCTCGCCCGGATGCCGCACATCCTGATCGCGGGCACGACGGGCTCCGGTAAGTCGGGCTGCATCAACACCCTGCTGACGTCGATCCTGCTCCGCTCGACTCCCGACGACGTGCGGATGATCCTGATCGACCCGAAGCGGATCGAGCTCAACTACTACGAGTCGATCCCGCACCTGCTGACGCCGGTCGTCTCGAGCCCGAAGGAGGCGAGCGCCGTCCTCACGAACGTCGTCGCCGAGATGGAGCGCCGCTACGAGCGCCTCTCGGTCGTCCGTGCGCGCAACCTGCCCGAGGCGAATCGCGCCTTCAAGGCCCGCGGCGAGGACACGCTCCCGTACCTGCTCGTCGTGATCGACGAGCTGGCCGACCTGATGATGATCAGCCCGCAGGCGGTGGAGGACGCGATCATCCGCCTGGCGCAGAAGTCGCGCGCCGTCGGCATCCATCTCGTGCTCGCGACCCAGCGCCCGTCGGTGGACGTGATCACCGGCATGATCAAGGCGAACGTGCCGAGCCGGATCGCCTTCGCCGTCTCGAGCCAGACCGACTCGCGCGTGATCCTCGACGGCGCCGGCGCCGAGAGCCTGCTCGGCCAGGGCGACATGCTCTTCAAGCCGCTCGGGACGAGCCGGCTGCAGCGCGTCCAGGGCGCCTACGTGAGCGAGGACGAGGTCAACCTCGTCGTCGAGCAGTGCCGCCACCAGCGCGAGCAGGTGCTCGACGAGACGCTGCTGGAGCTGCCGGAGGGCGCGGTCGAGGACGCGGACGACCACGACGGCGACTTCGACCCCGACGAGGACCCGCTGCTCGACAAGGCGATCGAGATCGTCGTGCAGACGCAGACGGCGTCCGTCAGCCTGCTCCAGCGCCGCCTTCGCGTCGGCTACACGCGCGCCGGACGCCTGATCGACATGCTCGAGCGCCGCGGGATCATCTCCGGCTACGAGGGCTCGAAACCGAGGCGCGTGCTCGTCGACGAAGCCGAGCTCGAGCGCTTCGTCTCGGCGCCCTCCTAGGAAGAAGTAAAGACTTCCCTTTTGGCCCAACTTAGGATCTAATCAGGCGTCCAAGCTCTGCGGTGGATGTGTCTTCTAAGGAGGGTAAGTGAGAGTACGTACGTTCATGCCGCTCGTGGCGGCGGCGCTGATCGCGGTCCTGGTACTGGCGCTCGGCGCCGGCACGGGTGCCGCGAAGTCGGACGTCCAGACGGCGCCGGCGAAGTTCAAGGTCACGCTCGTGACCGACATCGGTGGTCTCGACGACCGCTCGTTCAACTTCCTCGCGAACAAGGGGCTGCAGGAGGCGAAGAGGAAGCTCGCAGTCGACGGGTCAGTCTTCATCTCGAAGTCCGACCGCGACTACGTCCCGAACCTGACCCGGGCCGCGCGTAACGGCAGCGGGCTCGTGATCGGCGTCGGCTTCCTGATGGCCACCGCGGTCGCGCAGGTGGCGAAGCGGTTCCCGGCGGTGAAGTTCGCGATCATCGACAACTCCGGCGTCGCGAAGGAGTTCTCGGGCAAGAACAAGCCGACCAATGTGCGCGGGATCCTGTTCAAGGAGCAGGAAGCCGGCTACCTCGTCGGTTACCTCGCCGCACGGCAGGTCGTGGCCAAGCCCTACCAGGGCCAGACGAAGCTCGGCGCGGTCGGTGGGCTGAAGATCCCGCCGGTCGACCGGTTCATCGCCGGGTACTACGCGGGCGCGAAGAGGGCGAGCGCCAAGGTCACGGTGACGCACTCCTACTCGCAGGACTTCGTCGACCAGGCGAAGTGCAAGGAGCAGGCGCTGAACATGATCGCCAACGGCGCCGGCGCCGTCTTCCAGGTCGCGGGCCAGTGCGGCCTCGGCGTCCTGTCGGCGGCGAAGGAGAAGGGTGTCTTCGGCATCGGCGTCGACGCCGACCAGGGCTACCTCGGCGCGCACGTGATGACGAGCGCCACGAAGAAGGTCGACGTGGCCGTCTACAAGACGATCGAAGCCGCGAAGAAGTCGGGCAAGGGGTTCAGGACGAACTTCAACGCCATCTTCACGGTCGCCAACGGCGGCGTCGGCTACGGCAAGATCTCGGGCCGGATCTCGCCCGCCCTCAAGACGGCGGTCGAGAACATCCGCAAGCAGATCGCCGCGGGCACGATCAAGGGCATCCCGCAGGCTCCGCCCGCAACCACGGGCTAGGCACGTCCTCGCGGAGGGGGCGGGTTTCGATCCCGCCCCCTCCGGTATCACTCCAGTCAATGAGGTCGCTCAGGGTCCTCGTGCTGCTCGCGCTGCTGCTCGCTCTCGGCGGCTGCGGCGGCGACGACGACTCCGCGAACGGCGACACCACCGCTCCGGAGACGACGGCGGCAGGGACGACGGCCGAGGCCGCCGGACCGGCGATCAGGGTCGGCCTCGTCACCGACATCGGCGGTCTCGACGACCGCTCCTTCAACTTCCTCGCGAACCGGGGCCTCGACCGCGCCCAGGACGAGCTCGGCGTCGAGGGCCGGGTCGTGATCTCGAAGTCCGAGGCGGACTACGTCCCCAACCTGACCACGCTCGCCAAGCAGGACTACGACCTCGTGATCGGCGTCGGCTTCCTGATGGCAGCCGCGCTCGACAAGGTGGCTGCGCGCTATCCCGACGTCGGCTTCGCGATCATCGACTACTCGCAGTCGGAGCTGAAGTCGAAGCCGAAGAACGTCCGCGGCCTGCTCTTCAAGGAGCAGGAGGCGGGCTACCTCGTCGGCTATCTGGCCGGCCTCGTGACGAAGGAGGAGGCGGGCGGGAAGCAGGTGATCGGCTCCGTCGGAGGCCTCAAGATCCCGCCGGTCGACCGCTACATCGCCGGCTACCAGGCGGGCGCGAAGGCGGCCAACCCGGAGATCACGACGCTCAACGCCTACTCACAGGACTTCGTCGACCAGGCGAAGTGCAAGGAGCTCGCGCTCGACCAGATCGGCCGCGGCGCGCATGTCGTCTTCCAGGTCGCCGGCCAGTGCGGGCTCGGCGCCCTCTCCGCCGCGAAGGAGAAGAACGTCCGCGGGATCGGCGTCGATGCCGACCAGGCGTACCTCGGCGAGCACGTGCTGACGAGTGCGCTGAAGAAGGTCGACGTCGCCGTCTTCCAGACGATCCAGGAGGCGCAGGGCGGCGGCTTCAACGGCGGCGAGGACACCATCTTCGACGTCGCCTCCGGCGGCGTCGGGATCGGCGAGATCGCCTCCAGCGTGCCGGCGGAGGCGGTCGCGCAGGTCAAGCGTGTGCAGGACGAGATCGCGGACGGGACGGTCGCGGACATCCCGACCACCGTCGCGGGCTAGTTCGGGCCGCGTCAGCGGCCTCGTCAGGGGTCTGCGCGCCGTGTCAGCCGCCCGTGCGGATGACACGGCATGCGACGGCGATTATAGGATCGCCGCGGATGGACGAGCGGCCTGTTCTCGAGCTCCGGGGAATCACGAAGCGGTTCCCCGGCATCGTCGCGAACGACGGCGTCGACTTCGACCTGCGCAAGGGCGAGGTCCACGCGCTGCTGGGCGAGAACGGCGCCGGCAAGTCGACGCTGATGAACGTCCTCTACGGCCTCTACCGGCCGGACGAAGGCGAGATCCTGATCAACGGCGAGCCGGCGGAGCTGGGCTCGCCCAAGGCGTCGATCGAGAACGGCGTCGGCATGGTGCACCAGCACTTCATGCTGATCCCGGTGATGACGGTGGCCGAGAACATCGTCCTCGCCACCGAGCCCGTCCACAACGGCGTCCTCCTCGACTACGCCGCCGCCGAGAAGCGGGTGGCGGAGATCTCGTCCCGCTTCGGGCTCGCCGTCGACCCGCGCGCCGTGATCGAGGACATCACCGTCGGCCAGCAGCAGCGGGTCGAGATCCTGAAGGCGCTCTACCGCGGCGCCGACATCCTCGTCCTCGACGAGCCGACCGCCGTGCTGACGCCGCAGGAGGCGCAGGAGCTGTTCGCGATCGTCAAGAGCCTGACCGAGCAGGGCAAGTCGATCATCTTCATCAGCCACAAGCTGAACGAGGTGACGGAGATCGCCGACCGGATCACGGTGCTCAGGCGCGGCAAGAAGATCGAGACGCTGCCCGCCGCGGGCGCGACCGAGGAGGGCCTGGCCCGGCTGATGGTCGGCCGCGAGGTGCTCCTCCGCGTCGACAAGGGCGCCTCGACGCCGGGCGACCCGCTGCTCGAGGTCGAGAACCTGACCGTCGTCGACGATCGCGGGATCACGAAGGTGAACGACGTCTCCTTCGAGGTGCGCGGCGGCGAGATCGTCGGCATCGCCGGCGTCGACGGGAACGGGCAGACGGAGCTGATCGACGCCCTCGCCGGCCTGCGCCGGGTCACGGAAGGGCGGATCCAGATCGGCGACGAGAACGTCACCGACGAGGGTTGCCGCGACTGCCTCGATGCCGGTCTCGGCCACATCCCGGAGGACCGCCAGCGCCGCGGGCTCGTGCTGGACTTCTCGCTCGCGGAGAACATCGCCCTGCACGACTACGACCACCCGCCGGCCTCGCGGTTCGGCTGGCTCTCCCCGAAGCGGCTCGCCGACAAGGCGGCCAAGCTGATCGACGAGTTCGACGTGCGCGGCGGCGGCCCCCAGACGGCCGCGGGCGGCCTCTCCGGCGGCAACCAGCAAAAGGTGATCCTCGCCCGCGAGATCGACCGCAACCCGAAGGTGCTGATCGCGGCGCAGCCGACCCGCGGGCTGGACGTCGGCGCGATCGAGTTCGTCCACCGCCGCCTGGTCGAGGAGCGGAACGAGGGCAGGGCGATCCTGCTCGTCTCGCTCGAGCTCGAGGAGATCCTCTCGCTCTCCGACCGCATCCTCGTCATGTTCGAGGGCGAGATCGTCGGCGAGTTCCCGCCGAGCGTCACCGAAGAGGAGCTCGGCGTGGCGATGACGGGCGGCGGCCGGAAGGCGGCTGCTTGAGCGAGCTGCCCCCCGAGGGCGGCGGCAAGGTCGAGAACCCCCGCGAAGGCGGCGACTACGCGCCGAGCGTGGCGGCACGGCTGGCGCTGGCGCAGAAGGCCGGCGGAATTCGTCGTGCCGCTGCTGACCGTCCTCTTGGCCTTCCTGATCGGCGGCGTCGTCGTCTTCGCGACGACGGGCAGCAACCCGCTCTCGACGTACAAGGCGATCTTCGAAGGTGCCGGGCTCGACTGGTTCGTCGAGGTCGGGTCGCACGAGATCCGGGTCCCCTTCACCGACGCGCACGTCTGGTTCCCGTGGAACGTGGACGACATCGAGTCGACGGCCGCGTTCAACCTGCAGCAGACGCTGATCAACTTCGTCCCGCTCGTGCTCACCGGGCTCGCGGTGGGCTTCGCGTTCCGCTGCGGCATGTTCAACATCGGCGGCCAGGGCCAGTACCTCGGCGGCGCGATCATGGCCGTCTGGATCGGCTCGGAGCTCCCGAGCCTGCCCGGCTTCGTCCACATCCTCTTCGCCGTCGTCGCCGGCGCGCTGGTGGGCGCGCTCTGGGCCGGGATCGCCGGCTTCCTCAAGGCGACCGTGGGGGCGCACGAGGTGATCTCCACGATCATGCTCAACTGGATCGCGATCTGGGTCGGGGTGTTCCTGTTCGGGCTCGGCGGCCCGCTCCAGAACGACTCCGAGCCGTTCGTGCCGGTCTCGAACGACATCCTCGAGGAGTCGAAGCTGCCGATCTTCTGGGGAGACCCGTTCCTGCAGGCGCTCCACATCGGCTTCTTCGTCGCCCTCGCCGCGCTCGTCGTCTACTGGATCACGCTGAACCGGACGACGCTCGGCTACGAGGTCCGGGCGGTCGGCTACAACCCCGAGGCGGCGCGCTACGGCGGCATCTCGGTCGCGCGGAACTACTTCCTGGCGATGGCGATCTCCGGCATGTTCGCCGGGCTCGCCGGCGCCATCGACACGACGGGCTGGGCCTACCGGATCAACACGAACGACGTGATGATCTCGTCGCAGATCGCCTTCGTCGGCATCGCGGTCGCGCTGCTCGGGCGGAACAAGGCGATCGGGATCGGGCTCTCGGCCCTCCTGTTCGCGTCGCTCGTCACCGGCACGTCCACGCGCAACCTCGACCCCGAGATCTTCAAGCCCGAGCTGGCCTCGAACCTGACCGTGATGATCCAGGGGCTCGTCGTCCTCTTCGTCGGCGCGGACGTGCTGATCCTCTCGCTCCTCGGCCTGAGACGGCGGCGCCGACTGCGCGCCGCCGAGGCGGTGCCCGAATGATCGAGCGCCTCCTCGCCCGGCTCCCCCGGGGCATGCGCGCCCTGGCCTGGCTCGGCATCCTCGTCGGCCTGGCGGCCTTCTGGGTGGCGCTGCCGCCGCTGAAGGTGCGCGAGCCGATCGTGCCGCTGCTGATCGGCGTCGTCGCCATGGGGCTCGGGATCGCGGCGCTCGTGCGGGGCGGGCCGCGGCGGCTCGCCTGGGGCGCGATCGTGATCGGCGCGCTCGGGATCGGCCTCGGCTATCTCGCCACGCGCTCGAGCGAGGCGCACCTCGACCAGGTGATCGTCTGGTCGGCGCTGACGGCGGCGATGCTCCGCTACGCGACGCCGCTCGCGTTCGCGGCGATGGGCGGCATCTTCTCCGAGCGGAGCGGCGTTGTGAACATCGGCCTCGAGGGGATGATGCTCGCGGGGGCGTTCTTCGGCATCCTCGGCGCGGACAAGCTCAACTCGTGGGCGCTCGGGCTCCTCTGCGCCGCGCTCGCCGGAGCGGTCTTCGCGCTCATCCACGCGTTCTTCGCGATCCACCTCCGCGCCGACCAGATCGTCGGCGGCACTGCGATCAACTTCCTCGCGCTCGGGGTCACGGGATACCTCTTCATCGACGTCTACGGGGGCGAGGGGACGCCGCCGGACATCTCCAGACATCCCGGACGTCCATCTGAGCTTCCTCAAGGACTGGTACTTCATCGGTCCGGTCCTGGGTCAGCTGAACCTGATGATCTGGCTCGCGTTCCTGACCATCGTCGCGACCTGGATCGTCCTCTTCAAGACCCCGATCGGGCTCCGCATCCGGGCGGTCGGCGAGCATCCGCGCGCGGCCGACACGGTCGGCATCTCCGTCTACAGGACCCGCTACGCGGCGGTCGTGCTCTCCGGGATCCTGGCGGCGCTCGGCGGCGCCTACCTGTCGGTCGGCTTCGTCAACTCCTTCAACCAGAACATGACCGTCGGCAAGGGCTTCATCGCGCTGGCGGCCGTGATCTTCGGCAACTGGCGGCCCTGGGGCGCCGCCGCCGCCGCGCTCCTCTTCGGCTTCTCGAGCGCCCTCGCGCAGCGCCTGCCCGCCTACTCCGAGTCGGCGGCCGTCCTCTTCCAGGCCTTGCCCTACGTCCTGACGCTGATCGCGGTCGCGGGGGTGATCGGCCGCTCGATCCCGCCGGCCGCCGTGGGCCGTCCCTACAAGAAACAGTGAGCTCCAGCTCGAACGGGGCGCCTCCGCGTCCGGGCAGCGCACGCCTGTCCGTGCTCGTCGGGCTGCTCGCCGCCGCGACGATGCCGGCGGCGATCGTCGCCACCCGTTGGTCGCGTGACTACGAGCTGATGGACGCCGGCTTCGCGATCCCCCTCGCCGCCCTGCTCGGGCTGCTGGCGGTAGCGCTCGCGCGTCGCGCGCGCTCCCGGCTGGCGCCGACTCTGGGCCATCCGCGGGGGACGAGGACGGCGCGGCTCGGCCGCTTCCTGGGCCTGCTCGGCTTCCTGCTCGCGCTCACGGGCGCCGGGTCGCTCGCCGTCTACTGGATCCTCTCGCTCGTCGAGACCTAGATCCGATCGGACACGGCGGCTACCATGGCGCGGTGTTCGAGATCGGCAACAGCCTGCGTGAGGCCCGACTGCGTCGTCACATCGACTTCTCCGACGCGGAGCACGGGACGAAGATCCGCGGCAAGTACCTCCGCGCGCTCGAGGACGAGCGCTTCGAGCTGCTCCCGTCGCACACCTACATCAAGGGCTTCCTGCGCTCGTACGCCGAGTACCTCGGCCTCGACGGCCAGCTCTACGTCGACGAGTACAACTCGCGCTTCGTCATCGGGGAGGAGGATGCGCCCGTGCGGGCGCGGCGCGTGCCGGCGGCCAAGGCTCGCCGTTCCGACCGCCGCGAGTCGAACATCGTCCTGCTCGCGCTGACCGCGATCGCGCTCGTGACCGCCCTCGTGATCGTGGCCTGGCGCTTCGGCGGCCCCGAGGACGAGCCGGTGCACGGGCTGACGACGTCTGCCAAGGAGCAGCGCCCCGCCGTCCAGGTGCCGCAGGCCGCGGGGACGGCGCGCGTCGAGCTGCGTGCCACGCGCGGCGACTCGTACCTGCTCGTGAAGCAGGGCAGCGCGCTCGGCGAGATCCTCTACCAGGGCACGCTCGAGCGGGGCCAGAAGCAGCGCTTCGACGGGCAGGTCCTCTGGGTCCGGCTCGAGTCGCCGCAGAACGTGCTCGTGCGCCGCAACGGGAACCGGGTGCGCCTGCCGGGAGCGGTCAAGGCGCAGGGCGTCTTCGTGACCGCGAAGAAGATCTTCGCGGCCGACCCGGCTTGAGCAGCGCGAACGGCCGGCGCCCACGCGCCGTCATCGTCGTCACGGGCAGCGAGCTCGTCCGCGGCGAGCGGACGGATCTGAACGGGCCCTTTCTCGCGCGGTCGCTCCTGGCGCTCGGCGTCGAGCCGAGTCGCATCCACGTCGTCGGGGACGACCCCGCCGAGCTCGAGGCGGCGGTCGCCGAGGCGGTCGCGGACGCCGACCTCGTCGCCACCTCGGGCGGGCTCGGCCCGACGCACGACGACCGCACCGTCCGGATCGTCGCCAAGGTCGCGGGGTTGGCGCTTCGCGTCGACGAGGAGCTGGAGGCGCAGATCGAGAGCGTCTCGCGGATGGTCGCGGAGCGGATGAAGCGCCCGTACGCAGACTTCAGCGACGGCGTCACGAAGCAGGCGACCGTGCCCGTCCCGTCCACCGTCCTCGGCCTTGCCGGCACCGCGCCGGGTCTCGTCGTCGAGGCCGACGGCACGCCGGTCGTGATCCTGCCCGGGCCTCCGGGCGAGTTGCAGCGGCTCTGGCCGCGTGCGCTCGAGGCGCCGGAGGTGAGGCGCGTGCTCGACTGCGGCTCGCCGCCGCTGCGGCGGACGCTGCGCTTCTTCGGCCCGGGCGAGTCCCAGGTCGCCCAGGCGTTCCAGGAGTCGGGCGGCGACGGCGACGGGCTCGAGGTGACGATCTGCGCCCGCAACTTCGAGATCCACGTCGACCTGCTCGCCGAGCCCGCCGCCGAGGATCGCCTGCTGGAGCTGGAGTCGGCGCTGGAGCAGCGGCTCGGCCGCTTCCTCTACTCGAGCGACGGGCGCACGGTCGAGGAGCTCGTGCTCGACCGCTGCCGCGCGCTCGGCTGGTCGCTCGCGACTGCGGAGTCGTGCACGGGCGGTCTCGTCGCGGCCGGGCTGACCGCGATCCCCGGCTCGACCGACGTCGTCGTCGGCGGCGTCGTCGCCTACGCGAACGAGGTCAAGATCCACGAGCTCGGCGTCGACCCGGCGCTGATCGAGGAGCACGGCGCCGTCTCCGCCGAGGTGGCCGAAGCGATGGCTCGGGGCGCACGCGAGCGCCTGGGGGTCGACGCCGCCGTCTCGGTCACGGGGATCGCGGGCCCGGGCGGCGGCACGGAGGAGAAGCCCGTCGGGCTGGTCTACTTCCACGCCGAGACGCCCGAGGCGAGCAAGGGCGGCTTCTTCAACTTTCCCGGCGACCGCGACTCGATCCGCCGGCGCGCCGTCGTCGCCTCGCTGCATCTGCTGCGGCGTCTCTTGGAACAGAATCGAGACGAAGCCGCATAGATTTGGCCGGTAGCGTGGGCACGGATGAGCGGCTTCGCCTCTTCCTCGCGCTCCGGTTGCCCGGCGACACGGTCGACGAGCTCACGGCGTGGCAGGAGCGCGAACTCCGCGGCCGGCTCGTCGTACCCGGAAACCTCCACGTCACGCTCGCCTTTCTCGGCTCCAGGCCAGGAGCGCGAGCTGCCGGCGATCCTCGACGTGCTCGCACGCGCCGCCGCGGCTGCCGAGCCGGCCTCGCTGGGCGTCACCGGCTACCGCGAGACCCGCTCGGTCGGAATGCTCACGCTCGAAGACGCGACCGGAGCGGCGACGAGGCTGGCCGAGCGGCTGCACGCGGATCTGGCCGAGCTCGGCGTCTACCGTCCCGAGGCCCGCCCGTGGCTGCCGCACGTCACCGTGCTGCGCTTCCGCGAGCGGCCGCGGCTGCGGCCGGACACACCCGCACTCGGGTGGGTGTCGTCCGACGCGGCTGCTTTCCTTTCACGTCTGCACCCGTCCGGGGCGCGGTACGAAGGTGCTGAATTCGTTTCGGCTAGGAGGCTGATCAGATGAACCGCGAGGAAGCTCTCGACGTCGCCCTCGGGCAGATCGAGCGACAGTTCGGCAAGGGCTCGGTCATGAAGATGAGCGACCAGGCCCAGGTACAGATCGGGGCGGTCTCGACCGGCTCGCTCCCGCTCGACCTCGCCCTCGGCATCGGCGGGCTCCCGCGTGGACGCGTCGTCGAGCTGTACGGCCCCGAGAGCTCGGGCAAGACGACGCTCGTCTACCACGTGATCGCCGAGGCGCAGCGCCGCGGCGGCATCTGCGCCTTCATCGACGCCGAGCACGCGATGGACCCGCAGTACGCGCGCAAGATCGGCGTCAACGTCGACGACCTGCTCGTGTCTCAGCCCGACACCGGCGAGCAGGCGCTCGAGATCACCGAGCTGCTCGTCCGCTCGGGCGCGCTCGACGTCGTCGCGGTCGACTCGGTCGCCGCGCTGACCCCGAAGGCCGAGATCGAGGGCGAGATGGGCGACAGCCACGTCGGCCTCCAGGCCCGGCTGATGAGCCAGGCGCTGCGCAAGCTCGCCGGCACGCTCAACCGCACCGACACGATCTGCCTCTTCACGAACCAGCTGCGCGAGAAGATCGGCGTCATGTTCGGCAGCCCGGAGACGACGCCGGGCGGGCGGGCGCTCAAGTTCTACTCGTCGGTCCGGCTCGACATCCGCCGGATCGAGACGCTGAAGGACGGGGCGGAGGCGTACGGCAACCGCGTCCGGGTCAAGGTGGTCAAGAACAAGGTCGCGCCGCCGTTCAAGCAGGCCGAGTTCGACATCATCTACGGCACCGGCATCTCCTGGGAGAGCTCGGTGCTCGACGTCGGGATCGAGCGGAAGATCGTGGCGAAGTCGGGCTCGTACTTCAGCTTCGGCGACGAGCGGCTCGGCCAGGGACGGCAGAACGCGGCCTCGTTCCTGAAGGAGCATCCGGACGTCGTGCAGCAGATCCTCGCGGGGATCCAGGCGCAGGCGGGCCCCGACCAGATGGTCTCGGCACGGCTGCTCCCGACGATCGCCGGCCCCGACGACGTCACCCCGGTGGTCGACGAGGTGGTGGAGGAGCAGGAGGAGGAAGCGGCCTCCGCGGCCTAGGGAGATGCCCGAGCGGCCGGACGCGGTCGAGCAGGCGCTGCGAGCGCTCCGCCATCGCGATCGCTCCACCGCCGAGCTCGACGCACGCTTGGCGAAGCGCGGCGTCGGTCCGGCCGAACGAGAGGAAGCTCTCGAGACGCTCGAGCGGATCGGCTACGTGGACGACGAGCGCTTCGCCCGCACCCGGGCGGAGCAGCTCGCCGCCCGCGGCTCCGGCGACGCGCTGATCCGCTACGACCTCGAAGGCAGGGGGATCGCCGTCGAGCACGTCGAGGCCGCGATCGCCGACCTCGAGCCCGAGCAGGAGCGTGCGGCTCGGATCACCGAGCACCGCGGCCGAAGCGTCAAGACCGCGCGCTACCTCGCTTCGCGCGGTTTCGGCCCGGACGCGCTCGAGGGAGTCGTTGCACGAGAAGACTGAGAAGCGATAGGATCGACCTTGCTTCCATTCGACGTTTTTCCTGCACAAGCGCGTTTTTCCAACAGCCCTGAAACCTTGAGATCACCCACGACTCCGACCTTCGATCCAGCGGACGCCCGGGAGGAACCTCCGTCTCGATCGTGAGCTGACGCGCCAGTCCCCGAGCGCTGCCGTGCAGGCGGCGCCGGATGTGAGCACCCGCGGCGTGCGTCGCGGAATCCACCTTCTCCCTCTGGAGGCAGGACGGCATGCTCACTGCGGTTGTGGCGATCATCTCCCTCTCGATCGGCGCGTCTGTGGCCACCGCGCTGCTGATGCTCCGGAGCGGCTCCCGCGTCCACGTCGCGGAGCGTGAGGCGGAGACGATCCGCCGCGAGGCCCAGATCGAGGGTCGCGAGCTCGCCGTCAAGCTGCGGGCCGAGGTGGAGGCGGAGGTGCAGGAGCGCCGCGCCGAGGCTGCGCGCGTCGAGGAGCAGGTGACGGCGGCCGAGCACGAGCTCGAGCGCAAGCGGGTCGAGGTCGAGCGCCGCGAGCAGGGGCTGAACGACCGCGAGCTCCACGTCAAGCAGCTGCAGGAGGAGCTGAAGGCAGCCAAGGACCGGGCGCTCGGCGAGCTCGAGCGCGTGGGCGGCCTCACCGTCGCCGAGGCGAAGGCGCACCTGCTCGAGCGCTCCCAGGACCTGATCCGGCACGAGCTCGCCCGCAGCGTCCGCCAGGACGAGGAAGAGGCCCGGACCGAGTCGCGCCGCCGAGCGCGCGCACTGATCGCGGACGCGCTCCAGCGCGTCGCCGCCAGCCACACCGCCGAGACGACGGTCACGGTCGTCGAGCTCCCTTCGGACGACATGAAGGGCCGGATCATCGGCCGGGAGGGCCGCAACATCCGGGCGCTCGAGCACCTGACCGGGGTCGACTTCATCATCGACGACACGCCGCAGGCGGTCGTGCTCTCGTCGTTCGACGGCCTCCGCCGCGAGATCGCGCGCACGACGCTGGAGAAGCTGATCGAGGATGGCCGCATCCATCCGGCGCGGATCGAGGAGATGTACTACCTCTCCAAGGCCGAGCTCGAGGACCACGTCCGTCAGGCCGGCGAGCAGGCGGTCTTCGAGGCGCGGTGCGGCGAGTTCCACGAGGAGCTCGTCAAGATCCTCGGCAGACTCCGCTACCGGACGAGCTACGGCCAGCACGTGCTCAAGCACACGCTCGAGGTCGTCCACCTCGCCGGGATCATGGCGAGCGAGCTCGGCGCGAGTGTCAAGACGGCCAAGCGCGCAGCTCTGCTGCACGACATCGGCAAGGCGATGACGCACGAGGTCGAGGGCTCCCACGCGCTGATCTCCGCGCAGCTGGCGAAGCGCTACGGCGAGAGTCAGGGGGTCGTCCACGCGATCGAGGCGCATCACTACGAGGTGCAGCCGCAAACGGTCGAATCCGTGCTGCTGATCGCCGCCGACGCGATCTCGGCCTCCCGTCCGGGCGCGCGCGGGGAGAGTCTCGAGCACTACATCAAGCGCCTCGGCGCGCTCGAGGAGATCGCGACCGCGAAGCCCGGCGTCGCGAAGGCGTACGCGCTCCAGGCCGGGCGTGAGATCCGGGTCATGGTCGAGCCGACCGAAGTCGACGACGACGGCGCCGTCCTGCTGTCGCACGAGATCGCGCGGGAGATCGAGGATCAGCTCGAGTACCCGGGGCAGGTGAAGGTGATCGTCATCCGCGAGTCCCGCGCGACCGAGATCGCAAAGTAGGACGGGTACCATCTCGCGGATGCGCCGGTACCACGTCACGACGTTCGGCTGCCAGATGAACGCTCACGACTCGGAGCGGATCAAGGGCATGCTCGAGTCGCTCGGGCTCGGCGAAGCCGCCGCCCAGGAGGACGCGGACGTGCTCGTCTTCAACACGTGCACGATCCGCGAGAAGCCGGACACGAAGCTCGCCGCCTATCTCGGCGACGCGGGCGCACGCAAACGGCAGAACCCGGAGCTCGTCGTCGCCGTCGGCGGCTGCTACGCGGAGGCGCAGCGGGAGCGGATCTTCGAGCTCTACCCGCAGGTCGACGTCGCGTTCGGCCCGGGCTCGATCCCGCACCTCGGCGACTGGATCGGCGCCGGCGGGCACGCGCCGCGAGGCCGGTTCGGCACCCACGAGCATTTCGCGGGCGACCTGCCGATGCACCGCGAGCGGCGGTTCAGCGCCTGGGTGCAGGTGTCGATGGGCTGCAACTCGAAGTGCTCCTATTGCATCGTTCCCGCCGTGCGGGGGCGCGAGCAGAGCAGGCGCCCGGGTGAGATCGTCGCTGAGGTGACGCGGCTGGCCGAGGACGGCGTCAAGGAGATCACGCTGCTCGGGCAGAACGTCAACTCGTGGGGCCGCGACCTGCGGCCGGCGCTCGAGACCGAGTTCGGCGAGCTCCTCCGTGCGTGCGACGCGGTCGACGGGATCGAGCGGATCCGCTTCACGAGCCCGCATCCGAAAGACTTCCGTGATCCTGTGATCGCCGCGATGGCCGAGTGCGATGCCGTCTGCGAGCACATCCACCTGCCGCTCCAGTCGGGCTCGAGCAGGCTGCTCAAGGCGATGCGCCGCACCTACGACCGCGAGCGCTACCTCCGCCTCGTCGCCAAGCTCCGTGACGCGATCCCCGGCCTTGCGCTCGGCACCGACATCATCGTCGGCTTCCCCGGCGAGACCGAGGAGGATTTCCGCCAGACGCTCGCCGTCGTCGAGGAGGTGCGGTACGACAGCGCCTTCACGTTCATCTACTCGCCCCGCCGCGGGACCGATGCAGCCGAGATGGCCGACCAGGTGCCCGAAGAGGTCAAGCACGAGCGGCTGGAGCGGCTCGTCGAGGCCGTCCAGCGCATCGCCGCCGAGCGAAACGCCGAGCGCGTCGGAACCGTCGAGGAAGTGCTCGTCGAGGGTGCGAGCCGGACGGATGGCAGCCGCCTGCGCGGCCGCACGCGCGGCAACGTCACCGTCAACTTCGCCGGTGACGCCGAGCCGGGCGAGCTCGTCGACGTCCTGATCGAGGGCGCCACCTCGACCACGCTCCGAGGTGCGCAACGGACGGCCGTCGCGGCATGAGGGTCCTGGTCACCGGCTCGTCCGGGCAGATCGGCACCAACCTCGCGCTCCGGCTGTTGGCCGACGGTCACGAGGTCTTCGGCGTCGACCAGCGTGTGAACACCTGGACGGACGACTTCCGCTACCTGCTCCAGGACCTGTCCGGCCAGTACCCGGCTTTCCCGGACGGGATCGGCGGCGTCCCGTACCCCGAGACCGACGTCGTCGTCCATCTCGCGGCGCACGCGAAGGTGCATCAGCTCGTCGCGCACCCGCACCGCGCGCTCGAGAACACGATGATGACGTTCAACGTGCTCGAGTACTGTCGGCAGCGCCGGCTGCCGCTCGTGTTCTCGTCGACGCGCGAGGTCTACGGCGACGTCCACCGCTTCGAGGGCTACGGCGAGGACACGGCGGACTTCGCCTTCACGGAGAGCCCGTACTCGGCCTCGAAGATCGCGAGCGAGGCGTTCATCTACGCCTACGCGCGCTGCTACGGGCTCAAGTACCTCGCCTTCCGCTTCTCCAACGTCTACGGGCGCTACGACAACGACCTGCACCGGATGTCCCGCGTGCTGCCGCTCTTCATCCACTCGATGTCGCGCGACGAGCCGATCACCGTCTTCGGCGGCGCCGACAAGGTGCTCGACTTCACGTACGTCGACGACTGCGTCGACGGGATCGCCCGCGGGATCGAGGCGCTCGTCGGCGGCCGGGTCACGAACGAGACGATCAACCTCGCCTTCGGCGAGGGCAACACGCTCGTGCGCGCGGCCGAGCTGATCGCGAGCGAGCTCGACGTCGAGCCGCAGATGACGATCGCGCCGTCGCTGCTCGGAGAGGTGACGCGCTACGTCGCGGACATCCGCAAGGCCCGCGATCTGCTCGGCTGGGAGCCTCAGGTGCCGCTCGACGAGGGGATTCCGCGGGCCGTCGAGTGGTTCCTGGAGCACCGCGCCGCGCATCCGGAAGACGACAAGCCGGTCGTGAACGAGGGCGACTCGGTTGGGTGGAAAACGCTCGCAGGCGATCCGCAATAGCGTCCTAGCGATCTTCGGCCCGACCGCTTCGGGCAAGACGGCCGTTGCGGAGGAGATCGCCGCCCGGATCCCGGCCGAGCTCGTCTCCGCGGACTCGATGCAGGTCTACCGCGGCCTGCCGATCCTGACGAACCAGGACGCCGGCGCGCGGCTCGTCGGGATCTGGCCGCTCGACCGGCAGGGGACGGTGGGGGAGTACCAACGCCTCGCGCACGACGCGATCGACGAGATCCTGGAGGCCGGGCGCACTCCCGTCGTCGTCGGCGGCTCCGGCCTCTGGTTCCAGGCGGCGCTGACCGACGTGCGGCTCCCCGGAGACGTTTCGCCCGGGGCTCGCGCGCGCTGGGAGCGCCTGTACGACCGCCGCGGCGCGGCGACGGCCCATGCGATCCTCGCCCGGCGCGACCCTCGCGCCGCCGAGCGCGTCCACCCGAACGACCGCAAGCGCGTCGTCCGCGCGCTCGAGCTCTGGCAGGCGGGCGCGACGCTCGTGCCCGCTGAGCCGCGGCTCTGGACGGCCGAGACGCGCGTGCCGACCTGCGTGGTCGGGCTGGCGGTGTCGCCCGAGACGCTCGTGGCGCGGATCCGCACGAGGGCGGAGGCGATGTTCGACCGGGGCGTGGTGGAGGAAGTGGGGTCGTCGGGGGAGGTGGCGCCGCAGGTGCTCGGCCTCGACGCCGTCCGGACGCTGCCGCGCGAGCAGGCGCTCGAGGAGCTCGAGCGCGCGACCGTTCGCTTCGCCGCCTATCAGCGCAAGTGGATGCGCCGGATTCCCGGCATCGTCATGATCGACGCGGAACGGCCTGCGGCAGAGGTGGCGGATGCGATTCTCGAAGTGGCACGCGCTCGGTAACAGCTACCTCGTCGTCGAGGAGGGGATGGATGCCGAGGTCGCCCGCCGACTCTGCGACGTCCGCTACGGCGTCGGCTCCGACGGCGTCGTCGAGGTCGTCTCGGCCGACGGCTCGCAGGCGCAGATCGTGATCTGGAACCCCGACGGGTCCGTGGCCGAGTTCTCGGGCAACGGCAGCCGGATCGCGGCCGCCTGGCTCGGCGCCCGCGCGGCCACGTCGCAGGTGACGATCGCCGTCGGCCGCCGCTCGTACCCGGCGGCGATCCGCGACGACGGCACCGTCGCGATGGGAGTCGGCGAGGTCGAGGTGGGGGCGACGGAGACGATCGAGCTCGGCGGCGAGCGCGTCGAGCTGACGACCGTCTCGGTCGGGAACCCGCACGCCGTCGTCCGGTCGGACGCCGACCGCACCGAGCTCCTGCGGCTCGGCCCGCAGCTCGAGACGCACGAGCGCTTCCCCGAGCGGACGAACGTCCAGCTCGTCCGCGTGGACGGGCAGAACGCGTTGACCGTGCTGGTCTGGGAGCGCGGGGCGGGGGAGACGAGCGCCTCCGGCTCGAGCGCCGTCGCGGCCGCTGCGGCCGCCGTCGCGAACGGCTGGTGCGAGAGCCCCGTCACGGTCAGCATGCCGGGAGGCGCCCTCAGGGTCGAGCTCGACGACGAGGCGAGGATCACCCTCGTCGGCCCCGCCGAGGAGATCTGCGCGGGCGAGACGCGCGGCTGACTCCGCACGCGAAATCCCCTCCGGACGGTGCTACCGTCGGCGGGAAGGGAGGCGGCAATGCGGTACCGGGTGCTGGGGCCGCTCGAAGTCGAGGAGGCTGGACGAGTTCTGCCGCTGCGCGGACCGCGCCGCCGCAACCTGCTGGCGGCGCTGCTGCTCTCGGCCAACGAGGCTGTCCCGGACGAGCGGCTGCTGGAGGCGCTCTGGGGAGACGACCAGCCCGAGAGCGGGCTGGCCGCGCTGCGCGTACGCGTCTCGCAGCTGCGAAAGGACCTCGGCGACGCGATCTCGCGTTCGCCTGCCGGCTACGTGCTGCGGGTCGAGCCCGGTGCGCTCGACGCCGACCGCTTCGAGCTGCTGCTGGCCGAGGGAAGGGCACTGCTGGAGCGCGATCCCCAGCGGGCCGCCGAGGTGCTTGCCGACGCGCTTGCACTTTGGCGCGGCCCCGCGCTCGCGGACGTCGCGGCCGAGCCCTTCGCGCGGGTCGAGGCGGCGCGGCTCGACGAGCTCCGGCTGTCCGCGGTCGAAACGAGGATCGAGGCCGAGCTCGCGCTCGGGCGTCACAACGAGATCGTGCCGGAGCTCGAGGCGCTCGTCGCCGAGTCGCCGCTGCACGAGCGGCTCCGCGGCCTGCTGATGCTGGCGCTCTACCGCGCGGGCCGGCAGGCGGCGGCGCTCGCCGCATACCGCGACGGTCGAGCAGCGCTCGTCGAGGAGCTCGGGCTCGAGCCGGGTCAGGCGCTGCGGGAGCTCGAGGCTGCGATCCTGCGCCAGGATGCGACGCTGCTGCGGCCACGCGGGGTCGAGGCGCCGCCCGCAGAGCGCAAGCTCGTCACCGTCCTCGCGGTGATGGGCGCGGACGGGCCGCTCTCGCAGGAGATCGAGGCTGCGGGCGGTCGCGTCGAGGCAGAGGACGACAGGCTGCTCGTGGCGTCGTTCGGCGTTCCACTCGCGCAGGAGGATCACGCCGAACGAGCGCTCCGAACCGCGCTCACCGTGTCGCGACGAGCGAAGAGCGCCCGGGTCGGCGTCGCGACCGGTGAGGTCGTCGTCGGCGGCGAGAACGAGGCCGCGGCGGCGGGAACCGCGCTCGCCGTGGCGACGCGGCTCGCGCGGTCGGCCGGGAAGGGCCAGGTCCGTGTTGCCGAGCGAACGGTGTCGAGCTGCCGTCGCAGGTTCGAGTTCGATGCGGCGGATCACCTTCCCGGACGCGTCCTCGTCGGCGACCTCGTGCACGCACGACCGCGTGGGCGGTTCGTCGGGCGGGAAGGCGAGCTCGACCGGCTGCTGACGTCGTACCACCAGGCGGTCGCTCAGGGGGCTCCACAGCTGGCGACGCTGGTCGGAAACGCCGGCGTGGGGAAGACGCGGCTCACCGCGGAGCTCTGGGACCGCCTCGCCGCGGACTCGACGGCGCCCCGGCTTCGGAGCGGCCGCTGCGTCGCCCACGGCCGCGGTCTCACCTACAGGCCGCTCGCAGACGTGCTCCGGGACGAGTTGGGGCTGCTGGAGACGGACGCGCCAGAGTTGATCCGTGCGCGGCTCGGCGGCCGCGAGGTCCTCGGGCTCACGCTCGGACTGGACGCGCCGCCCGAGCTGCACCCGCTGACGGCGCGCGACCGCTTGCAGTCCGCGTGGGCCGACCTGCTCGGGGACCTCGCCAGTCAGGGCCCGCTCGTCGTCCTGCTGGAGGACCTGCACTGGGCGCGCGACCCGCTGCTCGACCTGCTCGACCGGGTGCTCGACGACGTCCGGGGGCCGCTGCTGCTCGTCTGCACCGCCCGGCCCGAGCTGGAGGAGAGCCGACCGTCCTGGGGCAGGCGTCGCGACGCGGCCTCGATCTGGCTGGAGCCCCTCCCGCGGGACGAGGCGGAGCAGCTGCTCGACGGGGATGCGTTCTCCGTCCCGAGCGCCCTGCGCGCCGTCGTGCTCGAGCGGGCGGAAGGGAATCCGTTCTTCCTCGAGGAGCTGGCGGCGAGCATCGCCGACGGGGCCGCGGCGGCGGACGGCGTGCCGGACACCGTTCAGGCCGTGCTCGCTTCCAGGATCGATCAGCTGCCGACGGGGGAGAGGGCGGCCCTCCAGGCCGCTGCTGTCATCGGCCGGATCTTCTGGCACGGCGCCGTGCGAGCCCTGGTCGACGCCGACCCGGACTTCGGGCTGCTCGAGGCGCGCGACTTCGTCCGCCGGAGCGCGGCGACGTCACTGGCGGGAGAACGCGAGTTCGCCTTCAAGCACGCGCTGACCCGGGACGTCGCCTACGCCACCCTCTCGCAGGGGCGGCGCGCAGGCCTGCATGCGTCGTTCGCGGCCTGGCTGGAGGAGAGCGGCGGCGGCCGCGACGAGCACGCGGCGCTGCTGGCGCACCACTACGCCGAGGCGGCCGAGCACGAGCAGCTCGTCGACCGGGCGATCTTCTGGCTGCGCCGAGCGGCCCAGCTCGCGATCGGCCGCTACGACCTCGAGGAGGCGCTCGCGCTGCTCCGGCGCGCCCTCGAGCTTCGGCCGCCGCCACCGACGGAGCTCACCCTGCAGCGACTGGTCGGGCGCGCGAATGCGCTGCGTCACGACGGCGTGCCGTTCCTCGACGCGATGATGCGCGCGATCGAGCTCAGCCCGGACGACGAGACGACCGCCGAGCTCTACGCCGACCTCGCCTTCGAGACGGCGCTCCGTGCGGGGATGTGGCGCAAGCGGCCCGACCGGGAGCTGGTGGACGGCTGGATCGGCCGTGCGCTCGAGCTGGCGGCGCCGGCGAGCCCGTCCCGCGCCCGCGCGCTGATCGCCCGCTGTGTCTGGGCGCCGTCCGACAACGCCGAAGCCGCGCGTGAGGCGAGCGCGATCGCGGAGTCGCTCGGCGATCCGGAGTTGCGCTCGTACGCTCTGGACGCGCGTGGGATCACCTCCTGGGTCTCGGGCGAGCGCGACCTCGGCCGGGCGTTCGAGGAGCGCCGCTTCGAGCTGCTGGACCGGATCCACGACCCCGACCACGTTGCCGACATCCACTACGCGCCCGTCAGCGGCTGCGTGTGGCTCGGCCGCTTCCAGGAGGCCCGCCGCCTGGCGCGGCGCCACGACGAGCTGACGCACGGTCTCACGGCCCATCACCGCGTGCACGGGGTCGCGGTGCTGGTCGAGGTCGAGGAGCTGCTCGGGGACTGGGGACGGATCAGGGACGAGCTCGAGCCCCGGGCCGAGTCGACCATCCTCACGAATCTCGAGACGCCGTGCGTCCGCAGTCCTCGCTCGCTGATGGTGATGGCGGTCGCAGAGCACGTCCTCGGCGACGAGGAGCAGTCGCGGCGGTTCGAGGCGCTGGCGGACGCATTCGGGATGGAGGGGTACGGCCACGTCCTCGAGACGCCGCGACTGCGACTCGCGCTCCTGCGCGGTGAGCTCGACACGGCCGACCGCCTGGCGTCGGAGCCGCTGCCGGATCGGGGCTGGCACCGCGGCTGGATGCTCCTGTCGACCGAGTCGGTCCGGCTGGACGCGCTGGCCGCGCTCGGACGCCGGGACGAGATCGAAGCGTGGCCGCGCGAGCGGCCGCACACGTACCTGGAGCCGTTCTGGCTGCGGGCGCTCGGCACCGTGCGCGAGGACGAGGAGTTGCTGGGGCTCGCACTCGCAGCGGTTCGAGGCGCTGCGGCTGCGCTGGCACGCCGAGCAGACCCGCGTCGCGCTGGGCGTCTAGACCGCGAGCTCGAACTCGCGCAGGGTCTCGTTCAGGCTCAACCGCTCGTCGTGCGACTCCTTGCGCCAGCCGATGATCAGCGCGCAGTCGAGCTGGTACGTGCCGGCCGGGAACTCCTTCGGCCGCGTGCCCGGGACGACGACCGCGCGCGGCGGCACGGAGCCGCGATGCTCGACGGGCTCGTCGCCGGTGACGTCGATGATCGGCACGCTCGCGGTCAGGGAGACGTTCGCGGACAGAATCGCGCCGGCGCCGATCCGCACGCCCTCGGTGACGATGCAGCGCGAGCCGAGGAAGGCGCCGTCCTCCACGATCACCGGCGTCGCGTTCGGCGGCTCGAGCACGCCGCCGATGCCGACACCTCCTGCGAGGTGGACGTCGGCGCCGATCTGCGCGCACGAGCCCACGGTCGCCCAGGTGTCGACCATCGTCCGTGGGCCGACCCAGGCGCCGATGTTGACGTAGCCGGGCATGAGCACGACACCCTCCGCGAGGTAGGAGCCGTATCGCGCGACCCCGGGCGGGACGATCCGGACGCCCTCCGGCGGCCGCTTGAGCGGGATCTTGTCCTGATAGGAGAACGGTCCGACGAACATCGGCTCGACCTTGCGTAGGCGGAAGTACTCGAGGATCGCCTCCTTGGCCTCGACGTCGACGATCCACTCGCCGTCCTGTGGCGAGGCCACCCGCCGCTCGCCGCGATCGAGCGCCTCGATGATCTCGAGCACCCGCTCCGGGGTCACAGGACACGCTCCAGGATCGCAACCGCGCGAGCGCACTCCTCCTCTGACGGAACGAGCGCGACGCGGAAGTAGCCTTCGCCGGCGGCACCGAGATACGAGCCGGGCGCGACGAGGACCCCGTGCTCGAGCAGCCGTCCCGCGAACGCCTCCGACGTCTCGCCCTCGGGCACCTCGACCCAGAGGTACATCGTCGCCTCGCTGCCCGCGACGCGGACGCCCTTCCGCTCGAAGAGGTCGACGAAGAGGGCCCGCTTGCGGCCGTACCGCGCCCTGGTCTCGGCCACGTGCTCCTCGTCGCCCCACGCCACGACGGAAGCGCGCTGGACGAACTCCTGCGGCGCCGTGCCGACGGTCGGGCGGAAGGCCTTCAGCGCCCCGATCAGTGCAGGGTCGCCGGCCGCGAAGCCGCTGCGATAGCCCGTCATCGAGCTGCGCTTCGAGAGCGTGTTGAAGGCGACGACGTTCGTTCGGTCGGCGACCTGGAGCGCCGATGCCGGCGGCTCCTCGAACCAGAGCTCGGTGTAGGCCTCGTCGGAGGCGATCACGAAGCCGTGCTCGCGCGCGAGCCCGGCGAGCCGCTCGTAGAACGAGAGCGGCGCCGTCGCGGCGGTTGGGTTGTTCGGGTAGTTGACCCAGAAGACGGCGAGGCGCGACCACGTTTCGTTGTCGATCGCGTCGAGGTCCGGGAGGAAGCCGTTGGCCTCGAGCAGGGGCAGCGGCAGCGGGCGCGCATGCGCGAAGAGGGCGCCGCGCTCGTAGACCGGGTAGCCGGGATCCGTGTAGGCGACGGTGTCGCGCGTCCCGTCCGCGTCGACGACGGCCAGAGCGAAGGTGAAGATCGCCTCCTTGCTGCCGAGCGTCGGGATCACCTCGGTATCGGAATCGAGCGTGACGCCGAAGCGCCGCCCGGCCCAGGCGGAGATCGCCTCGCGCAACTCCGGAAGCCCGACGGCCGCGGGGTAGCCCATTCGGTCGCGCAGGCCGTCGACGAGCGCCTGACGGATCCTGGGATCGGTCGGCTCGCGCGGATCGCCCATGCCGAAGTCGACGACCTCGATCCCGCGCTCGCGCACCCGTCGTGCCGCCTCGTTCAGGCGCACGAACGGATACGTCGTCTGCCGCTCGAGGATGGGGGAGACGGGCACGCTCAGACGGTACCCGTGACGAAGCGCCACAGGGCCGTGAACGCCCGCTCGAGCGCCGCGATCTCGATCTGCTCGTCGCGCCGGTGCGCGTAGCGCGTCGCGCCGGGCCCGAAGTTGACGGCGTCGATCCCGCGCGAGGTGAAGTCGGCGACGTTGGTCCACGCCTGCTTCGGCTCGAGCGCGAGGTCGTCCGCGGCGCGGAGCCTCTGCACGAGCGGCGAGTCCGTGACGACGCGCGCCGGCGGCGAATCGCCTGCGTGCTCGTAGCTCGCGCCTTCCGGAAGGAGGCTGCGCAGGTAGGCGTCGGCGCTCGCAGGCGAGCGGTCGGGCGCGTAGCGGAAGTTGACGTTCGCCTCGACGCGGTCGGGGATCACGTTCGTCGCGATCCCGCCCTCGATCCGCGTGATGCTCGCGACCTCGGTGAAGGTGAGGCCGCCGATCTCGACGGGCCGCGGCTCGATCTCCGCGTACGGCCGGAGCCCGTCGATCGCCTTCTCGATCGCGTTCTCGGCCGTCCAGGGTCGCGCCGAGTGGCCGCTGACGCCGTGGAAGGTGATCCGCGCGTTCAGATTGCCGAGGCAACCGGCCTGGATGGTGCAGTCGGTCGGCTCGAGCAGGATCGCGAGCTCGGCCTCGTGCACGACGCGCGAGCCGTCGAAGAGCGCGGGGAGGGGGCTGAACTCCGCCGGCAGCTCCTCCTTGCCGAATGCGAGCAGCGCGAGGTCGACCTCGGGCTCGACCCCGGCGTCGTCCAGCTCGCGCGCGAGCTCGAGCATGACGGCGAGGCCGCCCTTCATGTCGCTGGCGCCGAGGCCGACGACGGTGCCGTTCTCGATCCGGCCCGGAATGTTCTCCTGCGCGGGCACCGTGTCGTAGTGCCCGGCGAGCACCACGAGCGGCCGGCCCGCGCGTCGTCGCGTCGTGCAGACGAAGGCGTCCTCGCCCTCGTACTCGGGGGCGAACGACGCGGGCACGAGCGACCGGATGTGCGCGGCGATCACCGCCTCGTGCCGGCTCTCGGAGGAGATGTTCACGAGCTCGAGCGTGCGCTCCGCCAGCCGGTTCGCGAGATCGGACATCGCGCGCAAGCGTGGCACAATCCCCGCAGTGACGACGCGCCAGACACCGGGTTCGGGCGTGGAGCCCGAGCGCGGGCTCGTCCTGGCCGTGCTCCCGCGCTCCGCCGACGCCGAGGACGAGCTCGGCGAGCTGCGCGAGCTCGCACGCACCGCCGGGCGTCGAGCCGATCGCGGAGCTCGTCCAGCAGCGCGCGAACCCCGATCCCCGCACGTACGTCGGCAAGGGCAAGCTCGAGGAGCTGAAGCAGGCGTACGAAGACGCCCACGCCGAGGTGCTGCTCGTCGACGACGAGCTCGAGCCGGCGCAGCAGAAGGCGCTGGAGAACGCGCTGACGGCCCGCGTCGTCGACCGGACGCAGCTGATCCTCGACATCTTCGCGCAGCACGCGACCAGCGCCGAGGGGAAGCTCCAGGTCGAGCTGGCGCAGCTCGAGTACAACCTGCCCCGCATGCGCGGGATGTGGCAGCACCTCGAGCGGCTCGGCGGCGGCACGGGCGCGCTCGGCGCCGGCGTCGGCACGCGCGGCCCCGGCGAGTCGCAGCTCGAGACGGACCGCCGGATCGCCCGACGGAAGATCTCGCTGCTCCGGCGCCGGCTGAAGGAGGTCGGCAAGCACCGCGCAACCCGCAGGAAGGAGCGCGCCGGCAGCGGCACGCCGACCGTGGCGCTCGCCGGCTACACGAACGTCGGCAAGTCGACGCTGCTGAACGCCCTCACCGGCGCCGAGGTCAGCGTCGAGAACCGGCTCTTCGAGACCCTCGACCCGACGACGCGCGGCTTCGAGCACGACGGCAAGCGCTACCTCGTCACCGACACGGTCGGCTTCATCCGGCGGCTGCCCACCCAGCTCGTCGAGGGCTTCGCGTCGACGCTCGAGGAGACGCTCGTCGCCGACCTCGTCCTGCACGTGCTCGACGCTTCCGAGGACGACGACCGGCTCGAGGAGATGATCGACGCGGTCGACTCGGTGCTGCACGAGATCGGCGCCGACGACGTCCCGGTCGAGCTCGTCCTGAACAAGATCGACCAGGTCGATCCGCTCGGCCGCAGAAGGCTCTCGAACCGGTTCCCCGGCTCGCTGCAGATCTCGGCGGAGACCGGCGAGGGGCTGGACGCGTTGCGGGCGCGGATCGCGGAGCTCTTCGCCGACCGCTTCGAGGACGTGCGGCTGTTGCTGCCGTACGAGGAGGGCGGGAGGCTCGCCGAGCTCTACGCCCTCGGAGCGCCGATCGACGAGCGCGAGGACACCGAGGCCGGCGTGCTCGTCCGCGCGCGGCTGCCGCAGCGGGAAGTTCGTCGCTTCGCGTCGTACCTCGTCGCCGACGCCCGCGACGAGCCCGCCGCCGAGCGGCGCTAACGCGTGTCGCCGCTGCCGTGGAGGACGCTGCGGCGCTGGCGCGACGCGAGCTTCTCGAGATTCGCCTCGGCGAGCTCCTCGAGGTCGAGGCCGGCCTCGGTCGCCAGCTGCGCCACGTACCAGAGCACGTCGCCGAGCTCGGCCGCGATGGCGTCGCGGCGCTCCTCGGTTAGTGTCCCTCCGTCATCGCGGATCGCCTTCTTGACCTTCTCCGCCGTCTCGCCCGCCTCTCCGCACAGGCCGAGAGCGGGGTACACGATGTTGTGCCCCGCATCCGGGTAGACGGCGGTCGCACGTGAGCGGGTCTGGTACTCCGAGAAGCGCACCTCCCAACCCTACTCGGCGGCGCGGATGATGATGGGCGCGGAGCCGCGGATCCGCGTCTCGGCGTTGTTGCGCTGGGGCGACGGGATCCTGCTCTGCCGCCACGACAAGCGGGGGCGCGACGTGTGGCTGCTGCCCGGCGGCGGCGTCCACTCGGGCGAGACGCTGATGGACGCCCTGCGGCGGGAGATCGCCGAGGAGGTCGGGATCGAGGCGCCGCACCTCGAAGGCCCGATCGCGCTCGTCGACTCGATCGCCCCCGGCCGGTCGCTGACCACCAAGCACGTCGTCCACATCATCTTCGCCGGCGACGTCGACGGCTCGCTCGAGTCGGTCGACCTCCAGCGACGAGGCCGTCCGCGGCCACCGGCTCTTCGCCTTCGACGAGCTCACCGGCGTCGTCCTGCACCCGCCGATCCAGCGCTTCCTCCAGCGTTGGCAGTCGGGCGACCCGGCGGTCTATCTTGGAGCTCTATGGACTCCGTGAACGGCGTGCTGGGGCTGACGGCCGAGTACGCGGCGCAGTTCCTGGCCACGCTCGACGAGCGACCGGTCAGGCCGCTGGCGTCCGTCGAGGAGCTGAGGGAGGCGCTCGGAGGGCCGCTGCCGGCGGTCGGGATCGACGACGCGCAGGTCGTCGCCGAGCTGATCCGGGCGGCCGAGCCGGGGGTGATGGCGATGCCGTCGGGCCGCTTCTTCGGCTTCGTCATCGGCGGCGCACTTCCCGCAGCGGTCGCCGCGGACTGGCTCACGACGGCCTGGGATCAGAACGCGGGCCTGATCGGGCCGGCTCCCAGCGCGGGCGTCGTCGAGGAGGTCGTGCTCGAGTGGCTGCGCGAGCTGCTGCTGCTTCCGGAGGGGGTCTCGGCCGGCTTCGTCACGGGCTGCCAGATGGCGCACATGACAGCGCTCGCGGCAGCGAGGCAGCGTGTCCTGGAGCGGGCCGGGTGGGATCTCACGCGCGACGGGCTCCAGGGGGCACCGCGGATCCGCGTGCTCGTGGGGGAGGAGCGCCACGTCACCGTCGACCGCGCGCTTCGCTACCTCGGGATCGGCGCGGCCCAGATCGAGTCCCTGCCCGCGGACGAGCAGGGACGCATGCGCGCCGAGCTGCTGCCTGCAGCGCTTGCGGCCGGCGAGGGCCCGACGATCGTCTGCGCGCAGGTCGGAAACGTCAACACCGGCTCGTGCGACGACGTCGTCGCCATCGCGGACGCCGTCGAGGGCACCGGCGCCTGGCTTCACGTCGACGGCGCGTTCGGGCTCTGGGCGGCCGCGTCGCCGCGGTTCAGCCACCTCGTCGCCGGCTGCGAGCGCGCCGACTCCTGGGCGACCGACGCGCACAAGTGGCTGAACGTGCCCTACGACTCCGGGATCGCCTTCTGCGCGGATCCCCAGGCGCATCGCGCCGCGATGTCGGTGCGCGCGAGCTACCTCGAGCAGGTCGACGCCGACGCCGCGCGCGACCAGATGGACTGGAACCCGGAGTTCTCGAGGCGCGCGCGTGGCTTTCCGATCTACGCCGCCATCCGCGCTCTCGGCAGGGAGGGCATCGCCGCCATGGTCGAGCGCTCCTGCGACCACGCGGCGCGCTTCGCGGACCTGCTCGGAGCAGAGCCCGGCGTCGACATCCTGAACGACGTCGTGCTCAACCAGGTGCTGGTCCGCTTCGGCGACGACGACGGGCGCACGCAGGCCGTCGTGCGCGGAGTGCAGGAGGACGGGACGTGCTGGCTCTCGGGCACGGTCTGGCAGGGCAAGGCCGCGATGCGGATCTCCGTCTCGAACTGGCGCACGACGACCGAGGACGTCGACCGCTCGGCCGCGTCGATCCTCGAAGCGGCCGCCTCGGCCTCAGGGTCGCTGAGCGCCTCGTGAGCTCCGCCGACGAGCTGTTCGGCCTGACCGCCGACCTTGCAGCCGGGTTCCACTCGACGCTCGGCGACCGTTCCGTGCGGGCGGAGGCGACCTTCGACGAGCTGGTCGAGTCGCTGGGCGGGCCGCTGCCGGACGAGGGGCGAGACGACGTAGACGTCGTCTCGGAGCTGGCCGCAAGCGTCGAGCCGGGCCTCGTCGGCTCGCAGACGGGCCGCTACTTCGGCTTCGTCTTCGGCAGCGCGCTCCCGGCGGCCGTCGCCGCGGACTGGCTCGCGAGCGCCTGGGATCAAAATGCGTTCTCGGTCGTCAGCTCGCCTGCGGCGGCAGCGGCCGAGCACGTCGCCGCAGAGTGGATCGCGGAGCTGCTGGGGCTGCCCGACGGGGTCTCCAGTGGCTTCGTCACCGGCGCCCAGGGCGCGAACTCGACGGGGCTGGCAGCGGCGCGGCTCCATGTGCTGGCTCAGGCGGGCTGGGACGTCTCGCGGGACGGGCTGCAGGGCGCGCCGCGGATCCGCGTGCTCGCCGGTGCGGAGCGCCATGTCACGATCGACCGGTCGCTGCGCCTGCTCGGGCTCGGCACCTCGGCACTCGAGCTCGTGCCCGCCGACGAGCAGGGACGGATGCGGGCGGAGGAGCTGCGCGCCGCGCTGGCGGACGCGGCCGGGCCGGTGATCGTGTGCGCCCAGGCGGGCAACGTCAACACCGGGGCGGTCGACCCCGTCGGCGAGATCGCGGATGCCTGCGAGGCGGCCGGCGCGTGGCTGCACGTCGACGGCGCATTCGGGCTCTGGGCATCGGCGAGCCCGCGCCTCCGCCAGCTCACCGAAGGCTGCGAGCGCGCCGACTCGTGGGCGACGGACGCGCACAAGTGGCTCAACGTCCCGTACGACTGCGGCCTCGTCTTCTGCCGGCATCCCGATGCGCACGGCGAGGCCATGGCCGTCGCTGCCAGCTATCTCCAGCGCGCCGACGGCCGCAGTCCTTCCGACTGGGTGCCCGAGTCGTCGCGTCGTGCGCGCGGGTTCGCCGTGTGGGCCGCGGTGCGCTCCCTGGGCCGGAACGGCGTCGCCGACCTCGTCGAGCGCTGCTGCGAGCACGCGCGCACGTTCGCGGACGTGCTCGGGGCGCAGCCGGACGTGGAGATCCTGAACGACGTCGTCCTCAACCAGGTGCTGGTGCGCTTCGGCGACGACGACGAGACGACCCGCGAGGTGGTGCGCCAGGTTCAGGCCGACGGCACGTGCTGGCTCGGCGGGACGGACTGGCACGGCCGCGCGGCGATGCGGATCTCCGTCTCGAGCTTCAGGACGACGGGCGAAGACGTCGAGCGCAGCGCCGCGGCGATCCTGGACGCTGCCGCCGCGGTCGCCGGCTCCGTCCGCTGACCGCCCGCTACGCGCCCGCCCAGGACAGCGAGCTGTCGGGGTTGACCACGAGGTACTGGCCGGACCACCACGAGGTCACGACCGTGACGTCGCCGTGGAACCGTGTTCAGGTCGAAGCCCAGCCCGCCCGGCTCGGTCGTCTGCAGCTTGTAGGAGGCGTTGCCGGAGGCATCCGCCACCGCCCGTCCGACCTCGAGATAGGTGCCGTGGAACGGGAACGCGTCGCGCGTGGCCCAGAGCCGGTACTCGACGCCAGGCGTCAGGTTCGTGAACGAGAAGTCGAGGTTGTAGCGACCCTGCTTCGGCTGGACGGCGTTCATCTTCCCCTTCACGTTCGTGAACGCCGTGGCGTCGCCGCCGCAGAGACCGTAGTCCGCGTAGCCCGGGAACTGCGCAGATCGAGGTGAACGCGTCGAACGCAGGCTTCTGGCCGTTCTGCTTCGTGATCGGGCCGGCCAGGGAAGGCGCGGCTGCGACTGCGAGGGCAGTGCTCGCAGCGAGCACGGCCAGCAGTCGAGTTCTATGGGCGTGCTTCATCGACGATCCTTCCCGTTCCGGTTGCGACCCCCGTCAGCAATGTGCCACCGGAACGCGGCGACGGTAACGGGCCGATCGGGTAGGTCTGCCTACCCGTTCGAGACCGTCAACCGCGGCCGCCGCGGTCGCGCGCACGCTGCGCCGACACCGCGTGTGCCTCGGCCTCGAGGCGGTCCGGCAGTGGGTCGAGCTGCGGTGGCTCGCCGCCGCTCGCGTGCGCGAGCGCCTGGGAGAGGAGCCAGTCGGCGAGCCACGGGTTCCGCGGCAGCAGCGGCCCGTGCAGGTACGTCCCGAGGGCGCGCCCGACGCGGGCGCCCTCGTAGCCGGACTCGCCGTCGTTGCCGAAGCCCGCAACGACGCGGCCGAGCGCCTCGGCGCCGGGATCGAGCCGGGTGCGGCCGGCGTGGTTCTCGAACCCGGCGATCGTGCGCGGCTCGCCGGGGACGAGCTCCGTCTCGAGCAGCACGTCGCCGATCATCCGCCGCTCGCCGGCGACGGTGTCGTGGGGGAAGAGGCCGATTCCGGGCATCGAGTCGCCGTGGCGGCCGCGGTAGCCCCGGCCGAGCAGCTGGTAGCCGCCGCAGACGGCGAGCAGCGCGGCGCCGTTCTCCACCGCCTCGATCACTGCGGAGCCCTTGCCGGCGAGATCCGGCGCGATCAGCGCCTGCTCGCGATCCTGGCCACCACCGATGTAGAGCAGGTCGTGCTCGCCCGACCGGACGGCGTCGCCGACGGAGATCGGCGTCACCTCCAGCTCGTGCCCGCGCAAGGCCGCCCGACGCGCGAAGACGGCGATGTTGCCGCGGTCCGCGTAGATGTTCAGGTACTCGGGATACAGGTGCCCGACGCGGATTCTCACGTGCGCTCCCAGTACGGCTTGGACCAGCCGCGCTCGGCCACGATCCGCTGCAGCTCGAGCATCGCCGTGTAGGTGGGGAGGACGACCAGCTCGCCCCCGGACGGCGTCAGCTCGAGGCCCCGGTCGATGGCGCGCGCGAGCGAGGGCTCGACGACGAGCGCATCCTCCGGCAGCCCGCCGTAGACGCAGCGGATGCCGAGCTCGGCGGCGCGGTCGCCGGACGCGATCAGGCGCTCCGAGCGCGCGAGCAGCGGCTCGAAGTCCACGTCCCAGATCCAGGAGACGTCCTTGCCGTCCGCGATCGCGTCGTTGAGCGCGACGAGGAGGAGGGTGGGGGCGCCGCCCTCGAGCAGCGTGTGCACGACCTCGTTCGCGCCCGCCGGGTTCTTGATCAGGAGCACGAGCAGCCGCTTGTCGCCGGCGGGGATGCGCTCGAAGCGGCCGAAGGCGGCGCCGAACCGCTCGAGCCCCGCACGGATCTCCTCGACCGAAGCGCCCAGCGCCTGCGTCAGCGCCGCCGCTCCGAGCGCGTTGTAGACGTTGTAGAGCCCCGGCAGCGGTAGCCGCACCCTGGTCGCGCCCGCAGGCGTCTCGAGGGTGAACGTGGCCGCGTGCAGCCCGTCGAGCTCGATCTCCGTCGCCCGTACCTGCAGCGCGGGTCTCTGGTGGCCGCAGGCAGGGCAGCGATAGTCACCGAGATGCCCGACGTACGCGGCTGCGAAGTCGTACGGCTGGCCGCAGCGGATGCAGTAGCGGGAGTCGGCCGCGTGCTGGAGCGCGGGCCGCGCGTGGCGCCGATCGTCGATGCCGTAGACGACCGCATTCGCCCGGTCGCGCCCGAGGTCGCCGACCTGCGGGTCGTCGCCGTTGACCACGAGCACGGTCTCGCCGGGCAGAGCGGCGGTCGCGGCCCGCCAGCGCTCGGCGATGTGCTCGAGCTCGCCGTAGCGGTCGAGCTGGTCGCGAAAGAGGTTGCCGAGCAGCACGGCGCGGGGGCGCACGCGGCGGACGACCTCCGCCAGTGCGCCCTCGTCGACCTCGAGCAGCCCAAGCTCGGCGTCGCGCTGCGCGAGGAGGGTGGAGGCGACACCGGAGACGAGGTTCGCACCGGAGCTGTTCCAGGCGAGCCTGCGCGTCGGCTCGAGGATCTCCGCCGCCATCGCGGTCGTCGTCGTCTTCCCGTTCGTGGCGGAGACGACGGCGGCGCCGTCCCGCAGCCGGGCAGCGAGGGCGTCGATCGCCCCGGGATCGAGCTTCCAGAGCAGCTTGCCCGGCAGCGTCGTCCCGCCTCCCGTCCCGGCGATGCGGGAGAGCTTGGAGGCCGCGCGCGCGGCGAACGACTCGACGGCCAGGCGTGCGTTCATGGCCCGCGAGCCTACCCACAGCATCCGGGGCGCGAATGCGGGCCAGTCGGATCCCTCGAACGGGGGAACTTCTCCGGCCCTGCCCCTAAAGGGGGAGGAACCTCGCCTGTTCCGCGCATACGGTCATCGCGGTTCCACCAGTCGGGCGCGGCAGATCTGTGCTCGCTGATCGATTTCATGCGGCCCGCGCAGCGGCGCGGACAAGGGAGAAAGATGGGAAGGAATACAGGCGGCAACCCGGGAGACGTTCGCAAGAGCGCTCTTTGGGGTTCCGGAAACCGAGGCGGTGAGCACCGGTCCAATGCCCTCTGGGGCAAGGGTGGCCGCGGCTTCGTCACCACGGTTCTCGTCGTGGCTCTCGCCCTGCCGCTTGCGGCCGGCGCGGGTGGCTCCGGCGGGTCGGACAAGAACTTCGGCCAGGCGACGGTCATCTCCGCTGAGCTGCAGGAGATGCAGCGCACGCATCCGAACGAGATGGTCGACGTCATCGTCCAGACCGATGCGAACGTGTCGGAGAAGGACGCACAGAAGGCTGCCCACGAGCTCAAGAAGCTGGGACGCCGGTTCGGCATCATCGCGGGCTTCGCCGGTCAGATCCGTGCGAAGGATCTCGAGAAGCTGCAGAAGATGAAGGGCCTCATCGTCACCGAGGACGCTCCGGTTCGGCTCCAGGCCCTGCCGTTCGGCGCCTCGACGAGCGGTCCGTCCTCGAGCCAGCTCTGGACGCACGAGTCCGGAGTGAACAAGCTCTGGAGCAGCGCGAAGCCGGCGACGATCGCGATCGTCGACTCGGGCATCGACGCCTCCCGGCAGGACTTCGCCGGGCGCGTCAAGACCCAGGTCAACTTCGTCACGTCTGCGTATCCGAACGCGTCCGGGGACGGTCGCGGGCACGGCACGTTCGTCGCGGGCATCGCGGCGGGCTCGGCGGCCGGCTACGCGGGCGCTGCACCGAATGCCGACATCGTCTCGCTCGACGTCATGGACGACCGTGGCGCCGGCAAGACGAGCGACGTGATCGCGGCAGCCGAGTGGATCTACAAGAACAAGGCGGCGTACAACATCCGCGTCGCCAACTTCTCGCTCCACTCGGGCGCGGTGAACCACTTCTGGCTCGATCCGCTCAACGTGGCGGTCGAGAAGCTGTGGCACTCCGGCGTGGTCGTCGTCGCGGCGGCGGGCAACTACGGGACCGCCGGCGCTGCCAGCGGTGTCCGGTACGCCCCCGGCAGCGATCCGTTCGTGATCACGGTCGGCGCGGTCGACATCGGCGGCACCTCGCGGCCGAAGGACGACGCCCGTGCTCCGTGGTCGGCCTACGGGCGCACTCCGGACGGCTTCTGGAAGCCGGAGATCTGCGCACCGGGCCGGTACATGGTCGGTCCCGTCCCCACGGGCTCGACGCTGGCGACGGAGAAGGCCGACAAGATGGTCGCGGCCGGCTACGCCGAGCTCTCCGGGACGTCGTTCGCGGCGCCGGTGATCGCGGGCATCGCTGCCCAGGCGCTGGCCCGGAACCCGAACTGGACGCCGGATCAGGTCAAGAGCGCGCTGATGCGGCGGGCTCGGCCGGTTCCCCAGGCCGAGGCGGGATCGTGCGGTGTCGGTCAGGTCAACGCCGTTCAGTCGGTGCTGGCGACGACGGACACGCCGAACCCGAACGCGGCGCTGAACCGGTTCCTGCTGAAGGCGCCGGACGGCTCGACGGTGTTCAACGCGGTCTCCTGGTCGGACGTGTCCTGGAGCGATGTCTCCTGGGACGCGGTCTCCTGGAGCGACGTCTCCTGGAGCGACGTCTCCTGGGACGCGGTCTCCTGGAGCGACGTCTCCTGGACGGACGTGTCCTGGAGCGATGTCTCCTGGAGCGACGTCTCCTGGGAGGACAATGCCGACGGCGAGACGATCCTCGACGGTGACGGCTACGAGCTGACGCCGACCGAGGCGGAGGCGGCGGCGGACGACGCCGACCTGCTGACGCCCGACGAGAAGGCGGCCCTCGCGGCCGAGCAGGCAGCAGCCGAGGCAGCCGCGAAGGCGGCGGCCGAGCGGCCGAGCGGCAGCGCCGAGGCCGCAGCGGCGGCGGCGGCCGCGGCTGCGGCTGCGAGCGACGAGGCTGCAACCGAGGACGCCGCTGACGCGGCCGAATCGGCGACGGAACCTGCGGCGGCTCCTCCGCCCGCGGGCTCCCTCCTTCCCTAGGCACGAATCGAGTGCGGGGCCGGCTTTCCGGCCCCGCACTCACCCTTTCGGGGGAACTCCGGGTCGTGCCTCGAACGGGGGATGCCTCGTCCCCTTCGGCGGCATACCCTCCGAACCGGCCGGTAGGTCGGTCGAGCTGCTTTCGATTCTCTGCGGCATCGAAGGAGAGACACGCGGCATGAAGGGCAAGGGCACAGGCGGAGCACAGTGAGCGCGATTCCCCTCGAAGACGCGATCGAGCGCGCGAGTAGCCCTGAGCGCAGTGCCAAGCTGCCGCCGAAGGCGCTCGCCTACTTCCTCTGCGTCGCAGCCGCCGCGGTGGGCGTAACGGCGCCGTTCCTCGCCGATCTCGACCGCCACACGGGCGACTGGCTCGAGTTCGCGCTGCTGGCGGCGAGCGTCGCGGTCGCGCAGTTCTTCGTCGTGCGCACGCCCGGCAACAAGAGCTACCACACGACCGGCGTCTTCCTGATCGCGGCCGTGCTGCTCGTGCAGCCGGCGCTGCTGGCGCTGATCCCGCTGATCCAGCACATCCCGGAGTGGCTGCGAAGCCGCGGCACCTGGTACGTGCAGATGACGAACATCTTCGTGTTCACGATCGCGACGATGTCGGCGTGGGGGGCGGCTCACGTCGTCCTGCGCGCGGACGGGCTGGTTTCCTCCGACGACGTGCGCTTCGCGCTCGCCGGCACGGCCGCCTCGATCGTGCTCGTCGTGCTCAACTCGGCGCTGATCGCCCCGATGATCCGTCTGGTCAACGGCCACCCGATGCGGCAGCTGTTCTCGTACCAGACGCTCTCGACCGAATTCGTCTTCGCCGCCCTCGGCGTCGTCTTGGCCGCGTTCTGGACGGGCAATCCGTGGCTGGTCCCGTTCGCGATCGCCCCCTTGCTGCTGATCCACCGGGCGCTCTCGGTTCCACAGCTGCAGGCGGAGGCGCGCGTCGATCCGAAGACGGGCCTCTTCAACGCTCGCTACTTCGCCTCGGCGCTCTCGGAGGAGCTCGGCCGCGCCCAGCGCTTCGAGCGGCCGCTCTCGCTGATCATGGCCGACCTCGACCTGCTGCGGGAGATCAACAACACCTACGGCCATCTCGCCGGCGACGCCGTGCTCAAGGGCATCGCAGAGGTCTTCCGGGCCGAGCTGCGCCACTACGACGTCCCGGCCCGCTTCGGCGGCGAGGAGTTCTCGATCCTCCTGCCGGAGACGCCGCCGGAGCAAGCCCTCGAGATCGCCGAGCGGATCCGCCGCGCCGTCGCGGAGAAGCTCTACGACGTCGAGACGTCGAGCGAGCCGATCCGGGCCACCGTGTCGATCGGCGTCGCGGGCTTCCCCAAGGACGCGCAGGACCCGAACGCACTGATCCACCAGGCCGACCTCGCCGTCTACCGCGCGAAGCTGCAGGGCCGCAACCGCGTGCTCGGAGCCAGCTCCGAGCCGCTGCTGATGCCGGCCGACCGGACGCAGCGCCTCGTCGCCGTGCCGGAGGAGGGAGACCACCGGGAGCCGCTCGCACGCGTCCCGGAGGCGCTGCCGGAGCAGGAGCGGCGGCACACGGCGCACACGACCACCGGTCCGCGCTTCCTCCAGCTCTCGGCCCGCCTCGGCGTGCTCGTCGGCCTCGTCACCTTCATGGGCGTCGCGGCAGGCGCCGTCGGCGCGGTCTTCGGCTCGACGACCGACGTTCTCGGCCTGCTGGCGGTGATCGCACTCGTCGGCCTCGGCGAGGCGCTCTCGCTCGAGCTCGACGACGGCTCGATCTCGGTCAGCGCCGTCGGCTCGCTCGCGGGTGCAGCCCTGTTCGGCTGGCGGGCGGCGCTCGCGCTCGCGATCACGACCGCGGTCGTGCAGTGGAGCGCACGGCGCCCCGCGATCCACCAGGTGCTCTTCAACATCGGCGCGCTCTCGCTCTCCTCGCTCGCGGCCGCGGCCTTCTTCGGGCTCGGCTTCGACGGCGGGGTGGGGGAGCTCGTGACCGTCGGCGTGGGCCTCGTCGCCGGTGCCGCGTACTTCGCCGTCAACACCGGCCTGATCTCGCTCGCGCTCGCCTTCGAGGGCCGCGAGCGCTGGTGGCGGGTCTGGCACGAGCGCTTCCTCTGGCTGGCGCCGCACTACATCGTCTACGGCTTCATCGGCGGCGTGATCGCGATCGGCTACCACGCGGCCGGGCTGTACGCCCTCGCCGTCTTCGCCGTGCCGCTGCTGCTGATGCGCAAGACGCAGGAGGCCTACCTCTCGCACACGCGCCGGAGCGCCCAGAAGCTGCGCCAGGCCGCGGAGACGATCCACACCCAGAACGTCTCGCTCGAGCAGGCGAACCGGCTCCTCAAGGAGCGCTCGACGGCGGCGATGGAGAGCCTGTCGGCCACCGTCGACGCGCGCGACGCCTACACCGCAGGCCACTCGCGCCGCGTGCAGCAGCTGGCGCTGGCGATCGGCCGCGAGCTCGGGCTCTCGCAGATCGAGCTCGACCTGCTCGGCCACGCGGCGCTCTTCCACGACATCGGCAAGCTCGCGATCCCGGACTCGATCCTGTTGAAGCCGGCGAGCCTCACCGACGAGGAGTGGGCGCTGATGCAGCGCCACGCCGACGAAGGCGCCCGCATCATCGACCGGCTCGGCTTCCTCGGCGACGCCGTCCCCGCGATCCGCCATCACCACGAGCGCTTCGACGGCACCGGCTACCCGGACCGGCTCAGCCACGAGGAGATCCCGCTCGGGGCCCGCATCATCCACGTCGCCGACGCGCTCGACTCGATGCTGACGACGCGGATCTACCGCGCCGCCCGGCCGCTCGAGGAGGCGCTCGCGGAGCTCCGCGGCGCCGCCGGAACCCAGTTCTGCCCCCGCTGCGTCGCCGCGCTGGAGCGGATCCTGCCGCTCGAGTCGATCGCCTCGGACGCGCCGGCGCGCCCGAAGCTGCTCGCGATCTAGCCCCGCCGCGGCCGTTTCGGCCACGTCCGAGGGTCTGTCCCTGGGACATGGCTGTTCGGGCGTTCTTGCAAAACGCAGATGATGCTCTACACTGCTTGCATGGGACGATCCCGCCGCCACCCAGCGGTGGCAGGCATCGATCCGGACGCCCTGGCGGCATTCCAGGCGGGCATCCGGAAGCGGTACACCGACGAAGAGATCCTGGAGCAGCTGACGGACAGCGCCGAGCGGCTCGGGCGCTCGCCGACGATGCGCGAGTTCGCAGCGGACCCGCAGACGACCGTGCACCCGCAGACGGTGATCGAGCACTTCGGCAGCTGGAACGCGGCGAAGCGCCAGGCCGGGCTCGTCCCGCGCCGGTTCGCGACCCGGGAGGAGCTCCTCGGGCGCCTCCGAGCGCTCGGCGAGGAGCTCGGGCGCACGCCGACCGCCCGCGACATCGACGCGCGCAAGGGCGCGGTGCCGTCCAAGTCGCTGCTCTGGCACACGTTCGGCTCCCTCGCACAGGCTCTGCGGGAGGCCGGCTTCGACGTGCCGGTGGGGGAGGAGCGGCTCGAACGGGCGGTCGAGCAGGGGTCGACGCTCGCGCGCGCGCTCGGACGCCTGCCGAAGATGGCCGACTGGGCCGAGGCGCGGCGCGCCGACGAGTCGCTGCTGACCGAGTGGCAGATCTACCGGATGATCGACGTCCAGCCGGCGTGGGCCGCGTTCCAGTTCCTCGTTCGCGAGCGGCTCCGCGACGAAGGCGTCGAGGTCGCGCCGGACGGGTCGGTCGGGGCGAGCTAGGCCGCCGCGAGCGCGATCGCGGCGAGCTGCTTCAAGCAGGACGCACCCTCGTGCGGGGCGCGCACCGAGGGAAGGATCGTCTCCTCGACGTAGGAGCGATCGGGCTGGAAGCGGTGGACGGCGACGACGCGGCCGTCCTCGACGTGCAGCAGCATCCCCTCGTCGACCTCCCGCTTGCGCAGCGTCAGCCGCAGGGTCGACTCGAGCACCTCGAGCGCGTTCCGCGTCGAGGCGAAGAAGAGCTCCTTGCCGCCGGTGCCCACCCACAGTGGGCGGCCGACCGCACGGGCGAGGAAGAGGGTGGAGGAGACGCGTTCGTCGAGCCAGGCGGTCGCCATCGCCCCGTGCAGCTCCTCGAGCGCCTCGGGGCTGCCCTGGGCGTGCTCGGCGAGGGCGAAGATCGCCTCCGAGTCGACGGTCATCTCCGGATGCGCGCGCTCGAAGCCGTAGCGCGCGAAGATCTCCTCGTCGTTGACGATGATCCCGTTGTGGATCCCGACCACGGAGCCGTGGCGGATCGGGTGGTTGTTCGCCTCGATCGTTGGATGGCCCTTGGTGTAGTCGCGGACGTGCACGAGGACCTGAGTGGCGGCCGGCGGGACGTGCACCTCGTCGAGCAGCTCGCTCGCCCCGGAGCGGCGCTTGTGCACGGTCACGGAGCTGCTCGAGCCCCGGTGCGCATATCCGACGGCGTCCGCGCCCCGCTCGGCGATCCCGGCCAGGAGCGCCTGCGCTGCGAGCGTCCGCTTGACACTCGATTCAGGGCTCAGGCTGTATCCGGCAATTCCGCACATGGGCTGGACAAATCCTAGTTAGGCCGTCGGCTGACGGGTTTCCAACTTGTGAAGCGTAGCCGCCGCCTGTTCGGAGGAAGTAAGCGCTTTCATCGTAGGTGGTTTTCGACAGGTTTCAACGGATTCCTCAAGCCTTTGCCTCGGAAGGCCGATACGGAGGGCAGATGGAGCCCAACGCCGCCGAGCCCGTCTTCCACGCCGTCCCCGAGCCCGCCGAGCCGCGGCTCGAGCTGCTGCCCGGTCTCGAGCCGATCGACGACGCCGCAGAGCCCGACGCCGAGGTCGAGGTGGAGGCCGAGGCAGAAGTAGAGGAGGACGAGGACGAGCACGAGGTCGTCGCGGTCGCCGAGGCGACCCAGGATCCACTCAAGCTCTACGTCCGCCAGATCGGCGACGGCCGGCTCCTGACAGCCGCGGAGGAGCGGGAGCTCGCGCGCCGCAAGGACGAGGGCGACGAGGCCGCGAAACGCAAGCTGATCGAGTCGAACCTGCGCCTCGTGATGTCGATCACCCGCAACTACACGAAGGCCGGCGTGCCGCTCCTCGACCTGATCCAGGAGGGCAATCTCGGCTTGATCCGCGCAGTCGAGAAGTTCGACTACACGATGGGGTTCAAGCTCTCCACATACGCGACCTGGTGGATCCGCCAGGCGGTGACGCGCGCGCTCGCCGAGCAGGGCCGCACGATTCGCCTTCCCGTGCACGTCGCCGAGCAGGTACGCCGCGTCATGCGCGGCCGCCGCGTTCTCGCGCAGAAGCTCAATCGCGACCCGACCACCGACGAGATCGCCGCCGAGACCGGTTTCACCTCGACGCGCGTCCAGGAGCTGCTCGAGCTCGTGCAGGATCCGGTCAGCCTCGAGACGCCCGTCGGCGACGGCGAGAGCCTCTACGGCGACATGGTCGAGGACACGAAGACCGCAGGTCCCGACGTCGAGACGGCCGACCGGCTCCGCTCGACCGAGCTGGCCGCGGCGCTCGACCGGCTGAATCCGCGGATGCGGCACGTGCTCGCCCGCCGCTTCGGGCTCGACGGCCAGGCGCCGCAGACGCTCGAGGAAGTCGGTGCCGGGCTCGGGATCACCCGCGAGCGCGTCCGCCAGCTCGAGTCGCGCGCCCTGCGCGAGCTGCGCATGGTCGCGCCTGGGCTCGAGTTCTATCTCCGCACCTGAGCCGCGCACCGCGCGCGGCGCCGGTTGCACGCCGCCCCTGATCGCAGTATTCATTGGGCGGCGTGAGCAGCTCGATGTCCGCGGCGATCGAGTTCCGCCTACTTGGGCCAGTCGAGGCACTGCGAGGCGGAAGCACACTTCCTCTCGGAGGGCCGCGTCAACGCGCGCTGCTGGCCCTCCTGCTCCGCGAGCCGGGTCGGCCGGTCTCGGCGGAAAGCCTGGTCGAAGAGCTCTGGCACGGGCGGGCGCCCGCAGGTGCGGCGACGACGCTGCGTTCGTACGTGTCGAAGCTGCGGACCGTGCTCGACGCGCAGGCGCCGCTCGTCGCCACTCCCGGCGGGTACAGCCTCGAGGTCGCGCCGGAGACGATCGACTCGCACCGCTTCGAGCAGCTGGCAAGGGAGGGGGAGGAGGCTCTGGCACGCCGGCGGGCGCAACGTGCCGGCGAGGTGTTGCGGGAGGCCCTCCAGCTGTGGCGGGGTCGCCCGTTCGACGGCCTCGCGGACGACGGGCTGCTGCGTCTGGAGGCCGAGCGCCTCGACCAGCTTCGACTGCTGGCGCTGGAACAGCGAATCGAGGCCGACCTGGCGCTCGGGGCTTCAGCCGAGATCGTCGACGAGCTCGACGGCCTCGTGCAGGAGCATCCCTATCGCGAGCGCCTCTGGCGGCAGCTGATGCTCGCGCTCTACCGCGCGGAACGCCAGGCGGACGCGCTCTCGGCCTACCGTCGCGCGCGGACGCTGCTCGACGACCTCGGGCTGGAACCGAGCGAAGAGCTGCGCGAACTCGAGCTGTCGATCTTGCGGCACGACGTCCCGCAGGCGCTCGCGCCGGAGCAGCGGCACAACCTCCCGGCGCCCCTGACGAGCTTCGTCGGCCGGGAGGCGGAGCTGGCCGACATCGAACGGCTGCTCGAGCAGGCGCGCCTCGTGACGCTCACCGGCGTCGGCGGCGCGGGGAAGACGCGCCTCGCGCTCGAGACGGCCGCGCGTGCGGTTCCGCACTGCCCGGACGGCGTGTTCTTCGTCGACTTCTCCGGCCTCGGAGATCCGTTGCTCGTCGCAGCGGAGGTGGCGTCGGCGCTCGGCGTCGGCGAGCAGACGGGCTCGACCGTCGCGGAGCGGCTCGCGGTGCACCTCCGCGATGCCGATCTCCTGCTCGTCCTCGACAACTGCGAGCACGTGCGTGAGCCGTGCGCCGAGCTCCTTCGGGCCCTGCTCGCCGCCTGTCCGCACCTGCGCGCACTCTCCACCAGCCGCGAGGTGCTCGGGGTCCCGGGCGAGGTCGACTACCCCGTGCCGCCGCTCGCACTGCCAGGGCCGGACACCGGCCTCGACGGCCTCCGGTCCTCGGACGCCGTGCGCCTGCTGCTCGCGAGGGCGCGGGACGCGCGGCCGCAGCTCCCGGATGACGACCGCATGCTGGTGACAGCCGCGGGCATCTGCCGCGACCTCGACGGCCTGCCGCTCGCGATCGAGCTGGCCGCAGCACGCGCGAAGGCGCTCTCGCTCGAGGAGATCGCGACTCGGCTGGCCGACCGCTTCCGTTTCCTGGTCTCGTGGCGCAGGCTTG
Organism: uncultured Gaiellaceae bacterium; assembly: GCA_963827015.1. Taxonomy (GTDB): domain Bacteria; phylum Actinomycetota; class Thermoleophilia; order Gaiellales; family Gaiellaceae; genus Gaiellasilicea. The sequence goes on along the minus strand of CAWGZI010000010.1, from coordinate 695,658 downwards.
CAACCGCGCGTCACCGCACCCTGCTGGAGGCGATGGATTGGAGCTATGAGCTCCTCGCAGAGGACGAGCGGACGCTGCTCGCCGGCTTGTCCGTCTTCGCCGGCGGCTTCACCCTGCCCGCCGTCGCGGGCGTCTGCCTCGACGGCGACGACGGGCGGGCCGTCGAGCTCGTGGCGCGGCTGGTCGACGCATCGCTGGTGGTCGCCGAGGAGCGCGAGGGCGAGATGCGGTACCGGCTCCTCGAGACGGTGCGCCAGTACGCCGGCGAGCGGCTTGCGGCGAACGAGGAGGACATTGCCGGGCGAGAACGGCATGCCGACTGGTACCTCGCGCTGGCAGAACGGGCGGCGCCCGAGCTCAGCGGTGACGAGCAGGCGTGGTGGTTCGCGGTCCTGGAAGCGGAGCACGACAATCTCCGCGCTGCGCTCGACCAGCTGGCGACCGCCGGCGCGTCGGAGCCGCTGCTGAGGCTGGTGATCTCGCTGACGCGCTTCTGGTACGTGCGGGGTCACCTGGCGGAGGCGAGCACGCGGTTGCGGCAGTCGCTCGACCACGGCGGCGAGCAGACGCCGGAGCTGCGACGACGGGCGCTGACCGCGGCCGCCTCCTTCGCGCTGCTTCAGGGCGACTACGCGGCGGCGACCGCACACGCCGAGGAGAGCCTCGACGTCGCCCGCCGGACGGGCGAGCCGCGCTACCTCGCGAACGCGCTCAGCAACCTCGGCGCGATCGTCCTGGCCGCAGGGGATCCCGGCAGGGCAGGGCTGCTGCTCGAGGAGGCGGTGGCGCTCGCCCGCGAAGCGGGTGACGAGCGCGTTGCCGCGCTCGCGATCAACAACCTCGGCGACCTCGCGCTCACGGTCGGCGACTACGAACGGGCCGAGCCGCTCTTCCAGGAGAGCCTCGCGCTGCTCCGCTCTCGAGGCGACACGGCCAACGTCGCCCGCTCACTGTTCAATCTCGGAGCGGTCGCACTCGAGCTCGGCCGCCTCGACGATGCCGACACGCGGTTCCGCGAGAGCCTCGCGCTGGCGGAGAAGGCCGGGGACAAGGAGGATCTGGCCTGGTGTCTGGAGGGCTTCGCCGGCCTCGCGGCCGCGGCATCGTCCGGGGAGCGGGCGGCCCTCCTGCTCGCCGCCGCCGGGGCTCTGCTGGAGGAGATGGGCGCCGACTTCAAGCCCTTCGAACGCCAACTCCACGAGGCGACGCGCGCCGAGGCGCTCCGGCTCTGCGGCGAGGAGGCGTTCGCCGACGCAGCGGTGGCAGGTGCCGCGATGTCGCTCGCCGAAGCCGTCGCGACCGCGCTGGCCGAGCCGGCTCGCGCCTAGCTTCTCCGCGCTTGCAACGAAATTGCAACGCGCCTGCCCGAACGTTCGCCATGCATGGACGAGCACGTTCGCACCGGCGATCACGACGGCGCCATCGGCGCCTCGCGAGCGGCGTTCGCCGCCGCACTGCGGGGAGGGGATGCGGCGGCCGCCGCGGCCGTCTACTCCGACGACGCACGCCTGCTGCCGCCCTTGGCGCGGCCGCTGAAGGGGCGCGAGGCAATCACCGCCTTCTGGCGGGCGGGCGTCGAGGCTGGGATCTCGGACGTGGAGCTGGACGCGCTCGAGCTCGAGCGCGTCGACGGCCTCGCCTACGAGATCGGCCGGTACGCGCTGCAACTGCAGCCGGCCGGCGGCGGCACGATCGTCGACCGCGGCAGCTACGTGCTCGTCCATGCGCGCCAGACGGACGGCAGTTGGCGCCGCGCCGTCGAGATGTTCAGCCCGGACGGGCCGCCGACGACCGGCGACCGCCCGGCCGACGACTAGGAGGCAGGGAGCGATGAAGGGATCGAGCACGAAAGTCGTGACGCCAGGGATGCGGAAGCACGTCGTGCTGCTGAGCGCGATCGCCGTCGGACTGCTGTTCCTGCCGTCGGCGCTCGTGAGCCCCGAGCGCGCGGACGCGTACAAGATCTGCTCGGACGGCAACTGCAACCACGAGACGATGGTGCGCGAAGCGCTGAACGTCTATCCGACCGAGTTCTTCAACTACATCGAGGAAGGCGCCACCCACGAGGATCAGAAAGACCACGTCTACGCGTACTCGTGGTTCGGCGGCGCACTCGTGACGAACACCCATTTGTGGGACTCCGACCGCGGCGAGGACGACCCGGTCGACCTTCCTCCGTCCGCATGGCTCAGCGGGAAGACCTCCACGGAGAACGCGTGGCAGAAGGCGAAGGCGTACTGGTCACTCGCGCTCGGCGCCCACGCCGCCGGCAACATGCAGTTCGCCTATCACTACTTCGGCCACGTCGCGCACCTCCTCGGCGACATGACGTTGCCGACCCACGCACACGACGACGCGCACGGACCGTTTCAGATCGAGGACGACGCCTTTGAGGAGTGGATGAGAGACCACGCGGAGGTGACGCCGGCCGAGCGCGCGAAGCTCGTCGAGGACGGTCCGCTCCCGGTTCCGGAGACCCACCCGGACAAGCTCTTCTGGCTGATGTACACCACGAACCAGATCGCGGACTTCTTCGCTTCGGACGACGTGGACGGCGACGCACGGGACGATCGTGGGCTCGCCACGCCCGAACTGAACGCGATGGATGCGTCCATCGACTCGCCGCGCTTCGCAAGTCAGTTGAGGAACAACGACGGCTGCGTGCTGCCCCCGCCCGACATCACCTGCCCCGGCGCGAACAATGACGCGGACGGCGACCTGAGCGTCGTCCGCGAGAAGTCCTACCTGCGCGGGATTCGCGCGATCGCAGCGCTCTACAAGCTCTTCGAGCAGAAGGTCAAGCAGCAGGTGAAGCTCGCGGTCGTCATCGACCGCGTCTCGGTGGACCGCGGGAACGACGACTTCAGCGAGGACGACTTCTACGCGAAGGTCTCGATCGCGGGCCTCGCCTCGCAAAACCGCGGCGATTACGACGACAACAACGACAACGTCGACCCGAACTGGATGTTCGGGAACACGGTCGGGACGACCGACTCCGTGCCGGTCCGGATCGAGATCTGGGACAACGACGGCCGGGGTGAAGATGCACCCTGGAATCCGGCCAACGGCGACGACAACCAGGTCGACATCGACACCCACGGCGGCTACGGCGACGCGGCGCTCGAGTTCAACGTCGACGTCGCCAAGTGCCTGCGCGGCGAGGCAGGGGCGATCAGCGGCGACCTGGACGGAGTGACGAACGGCTCGCAGTCGAGCCGGTGCACCCGGAGTGTGCGGTCCCTGTCCGAAGGCGGCGACACCGACGACGGTCCAGTCGGCGCGCGTCTCGTTCCACGTCTTCGCGTCCAACTCGCCTCCGACCGCGAACGCGGGCGGCCCCTACACGACGGACGAGGGCAAGGACGTGACCCTGGACGGGACGGGCTCGAGCGACCCCGACAACGACATCGTCAAGTACGAGTGGGACTTCGACGACGACGGGCAGTGCGACGATGCGACCGGTGCGACGCCGACCTTCACGGCGGTGGGTCAGGACGGTACGAAGGACGTGAAGCTCTGCGTCACCGACGCCGTCGGTCTCACCGACGACGCCACGACGACGGTGCGGATCGACAACGTCGCCCCGTCGATCACCGTCTCGTCGAACGCGCCGACCGGCGAGAACACGACCACGACCGTGAGCGGCACGATCTCCGATCCGGGCTGGCAGGACGTGCTCTCGGGGACGATCACTTGGGGCGACGGCACGGCGCAATCGCTCGGCGGCACCCTCGAGAACGTGCGCCCGAACGCGACGCTGACGTTCTCGGTGACGCACGTCTTCGGGGACAACGGCGCGTTCACGGCGCAGATCTGCGCCAGGGACGACCGCACCACGCCGTGCACGTCGTTCGCGCTCCAGATCACGAACACGCCGCCGACGGCCGCGATCGACCTCTCGGGCGCGGTCGACGTCAACGGCACGCCGACCGTGATCGCGCACGCGGGCAGCTCGGTGGGCTTCAGTGCCCGCGCGACCGATCCCGGCAGCGACGACCTGACGCTGACGTGGACGTGGGGCGACGGGACGCCGTCGAGCTCGACGAAGGATCGCGTCAACCCGCCGAACGACGATCCCGCGGTCAGCCCGAGCATCCAGCCGCGTGACGTCGTGACCGGGTCGAACCACACCTTCTCGGGCGCCTGCGCGTACGAGACGACGTTCGGCGTCGGCGACGACGACGGCGGCACGGCCGCGCAGACGGCGGCCGTGATCATCATCGGCAACGGTCATCCGAACGAGCCGCACGGCTACTGGAAGCAGCAGTTCCGCTTCTACAACTCGGGCAAGGGCAACGCCGACTTCGACGCGACGACGCTCGGCTGCTACGTGAAGATCGTCGACTCCATGAGCCGCGTCTTCCATCAGCAGACCGATGCGTCGACGTTCCTCGGCGCCGAGGACGTCCTCGAGACGAACCTGACGAGCGACATCCTCGAGTTGTTCGACCAGCAGCTGCTCGCCGCCTGGCTGAACTTCGCCAACGGCGCAGTCGAGTGGAACCGCCTGGTCGACGGCGACGGCGACAAGCGGCCGGACGCCCGCTTCCTCGACGCGATCGCGGCCGCGGAGAAGCTGCGGCTCGATCCGAACGCGTCCCGGGCGCAGCTCGACCGGATGAAGACGATCGTCGCGGGCTGGACGAAGCTGCCCTAGGCGACGGCGAGGCGTGCGCCCGGCGGCCCGGGCGCACGCCTCTACCTAGATCGCGGCGCCGACGGACTCGAGCTCGCGCAGCGAGGCAAGGCGCTTGAGCGAGTCGAGCTCGATCTGCCGCACGCGCTCACGCGTGAGGCCGAGGCGGCGGCCGATCTCCTCGAGCGTCTTCGGCTCGGCGTCGGTGAGGCCGTAGCGGAGGACGACGACCTGGCGCTCGCGGTCGGAGAGCGCTCCGAGCGCCTCCTTGAGCGCCTGGCTGCGGAGCGAGAGCTCCACCTGCTCCTCCGGCAAGGGGCCCTCGCCGGCGACGAAGTCGCCGAACACGGCGTCGTCGGCCTCGCCGACGGGCTGATCGAGGCTGGTCGAGGCACGCGCGGCCGCGCGAACCTCGATCGCCTGCTGGAGCGGGAGGGAGGCCTCCTCGGCGATCTCCTCGAGCGTCGGCTCGCGGCCGAGCTGCGTCCAGAGCGTCCGCTCGGCGCGGTTCATCTTCTGCAGCCGCTCGACGATGTGGACGGGCATCCGGATCGTGCGCGCCTTGTCGGCGAGCGCACGCGCGACCGCCTGGCGGATCCACCAGGTGGCGTACGTGGAGAACTTGAAGCCCCGCCGCCAGTCGAACTTCTCGACGGCGCGGATCAGCCCGAGCGTGCCCTCCTGGATCAGATCGAGGAAGGGCAGGCCCTGGTTGCGGTAGTTCTTGGCGATCGAGACGACCAGCCGCAGGTTCGACTGGATCATCAGCTGCTTGGCGTTCATGTCGCCCTTCTCGATCTTCTTCGCCAGCTCGACCTCCTGCGGCGCCGTCAGCAGCGCGTGGCGGCCGGCCTCGCGCAGGAAGAGCTGCAGCGCATCCGTCGTCGTCTCCTGCGGCGTCGGTGCGACGGCCGGCGGTGCCGGCTCCTCTTCCTTCGGCTCCTCGGCCAGGATCTCGATCCCGCGGCGGTCGAGCTCGCGGAAGAACGCGTCCTGCTCCAGCGCGTCGAGCTCGTGCGCCTCGATCACGTCGGCGAGCTCCGCAGCCTTCAGGGCTCCCGCCTGCTCGGCCGCGTCGAGAAGCTGCATGAGCTCGTCGCTGCGGAGCAGATGGTCGATGTCGACGGTCGTCATGGGGGCAGGCTCGTTCTACCCGAGAGCTTCTGCGCCCCAAACCAGTCGGGTCGATCAGATCCGGTGCTCGAGCACCGCCAGCAGATCTCCGACCCGGTCGACGATCGCCGCGGCGGTCGAGATCTCCTCGTCGTCGAACTCCCGGTCGTCGCCGTAGATCTCGACGAGGCCCCAGCTCTGGCCGTGCGAGCGCAGCGGCAGCATCAGCAGCGAGTCGAAGCCGAGCCGTGCGAGCAACGCCGCCTCGGCGGGGTCGGCGCCCGGATCCGAGCGGCGGACGACGCGTGGCACGCCGGCGGAGATGACCTCCTGCGTCAGCGGATAGTCAGTGACGAGGAAGAGCTCGAGCGGATGTGCTTCGCCGCTGCGCCGGAAGCCCGAGAGCTCGACCAGAAGGTCGCCGATCACGCGCGACACGGACGCGAAGCGCGCGTCGAGCAGCTCGACGAGCTCTCCGCACGCCACGTACAGCACGCGCGACACCGACTCCTCGGCCGCAATCCTGTCCAGCGAGCTTGAGACGTCGACGGGCGCCACAGCGAAGTTGTATCCGTTCCGACGGCCTGTTCAAGCCGACGCACGAGAACCGGTGTTATGTCAAGTTGGGAAGAACGAGCCCCACCCTCACAGGTTGCGGCCGTCGAACAGATCCCAGGCGCCACCCTCCCGGCACTGGCCGGAGTTCCAGTAGCCCGCGGGGGCGCGGTTGCGCACGTAGTTGCGCGCGAGCGTGCCCATGTACGTCGACCGCGTCGGGCTCAGACCGAGCGCCCAGCCGAACACGGGCACCAGCTGAACCGCGTAACAGTTCGTCTGCGCCTCGTTGCGGACGCCGTACGCATGCAGGGTCTCGTGGATCACCGTCGCGACCGCACCGGCGCGGCGGCCGTTCGGCCGGCGTGACGTGAGCAGGGCCTGGACGTCGGCGCAGACGTTGGGTGCGAGATGGAGCCACCGAGGCTGACGCACGAGCCAGAAGCCGAGCAACCGGGTGTTTCCGCGAGTGGGCTCGCTCCCCTCGGCCGCGAGAACGGAGAGCCAGTCGGCCTCGTTCCAGCAGGCGAACGCGAGTTGGCGAGGCAGGCCGAGCGACTTCATGGTCTTGTAGACGAGAGTCGTCAGCGGCACGTGCTTGATCGAGCGCTTCCCGTCGTACCGGCTGCCGCTCGGGAGCCGTGCGGCCGACTCCACCGTCTTCGAGGAGGCTCCGGCGTGCGGATCCTGCGGCTCGGCCGGCGGTGGCGCCGCCTGCTGCACGAGCGAGAAGGTGAACGGCCCGGAGATCTGAGCGACCGGCACGCTCGCACCGGGGTCACGGCGGTCGTAGTCGAGCCACCAGTAGTAGGTCCGGCCCGGCTGCATCGAGGCCGTCGAGACCCGGCAGACCCATTTGTTCTGCTCGCCGAACGGGAGCAGCGACGAGCTGGAGCAGCCGCCCAGGTTCCGGCCCGCCGGTGTGCCCGCCGAGCCGATCTCGGGGCTCTCCGAGACCCAGACGAACGGAGCGCTGTCCTCCGCGTCCAGGTAGACGACGAGATCGATCGTCGGCGGCGTCCTCACCGCGCCGGTCGAGTCGACGGTGACCGAGAAGCTCTGGCCGTTCGGGGCCACCCCGTAGCCCGCAGTCGCGCGCCCCGCGCCCACGAGCGCCAGCGACGCCAGCGCCAGCAGGCAGACGAGCAGCCGTCGAGAGAGATGCGCCTCGGAAAGCATCCGGGGCCAGGGTAGTGGTCGTCCCGGTCGCACGGCATGCCCCGAACGAGGGAAGCCCGAGCCCGCCGTCGGGCTCGCGGTCAGAAGCCCGCCGAACGGGCGCCGCTCGCGATCAGCAGCAGCACGACGGCGGCCGCGATCAGCCGGTACCAGACGAAGACGGAGTAGTCGTGGCGGCGGACGTAGCCGAGCAAGGCGTCGATCGCGAGCAGCCCGCTCCCCGCCGCCGCAAGGGTTCCGACGAGAAACGGCCCGCCGGAGCCGGACGGCAGCTCGCCGAGCAGGACGTCGGTCACCCCTTTCAGCACCACCGCGCCCAGCACGGTCGGCACGAGCAGCAGGAACGAGAAACGCGCGGCGGAGTCGCGGTCGAGGCCGAGGAAGCGCCCCGCAGTGATCGTGATCCCCGACCGGCTGACGCCCGGCATCAGTGCGAGGCTCTGGGCGAGGCCCATGCCGAACGCGGCCTTCAGTCCGAGGTCCCCCATCCCCCGCTCCTCCGGCCGGCGGTCTGCGAGCCAGAGGAGCCCGCCGAACACGGCGAGCGCGATCGCGATCTGCCACGGCTCGCCGAGATGCTCCGCGATCAGGTCCTCCCCGAGCAGCCCCACGACGGCCGCCGGGATCGTCGCGACGACCACGAACCAGGCGATGCGCTCCTCCGCGGTCGCGAGCCGGCGCGTCCGCAGCGTCCGCACCCACGCCGCCACGAGCACGAGCAGGTCGCGCCAGAAGTAGCCGACGACGGCGACGAGCGTGCCGAGGTGGAGCGCGACGTCGAAGGTCTGGTTGAACGCCTCGTGCTCCTTCAGGTACTCCCAGTCCCCGAGCCACGGGACGAGGATCAGGTGGCCCGACGACGAGACGGGCAGCAGCTCCGTCGCGCCCTGGACGAGCCCGAGCACGAGCGCCTGCCAGTTCGGAAGCGCGTTCGGGTCGTCGCCGACCCCGAGCACGGTCAGCACGACCGCGGCCGCCAAGGCCGTGCCCGCGACGCTCCAGAGTCCCGCACGGCCCACGGCGGCATCCTACGGTCCGAGGCCCGCCGGACCGGCCGCACGAGAAGTTGTCGCAAATTGCACCTTTCAGCGTCGCCGGGCTCTTGCCTCGCCCAGGGCGCCCGGCTAGGTTGCCTCCTGCAAGGAGCACGGAGCGCGATTAGGTCGAAGCCGAGCTCGAGGGCCGTACGCGGAAGCGGAAAGTCAGCGGGTTCGGTGGACGAAAGCGCCACCGGCTCCTTGAATTTTTTTGTTTGCGCAAGAAGGGGATCCACGAGTGGATCCCCTTCGCGCGTAAATCCCCTGAAGGGTCGGGCCGCCTCCAAAAACCGCTGGGATCGGATTCGTTGCCGGCGGTCCGGTTACGATCGCTCCGATGCATCTGCGAATGCCGTCGATCGACCAGGGGGTTCAGGCCGGCGCCTGGGCCGTGTTCTTCTTCTTCCTGCTCTGGATCGGGATGCGCGCTCTCGGCGTCTCCGGCGCCACCTCGTTCATCCTCAGCCTCGTCTCGGCCGGCGCGATCTTCCTCTTCGTCCGCACCCGGGGCGAGGACCGCCCCGGCGACCGCGTCTAGCGCGCGCCGAGAGAGCCCGGACGAGCCGGCGGGCGAGCTCGCGGCCGAGCAGCGCCTCGAGTCGCGCAGCCGCCGTCGGACGCCTGCCGTCGTCGCTGTCGAGCGCGAAGCAGTGCTCGAGCAGGAGCTCCGAAGCGACGGGCTTCGGGTGGCTGACGGCGGCGGCGTCCATCACGACTCCTATCGACGGAAGCCGGGCGGCTGCGAAATCCCTTGTCTCAGGGAAAAAACCTCAGTCTTCCTGTCGGTCCCGTCGTCCCGGTCACGACGGGCCGGTCGACGTAGCCGTCGCCGTCTCGCATCCGCGTCCCGGCGCGTGTCCGCCGCCGGCACCGGCGTGGCGTACGGCTCCGGGTCGGCCGTGAGCGGCGCGTCGGTGTCGTGGGCGTGGTCGTGATGCACGTGCTCCCTCTCGACGACCTCGCGGCGCGGGCCGGCGGTGTCGAACGAGAGCCCGAACGTCAGGCCGATCCCGAACGCGATCGCGGGCAGGATGTTGCCGAGGTCGGCGACCAGCCCGTAGACGCCGAGGTCGCGCGACCAGTTCGACGTGTTCATCCAGTCGGCCGGCTGCCGCGCGAGCAGCACCCAGCCGCCGGCGACGAGCACCGGCAGGAAGCCGAGCGCGAAGACGCCGAGCGAGAAGCGGGGCCACCCCCACTTCGTCCAGCCGCCGAGGATCTGCGAGAGCGCCATCGTCAGGCCCGCTGCGGCGATCAGGCCGTACGTGGCCCAGTACTCCGTGCTCGTCTCGGCGCCGACCTGCGTCGCGAACCAGAGCAGGATGCCCGCCACGGTCGCCCCGGCGAGCGTCGAGATTCCGCGTGTCACTCCGATCATCACTGCCTCCGTTCCAAGCGTGGGTGGCCGGATTCGGTTCCGGCATCTGTACAACGGAGGAAGGGCTAGATCAGGTGCAGGCGCTGCTCGTCGAAGCGGGAGGAATCGAGCTCGGCCCTGAACGCCTGCACCGAGCGGAGCGCGTCCTCGGCGAAGACGTGGTCGACGACCCCGATGCGGCCGTCGTTTGCGAACGGGAGATCGACGTGCGCCTGCGAGACGAGGTTCACCGACAGCGCCTCACACGCGGGGCAGCGGACGGCAAGCCCGAGCCAGCGCTCTCCCGGCGCGACCGCCACGAACGAGGACGGGAAGACCGGCCTCGGGCGCCCTTCCGGGTAGCAGTAGAAGCTCCACGGCCACTCCCCCGCCCGTAGGTGCGTCGCTGCGGTCTCCAGGAGCTCGGAGGCACCGTCGAGGGTACGCGACGTCATCAGGTCGACGAACGAGCCCGCATGCGCACCGAGAGGCGCCCAGTCGAGGTCCTCGTGCGAGACGAGGCCCGGATGCTCGTCGCCGCAGCTGCAGTCGAACCGCACCTCGTAGACGGCTGGGTGGGTCGCGCCCGGCAGCCGTTCGAGCAGGCGGAACGACGAGAGCGCCACGTGGGCCTGCTCCCGCCGGGGACACGCGAAGGTGTACCGGGCCGTGAGCGCGTCGTACATGGTGGGAATGCTTATCGACCGGGCGGACGGCCCGGGAGTCACCCTTCGGAGTGCTAGTAGGTGATCAGCGACTGGACGTCGTAGCCGCTGAGCTTGTCCCGGCCGCTCAGGAACGCGAGCTCGACGACGAAAAGCAGGCCCACGACCTCGCCTCCGAGCGCCTCGACGAGCTCGGTCTTCGCCTTCGCGGTCCCACCCGTCGCGAGCACGTCGTCGTGGACGATCACCCGCGTTCCCTTCGAGATCGCGTCGGCGTGGACCTGGAGGCGGTCGGTCCCGTACTCGAGGTCGTAGGTGGCCTCGACGGTCTCCCACGGCAGCTTGCCCGGCTTCCGCGCCGGCACGAAGCCGCAGTGCAGCCGGTCGGCGAGCGCGCCGCCGAAGATGAAGCCGCGCGCCTCGGCGCCGAGGATGATGTCGGGCCGCTTCGGCTGGGCGGCCGCCTCGAGCCGGTCGATCGTCTCCCGGAAATACGCCGGATCGGCGACGAGCGGCATCAGGTCCTTGAAGACGATCCCGGGCTTGGGAAAGTCCGGCACGTCGCGGACGCGGTCGCGCAGGTCCAGGGCGGCGCCTGAGGTCACCGCGCGAGCCTACCGATCCGCCAGCTGGCGCAGCTCGCGCCAGAACAGCAGCTGCGAGAGCTCCTGCGACGCCTCGGCGAGAGCCTGCAGGTCGTCGAGTCCCGCCTTGCGCCGTTCGGGGTTCCGAGACCGGAGCGCCGGTGCGACGAGCTGCTCGAGCAGGCTCGCCTCGCGACCGGCGGAGTTCCTGAACGTCCGCAGGTGGCGTGCGTCGATGCCGAACTGGGCCAGCCTGCCGCAGACGGCGGCGATGTCCGCGTCGCCTTCGCGATAGAGACGCTCGCCGCCTTCCAGCCGCGGCGTCAGCAGCCCGTACTCCTCGAGCGCCCGCGCCAGCGCCTGATCGATCCCGGCGCGCTCGCAGAGCTCTCCGAGGTCGAGCTCGGACTCCCGGTCGCCCAGCCCGGCGGGCCGCCGCTTCCGGGCCGCCCCGGCGCCCGTGGCGAGCTCCTGGCGAATCACTCGCAGCGGCAGGAACTCGTCGCGCTGCAGCCGCAGGATCGTCTCCAACCGCTCGACGTCGTCCTCGCTGAAGAGGCGGTAGCCGCCCCGCGTGCGCTTCGGCGTCAGCAGCCCCTGATCCTCGAGGTAGCGGATCTTCGAGATCGAGATGTCCGGGAACTCCGGCTGCAGGCGCGCGCAGACGGCTCCGATCGTGTGCAGCCGCGGCTGCTCGGTCCGGCGCTCGGTGGGTGTCGTCGTGCTCATCGGCGCAGGAAGGTGAGGCGGTACTTGCCGATCTGGACCTCGTCGTCGTCCTCGAGCTCCGCCGACTCGATCCGCTTCCTGTTCACGAAGGTCCCGTTGAGGCTGCCGAGATCGGTGATCGTGAACGACTCGCCGTCGCGGATCAGCTCCGCGTGCTTGCGGGAGACGGTGACGTCGTCGAGGAAGACGTCGCACTCCGGCGAGCGGCCGATCAGCGTCCGGTCGCCCTCGGGGAAGAAGCTCTCCCCCGCCCTGCCGCCACCGGCGCGCACGACGAGCGCGGGCCCCTTGCCGCCGAGGTCCTGCAGGGCGGCGCCCGAGTCTTCAGAGATGTCCTCCGGCGTGTAGGTCATCGTCTGCTCACCGGATTCGCCCTTGTCGAGCCGTGCGCCGCAGCGGGAGCAGTAGTTGGAGGCCTCCGGGTTCTGGAAGCCGCACTCTCCGCAGTAGACGTGGCTCACACGCCCTCGTCGCCCGTCGGGGCGCTCCGCGAGGAGAGGATGTCCGTCAGCGCCTCGACGTCGACGTCGGAGACGCCCTTCCCCTTCAGCCGGGCGGTGCGCTCGGCCCGCAGGATGTCGATCCGCCCCTGGAGCAGCCGACGCCGGAAGGACACCTCGTTCTCCTCCTGGGTCAGCTCCTCGATCAGGGTCTTGAGATCGTCGTCGGAGAGCGTGGCGAGATCGGGCAGCGGTTCCATGACACCTTTCCGGTGGAGGGTCGGCGGATCAAGTAAAGCAGCACGTGCGCCGAGGGGTCAACCTCAGCTTGAGGCTTCTACAGAGGTTCGGGCCGCGTCGGCGTCTCCCTGCATGATCTCCTCGACGAGCTCGCGGATGTCCCGCTCCAGCTCCTCCGACGCCTCGGGCGTCGCGCCCTCGGCGTACAGGTGCACCAGCGGCTCGTCGGGGTCGGGCAGCACCTGCGACCAGCCGCGCTCGTCGATCACCTTGATCCCGTCCGTGAGGTCGAGGTCGCGGCCCGCCAGGCGCTCGTTGAGGACGCGCATGACGACGCCCTTCTTCGCCCACGGGCACGCGAGGCGTCGGTGGATCAGCGTCGGCTCCGGCAGCTCGGCAACGAGCTCGGAGAGCGGGCGCCCCGTCGGCGCGAGCAGCTCGAGCAGGTTCGCGAGGCTGGCGATCGCGTCGTAGGCCGGCAGGAACTGCGGGAAGACGTAGCCGCCGCCGACCGCGCCCGCGAAGACGACTCCCTCCGCCGAGGCCGCCTTCGTCAGATCGGTGAGCGAGTTCGGGGTCCGGATGATCTCCAGCCCCGCGCCCGCGAGCTCCTCGACCTTGCTCGTGACCGTGATCGGGAACGCGGCCTTGCCCTTGACCCCCCGCTGGGAGAGGAGGCGGACGTAGAGCAGCAGCGTCTGGTCGACGGGCACCTCGCGGCCCTGGTCGTCGACGAGGTACAGCCGCTCGCCCGATTGGTCGAAGACGGCCCCGAGGTCGGCGCCGATCGCGGTCACGAGCCGCTTCGTGTGCCCGATGGCCTGCGCGAGCGTCTCGCGCTCCCCCAGCTCCTGGGCGAAGAAGCCGTGCGCGGAGATCGCCTCGACCCCGACGGGGCCGACGACGAGCGGGAGCACGAAGGACGCGGCCGAGTAGCCGTAGTCGACGACGATCCGGAATCGGCGCGCGCGGATCGCCTCGGCGTCGAGCGAGTCGAGCAGGTCCTGGGCGTAGCTCTCGCGCACGCGGGCGGGATACGAGACGGAGCCGACGCCGCCCGCGGACACGCGCCGCAGCTCCTGGCGGGTGAAGTTCCGCTCGATCTCCTTCTGCAGGCCCGGCGTCAGGAGGATCCCGGGCGGCTCGTAGATGCGGATGAAGATCGCCTCCGGGTCGAGATGGCTCGCGCCGACGTGCACCGCGGCCGCGAACGCCTGCGTCTTGAGGACGTGCCGGCTGACGGCCGGCGGCGAGACGCGCAGGTCGGCGACGTCCACGCCCGCGGCGTTGAGCCCGGAGATCATCGACCGCTTGATCATCCGGCAGCCCGGCGCGGAGTCGCGGCTGGCGACGACGCGCGACCCGCGTTTCAGAGCCGTCCCGAGCGCGGTCGCGAGGCGCGCGGCCGTCTCGGGCGTGAGATCGACGTTGACGAGCCCGGTGACGCCGTCCTTGCCGAACAGGCGCGAGGACGCCCGCGTCTCCCAGATCAGGTTCTCGTACACCTGGGAGCCGGTCTCGACCTCCTTGTAGGGGTAGATCCGCACGTGCGGAGCGATGTTCGACTCGGACCCGATCGTGACCTCGTCGCCGATCGCGGCGCCCTCCTGGATCCGGACGTGGTCGCGGATGTCGCAGCTGCGGCCGATGATCGCGCCCTCGATCAGCGCGCTGCGGCCGACATGCGTCGTCGCGTCGATGACGCTGCGCACCGTCCGCGCGCGCTCGCGGAGCGTGACGCCGTTCGAGAGCACCGTGTACGGGCCGATCGAGGCGTCGCGCGTGATCCGGCAGTGGTTGCCGATGAACGCCGGGCCTTCGATCTCCTCGACGTCGTGCACATCGGTCCCCTCGCCGATCCAGACGTTCCCGCGCAACCGCACGCCCTCGACGTTCAGGCGGACCCGCTCGTCGAGCGCGTCGAAGTTGGCCTGCCGGTACTGATCGAGGTTGCCGATGTCCTGCCAGTAGCCGTCCATGACGTGGCCGTAGATCGGGCGACCCATCTCGAGCAGCAGCGGAAAGAGCTCCTTGGAGAAGTCGTACGGCCCGTCGGCGGGGATATGGGTCAGCACCTCGGGCTCGAGCACGTAGATGCCCGTGTTGATCGTGTCGGAGAAGACCTGCCCCCACGACGGCTTCTCGAGGAAGCGCTCGACCTTGCCGTCGTCGTCGGTGACGACGATCCCGAACTCGAGCGGGTTGTCGACCGACTTGAGCCCGATCGTGACCGCGGCGCCCGTCTCCTTGTGCCGGTCGACGAGCGCGCCGAGGTCGACGTCGCAGAGCGCGTCGCCGGAGATGACGAGGAAGGTCTCGTCGAGCTTCTCGCTCGCGAGCCGGACCGAGCCGGCGGTGCCCAGCGGCAGCTCCTCGACGGAGTACTCGATCTGGACGCCGAGCGACTCACCGTCGCCGAAGTAGCTCCGGATCGCCTGGGGCATGAAGGCGAGCGTGATCACGATCTCGTCGAAGCCGTGGCCGCGGAGCAGCTCGACGATGTGCTCGATGCATGGCTTGCCGACGATCGGCACCATCGGCTTCGGCTGGTTCGAGGTCAGCGGCCGCAGCCGCGTGCCCTCCCCACCCGCCATGACGACGGCCTTCACGCGGACACCTCGCGACGGGCCTTCTGCACGTACTGCGCCGCAGCGACGAGCGCGAGCGCGACGCCGATCCAGAAGAGCCACACGGGCCAGTCGACGCCGTCGTTCGTGACGATCACGAGCCCAATCGCCGCGTAGAGCACCCACGTCGCCAGCTTCCCGACGCGCGTCACCTCGAAGTCGTAGCCGCGGTTCGCGACGAGCTTGTAGCCGGCGATCATGAACAGGTCCCGCGCGAGGATGACGAGCGCCGCGTACCAGGGCAGGCGGTCGGTCACCCAGAGCATCACCGCCGCCGCGTCGATCATCAGCCGGTCGGCGAGCGGGTCGGCGATCTTGCCGAACTGCGACTCGACGTGCCAGCGGCGCGCGAGGAAGCCATCGACCTGATCGGTGATCCCGGCCGCGGCGAAGACGAGCCCGGCGGGCCAGTTGGCCGGGTCGTCCGCAAGCATCAGCCCGACGAAGATCGGGATCAGCGCCAGCCGGAGCAGCGTCAGCGCGTTCGGGAGGTGCGCAAGCGGAGCCGGGACGGCGCTGGTGGCCATGGCAGGGAGGATAGTCCGTCGCCGCCCGCTAGTCCCCGTCGCCTGCGGGCGTGGGGAAAAGGCTTCGTGCAGCGAGCAGGCTCCAGTGCTCGGTGGACAGGATCTGGAGGGCATGCGGGTTGTCGAGCGCGCCGGGAGCGCCGGCGTGCGCGGGGACGACGCGCGTGGAGTCGGGTTCGAGCACCGGAGGGAGCGAGGAGTCTACGCTCCTCCGCATGGCCGATGCGATCACGGTTCCGGGCTTCGTCAACGCGCACAGCCACACGTTTCAGCGCTCCCTGCGCGGCCGGGCAGGCGGTGGCGACTTCTGGGCGTGGCGCGAGCTGATGCTCGCCGAGGCCGATCGGCAGACGCCGGAGACGGTGGGCGAGCTCTACGCCGCGACGTACGCCGAGATGCGCAGCGCCGGGTACACCGCCGTCGGCGAGTTCCACTACCTCGGGCTCGACGAGGCGCGGGCTGCGTCGGAGGCCGCTGCGGCGGCCGGCATCGAGCTCGTCGTGCTCCTGGCCGCGTACGCGCGCGGTGGACTGCCGCGGATGCGCCAGGACTCGCCGGCCGACTACCTCCGGCAGCTCGAAACGCTCCGGGAGGACGGGATCCGGGTGGGCCTCGCCCCCCACTCCGTCCGCGCCTGCCCGCGTGAGTGGCTCGAGGAGATCGGGCGCTACGCCGCCGCCGAGCGGCTGCCGCTGCACATCCATGCCTGCGAGCAGCCCAAGGAGATCGAGGAGTGCGTCGCCGAGCACGGCTGCCGCCCGATCGAGCTGCTCGAGCGCACCGGCTGCCTCGGCGGGCACGTCACCGTCGTCCACGCCACGCATGCGGACGGCACCGAGCTCGACCTGCTGGCGGAGAGCGGGAGCACGGTCTGCGCCTGCCCGACGACCGAGGCCGACCTCGCCGACGGCTTCCTCCCCGCGGCGCGAATCGAGCATCGCCGCATCCCGCTCTCGATCGGCTCCGACTCGAACGTCCGTATCGACCCGCTCGAGGAGCTGCGCGAGCTGGAGGGGATTGCCCGTCGCCAGACCGGCAGGCGAGGCGTGTTCTCGACCGAAAGGCTGCTCTGCTTCGGCGCCGACGAAGGCGGTCGGTCGCTGGGGCTCGACTCCTGGCCCGAGATCGAGGTGGATCTCGCCCACGAATCGCTGCGCGGCGTCGACGAGGGAGACGTCTTCGACGCGCTCGTCTCGAGCTGCTCCGCGGAGGTGTTCAGCGGCGCCGGGTGAGGCGCTGCACCCAGAACGCCGTGCGGTCGAGGTACGCGGTCTCCGCCGCCCGGCCCGACAAGCCCCAGGCGCCCTCGTACGACTCGTACCCGGGCCGGCCCGCCCGGGCCGGCTCGATCTGCGTGCCTTCGTGCCACTCGTTGTAGCTCGTGATCGTGACGAGGTCGGGCTGCGCGCGGATCGCGCCGCGCCACATGCCGTCGTACCGCGCCCCGTCCCGCCGTTGCTTGACCCGAAGGTCGCCGGTCGCCTGTCTGGCGTCGTAGCCGGGGCCGACGGAGGGCGCGCAGAGGAGCTGCAGGCGCCGGGCCTGGTGGCAGAGCCGCGGGAAGAGCACGCCGTCGAACAGGAGGACGTCGTACGTGTACAGGCCGTCGAAACCTCCCGCCGCGGCGCGGCCGGCGAGGTTCGTGTTCGCGAAGACGCGCACTCCCTCGACGCGGCGGTTCATCTCCGCCCACTCGGCGTCGGGCAGCAGCGGCGACGCCCAGACGTAGACGTCGGAGATCCCCCGGGCGCGCAGGTACAGGATGTCGGCCTCGGTCGAGGCGACCGTCCTGCCTCGGTACGGCTCGATGTGGGCGGCAACGGCGAGGCCGTGCCGCCGCGCTGCGCCCAGCAGCTGCGCCAGGCGCCGGTCCTCGGCCGAGTCCCGCCCCCACCAGGAGCTGATCACGACGCCGATGCCGGCGCCGGCGATCTCGCGCATCTGGGCGTCGACGACGAGCGCGTCAGCCGACGAATAGACGCCGCGAGCCGGGTAGAAGCTCGAGGCGACGTCGACCGGCGGCTGCGATCCTCCCTGCTGCCAGTGCGAGTAGCGGCCGTCGTGCTTCGCCGTGCCGAACCACGGATAGTAGAAGACCCCCACGCGCTCGGACGGCCCCAGCGGCCCCGGTTCGAGCTCGTTCGCCAGCGTTGAGGCAGGCCACGCGATCGAGGCCGCAGACAGGAGCAGGACGAGCCGCAGGAGCCTCAACGTCGGCGGATCCTACTTCGACAATCGGCCGATATCTACTCATTTCTGAGGGATGTTGGGCGCATCCGGGCCGGACGAGAAAGGATGCGGCTGCCGCGGGCCTCTCTATCGGTATGAGGCCGATGCCGCTGGGATGGTTGTTCGTCACCGCGTGGGCGATCGTATGCGTGGTCCTCGCGGTGGCGATCCTCGCCGTGACCATGCTCGGGTAGGGCTCGTCAGCGGCGCTCAGGACGCCTGATCGCCGCTGACGAGCGCATAGAGGCTCTCGTGCTCCTCGCGGCAGGCCGGACAGCCTTCGAGGTGTGCACGTAGGCCGGGGACGGCGGCGTCGGCGTCCGCGCCCGCGACTTCGAGCTCGACGTAGCGGTCGAGCTCCGCGAAGCACGTGTCGCAGTCGACTTCGGGGCCGGCCGGCCCGCGCAGCCGGGCGAGCGCCTGTTCGAGATCGGGACGATCCATCATTCCTCCAGCCAGGTGTCGAGTGACAGGCCACACGCATCGAGGTGCTGTCGCAGCTTGCGGCGGGCGTCGTGCAGCGTCTTGTAGAGCGCCCCGCGCGTGGTGCTCAGCCGCTCGGCGAGCACGTCGATCGGGACGCCGTTCAGCGCCAGTGCGACGAGGACACGGCGCTGGTGCGGCGTCAGGGCTTCCGCGATCGCGGTTTGCAGCATCGCGAGGAGCTCGGACTGCTCGGCGTGGTCACCCGGCTCCGGGTCGCCGCTCGAGAACACGGTCCACGCCTCCGGCTCCAGGGGAATCTCCCGCCCCTGCCAGGCACGCTTGCGGAGCTTCACCGCGGCCTCGTAGAGCGCGAACTTGTAGACCCAGGTCGTGAACCGGCTGGCGCCGCGGAAGTCGTCCAGGCGACGGAGCACGCTCACGAGCGCGTCATCGGCCGCCTCGGCGGCGATGTCGTCGAGCTCGTCGCCGCGGACGTGCGGCAGGCTCGGCCGCCGGCGGGCCACCTCGAAGCGTGCGGCCCGCAGGAGGAGCGCGTGCAACTCGGCCACCGCGTCCTCGTGAACGGCGCCGTCGCCCCGGAGCCGGCTCAGCCAGTCGCGCGAGTCCGCGTCGAGCGGCGCCGGCGGCTGAGAGAGGAGTGGCTCCACGCTCCCCACGGTAGCCCCGCGCGTGGCGCTCATGCGGGCCGATCCTCCTCCGCCGGCTCGAGGATCCGAACGGCGAGGTTCGGCGGGCAGCCGCGTTCGACGAGCTCGATCAGCGCGTGCAGGTCGTAGCGCCGGTCGTGGGCGAGCCGGTCGGCGGCCGGGAGCGAGAAGCCCGAGTGGACGAGCTGGTCACGCCGCCAGCCGACGACGTCGTGCGGTCGCATCGGAGTCGTCCGAGCCGTCATGGCCTCACCGGAACCGTTCGGGGAACTGCGCGATCAGACCGCCCGAGAGCAGGTCGGCGAGGTGGAGCGCGTGATGGTGGATCCGGTCGTATGCGTCGACGTCGGCGGCCCACTTTCCCTGCACCCGGGCCACGACCTCGTCGGTCGTGAGCTTCAGGTGGGTGCGAAGCTCGGCCTTCATCACGGCGGGCTGCCAGTGGCGCGGGTTGGCGCGGCTCAGGAGCGTCGCGATCGCGTCGCCGTTCTCGGCCCAGCGGGCCTGCGCGTCGGTCAGCTTCACGCGTGTCGCCCGCCCTGGCCGCGGCGACCACGTCGGCCGCGATCAGGATGTGGCTGCGCAGCTCCTTCCTCAGCGCGTTTCCGGCCGCGCGCCCGTAGAAGGGCTTGACGGCGTCGCCGATGTCGGTCTGGTTCGAGAGCAGCCTGCCCACCGTCGCCTGCGTGTCGGGCGAGTCCGTGGTCAGGCTGATGACGGCGAGGCGCGTCCAGGTGATGTGATCTTCCCAGAGGCGCCGCATCTCGCTGCGGAAGGCGACCTGCTTCCGGGTCAGCGGCGCCTTCGTCGGTTTCGTCGTGGCCCTCGATCCCATGCGCGTGGGCAGAGCCGCCTGACAGCGACAGCGCGACGAGGGCGCTGAAGAGCGGCGACCAGGCCCGTCAGGAGGAGCGGAATCGGCCGTGCGGTGCTCGTCTCCATCTCGTTCACGTTCCTTTCGGATGCAGAAGGGTCAGGGTCGACCGGCGCCGACCGAGCAGGACGACGGCGACCCCGAGCCCGACGGCCTCGATCGCCTTCGTCGCGAGCGCCAGGCCGTCGAGAGGCTCGGGCTCCGGGTGCAGCACCGGCACGCCCGTCGTCGTCGCGAGCACGTACGCGCCGAGCAGCCCGGCGAGGACTGTTGCCGCGCCGGCGAGCGCGAGACGCTCGCCGGGCGCAGCGTCAGGGCAACGACCAGAACGGCCAGCACGACGGTCGCGGCGACGAAGCCGAGGCCGGCGCCGGCGCTCTCGCCGAAGTGGTCGGGCACGAGCGCGCCGTGGATCCCCGCGCTGATCGCGCAGGCGAGGATGACGACGTCGAGCTCGAGCTTCACCGGACGATCACCGTCCCGCCCATGTCGCGCCGGTGCAGCGTGCAGACGTACTCGTAGGTCCCGGGGTCTTGGAACGCGATCGACACGCTCTTGCCCTTGCCGACCTCGTGGTCTGCCTGACCGTCGACCTGCACGGTGTGGGTGAAGTTGTCGTCGTTCGTCCAGGTGACGGTCTCCCCCGCCGAGATCTCGATCGTCTTCGGGTCGAAGCGGTAGCTCTTGGCCATCGAGACCTCGGTCGTCGCAACCGGCTCGCTCTCGTCGGAGTCGCCGCAGCCCGCCGCGACCGCAGTCGCGGCGAGCAGGCCAATCGCCGGGAGGAGGAACCGTCGCGTCACGACCGGCTCAGCTCGAGCTCCGGCCGGCGCACCGCCGAGTACACGGCGGCCGCGAACACCAGCACGAACGCGGTCAGGTCGAGCACCTCGGCGATCGTGTGCGCGAACAGGAACACGGTCCAGTCGAGGTGGTAGGTCATGTAGACGAGCTCGGCGACCGCGAAGAGCGAGAACGCCGAGCCGAGCAGCGAGAGCTCGCGCTTGAACGCGAGCCAGGCGAACGCGGCCCCGAGCGCAAATGCTGCGATGTGGACGACCAGGAAGAACCCGGTCGGCAAGTCGTTGATCCAGCTTCCGTACGGCACTGGCTCTCCTCCTTGGGTTGCTGTCGGAGAGTTGGTGTCGCCGGCCGCCGGACTCTTACCTGCGAGCGCGCAACCGGCGAGGGCGCTGGTGCGTTTTGTCAATGGAACTCTGCGGCGGCTGGGGACGTCGACTGGGGGTTTTGTGGCACAACAGATGGAAGACCGCACTGCGATGGCACGACGCTGCGCGTGGTGCCTTCGGTTCTGCGTGAACGGCACGTGGATGCCGGGCCGCCGCGCGAGCGACGAGGCAGTGCTCGACGCCACGACGCACACGATCTGCGAGGACTGCGCAGAGGCGCTTCGCCGCCGCGGCCTCAGCCTCTAGACGAGCTCGTCTGCCTTACGACGTGTGCACGGGATAACGCAGATGCGTGACGCCGACACCGGCGACGACTGTCGGATCGCCGAGGACCACCGGTGTCTCCGCGAGGTGGTCGAACAGCCGCACTCCTGCGCCCAGCAACACGGCAGCCAGATCGATGTTGATCTCGTCGAGCAGCCCCGCGTTCAGGCATTGCTGGATCGTCTGGGCGCCGTGAACTCCCACGGACCTCGGGTCGGCAGCCGCTGTGGCTCGGGCAACGGCGCTCTCGATGCCGTCGGTGACGAAGTGGACCGTCGAGCCGGGCCGCGGCCAGCCGTCGGGCACTTCGTGAGCGACGACGAACGCCGGCACGTCCCACGGGTGCCGGCCGCCCCAGCCGTCGGCCTTCTCGAACGTCCGCCGACCGGTGAGCATCGCCCCGATCTCGGCGGTCAAGCCCCGCAGGTGGTCGGCGCTCGGCCGCGAGACGCGGAAGGTCATGCCCGAACTCCCGCTCGCTGTCGGGACCTCGACTTCGCCCGAGAAGTACCAGTCGAAGACCTCGCTGACCCCGTCGTTCGCGTCGGCGACGTATCCGTCGAGAGACATCGACATGAGTGCAACCACCTTCGCCATGGTGCAGAAACTCCTCTCGCAGGACGAAAACCCCGCTGAGCGGGGGTTTCCTCGATCGGGGCGCCGAGATTCGAACTCGGGACCTCTAGTCCCCCAGCGTAGTCCAGCCGCAACGACGCGCGGCAACGAATGACCCGGAACGGCCGCAGCCAAGCGGGTTTGCCGCCGGTTTGACTTGTAATCGACCGCTTGTCTATGCGGGGGTGGTTCTCGGCGTTTGGCCTGTGAATGGCCCGCGGGGGCCGCCTGCGAACGCTCGGCGACGGCGAAGCGCCGCGGCTCTTGTAGCAGCCGGCACAACCTGGCAGGATCCGCGCAACCAAACGAGGGAGGACATGTGAGCTCAATCCTCTACGGCCGGCTGACCAAGACGGTCGAAAGCACTCCGGCACTCCAATTGACTGAAGCGGAACCCACTCCAGCCGAACGGCTGGCGGCCTTCGCTCAGAAGGTTGCGGCGCTAGTGCCAGCAGAGGTGTTGACCGTGCACGCCATCGTCCTCGCTTATGCGACCAGCTCAGACGACGACGGGTCGACCATCGTGGAAAAGCCTGACCTACTTAAGGCGACGTTTGTAGTCCTCCTGATCACGGCAGCGATTCTCTACGCGATCGGGCGCTATGGACCACCGGCTTGGAAGCCTGTCGATTGGCTGCGAATGATCCTCCCAGCCATAGCTTTTGCAGCGTGGACGATGCTCACTGGCACGAGCGCAGCGACGCCGTGGTTCGAGGACATTGACCGCGGCTGGCTGCTTCTTGCCGGCGGTGTAGCCGCTGCGTTGGCTTTGGCTATCGCTGATCGCGTGGTTCCGAAGAGCGGCACGACCTAAGCCGTCGGCTTAGATAGCGCCGCGGCGGGTCAGTAGGTGAGGCGTCGTCGACGACTCGGCTACGAGCACAAGCAGGATCCCGGGGCCTTCGGCTTCGGCAACGGGCAACCAACGTGCTCTAAAGGGCGGAATCGGCAGGACGTGCCCGCGCAGCATGTCCTTCACCCAGAGCTGTGCCTCAGGAGCTCGCCGTTCGATCCCGGTCAGGCCGTCGCCGTCATCGACAACACCGACCACGAGGAGGCCGCCGAGCGTGTTCGCAAACGCCGCGCAGGCCTTCGCCAAGGACTCGTTGGAGACGGAAGCTTTTCGCTCGAAGAAGATCGTCTCGCGTTCCTCGCCCGCGCGTACGAGCAGGTCAGGCACGTGTTCAAGCGTCAGGTCGTCAAACGGCACCGGCAATAGCTCCGCAACCGACCGCAGAACCATCAGGATGGACCCTGGACGTTACGCAGCTTCTGGCAGATCGGGCAATCCGCGGCCTACGGGGCGGATCCTCGGGCCGGTCGTGCTCGAGCATCGGCACGGTGTGGCCGCAGGAGAAAAGCCAGGCGGTCATCGTCTCCAGTTTCCCATTACAGGCGTTGTGACCGGAGTAAACTCGTTCCCGGAGGCCGTGCTGGCCGTCCGTGAGATCCCACCTCCGGGCCGGCACGGCCCTTCCGAGGCCAGCTCGGCGGCACCCGCGGCCCGAACCACCAGTGGAGCCGCACCGAGGGGACGAACTAACTCTCTTGATGCCGCGCCGCGACGGTATTACTCGTCGTCCGACTCGGAGGCGGCCTCCGCGTCGGCCCCTTCGTCACGCTGTAGCTGCAGCAGGCGATCCACCCCCTGCTCCGCGAGGGAAATGTCCACGTCCCACGACGTGCTGCTACCGACCGTCCAGATCTCTTGAAGCCACCCGGGATAGGGGCCGCCATACCACGGCTCCATGCTAGTGCCGGGTAAGGGGGCGGAGTAGAAGCGGCACGTGATCACAAAGTCGCCGAACTCGTAGCCGCCGGGAAACTTTCTTTCCATCACTTCCAACTGCTCACGAATGAGCGCCAGGACTCGCCGCTCGAACTCTTCGTGCCGCTCGCGATTCTCCTCGCTCGCCATCGCGCGAACTCTACTTCTCGCCGGGCCGGGCCGAGTCTCAGCGGACGGCGGAACGTGCTCGATGACCGGCGCGGGCACGCTCGTCCGCGAACCGGGCGGTTGCACGATTCTTGGTCTTCACCCAAGCCCGCTCACCCGGCCTGTACGGATCGTGCAGCCGCTTCGCCACCACGCCTTCCAGGCCGCGCTCGCACACAGCGGCGAACAGCGCCTCCCCGTTCTCGAACGTCGCCACGAGCCGGACACGCTCGTTTTGAACGAGTAGTTCCTCCAGACCGGACACGCACCGCCATGAACGCGTTCTTCGCCAGGCAGGCGAAGACACGAAAGGAGGGCGAACCGTGACCGACGACCCCAACTACGATCGCAAGCGCCTAGCGAACGGGTGGATCGACTTGAACCGAGACGAGGGCGGTGTGTGGCGCATCCGTTGGACACCCGACGAGGGCGTCGAAGGCTGGCCAGGCCGCACTTACTCCCCGACCGACTCGGACCTGCCGGAGGGGTACCCAGGTTCGCACGACAAGGACGCTCTGATCGAGTGGGGCAGGCAGCGCTGGAAAGACGTTTAGGTGCAGAGTGGCCGCAGGGGCCAAGCCCCTAAGAAGGCCAGAAAGCCCCGGTTTGCGGGGCTTTCCTCGATCGGGGCGCCGAGATTCGAACTCGGGACCTCTAGTCCCCCAGACTAGCGCGCTAACCAGGCTGCGCCACGCCCCGCGACGCTGCGCACGGTAGCAAGCGGATTCGCGGCCGGCGGACCGCGGAGGGAACCCACCCGAGTCAGCGGTCCAACCCATCCCTCGGCCAGTTGTGGCGACCACCGTCGAGGTCCACCATGGAAGGCCTGATGCGGCCCCGCCTTGGCATGTGCGCGATCTCGCTGGTCGTGCTCGGCGCGCTCGCCGCCGGCGCCGCGGCCCGTGGACCGGCGTCGGCCGAGCCGACGGTCTCCTGCGACCGGATCGTGCTGCGCGGCAACTCCGGCCTCGCGGACGGGTTCAGGCTGCTGCTCGGACGTGTCTCGATGCCGGGCTCGGCTCACCTCGGTCGCGACGCGGACGCCGTGCGGAGCCGGTCGTGGCGGTACTACCGCAACGCGGGACTCGCGATCCGGGCCGGCACATCGGGCGTCGTCGTCTCCGTCCCCGACGGCTGGCGCGAACGAGTTGCGCTCTCCTGGGGCGGCAGCCGGCCGTCGAGCTCCATCCGCTTCCCATCGTGCCCGCGCTCGGCTGCAGGGATCTGGAACTCGTTCTCGGGAGGCTTCCACCTGCGCGGGCGCGCCGATTGCGTGCCGCTGCTGGTCACGGTCGGCGGCATGAGCACGACCGTCCGGGTCGGCATCGGCCGCGCATGCGGCGAATCACACTAGCCTCTGCCATTGTTCGCCCATGGAGGGGGAGGCGCACCGGTTTCACCGGCTGCAGGCGGTCACAGACGCTGCGCTCGCGTACAGCCCCGACGACCCGTCCGCGCTGCTGCAGCAGATCCGCTCGCTCCTCGGCGCCGACACCTGCGCGATCCTGCTTCTGGACGAGGCGCGGCACGAGCTCGTCGCACACGCTGCCGTCGGCATCGAGGAGGAGCTCGAGCCGCCGATCCGGATCCCGGTCGGCAAGGGCTTCGCCGGCCGGGTCGCGGCGGAGCTCCGGCCCGTCGTGCTCCCCGACGTCGAGCAAGCCGACGTCATCAACCCGCTGTTGCGCCGGAAGGGGATCGCCAGCCTGGCCGGCGTCCCGCTCGTCGTCGCCGGGAGGCCGCTCGGGGTGCTCCACGTCGGCACGCTCCAGAAGCACGCCTTCACGCGTGAGGAGGTCGACCTCCTGCAGCTCGCCGCAGACCGCGCGGCGATCGCGATCTCGCGCGCTCGTGCCTATGACGCCGAGCGCGCGGCCCGGATCCGGGTCGAGCACGTGCAGTCCGTCGTCGACGCGAGCCTCGGCCACCTCGAGCTCGACGCAATGCTCGGCGAGCTGCTGCACCGGATCCGCGCGATCCTCGGCGCCGACACCTGCGCGGTGCTCCTTCTCGACGCGACCGGCCGGGAGCTGGTCGCCCGCGCCGCCGTGGGAATCGAGGAGGAGGTCGAACAGGGCGTCCGGATCCCGCTGGGCAAGGGCTTCGCCGGGCGGATCGCAGCGGAGGCTCGCCCGATCGGCCTACCGGACGTCGACCACGCCGACGTGCTCAACCCTCTCCTCCGCGACAAGGGAATCAAGTCGTTGCTGGGCGTGCCGCTGGCGGTGCGGGAGCACGTCATCGGCGTGCTCCACGTCGGCACGCTGACACCGCGCGTGTTCACGGGGGAGGACACGGAGCTGCTCCAGCTGGTCGCCGAGCGCATCGCCGTCGCGATCGAGAAGGCCAAGCTTCACGACGAGACGGTCGCCCTCGACGAGTCGAAGCTGAGCTTCGTCGCGGTTGCCTCGCACGAGCTCCGCACACCGGCGACCGCCGTCTACGGCATCCTCGCGACGCTCCGAGAGCGTGGCGCGGCGCTGGGCGAGGACGTGCGCGCGCGGCTGGAGACGACCGCCTTCGAGCAGTCCGACCGGATGCGGCGCCTGATCGACCAGCTGCTCGACCTCTCCCGTCTCGACGCCCACTCGGTCACGATCGAGCCGCAGCCGCTGGTCCTCAAGCAGGTACTCGAGGACGTCCTCGACGGGGCGCCGACGGACGGCGTCGACCTCGACGTCGATCCCGGGATCGCGGTGGTCGCCGACCCGGTCGTGGTCGAGCGGGTCGTCTCGAACCTGCTGGTCAACGCCTCCCGCTACGGCAAGCCGCCGATCCGGGTCGAAGCGCTGCAGCAGGATCAGTTCACGCGGATCCTGGTGTCGGACTCGGGCGAGGGCGTCCCCGATCAGCTCGTGCCGCGCCTCTTCGACCGCTTCGAGCGTGGAAGCACGGGCGACGGCACCGGCCTGGGCCTCGCGATCGCCAAGGCCTATGCGAACGCGCACGGCGGCGAGCTGCTCTACCACCCCGGCCGCGGCGGCGCCTGCTTCGAGTTGATCCTGCCTCGCGGCTAGGCGGCGATCTCGAAGGGGAAGCCGTGGCGCTCGCGGAGGCGCTCGAAGTCACGCCGGTAGAGCACGGTGACGAGGATCCCCTGCTCGCGCAGCTTCCGGAGCTTGCGGTTCTTCCGGTTCGTGAGCCGCTGCTGCATCGTCGTGCACTCGACGTACATGTCCTGGTCCGGAAGGTAGAAGTCGGGCGTGAACGCCTCCTTGACGCGCCCATCGGCGTCGCGCTCGAGCACGAACGTGGTCGGCTCGTACTCCCACGGCAGCCCGATCTCGTCGAAGATCCGGGCGAGCTCGCGCTCGATCGGATGGGCGAAATTCGGCTCCACGGGGCTGATGTGCCCCTGTGGATAACTCTTTACACCGCGAGCCGGCGGTAGAGGCGATCGATCAGGTCGGGCATCTCCTCGAGCCGGTCGGCGATCACACGCAGCCGATACTCGCGGAAATGCTCGGCCTCGACGCCGAGCGCCGTCGCGAGCTTCGCGACGACGTCCTTCGACGGCACCGGCCGGTTGCCGTGCACGAGGTGGTTGAGGTAACCCGCTGACAGGCCTGTCTTCGCGGCTGAGACCCCGATACGTCAGGCCCGTCTCCCCCATGAGGCGCTCGATAGTGCGCCCGAAGTCCTCCTCGCTGTACTTCCTCCTGCGAGCCATCAACCAGCGACTACCCGTTTTGCGACGTCTAAACGCGCAACCCGGGATTCGTCGCCGCTGACGCGGTCCTTGAGGTCGACGGCGTCGTCCTCGAGCGTCTTCTTGCCGACCGTGATCCGGAGCGGACAGCCGATCAGGTCGGCGTCGGCGAACTTCTCGCCGGGTCGCAGCGCACGGTCGTCGAGCAGAACCTCCAGCCCCTCCGCCGAGAGCGCGGCCGCGACCTGCTCGCCGATCTCGACGAGCTCGGGGTTGTCCCAGCCGAGCACGACGAGGTGGACGTCGTACGGCGAGAGCTCCCGCGGCCAGACCATCCCGTCCTCGCTCCCGTGCTGCTCGACCGCAGCGGCCAGCGTGCGGCCGGGGCCGATCCCGTAGGAGCCCATCACGATCGGCTTCTCGACCCCGTCCTCGTCGAGGTACTTCGCGCCGAACGCCTCCGAGTACCTGGTGCCCAGCTTGAAGATGTGCCCGACCTCGATCGCCGTCTGGAAACCCAGCTTGCCGCCGCAGACCGGGCAGGCATCGCCCTCCTTCGGCTGGCGGATGTCCGCGAACTGCGGCTCGAAGTCGCGGCCGGCCGCAACGCCGCGGAGGTGCCAGCCCGTGCGGTTCGCGCCCGCGACGAACTGGCCCTCCCGGAGCGCCTCGTCCGCGATCACCGGCCCGTCGAAGCCGACCGGGCCGAGGGAGCCGCCCTCGGCGCCGAAGCCGGCGACGACCTCCTCGTCGGTCGCCGGGCGGAAGTCCGCGCCGAGGGCGCTCAGCAGCTTCGCCTCCTCGAGCCGGTCGTCGCCCCGCAGGAGCGCGAGCACGAGCGTGCCGTCCTCCCTCGTCACCGGCATCGCCTTGGAGGTCGCCGCGAGGTCGATCGAGAGCAGCTGGGCGAGCGCCTCGCACGTGCGCGTGTCGGGCGTCTCGATCTCGGCCGGCGCGTCGAGCGGCTCGGGGAACTCGGGAGCACGCGGGACACCGCGCGCGATCTCGAGGTCGGCCGCGTAGTCGCCGTTCTCGCAGGTGACGAGCGTGTTCTCGCCCGAGCCCGACGGCGCGAGGTAGTCGAGCGACTCGCTGCCGCCCATCATCCCGCTCTCGGCCTGCACGCCGTACGTCTCGAGGCCGCAGCGCTCCCAGATCCGCTCGTAGGCGGCCTTGTGCGCCTGGAAGCTGACGTCGAGCCCGGCCTCGTCGCGGTCGAACGAGTACGAGTCCTTCATGACGAACTCGCGGACGCGAAGGAGGCCGCCGCGCGGGCGCGGCTCGTCCCGGTCCTTCGTCTGGAAGTGGTACCAGGACTGCGGCAGCTGCCGGTAGCTCTGGAGCTCGAGCGCGTGGAACGTGAACGTCTCCTCGTGCGTCAGCGGGAGGATGTAGTCGCGGCCGTTCCGATCCTCGAGCCTGAACAGCTCGGGGATCCCGTAGCGACCCGACGTGATCCAGAGCTCCGCCGGGGTGAGCACGGGCGCGAACATCTCCTGCGCGCCGATCGCGTCCAGCTCCTCGCGGACGATCTGCTCCACCTTCCGGTGCACGCGCCAGCCGAGCGGCAGGAACGTCCAGAGGCCGGCGCTGACCTGGCGGATGAAGCCGCCGCGGACGAGCAGCTTGTGCGAGAGCGCTTCCGCATCCGCGGGCGCGTCGCGCAGGGTCGGCAGGAAGAGCTGGGATGCGCGCGCGATCATCGGCGCAGACTAGTCCAGCGGAATCAACGAGGCTTCGGCCATGGCGAGCGCCGCGGGCTTCGCCATCTTCAGCCGCTTCGGACGCTTCATCCCGGCCTCGATCCAGCGGTCGATCTCGAAGAAGAGCTCGTCGATCAGGATGTCGGAGCTGACCTTCTTCAGGACCCGGCCGTGCGCGTACACGAAGCCGACGTCACGGCCGCCGGCGATCCCGAAGTCGGCGTCACCCGCTTCCCCCGGCCCGTTGACGGCGCAGCCCATCACGGCCACCTCGAACGCCTGCGGGTACTGCCGGAGCCGCTCCTCGACCACCACGGCGAGCTTCTCGACGCCGACGTTGTCCCGTCCGCAGCTCGGGCACGAGATCATCACCGGCCCACGCTCGCGCAGGCCGAGCGCCTTCAGGATCTCGAACGCGGTCTCGACCTCCTTGACCGGGTCGGCGGTCAGCGAGACGCGGATCGTGTCGCCGATCCCGTCCGCGAGCAGCGCACCCATTCCGATGGCGCTCTTGATCGAACCCGAGAACGGCGTCCCGGCCTCGGTGACGCCGAGGTGGAGCGGGTACGGCACCTTGGCGGCGAGCATCCGGTAGGCGCGGATCATCGTCGGCACGTGTGTCGACTTGACGGAGATTTTGAAGTCGCGGTAGTCGAGCTTCTCGAGCAGCTCGACCTCCTCGACCGCGGCGGCGACGAGCGCCTGGGCCTGGTCGACCTGGGCGAGGTCGTGGAGGTGCTTCGGCAGCGAACCCGAGTTGGCGCCGATCCGCATCGGGATCCCGGCCCGCTTCGCCGCGGTCACCACCTGCTCGACCTTGTCCGGGCCGCCGATGTTGCCAGGGTTGATCCGGACGGCTGCGACACCGGCGTCGATCGCCTTCAGCGCGAGGCTGGCGTTGAAGTGGATGTCCGCGATCACGGGAATCGGGCTGAAGCGGACGATCCGGGCGAGCGCCTCGGCGTCCTCGGTCTTCGGGACGGCGCAGCGGACGACCTCGCAGCCCGCCGAGGCGAGCGCAGCGATCTGAGCCGTCGTCGCCTCGACGTCGCGCGTCGGCGTCAGCGTCATCGACTGGACGACGACGGGCGCGCCGCCGCCGATCTGGAC
Source organism: uncultured Gaiellaceae bacterium (assembly GCA_963827015.1). Lineage (GTDB taxonomy): Bacteria > Actinomycetota > Thermoleophilia > Gaiellales > Gaiellaceae > Gaiellasilicea. Next base: position 665,305 of record CAWGZI010000010.1, on the reverse strand, counting down.
GTTGCCGACCTTGATCCGACGCTCGGAAGCCATCCCCGAAGGGTACCGCCGGGCGTCGTAAGCTCGGACGATGGAGCTGGGTCGTGACCGCGCGGCTCTCGGGGCGTTCGTGGTGGGAACCGTGCTCGCGGGCGGCAACGCCGTCGGCATCCGCGTCAGCAACCGCGAGCTCGACTGGCTCTGGGGGGCCTCGCTTCGGTTCCTGCTCGCGGCCGCCCTGCTCGCGGTGGTCGCGGCCGCTCTAGGGCTGGAGCTTCCGCGCGGTCGCACACTCCTGGGCGTACTGGCCTACGGGTCGCTGATCTTCGCAGGCGCGTTCAGCCTCGCCTACTACGCACTCGTCGACATCCACGCCGGTCTGGGGCAGACGCTGCTCGCGCTCGTCCCGCTCGCGACACTGCTCCTCGCGGTCGCCGAGCGCGAGGAGCGCCTTCGCCGGGCGTCGGTCGTGGGAAGCGTGCTCGCCGTGGCGGGTGTTGCCGTGATCTCGGGCGTTTCCGGAGCGGCGGTGCCGACGGTCTCGCTGCTCGCGATTCTGGGCGCCGTGCTGTGCTTCGCACAGGCGACCGTGCTCGTACGCCGCTTTCCGACCGTGCACCCGATCACGGCGAATGCGCTCGGGATGGCGGTCGGCGCGGTTCTGCTCTTCACCTTGGCGCTCGTGGCGGGCCAGACGGTCGAGCTCCCCGACCGTGCCGGAACATGGGCCGCGGTCGCGTACATGGTGGTGCTCGGGTCGGGGCCGGTGTTCGTCCTCTACGTCGTCGTCGTCCGGCTCTGGAGCGCGTCGAGGGCGGCGTACAGCTTCGTCCTCATCCCGGTCGTGACGGTGTTGCTGTCCGCCTGGATCGACGGCGAGCCGGTCGGCCCTGCGCTGCTCGCGGGCGGGTCGCTCGTGCTCGCGGGTGTCTACGTGGGCGCCCTTCGGCATCCGCCGACCACGGTGCAAGGGCGGCTGACGGATGCTCGACCGGGAATTCGAGAGCGGGCCGCACGAATGCTCAGTCGCCGAGCCGGCCGATGTCGTTCGACAGGCCGATGAAGAAGAGCAGCAGGACGACCGCGATCCCGACCACCGAGACGCGCTCGTAGACCTCCCGAGCCACGGCGCGGCCGCGGATGCCCTCGACGAGCGAGAACGCGATGTGACCGCCGTCCAGCGGCAGCAGCGGCAGCAGGTTCAGGAGGGCGAGCGAGAGGCTGATCAGCCCGAGCACCCAGAGGTACGTGTCCGTCCCCTGCTCGACCGCCTCCGAGGAGCCCTGGACGATCCCGACCGGGCTGGAGACGTCGCCCCCGTCACCGGTGACGAGGCGGCCGACGGACCGGCCGATCTCCTGCGTCACCTCCCAGGTGACGCGGAACGACTCGCCGACCGCCTTGACCGGGCCGAACTCCTCCGTCGCGTCCGGCCGCACGGGACGCAGCTCGACCACCCTGCCGTCGCGCTCGACGGTCAGCTGGACCGGGTTGCCCTCGGACGCCTGGATCGTCGGACGGATCGTGTCGCCGTCGACGCGCCTGCCGTCGATCGCCACGATCCGGTCGCCTGCCTCGACGCCGGCCGCCTCGGCGGGCGAGTCGTCGATCACGTCGTTGACGACGGCGGTGACCTCGTTGCTCGTCCCCCGGAGCTCGAAGCCGAGCCGGTAGCTGCCGCTCAGCGCCATGAAGAGTGCGGCGAAGATCCCGATCGCGAGCACGAGATTCGCCGCCGGCCCGGCGAAGATGACGGCGACACGCTTCCACGTCTTCGCCCGCCAGTAGGCATCCGGTGCGAGCCCGTCCGCGATCTCGGTGAGCCCCCGCTCCGCCGTCTTGTGTGCGAGCGGTGAGATCGACGCGGGCTCGATCGCCTCGCGGACGCGCTCGAGCGCGCCGCGGGCGCCGTCGTAGTCGGACTCGTCGAGGTGGCGGCGCAGCTCGCCGATCGACCGACCGAGGGTCGGCTCTTCCTCCACAGCGCGCCCGAAGTGCACGTCGAGATCGCCGGCGGCCGGCCGGTGCATCCCGGGGATCTTCACGTAGCCGCCGAGCGGGATCGCGCCGACGCCGTACTCGATCCCGTTGCGAGTCGTCTTGACGACCGCGGGCGGGAAGCCGAGATAGAACTTGCGCGGGTTCATGCCCACGGCGCGGGCGACGAAGAAATGCCCTGCCTCGTGGATGAGGATCAGGAACGCGAGCCCGATCAGCGAGACGAAGATGCTCATGCGACGGGGACGCGCCCTTCTGCGAGGCGACGCGCCTGGGAATCGGCCTCGACGAGCTCCAGGAGCTCGCCTGCAGGCACGCCGTCGGCGGCGTCGAGCGCAGCTTCGACGACGTCGGCGATCCCGAGGAACGGCAGCTTCCCGTCGAGGAATGCGGCGACGGCGACCTCGTTGGCCGCGTTGTAGACCGCCGGGTACGTCCCTCCCGCCTCGCCCGCCCGTCGCGCGAGGGCGAGCAGCGGGAACGTCTCCAGATCGGGTGCCGAGAACTCGAGGGTCAGGCCCGAAGCCAGGTCGAGCGCGGGCGCCTCCGTGGCGGCGCGCTCCGGATACGTGAGCGCGTAGGAGATCGGCACCGTCATGTCGGGATAGCCCAGATGGGCCAGCGCCGCACCGTCGCGGAAGCGGACGAGCGAATGCACGACCGACGTCGGGTGGACGACGATCTCGATCCGCTCGTACGGGACGCCGAAGAGGAAATGCGCTTCGATCAGCTCGAGGCCCTTGTTCGCGAGGGTGGCCGAGTCGACCGTGATCTTCGGCCCCATGCTCCACGTCGGATGGGCGAGCGCCTCGTCCACGCTGACGTCCGCGAGCTCGTCGCGAGAGCGGCCACGGAACGGGCCGCCGGAGGCCGTGAGCACGAGCGAGTCGATCGTGTCGGCGTGACGGCCCTCGAGGCACTGGAAGAGCGCCGAATGCTCCGAGTCGACCGGCAACAGCTGACCCCCGCCCCGCTCCCGCGCCTCCCGGGCGAGGTCGCCGGCCGCGACTAGGCTCTCCTTGTTCGCGAGCGCGAGCGTGACGCCGCGCTCGAGCGCCCAGAGCGTCGCGCCGACACCGGCGAAGCCGACGACGGCGTTCAGGACGACATCGGGCTCCGCCGCCTCGAGCAGCTCCGTCAGGTCGCCGCCGACCTGAAAATGCGACACCTCGTGCTCCGCGGCCAAAGCGGTCAGGTCGGAGGAGCCGGAAGCGAGCGCGCAGAGCTCGAGCTCGGGGTTCCGCTCCACGACCTCGATCGCCTGCCGGCCGATCGAGCCGGTGGCGCCGAGCAGCGCGATTCGCCTCACCGGCACAGTGTGCCTACGCGAAGGCGATGACCACGTAGAAGGCCGCCACGGACGCGAACAGCAGCGAGTCGATCCGGTCGAGCATGCCGCCGTGCCCGCCCAGCAGCTGGCCGGAGTCCTTCACCTGCAGGTCGCGCTTCAGCGCAGACTCGAAGAGATCGCCGGCGGCACCGGCCAGTGCGACGGCCGCGCCGAGCGCGATCGACTCCGGAATCGTGAGGAAGTCCTGCTCGTAGAGCGCGAAGAAGGAGACCGCGATCGCCGCGGCCGTGCCTGCCACGAACCCTTCCCACGTCTTCCCGGGCGACAGCGACGGCGCCAGCTTGTGCCGACCGAGGAGGCGGCCGACGAGATAGGCGGCCGTGTCGTCGGCGAAGACGGCCAGCAGGACGGTGAAGACTGCCAGCCGCCCGTGTTCTGGCACCTCGCGCAGGAGCAGCAGATGGCCGAGGCCGACCGCGATCCAGGCGGTGCCGAGGATCGTCGTGCTCATGGTCACGGTCGCGGTCTGCCGCGTCTCCGCGATCCCGTAGAGCAGGAAGGCGAAGACCAGCGTCAGCATGAAGCCGCCGACCATCCACTCGGCCCCGCCGAGGTGCGCGCCGAGGAGTGTCGCGAGCGCGCCGGCGTAGCCCGCGAGCACGAGCGGACGCAGCGAGCGCGCCATCACGTAGAGCTCGTGCAGCGCGACGAACGAGGCGACGAGCGCGAGCCCGAACAACCACCAGTCGCCCAGGTAGACGAGGTAGAGCACGATCGGGACGCCCACGACCGTGACGAGGACGCGCGAGACGAAGTTGCTCATCGTCCGCCGAAGCGCCGCCGACGCGTGGCGTAGTCGGCGAGCGCCCGCCGCAGGTCGTCCTCGGCGAAGTCGGGCCAGAGCGTGTCGACGAAGACGAGCTCGGCGTAGGCGAGCTGCCAGAGGAGGAAGTTCGAGAGCCTGAGCTCGCCCGAGGTCCGGATCAGCAGGTCCGGATCGGGCAGCTCCGGTGCGTAGAGGCGCGACGCGAGCAGCTCCTCGTCGATGTCCTCCGGCCGCGTGCCCGACTCGACCAGGCTGCGGACGGCGTCGACGAGCTCGGCGCGCCCGCCGTAGTCGAACGCGATCCAGAGCGAGAGCCGGTCGTTCGCGGCCGTCTCCGCCTCCAGCGCCACCATCCGCTCCCCGAGCCAGTCGGGGACGCGGTCGCGGCGGCCGATGAAGCGGGTGCGAACGCCCTGCCGCGCCAGATCCGGCAGCTCGCGCTCGATCGTCTCGCCGAAGATCTCCATCAGCGTCTCGACCTCGTCGGTCGGCCGCGCCCAGTTCTCGGTCGAGAAGGCGTAGACGGCGAGCGACTGCACGCCGAGGTCGATCGCCGCTTCGACCGTGCGCCTGAGCGCGCGCGTGCCTTCGCGGTGGCCGGCCGCGACGGGCAATCCGCGCCGCTCCGCCCAGCGGCCGTTGCCGTCCATGATGATCGCGACGCTGCGGGCGAGGTCGGTCGCTTTGAGGTCGATGGCGACCTCAGACCTCCATGATCTCGGCCTCTTTGTGCTTGATCAGGCCGTCGATCGCGTTCGTGTGCTCGTCGGTCAGCTTCTGCACCTGCTTCTCGCCGCGCAGCTCCTCGTCGTCGCCGACCTCGCCGTTGCGGACGAGCTCCTCGAGGTGCTTCATCACGTCGCGGCGGACGTTCCGGATCGCGACCTTGCCGTCCTCGCCGTACTTGCGCACGAGCTTGACGAGCTCCTTGCGCCGCTCCTCGGTCAGCTGCGGGATCGGCAGCCGGATCAGCTTCCCGTCGTTCGAGGGCGTCAGGCCGAGATCGGACTCCTGCACCGCCTTCTCGATCGCCTTGATCTGGCTCGGGTCGAAGGGCTGCACCGTGATCAGCCGCGGCTCGGGGACGCCGATGGTGGCCATGTTCTTGAGCGGCGTCGGCGTGCCGTAGTAGTCGATCGTGATCCGGTCGAGGAGCGCCGCCGAGGCGCGGCCGGTGCGGACGCTGTTGAACTCGGTCCGCGTGGTCTCGATCGACTTGTCCATCCGGCGCTTGGCGTCGTCCAGGAACTCCTCGATTGTCGGCATTCAGCTCTCCTTTGCGGGGGTCGAGATCACGGTTCCTACCTGCTCGCCGGTCGCGACGCGGAGGATGTTGCCGCCGGCGAGCTCGAAGACGTGGATCGGGAGGCCGTTCTCCATGCAGAGCGAGAGCGCGGTCGTGTCCATGACGCGGAGGCCGCGCTCGATCGCCTCGAGGTGGGTCAGGGCCGGCAGAAAGGTCGCGTCGGGGTCTTCCTTCGGGTCGCCGTCGTAGACGCCCTTCGTGCCGCTCTTCGCCATCAGGATCGCCTCGGCGCCGATCTCGAGGGCACGCAGCGCGGCCGCCGTGTCGGTCGTGAAGAACGGGTTGCCCGTCCCGGCCGCGAAGATGACCACACGGCCCTTCTCGAGGTGGCGCATCGCACGCCGCCGGATGTAGGGCTCTGCGACCTCCGACACCTCGAGCGCCGAGAGCACGCGCGTGTCCGCGCCGAGCCGCTCGAGCCCGTCCTGGAGCGCGAGCGCGTTCAGGACGGTCGCGAGCATGCCCGCGTAGTCCGCCGTCGCGCGGTCCATCCCCTCGGCTGCGGCGGAGATGCCGCGGTAGATGTTGCCGCCGCCGACGACGATCGCGAGCTCGAGGCCCTCCGTCTGCACCTCGACGATCTCGCGCGCGATCGCCTCGATCGTCTTCGGGTCGGTGCCGTAGTCGTGGTCGCCCATCAGCGCCTCGCCCGACAGCTTCAGCAGGACGCGTCGGAACGCGGGAGCGGCGCCCGTGGGCGACCGCTCCAGCTCCTGTTGCGGCGTGGTCACGCCCCTATTCTGCGACAGAGAGGCGCTTGAACGCGACGACACGCGCTCCGGCCTCGGCAAGCGCCTGGCCGACCGTCTTCGCCGCGTCGTGGATCCACGGCTGCTCGCTGAGAACGCCGCCCGGCTGCTGGGCGTAGAACCGCTTCTGGAGCATCCCCTCGACGATCTTCTCCTTCGCCTGCTCGGGCTTGCCCTGCAGCTCGTCCGAGTTGAGGTAGACCTGCTTCTCGGCCTCGACCGTCTCGGCGGGCACGTCCTCCTTCGCGAGCCACTCGGGCGCGGCGAAGGAGATGTGCATCGCCAGCTGGCGCGCGAGCTCCTCCGTGCCTCCGTCGAGCTTGACGATGACGCCGATCTTGTTCGCCGGCGGATGCGCGTAGGCGTTGACGACCTCGCCGCCGGCGCTCTCGTAGCGCTCGGCGCCGACGACGACGATGTTCTCGCCGAGCTTGGCGCCGACGTCGACCCGGTCCTGCTCCAGGGATTCGACGACACCGGGACCGTCGGCGTGCACGGCCTCGAGCACCTTCTTCGCGAACTCCTGGAACGCCTCGTTCTTCGAGACGGGCTCCGTCTCGCAGCCGACGGCGACCATCGTCCCCGTTCCGCCCTCGATCCGGTAGCCGACGAGTCCCTCGGTCGTGGCCCGGCCGGCGCGCTTGGCGACCTGCGCCATGCCCTTCTCGCGAAGGAGCGTCCGAGCGGCGTCGAGATCGCCACCCGTCTCCTCGAGCGCGCGCTTGGCATCCATCATCGGCGCGCCGGTGGCGTCGCGCAGCTCCTTCACCTGCGATGCGGAAATGGTCGTGCTCACGCGGTCTCCTCCTCGGTCGTCTCGGCGGCCTCGGCTGCGGGAGCTTCCTCGGCTGTGGGCGTGTCTTCGGCGGCGGGCGTCTCCTCGACGGCGGGCGCTGCCGCCTCGGCTTCGGCGGGAGCCTCCGCCTCGTCGGTCGGCGACGGCTCGGCCGACGCGCCGTTGCCGTTGGCGGTCATCTCCTTCGTCGTCACCTTGCTCTGGCCGGCCGCGATCCCGTCCGCGATCGCCTTCACGATCAGGCTGCACGAGCGGATCGCGTCGTCGTTGCCGGGGATGATGTAGTCGGCCTCGTCGGGATCGCAGTTGGTGTCGACGAGCGCGATGATCGGCACGCCGAGCCGGCGCGCCTCTCGCACGGCGAGCTGCTCCTTCTTCAGGTCGACGATGAAGACCGCGTCCGGCTGGCGGCGCAGGTCGGCGACGCCGCCCAGGTTCGACTCGAGCTTCTCGAGCTCCTGCAGCATCGTGATCCGCTCCTTCGCGGGGAGCAGGTCGAGCTGGCCCTCGCTCTTGAGCCGGCGCAGCTCGTGCAGATGCGCGATCCGGTCGGTGATCGTGCGCCAGTTCGTCAGCAGGCCGCCGAGCCAGCGGTTCGCGACGTACGGCATCCCGACGCGCCCGGCCTCCTGCGAGACCGCGTCCTGCGCCTGCTTCTTCGTGCCGACGAAGAGGATCGTGCCGCCGCGCTCGGCGAGGTTGCGCGCGAAGTCGTGGGCCTCCTGCAGCAGCTCGGAGGTCTGGGTCAGATCGATGATGTAGATGCCGCCGCGCTCGGTGAAGATGAAGCGCTTCATCTTCGGGTTCCAGCGACGGGTCTGGTGGCCGAAGTGGACGCCGGCCTCCAGGAGGTCACGCATGGATACGACTGCCAAGGGATTGGCCCCTTTCACGGTTGATTGCGGTGCAAGCCGGCGGGGCGCGGGCGGAACCGGGCTGATGCCTCGGCACCCCCACCCGTCCTGGTCGCCGGGACGTGGGACAGGAACCCGGGAAGTGTAGCCGTGATCCCTGTGGATGAATTGTTGCGAAAGATTTGCAACTCGGACACGTCCCCCGCGGACCGGTCCGGGGACAGTCCCCGGACCGGTCCCGCGCGGACGTGGCGGGATGGGGCGTGGCTCAGGCCAGCGTGCGGGCGCGCTCGAGCGCTGCTGCGAGGTCGTCCGGCAGCGGCGACTCGGCCTCGACCCGCTCGCCCGTGAAGGGATGGTCGAAGGCGAGCCCGGCGGCGTGGAGGAACTGACGCTCGAGCCCGAGGTCGCCTGCCGAGCCGTAGGTCGGGTCCCCGCAGACGAGCAGCTCGATCGCCTCCAGGTGCACGCGGATCTGATGCGTCCGGCCGGTCTCGAGCCTGAGCTCGAGCAGCGCGCGCGGGCCGAGCAGCTCCACCACCTCGAAGTGCGTCACCGCGTCGCGCGGCGTCGCCGTGTCGAGCGAGTGGCGCGACTTGTCGAGCCGGTCGCGGCCGATCGGCGCCTCGATCCGCCCCGTCCGCGAGCGCGGCGTGCCCTTGACGAGCGCGAGGTAGCGCCGCTCGACCAGGCGGCGCCGGATCAGCTCCTGCAGCCGCTCGTGCGCCTCGTCGGAGCGCGCGACGACGAGCAGCCCCGAGGTGTCGCGGTCGAGCCGGTGCACGATCCCCGGCCGGTCCTCGTCGCCCCCAGCGGCGTCGTGCGCCAGCAGGCCGTGCACGAGCGTCCCGCTTGCATGGCCGGTGCCGGGATGGACGACCACGCCCGCCGGCTTGTCGACGACGAGCAGGTGCTCGTCCTCCCAGACGATCCGGAGATCCATCTCCTCGGCCTCCAGCGGCGCGGGCTCCCCCGGCAGCTCGACGACGATCTCCTCCCCGCCCTCGAGCCGGTGGCTCTTCGACCGCACGGCGCCGTCGACGAGGACCGAACCGTCGGCGATCAGCCGTTCGGCGAGCGACCGCGAGCCCACCTCTGCACGGCCCGCGACCGTACGGTCGAGCCGCTCGGCGTCAGGGGCGAGAAAACGGAGAGTGGACAACGGTGCTGGGCGGCCGCCGCTTCGAGCGGTCGCCGCCCGCGAGAGCGCCGAACAGGGTCGCGACGCCCACGACGATGAAGACGTCTGCGAGGTTGAAGGCCGGCCAGTAGCGGAAGTCGAGGAAGTCGGTCACGTGCCCGAGCCGGACGCGGTCGAGCAGATTGCCGAGGCTGCCGCCGAGCACGAGGCCGAGCGCCACCGGCAGCACCGGGTGACGGGCGCCCGAGCGGGAGAAGAAGACGAGCATCCAGCCGACGGCGATCGTGGTCACGATGATCACGATCGAGGTCGCGCTGGAGAAGAAGCCGAACGCGATCCCGGAGTTGTGGACGTGGTGGATCGAGAACGGGCCGGCGATCTGCACCTCCTCGCCCAGGGAGAGCGCACGGGCAACGACCTGCTTCGTCAGCTGGTCGGCGGCGACGGCTGCGACGACGATCGCGGCGAGGCTGAGCCATTGGCGCAGTCCCGCGCCGAGCGGGCGCTCCGCTGCGAGCATCGGCCGCAAGGCGTTCGTCGACGAACCGACGCGAACGTCGATCGAGATCGGCTCCCGGGGCGCCGGCTCGCTCATCTGCCGAGGCGCCTCGCGTCGTCGATGCAAAGAGTCGTCCACGGCACCGCCTCGAGCCGCTCGACCGGGATCTCCTTGCCGCAGACCTCGCACTTCCCGTACTCGCCGGACTCGATCCGCGCCAACGCCTTCTCCACCTGGCGCAGCTGCCCGCGCGCGTCCTCCTCGAGGCCCTCGTCGAGCTCGCGCTCGTAGGTGTCCGTCGCCGCATCCGCCAGGTGGTTGTCCGCGGTCGAGAGGAGCTCCCCCGTCTCCTCCTCGAGCGACGCGTTGCCGATGTCGTGGTGCTCGATCGTCCGGTTCAACCGCTCGCGGGCCTGCTCGAGCTCCTCCTGGAAGTGCGCGATGTCGATGCTCATCCGGTGTGCGTCTCCTGTCCGCCCGCCGTGGCGAGCCGTCGCTCGATCTCGTCCGGCTCGATGCCGGTCAGCTCGACGATCTTGTTCCGGGAGGCGCCGCCCGAAACGAGCGTGACGCTCGCGCGCGGGACGTCCAGTGTCTCGGCGAGCAGCTCGAGAACGGCGTCGTTCGCCTTCCCGTGCTCGGGCGCAGCGACCACCCGCAGCTTCCAGGCGTTGCCATGCCGGCCGACCACACCGGGTCTCGCCGCTCCTGGAGCGACTCGCAACCGCAATCTCGTCGTGGACGCCACTACGACCGAAGGATAGACGCGGACCCGGACCTAGCTGATCAGCCGGCGGATCTCCCCGGTCTGCTCACCAACCGGCTCACGCTCGTCGATCGCCGCCTCGTCGAGGCTGTCGAGCGCCGATCGGAGCAGGGACTTGATCCGCCGCAGCTCCGTCTCGAGTCGTTCCTTCTCGGCCGACGCGCGGCGCGCGATCGCCCTGGCCTCGGCGTGCGCCTCGCCGACGATCGTCTCGGCCTCCTTGCGGGCCTGCTCGCGAAGCTGCTGAGCGGCGCTCTCCGCTGACACGAGCGTCGTGCGAAGGAGTCCTTCGAGCTCCTTGTGGCGGACGAGGTCGAGCTCGAGCTGCTCCACCTTGTCGGCGAGGTCGGCGCGCTCGCGCCAGACGTCCTCGAAGCTCTCCGCGACGTCCGCGAGCAGCCGGTCGACGGGCGCGCGCTTGTAGCCGCCGACACCGCGGCCGAGCCGGATGTGGCGGATCTCGACGGGTGTGAGTGCCATCGTCTGCTTCCTAGAGCCGCTCGAGGAGGGAGACGAGCACGTTCTGGACGATCAGGAGCACGAAGATCGCCACCATCGGCGACAGGTCGAGCGGCCCGAGCGGCGGCAGGAAACGGCGGAAGATCCGCAGGTACGGGTCGCAGACGTCGTAGAGGAACCGTTGCACCCGGTTCAGCCACGGCCGGTACGGCAGCCGGATCCACGACGTCAGGATGTACGCGAACAGCAGGAGCAGGTACACCCACAGAAAGACGTAGACGAAGTTCGCGAGCGCGTCGCCCATGAGCGTCCGTTCGCGCCCGTGCGGCGCTTTCCTACGCCTGGTTGAAGAAGCCGCCGCGCTCGAGCATCCTCGCCCTCTCCTCGGCCGAGACCTCGACGTTGCGCGGGGTGAGCAGGAACACCTTGTCCGCGACGCGCTGCATCCCTCCGTCGAGCGCGTACGTGAGCCCGCTGGCGAAGTCGATCAGCCGCTTCGACAGGTCCTGGTCGGCGCTCTGGAGGTTGAGGATCACCGGAACACCGTCCTTGAAGCGATCGGCGATCTGCTGCGCGTCGTTGAAGCTGCGCGGCAGGATCAGGTGCACCTTCACCGAGGCCGGGTTCGGCACCGCCTCGATCCCGCGGAGGCGTGAAGTCGGCCGGATCACGGCCGTGCTGGCGGCCTCCGGCTCGGGGTCGGTCCAGTCGTCGAAGTCGCGGCCGCGGCGCGGTTGCAGGCGGCGGACGTTCGCGCGCTCGCGTGCGCCGTAGCTGCGCTCGAGATCGTCGTTCGTCGCGTAGCCGTCCTCGTCCCAGTCCTCCTCCTCGGCGATGCCGAAGTAGACGAGGGTGCGGTTCCAGACGTCGGCGAATCCCATCTCAGCAGGAGATTATCCCCGAAAGAGGATGGATCCGAGGCGGATCAGCGTCGCTCCCTCCTCGACGGCGACGCGGTAGTCCTGCGAGGTGCCCATCGAGAGCTCGCGGAGGCCGTGCTCGGCGGCGAGCTCGCGCAGGCGGCGGAAGTACGGCCGCGACTCGTCGGGGTCGTCGGCGTACGGCGGCATCGTCATCAGCCCCCGCACGTCGGGGTAGGCGGCGAGGATAGCCGGCAGCTCATCGGGCGCGACACCCGACTTCGAGGGCTCGCCGGAGAGGTTCACCTCCACGAGCGCGGGGATCGTCAGCCGCCGTGCGGCCGACTCGGATGCAAGCGAGTGCACGAGCTCGCAGAGGCCGTCGACGACCTTCGCCTTGTTCGACTGGAGATGGCCGATGAAGTGCCAGCGGAAGGAGTCGCCGTAGGCGGCGTGCTTGCGCTCGAGGTCCTGGGCGCGGTTCTCCCCCACCACCTCCACTCCCGCCTCGGCGAGCGCGGCCATCTCCTCGAAGGCGACGTACTTCGTCGCCGCGACGATCGTGACGTCCGGACCGACCTCGGCCCGTACCCGCTCCAGGTTCGCGCGCACGGCGTCAGGCGACAACGGCGATCACCCCCTGGACGCCGCGCGGCTTGCCGGTGCGGCGGTGGGAGAAGAAGCGATCCGGGTTGCAGTGCGTGCAGACGTCGACGCGATGGACGTCCTCGACGCCGGCCGCCCGGAGCGCGCGCTCCGCGGCGCCCCACAGATCGAGGTTGAGCCCGTGGATCAGCGCGCAGCCGTAGGTGGCGGCGAACTGCTGCGCGACCTCGGGCCCGACCTGGTAGCAGCAGGGACCGATCCCCGGCCCGATCGCCGCGCGCACGGGGCCGCCGAGCGTTCGGACGCCCTGCTCGACGATGCCGTCGATGATCCCGCGCCAGCCGGCGTGCAGCACCGCGACTGCGGGCTCGTCGCCGTCGGCCCGCACGAGCGCGATCGGCAGGCAGTCCGCCGCCATCGCGACGATCGGCAGGCCGGGCTCGTCGGTCCAGAGCCCGTCGCCGGGCCGTCCGCGCGAGCCGGCTTCGGCCCGGTGCACGGTCGGCGAGTGGATCTGGCGGTTGAGCGCGAGCTTCTCGGCGTCGGCCCCGACCTCGGCGCAGAGGATGCGGCGGTTCTCGTCGACGCGGTCGACGTCGTCGCCCGTCATCCGGCCAAGGTTGAGCGACGCGTACGGGCCCTCGCTGACACCGCCCTCGCGCGTCGAGAAGACGACCTCGTATGGGCCCGGAGGTGTCCAGCGGATCATGCGGTGCGCAGCCTTTCGGCTTCGTCGAGCAGCCACCCGCTGGTGTTCAGCGCGGGATCGCCCGTGACACAGCCGAGCAGGTGCTGCAGGACGGCGCCGAGCTCCGGGCCCGGCGTCCACCCGGCAGCGATCAGGTCGTTCCCGTCCACGGCGAGCTGGTCGAGCCGGTGCGGATTCGCGAGCTCGTCGGTGAGCGCTTGCCGGAATGACTCGAGCCTGGCGAGCTCCTGCTCGACCGCGGCGTCCGTGTCCGCCCGCTTTCCGAGCAGGTCTGCCCGCTTGTGCGCCACGAGGTCGAAGGCGAGCCCGTCCCCGTGGCGCTGCAGGAACCTGCGCACCTTCGCCCGGTTGGCCGCTTCCGGTACGCCGAACATGTGCTCGCGCACGAGCCGGCGCACCTGCTGGCGGAGCCGGGCCGGGTACCTGAGCCGGCTCAGCGCCTGGGAGGCCAGGTCGGCGCCGATCTCCTCGTGGCTTCGCTTGCCGAGCGCGGCGTTCGCGTAGAAGTGCTGGCGGCCGTCCGAGCCGCGCCAGGCCGACTCCGGCTTGCCGGCGTCGTGCAGCAGCGCCGCCAGCCGGACCGGCAGCGACGCGTCCGCGTCGGCGGCCGCCTGGACGACGCGGAAGATGTGCTCGTCGAGCGGCAGGTCGTGGTAGCGGCTCTCCTGGTCGAACCCGATCGCCGGCTCGAGCTCGGGCAGCACATGCACGAGCACGCCGGTGTCGCGCGCGAGCCGCAGCGCCTTTGCCGGGTGGGCTCCGAGCAGGAGTTTCGAGAGCTCGCCCATGCCGTCGGCGGCGAGCCCACCGCCGATCCGCTCCCCAGAGACGTGCTCGATCCGGGGGGCCCACTCGCGCATCTGCACGAGCGTCTCCTCGTCCGGGTCGGCCCCGAGCTGCGAGACGAAGCGCAGGCCGCGCACGATCCGGAGCGGGTCGTCGCGAAAGCTCGTCGGGCTCGTGGTGCGCAGCACGTTCCGCTCGAGGTCGTCCCGGCCGTGGAGGGGGTCGAGCAGCTCGTTCGTCTCGAGCCGACGCGCGATCGCGTTGATCGTGAAGTCGCGGCGGGCCATGTCCTGCTCCAGCGTGATCCCGCCGTCGGCGACGATCTCGAAGTCGTGCCTGCCGGGACCGGTCGACCGCTCCATCCGTGGCGGGGTGAACTCGATCCCGGCCGGCTGCAGCGCCCGCGCCGCCCTGTCGCGCGGCAGGAGGCGGACGCCGACACGCTGATCGGCGACCACGAGATCTTCCACCTTCCCGTGCGGCTCGAGCGCAGCCCGCAGCTCCGCGTGACCGACGCCGGGCACGACGAAGTCGAGCTCGCGTGGGGTCTTGCCGAGCAGCTCGTCGCGGACGGCGCCGCCGACGAGGTAGGCGTCGAGCCCGAGCGAGTGCACGTAGTCGGCGACCGAGTCCCACATGACTGTGCATTGTGACCACGCCGCGTCGAGTGCTCGCCCGGCCGCGACAGCGGCCCCAGGGGGTGCCCGCGACGGCTAGAGCAGCGCGATCGCCTCGATCTCGACCAGGGCGCCGGAGGGAAGCTTCGCGACCTCGACCGTCGAGCGGGCCGGCGGCACGTCGCCGACGTGCGCGGCGTAGACCTCGTTCATCGCCGCGAAGTCGCCCAGGTCCTGGAGGAAGACCGTCGTCTTCACGAGCCGGTCGAGGCCCGTGCCGGCCTCCTCGAGGATCGCGCTCAGGTTCTGCATCACCTGCTCTGTCTGCTCGGCGATCCCCGCGAGCGGCTCCTTGTCCCCCGGACGGAGGCCGAGCTGTCCGGCGACGAAGACGAGGCCGGCGGCTTTCACGGCCTGGTTGTACGGTGCGCCCTGGAACGGTGCGGGCGCACGCTCGGTGCGGACGATCTCCTTCTCTGGCACGAGACTCCTTCCGGTCAGACGGGACGGGTCGCGGCCGCGAGCGCCGCGCCGAGGGCCTTGAAGATCGCTTCGAGCACGTGCCGCGAGTCCTCGCCGTCGATCAGGCGGACGTGGAGGGTGACGCCCGCCGCCTCGGCGAAGGCGTCCAGGAACCGGGCTGCGAGGTCGCTGCCGAGACCCCCGGCGCGCGCCTCCGTCAGGTCGACGTTGCTGGCGACGAGAGGCCGGTCGGAGACGTCGAAGACGATCTGCGCAAGCGCCTCGTCGGCAGGCATGAAGGCCGATCCGTGGCCGGCGACGCCCTCGCCGCGGAGGACGTCGGCGAACGACTCGCCGAGCGCGGTCCCTGCCGCGTCGACCTCCGCCTCCCCTTCTCCGGGCGGCAGCTCGAGGGCCAGCTCGAACCGTCCGGCCCGGGCGAGCTCGGCGAGCAGGTGGTCGAGGACGGGGATGCCGGTGGCGATGTTCGAGGTCCCCCCGCCGGGCGCGATCCGGACGCTCATGACGCGAGATTAGCCAAATCGAGGGGTACCAAATCCGCAGGGAATCGCCCATCATCGGAGTGGGCCCGCACGGGCCTCTTCAGATCAGGGAGATCTGGATGCGGTTGGTCAAAGGTTGCTGCTTCGCCGTGCTGGCGAGCCTGGCGCTCGTGGGCTCCGCCCTGGGCGCACGGGACCCCGGTTCCCAGTCTGCGTGGCCGGGAGGCACGGCCGTGGTCACGTATGAGAGCGAGACTGCGCTCGCCGCTGCGCTCGACCGGCACCCGGCCCAGGTCGTCCGCCACGTCCGCTCCCTTCGAGTCGCCTCGGTGCGGCCACGGGGCAGCGTCGAGCGTTTCGCGCACCTGATCGCCACGGAGCCCGGCATCGTCCGCGTCGAGCGGGCTGCCGCTCGGCGGTCGCTCGTCGAGCCTGCGCTCGCCTCCTTCCCGAACGGCCTGCCCTACCAGTGGCAGTTCCTGGCGGTGCGGGCGAACGAGGTCCCGCCCGAGGTGGCACGGGCGGCTGCTGCGTTCACGATCGCAGTGATCGACACCGGTGCCGACCTGACCGCTCCCGACCTGAGCACGAAGTCGCCCCGGACGTACAGCGTCCGCACCCGGCAGGCCGACGTCCCGGACACGAACGGTCACGGCACCTTCGTGGCCGCCCTGGCCGCCGGCTCGCCGACGAACGGCGACGGGATCGCAGGTGTCGGCGGCGACGCGGGCCTGCTGATCGTTCAGGCCGGCGACCTCGGCGGCGCCTTCACGGACGTGGACGAGGCGGCGGCGATCGTCTACGCGGTCGATCACGGCGCGAAGATCGTCAATCTCAGCCTCGGCGGCCCGACGACGTCGTCGATCGAGCGGCGCGCGGTCGAGTACGCGGTTTCGAAGGGCGTTCTGCTCGTCGCCTCAATCGGCAACGGCTACCTACGCGGCAACGCGGTCGAGTATCCGGCGGCGCTGCTGCAGCCCGTCGGCTCGAACGGGGTCGGCGGGCGGGGGCTCGCCGTCGGCGCCTCGACGCCACAGGGCGCTCGCGCGCCGTTTTCGAGCACCGGCTCGCACGTCTCCCTCGCCGCGCCGGGCACAGGTGTCTTCAGCGCCGTCTCCACCGCGTCGTCCCCCTCCAACTACCCGCGCACGGCGCTCGCAGGCTCCGTCGGCGGCGTCTACGGCTTCAACAGCGGCACGTCGTTCGCCTCGCCGCAGGTCGCCGGAGCGGCCGCGGTGGTCTGGGCGGCGAATCCGGCGCTGCGCGCGGAGGACGTCGCCTCGATCCTCGAGCAGACGGCCTCTGGCCAGGGCACCTGGAACGAGGAGCTCGGCTTCGGCGTCCTCGACGTCGCGGCCGCCGTCGCGCGGGCGCAGCGGACGCCCGCTCCGGCGGTCCGTGCGGCGCCGGCCGCGCCGGTGGTCAGGCTGAGCGGCAAGCGCGTCGGGAACCGGGTCGCGCTCTGGTGGCACGCCACCGGGGACGCGGCCGCGTATCGCGTCGCCGTCCGCACCGGCGGCGGCCCCGAGCGCGTCCTGACTGCCGCGGCGACGGGCCGGAGCGCGACCTACGCCCTCTCGGGCGGCGCGTACCGCTTCACGGTGACGGCGATGGGCGCCGACGGCCGGCCACTGGCGGTCTCCGCGCCGTGGAGCGTCCGCGTGCCGCGGGCCCGGCGCTAGGCCTCGACGCGCTCGATCGCAGCGCCGAGCGAACGCAGGCGGTCGTCGATCCGCTCGTAGCCGCGATCGATCTCGGCCACGTTCCCGATCGTCGACGTGCCCTCGGCGCAGAGCGCGGCGATCAGCATCGCCATGCCGGCGCGGATGTCCGGGCTCGTCAGCCGCTCGCCGTAGAGCTGCGCCGGTCCGGTGACGACGACGCGATGCGGATCGCAGAGGATGATCCGGGCGCCCATGCCGACGAGCTTGTCGACGAAGAACAGGCGGCTCTCGAACATCTTCTCGAACACGAGCACCGTGCCGTGCGCCTGGGTTGCGGTGACGACGGCGATCGAGGTGAGGTCGGCGGGGAAGGCGGGCCACGGCCCGTCCTCGATCTTGGGGATCTGACCGCCGAGGTCGTCCTGGATCTCGAGCCGCTGGCCGGGCGGCACGCGGACGGTCGACTCTCCCACTTCCACCTCCACGCCGAGCCTGGCGAAGGCCGGCAGGATCGACACCAGATCCTTCGGCTCGATGTCCTCGATCGTGATGTCGCTGCCGGTCGCGGCGGCGAGGCCGATGAAGCTGCCGACCTCGATGTGCTCCGGGGCGACGCGCCAGTCGCCGCCGTGCAGCTCACTGACACCGTGGATCCGGAGCACGTTCGACTCGATGCCCTCGATCTGGGCACCGAGCGACACCAGGAAGCGGCAGAGGTCCTGCACGTGCGGCTCACAGGCCGCGTTCCCGATCACGGTCTCGCCCTCGGCGAGCACGGCGGCCATGACGACGTTCTCGGTCGCCATCACGCTCGCCTCGTCGAGGAAGATCGGCTTGCCCCGCAGCCGCGGCGCGCGCATCTCGAAGCGGCCGTTGATGTCGATCTCGACGCCCAGCTCGGCGAGCCCGTGGATGTGCGGGTCGAGCCGGCGGCGGCCGATCACGTCGCCGCCGGGCGGTGGCACGATCGCGCCGCCGAGGCGTGCCAGCAGCGGCCCGGCGAGCAGGAACGAGGCGCGGATCCGGCGGCAGAGCTCCTCGTCCAGCTCGGACTTGTGGACCCCGACGGGATCGATCCTGATCTCGTTCTCGCCCGTCCACTCCGCGTCGGCGCCGATGTCGATCAGGAGCTCGACCATCGTCTGCACGTCGCGGATCCGGGGCACGTTCGTCAGCTGGACGGGCTCGGAGGCGAGGATGGTGGCGGCGAGGATCGGCAGGGCGCCGTTCTTGTTCCCGGCGGCGCGGACGGTGCCGCTGAGCGGGCGACCGCCCTCGATCACGAAGGCCTGCATTCCGGTTGAGAGCGTAGTCGCGGCCATGAGGCGGGGTATCGTAGACGTCCGATGGAGCTGACGCGAGACCGGGCGTGGGAGACCCTCACGACGTACACGAAAAGCGAGTCGCTGCTCCGGCACGCGCTCGCGGTCGAGGCCTCGACGCGGTCGTATGCGCGCCGGTTCGGCGAGGACGAGGAGCTCTGGGGGGTCGTCGCGCTCCTGCACGACTTCGACTACGAGATCCACCCCACGCTCGACAAGCACCCGCAGGACGGAGCGCCGATCCTGCGCGAGGCGGGCTATCCCGAGGAGGTGATCGAGGCGATCCTCTCCCACGCAGAGCACCTCGAGCTGCCTCGCGACACGCCGCTGAAGAAGACGCTCTTCGCCTGCGACGAGCTCTCCGGCTTCGTGCATGCCTGCGGGCTCGTCCGACCCGCCGGGCTCGACGGGCTCGAGCCGAAGTCGGTCAAGAAGAAGCTGAAGCAGCCGTCGTTCGCCGCCGGCGTCCATCGCGACGAGGTCTACGCAGGCGCCGAGCTGCTCGGGATCGAGCTGGACGAGCACATCACGAACGTGGTCGCCGCGCTGCAGCCGATCGCCGCCGAGCTCGGGCTCCGGACTGCCGCCGACGCGGCCTAGCGCCCGACGACGACACGCGCCGGGGCGCTACGGCGGCCGTCGGTTGCGACGGCGCGCACCGTGTACACGTGCCGTCCGCGGAGCCGCTTCTCGCTGAACCTGAGCGCGAGCCCACTGCGACGGAAGACACCGTCCCGGAAGACCTGGTAGACCCGGATGCGTCCGTGGTCGACGCTGCGAGACCACGTCAGAGTCACGCTGCGCTTCGTAGCCACGGCACGCAGGCGCCTCGGCGCCGCGGGCGCGCGCACGGTCGCGGGAGCGGCGACCGGCGGCGCGGCGGCGGGGACGGGAACGGGCTCCGGCGCGGGGGCGGGGCTCGGCTGCGGCGTCATTATCGGCTCGGGGTCTGGCTGAGGCTGGGGCACCGGCGCAGGCTCGACCGGAGGAGCCGGCGGCGGCGGAGCCGTGTCGGCCGGGGTCGTCACGGTCACGGGCGCGGCCGCGTCGCCGAGGTTGCCTGCTGCGTCGATCCCGCGCACGGTGAACGTGTACGCCGTCGACGGCGACGTGGTGACGCCGGTGGTCGTCCCGTCGACCGTCGCCACGTGCGCCCCGTTGCGGAAGACGCGGTACGAGAGCGCGCTCGCATCGTCCGTCGCAGCGTCCCAGGCGAGCTCGACCCGGGCCGCCGCCACCGCCGTCGTGCGCAGGCCTTGCGGCGTGCTCGGCGGCAGGAAGTCGGCGCTCGGACGTCCGCCCTTGAGGCTCGCGCAGTCCACCGCTCCGGCGGCCGCTGCGACGAACGCCTGCCGGAACGCCGGCCACGAGTCCTTGCGCGTCCGGTCGGCCCACAGCACTCCCGACTGCCAGCCCGCGAGGATCGGTTCGTCGGCGAGGAGGAAGTTGAAATAGGCCGTCACGAACGGCTGGCAGGCTGCGAGCCGGATCGCGTCCAGCGCCTGCGTCCCCTGGTCGGGCGCGGCGCTCGTCATGGCCGGAGCTGGCGCTTCGGGCTCGCCGCCCGCCCAGTCCGGGAGCGTCGCGACGTTTTCGCCGCCGCTGTAGGCGCCCTCCTTTCCCGTGTCGACCGTCGTCTGGATCCCGGACTCCGTGTACCAGAGGCGGATGTCCTGCTCCCCAGGGATCGGCTGGCCGGTCCCGCTGAAGGCGAGGTGGAGGTTGAACATGAGCTTGTTCCAGTCACCCATCCCGATCGGCTTCGCGCCGATGTGCTGCCGCCACGGCCGCTCGGAGCCGCGTCAGCCCGTACGGATGGTGCGCGACGGTGTCCATGATCCGGCCGGCGTGACCGCGCGCGCGGTACGCGTCGCCGACGCGGCGGATGAAGGCGCCCGGCGACGTCGAGCCAGCGTCGTCGTTGCCGGTCGACGAGAGCGCGAGCCCGATCACGTTCACCGCCGGGGGCAGCGCCGCGTAGCAGGCCGCGAGCAGCGCCTCGTACTGCTGCGGGTGCGTCGGCCTGCGGGCTCCAGAAGAGGCTCTTGTTCGGCTCGTTCCAGATCACGACGTCGCGGATCGCCGGATACGTCGCGAGCACCGTTCCCACGTAGCCGCAGTACGTCTGCCGCGCCGCCACCGTCCTCGGCGCGCCGGCGCCGCTCGTCCCGTAGACAGCGAGCACGAGCCGCCGACCCGCCGCGCCACCGCCGCGCGCGGTGAGCTTCACCGCCTCGTCCGGTGCAATGTT
Source organism: uncultured Gaiellaceae bacterium (assembly GCA_963827015.1). GTDB lineage: Bacteria > Actinomycetota > Thermoleophilia > Gaiellales > Gaiellaceae > Gaiellasilicea. Next base: position 644,861 of record CAWGZI010000010.1, on the reverse strand, counting down.
CGTCTGGCCTGGCGCCCACTGGGTCGTCAGCCGGAAGGCCGGAGCGCCGAGCGCGTCGGCCTCCGAATAGGCGTCGCCGCCGATCTCCTTCGGCAGGTCCTCGGCGAAGCCGACGAGCAGCGGCTCACCGGGGGCGGAAACGGCTCCGCCGGTGGACACGACTGCTGCGACGATGACCCCGAGTGCGGCGAAGGCGCGCACGCGGCTCAGCGTAGCCTGGTCAGGCCGCGACCGCGGCTGCGAGACGGGTGAGGTCGTCCTCGTCCGTCCACCAGCCGCAGGACGCGCGGACGAGACCCGTCTTCGGGATCTCGCGCACGACGACGCCCGCCGCCGCCAGGCGTTCGACGAGCGCGGCCGGCTCGTCGTGCCGGAAGGCGACCAGCGTCGCGTCGCCGGGGACGACCTCGACGTGCGGGTCGAGCAGCTCCCGGCAGCGCGCGGCTTCGTCGGCGGCACGTTCGAACGCCCATTCGGGCCGGATCTCGATCGCCGTGAGCAGGCCGGAGAGAACCGCGCTCGAGAGCCAGCCGGGATCGAAGCGGGCCGCTCCCTCCGCCGGCTCGAAGCTGCCCGTCGGCTCGTAGGCGGTCTGCGAGAAGTAGCTGGGGCGCGCGACCCGCAGGCGCTCCGGGTCGGCGACGACGAGCGCGCCGGTCGAATCCGGCCCGCAGAGCCACTTCTGGCCCGAGATCGTCAGGAAGTCGAGCCCGGCAGCGGCGACCGGAATCGCGCCGACGGACTGGGCGCCGTCGACGAGCACGGGGACGCCCGTCTGCTCGCGCAGCTCGCGCGCGGGCAGCAGGCGGCCGCTCGTCCAGAGGACCTGCGAGAGCGCGAGCAGCTTCGTCCGCGGCGTCACGGCGTCCCGGATCGCCTCCGGCTCCGGCTCGACGGCCACGACGCGCGCGCCGCTCGCATGCAGTGGGCCGATCAGGCCGAAGTGCTCCTCCGTCGTCGTCACGACCTCGTCCTCGGGCTGCAGGTCGAGTCCCGCGAGGACGATGTTGCAGCCGTCCGTCGTCGAGCTCGTCAGCGAGACCTGCTCCGGGTCGGCTCCGACGAGCCCGCCGAGCACCGACCGGGCCTGCTTTCGAAGCTCGAGCAGGCGCTCGAAGTACTCCTTGCCGAACCGGCCACCGCCGAGGTCGGCGTCGAGCTGCCGTCGAATCGCCTCCACCGTCGGTCGCGCCAGCGGGCCGAACGTCCCCGCGTTCAGGTAGGCGAGCCGCTCCAGCACCGGAAAGAGCGAGCGCCCCTCCCCCGGCGTCACCCGATCCTCATCTCGACTGGGGAGTGATCCGACAGCACGACGCCATTCTGCCGCCGCCGCTCGTCGGGCCATGCCTCGAGCGGGCCGTGCTCGATCCCCGCGACGACGATGTGGTCGATGTTCGGTCCAGGCAGGTCGGGGTCGCGCAGGTTGAAGTCGCCGGCGAGCACGCGGGCCTCCCCCTCCGCGGCCAGCTTCTCGAGGAGCGCATGCGCACGGGTCAGCTCCGCCCGCGGGATCTCCGGGTGCCTGAACTCGTTCGACGCGTGGACGTTGCCGATCACGATCCCGTCGAGCCGGACGGCGTGGCTGACGCGACGCTCGCGTCCCGGCCGGCTGATCCGCACCGTGCGGTGCTCGCGCGGGACGAGGGACGGTGCGAGGAGGATCGCGTTCGCCTGGCCGGTGACGCCGGAGCGGAAGCGCACCGGGTCGCGGCGCTGCAGGATCCTGCCGAGCCAGCGCGGTATCGGCGTTCGCTTCGCCACCGCCGTGAAGGCGGTCATCCGGCTCCACTCGTCCAGGTGCGAGAGCGCCCAGAGCGGCAGCTCCTGCAGGCAGAGCACGTCCGGCGCGTCCTGCGAGACGAGCTCGACCATCTCCCGGAGGTGGATACGGCGGCCCGGCGGCGAGCTGCGGCCGTGGAAGACGTTCCAGCTGCGCACGAGCACGGGGACTAGCCTACGAGCGATGCGCGTCGTCGTCGCCGATCCACCGGCTTTCACGCCCCCGTACGACCACGCGCTCGCGGCGGCGCTCGCCCGCGCGGGCGCGGACGTCGAACTCGTCACGTCGCGTTTTCGCTTCGGCGACGCGCCCGAGCCCGACGGCTACCGGCGCCGCGAGCTCTTCTATCCACTCTCCTCGCGGCTCTTCGGGCGCTCGCGCCTGCGCGTGCCGCTGAAGGTGGTCGAGCACCCCTTCGGGCTGGCGCGGCTCGCGGCCACGAAGGCGGACGTCGTCCATGCGCAGTGGCTGGCACTGCCCGAGGCCGACGCGTGGCTGCTGCGCCACCGCGCGCCGCTCGTCCTCACCGCCCACGACCTCCTGCCGCGCCGGACGGCGGCGAAGACGGCGCTCTGGCGGCGGGCGTTCGGCCGCTTCGAGCGAGTCGTCGTCCACTCGGAGCGCGGCCGCGAGACCCTGGCCGCGTTCGGCGTGCCGGAAGAGAAGCTCCGCGTCATCCCCCACCCCGTCACCCCGAGCGACCCGGTGCGGGCGGACGACGGCCGGACCGTGCTCGCGCTCGGCCTCGTCCGCCCCTACAAGCAGCTCGAGCACGCGCGCCGGGCTGCGACCGCCGCCGGGGCCGCTCTGCGGGTGGCCGGCGACGCGAACGCCTTTCTCTCCGAGGCCGAGATCGACAGCGCGCTCGGCGAGTCGACCGTCGCCGTCTTCCCCTACCGGCCCGAGCTCGACCAGAGCGGTGCACTGCTCCGCGCGCTGGGAGCGGGCCTGCCGGCAGTCGTCTACGACGTCGGCGGCCTGGCCGAACCGGTGCGCGGCTTCGGGGCGGGCCGCGTCGTCGCGCCCGACGACGTCGACGGCCTCGCGGCGGCGCTGCGCGAGCTCCTCGACGACGAGGGGGCGCTCGCAGACGCGCGCGCAGGCGCCTTGCGGGCGCGCGCCGAGCTGACGTGGGACGCGGCGGCGCAGGCGCACCTCGACCTCTACCGCGAGCTGACGTGATCTTTCGCCGCGACCGCTTCGCCGACCTCGTCCGCCGGCAGCTCGACCTCTTCGCAGACGATGAGGCAGAGCTGCTCCGCGAGGCCGAAGAGGCGGAACGCAGCTACGACGGCGCCGAGCGCGACGAGGCCGAGGAGGCCTACGGCGACTTCCAGCTCGTGCTCGAGGCGATCACCGAGCGGCTCGAGGAGGTGCGCGACACGTACGTCGCGACGCTCGATCCGGACGCCGCCGAGGAGTACGAGCAGTCCTTCGGCCGAGCCGTGCGGAGACGCTTCCCGCAGGTGCGCATCTGATGCGGATCGAGGATTACGGCCTGATCAGCGACCTGCAGACAGCTGCGCTCGTCGGCTCCGACGGCTCGATCGACTGGCTCTGCTTCCCGCGCTTCGACTCCGGCGCCTGCTTCGCCGCGCTGCTCGGCACGGACCGGAACGGGCGGTGGCTGATGGCGCCGGACTGCCGGATCGACGGGGTCGAGCGCCGTTACGCCACGCGGTCGCTCGTGCACGAGCTCGACTTCCACACCGAGTTCGGTGTCGTCCGGGTCACCGACTTCATGCCGCCGCGGGGCACCGATCCCGACGTCGTCCGCATCGTCGAGGGGATCGAGGGTCACGTGCCGATGCGCATGGAGCTCGTGATCCGGTTCGACTACGGCTCCGTCGTCCCCTGGGTGCGGCGTCTCGACGACGACACGCGCATCGCCATCGCCGGCCCGGATGCACTCGCCTTCCGCTCGACCGTGCCGCTACGCGGCGAGAACCTGAGCACGGTCGCCGAGTTCGTCGCCGAGCCCGGCGAGAAGCAGTCCTTCGTGCTCACCTGGTTCGCGTCCCATCTCGACCCGCCACGCGACATCACCCCGCAGCACGCACTCGACGACACGTGCTCCTTCTGGGGCGACTGGCTGCGCAGCTGCGGGTACGAGGGGCGCTACGCCGACGCCGTCTTTCGCTCGCTGATGACGCTGAAGGCCCTCACGTACGCACCCACGGGCGGGCTCGTCGCAGCGCCGACGACGTCGCTTCCCGAGCAGGTCGGGGGCGTGCGGAACTGGGACTACCGCTATTGCTGGCTCCGCGATGCCTCCTTCGCGCTCGCGGCCCTGGTCGAGAACGGCTACGTCGAGGAGGCGGGCGCCTGGCGGTCGTGGCTCCTTCGTGCGGTCGCGGGCGATCCCGACGACCTCCAGATCATGTACGGGCCGGCGGGGGAGCGACGCCTGACGGAGCTGGAGATCGACTGGCTCGACGGCTACGCCGGCTCGCGGCCGGTCCGGGTCGGGAACGGAGCGAGCGAGCAGTTCCAGCTCGACGTCTACGGCGAGGTGCTCGACGTGCTCTACCAGGCGCGAAGGCGCGGCCTGCCGCCGGACGACTCGGCGTGGGCGCTCTGCATCCACCTGCTCCGCAACCTCGAGCACCGCTGGCGCGAGCCGGACGAGGGGATCTGGGAGGTGCGCGGGCCGCGCCGCCACTTCACGCACTCGAAGGTGATGGCCTGGGTCGCGTTCGACCGCGGCCTGCGCCTGATCGAAGAGCTGGGGCGGGACGGGCCGACCGACCGCTGGCGCGCCGTCCGCGACGAGATCCACGCCGAGGTGTGCGAACGCGGCTACGACGAGGAGCTCGGGTCGTTCATCCAGGCGTACGACGCCCGGCGGCTCGACGCCAGCCTGCTGACGATCCCGCTCTACGGCTTCCTGCCACCCGACGACCCGCGGGTGCGCGGCACGCTCGAGGCGGTGCGGCGGGCGCTGCTCGTCGACGGCTTCGTCCAGCGCTACCGCCACGACGAGGACGTGCAGGCGATCGACGGCCTGCCGCCGGGCGAGGGGGCGTTCTTCCTCTGCTCGTTCTGGTTCGTCGACAACCTGATCCTGCTCGGCGACCTCGACGAGGCGGTGGAGATGTTCGAGCGGCTGCTGGCGCTGCGGAACGACCTCGGGTTGCTGTCGGAGGAGTACGACCCGGGGCTGAAACGGCTCGTCGGCAACTTCCCCCAGGCCTTCTCGCACATCGGGCTCGTCAACACGGCGCTGCGGCTCGACGCCGCCCTCGCTGCCGCGGGCCGCTAGGCCTCGTCGCCGCGCTCGAGCGAGACGGCGGCGTTCACGAGCGCGAGGTGGACGAGCCCCTGCGGGAAGTTGCCGAGCTGCTCGCCGGTCTGCGGATCCAGCTCCTCGGCGTAGAGACCGACGTCGTTCGCCAGCTCGACGAGCTCGCCCATCAGCTCGTGCCCCTCCTCGGCCCGACCGGCGCGGCCGAGCGCGTCCACGAGCCAGAACGAGCACGCCAGGAAGGCTCCCTCGGTCTCGCGTGCGTTGCGCGTGCGGTAGAGGAGCGGGCCGCCGGCGCCCAGCTCGCGCCGGATCGTGTCCGCGGTGGCGACGAAGCGCGGGTCGGACGCGCGGGCGTAGGCGCACAGCGGGAGCGAGAGCAGCGAGCCGTCGACCTCGTCCCCCAGCTGCGGCGCCCGGACGTAGCTGCCGAGCTCCTCGCTCCATCCCTCGGTCTCGATCCAGTCGCGGACCGCGTCGGCCTCCTCGCGCCAGCGGGCGCCGTTCCCGGGCAACGCGCCCGCCGCGGCGAGCTCGGCTGCCCGGTCGAGAGCCGTCCAGCACATCGCCTTCGACTGGGTGAAGTCGTAGAGCCCGTCGCGCACCTCCCAGATCCCGGCGTCCGGCCGCTGCCAGGCGTCCGCGACGAAGTCCGCGAGCTGCGCCAGCAGCCGCCCGGCACGCGGCTCGAGCAGGCCCGTCTCGCCGCGAAGGCGCGACGCGCTCTCGAGCAGATGGCCGTAGACGTCGAGCTGCAATTGCGCGACGGCGGCGTTGCCGATCCGCACCGGCCGCGAGCCGCGGTAGCCGGCGAGGTCGAGCTCACGCTCGTCGACGTCGGAGTCGCCGTCGACGCGGTAGAGCGGCTTCAGCTCGGGCACGTCCGGCTCGATCGCCTCCAGCTGCCACCGGAAGAAGCTCTCCGCCTCCTCGCGATAGCCGAGCGAGAGCAGCGCCCGCATCGTGTAGATCCCGTCGCGAAGCCAGCTGAAGCGGTAGTCCCAGTTCCGGTCGCCGCCGATCCGCTCCGGGAGCGATGCCGTCGGCGCCGCGACGATCGCCCCTGTCGGCGTGTAGGTGAGCAGCCTCAGAGCGAGCGCGCTGCGCAGCACCGGCTCGCGCCAGCGTCCTTCGTAGGTCGCGCGCGAGGCCCAGTCCATCCAGAACGCCGACGTCCGCTCGAGCCGCTGCTCCGCGTCCTCCCGGGTCGGCGGCGACTCGGCGACGACGAACGTCGCCCGCGTGGCCGGTCCGAGCTCGAGCTCGCCGTCCCCCGCATCCCAGCTGGACAGGCGCACGTCGGTGCACGGCTGGAAGCGCCAGCGCATCCGGACGCGGCCTTCGCGGGGCTCGACGACCCTGATCAGCTCGCGCTGGTCGGCGTCCAGCAGCATCGCGTCGGTGACGCGGACGGAGCCCGACGCGGTCGTGAAGGTCGTCTCGAGGACGTTCGTGTGCTCGCGGTAACGCCGCGTCGCCTCGAACGGCTCGACCGGCTGGAGCTCGAAGCGGCCGCCGTGCTCGCCGTCCAGGATCCGGTCGAAGACGGGCGGCGAGTCGAAGCGCGGCAGGCAGAGCCAGTCGATCGACCCGTCTCGGCCGACGAGCGCCGCGGTGTGCCCGTCACCGATCAGGGCGTAGTCGGCGATCGGGAGGTAGCCGTCGATCCTCATCCGGGCCGAATCTGCCCCGTCCCCCCGGGCCGTGAACGCGTGCCAATTCCGCAACTCTTTCTCCACAACCGTCTCCGCGGGACGTGTCCGGGGACAGTCCCCGGACGGGTCCCGCGCGGCCGTGGCGGGCGAGGGCAGGTCGGGAGCGGTCAGCGGTGGCCGAAGTGGTGCGCGGCCGGGAGCGCGGCGCCGACGTCGCTGGCGGCGATGCTGCGGGCGAGTGGGCCGAGGCTCTCGAGCGAGTCGACGACGATGTTCCTGTTGTCCTTGATGTGCTCGAAGCGGCCGCGGACGAGCAGGAGCGGCTCACCGCGGACGATCGCCCGATTCCGCTCGTAGAGCTCGGGCGAGACGATCAGGTTCACCTGGCCGAGCTCGTCCTCGAGCAGCATGAACACGATCCCGCTGGCGGTCGCCGGCCGCTGCCGCGCCACCGCCATCCCGGCGAAGGCGACCCGGCTGCGGTGCGGTGCCTCGTTCAACCGGTCGCTCGAGAGCACCTCCGGCGGCAGATGCGGACGCAGCAGCGTCAGCGGGTGGACGTCGATCGAGACGCCGGTCGTCGAATAGTCGGCGAGCATCCGCTCCCAGGTGGTCAGGTCGGGCAGCTCCGGCGTCGCGACAGTCGGGTCGAGCTCGAGCGAGAGCTGCTTGTGCTCGCGCTGCACTGTCTGCGGCCGGGTGACGAGGCCGAGCTCCCAGAGCAGGTCGCGCCGCTTGCCCCAGCGGTCGCAGGCGCCGCTGCGCACGAGCGCCTCGAGCTCGCGCGCGTCCAGCGGCAGCCTCCGCGCGAGGTCGCCGACGCCGATGAACTCGCCGCGCACGGCGCGCTCGGCCACGATCGCCTCGGCGTCGTCCTCCCCCACGGACTTGACGTACTTCAGCCCCAGCCGCACGGCACTTTCCTCCCACGTGCAGGACACCTCGCTGAGGTTGACGTCCGGGGGACGGACCTCGACGCCGCGCCGCTGCGCGTCCCGGACGAGCGACGAAGGCGGGTAGAAGCCCATCGGCTGCGCGTTCAGGAGCGAGCAGAGGAACTCGGCCGGATAGTGGTGCCGCAGCCAGGCGGACTGGTAGGCGAGCAGGCCGAACGCCGCCGCATGCGACTTCGGGAAGCCGAAGCCGGAGAAGGCGGCGAGCTTGTCGTAGACGATGTCCGCCGCCTCCGCGCCGACGCCGTTCCGCGCCGCGCCCTCGACGAACCGCTGCCGGAACGCCTCGATCGCCTCCTCGCTCCGCTTCCTGCTCATCGCCCGCCGCAGCCCCTCGGCCTCGCCGATCGTGAAGCCGGCGAGCGCCATCGCCACCTCGAGCACCTGGTCCTGGAAGACGACGACGCCGTGCGTGTCGCGGAGCGGCTCGCGCAGCAGCTCGTGGTCGACCGGCGGCACGTACGTCGGATCGACCCGCAGCCGTTCTCGAGCGTCGATGTACGGGTGCACGGCCTTGCCCTGGATCGGCCCAGGGCGCACCAGCGCCACCTGCACGGTCAGGTCGTCGATGTTCTCGGGCTTCGTCCGCAGCAGGCTCTGCATCTGCGCGCGGCTCTCGATCTGGAAGTCGCCGATCGTGTCCGCCCGCTGGATGTCCGCGAAGACGTCGGCGTCGTCGAGCGGGATCCGCGAGAGATCGACCGGCTCGCCGTAGACCTCGGCGATCTGCTCGACGCAGTCCTCGACCGCCGAGAGCATCCCGAGCCCGAGCAGGTCGATCTTGAGGAAGCCGGCGTCGGAGCAGGAGTCCTTGTCCCACTGGCAGAGCTGACGCCCGGTCATCGCCGCGGGCTGCACCGGGACGAGCTCGACGAGCGGCCTGCTGGAGATCACCATTCCGCCGGGGTGCTGCGAGATGTGGCGCGGCAGGCCCGCGATCTCGCGGGTCAGCTCGGCGAAGGCTCGCCAGCGCGGCGAGAGCATTCGCCGCTCCGCCTGGGGCAGTAGCGCGAGCTCGTCGGCCACCTTCTTCGCGTTCCAGCCGTCCGACACACGCGCGAGCCGCTCCAGCTCGGCGAACGGAAGCCCCAGTGCCTTGCCGACGTCGCGGATCGCGCCGCGCGCCCGGTAGGTGGAGAAGCTGGCGACGAGCGACGCGTGCTCGCGGCCGTAGCGCTCGGTGACGCCGACGATCAGCTGCTCGCGGATGTCGCGCGGGAAGTCGAGGTCGATGTCCGGGACCGACATCAGCTCGCGGTTGAGGAAGCGGCCCAGCGAGAGGTTCTGCGCCACCGGGTCGACGTGCGACAGCCCGGTCAGATAGCAGACGATCGAGCCGACCGACGAGCCGCGGCCGCGTCCCGGCGGCAGGAAGCGGCGCGGCGAGCCGGGGCCGCGGATCCCACTCGCGAGCTCGCGCGCCAGCTCCAGCACCTCCCAGTGGAGGAGGAAGAAGCCGGCCAGCCCGAGCTCGTCGATCAGGCGCAGCTCCGTCTCGAGCCGCGCCCGCGCTTGACCGAGTAACAGCCTGTTGCTCGGCGGGTAGCGCTCGGCGAACGCGTCCTCGCACACCTGCGCGAGCTGCGTGATCGCCGGCACGTCGCCGTCGGAGAAATCGGGGTAGCGGTAGCCGAGCTCGGCGGTCAGGTCGAACTCGAGCCGCGCCGCGACCTCGGCCGTTCGCAGCACGGCGTCGCGGTCGTCGGGGAAGAGCTCGAGCAACTCGGCGGGCGCGCGGAGGATGCTCTCGCGATTGCCGCGGCGCTCGCGCTCGCTCGCCTCGAGCGAGGTGTTGTGGCGGATCGCGACGAGCACGTCCTGGAGCGCGGTCCGTCCCGGGTGGTGCGCGTGGACGTTGCCGGTGACGAGCGTCCGGACGCCCGCATGCGCCGCCAGGTCGCGCAGGAGCGCGTTGCGGCGTGCGTCGCCGCGCTCGAACGGCCGCTGCAGCTCGACGTAGAAGCGCTCCGGCCCGAACGCGCGGGCGAGCTCGACGGCTGCGTTCGGGTCGCGCAGGCCGAGCCCGTCGCGCGCGCAGCCGGAGAGGCAGACGAGCCCGTCGTTCAGCTCCGCCAGCAGCGCCGGGTCGAGCGCCGGCGGCAGCAACTCGCCTTCCTTCGGCCGCGTGTGCGCGTGCGCCGCGGTGAGGAGCCGGCAGAGGTTCGCGTAGCCCCGCGACGACTCGACGAGGACGGTCACGTGCGCCCCGCCGTGCAGCGTGATCTCGGCACCGGTGATCGCGCGGACGCCGACGAGCTTCGCCGCGTGCGCCAGCTCGAGCGAGCCGTAGACGCCGTCGTGGTCGGTGAGCGCGATCGCCTCGTAGCCGAGCTCGGCGGCGCGCAGCGCCAGCTCCTCCGGATGTGACGCGCCGTCGAGGAACGAATAGGCTGAATGGCAGTGGAGCTCGACGTAGGCCACCCGATCGTCCTAGCGCCCGGGGGCGGCGAGGTCGTGGGCGACGTCCCGGACCGGCGGGTCGAGATCCTCTGCGACCGGGACGAGCTCTGTGTGACGTGGACCCGCTTCGGGCCTCGCCGCGACGGCGCGTCCCCGCACATCCACCGCACCCACTCCGACCTGTTCTTCGTCCTCGCCGGCGAGCTGGGGTTCTTCGCAGGGCCGGAGGCGGAGGAGCACGTCCTGCCGGAGGGCACGCTCGCGTTCGCGCCTCCGTTCTTCGTCCACGGCTTCCGCAACGCGGGCGACAGCGAGTTGCGCTACCTGAACCTCCACGCTCCGAGTGCCGGGTTCGCCGACTTCCTGCGCGGTCGCAACCCCGACTTCGACCAGTTGGAACCGCCGGCGGACGGGGGACTGCCCTTGACGGAAGCGATCGTCGCTCCGCCCGGAAGCAGCGGCGTGCTCGTCGACCGCGACGAGATCCGGATCGAGGTGCTGGCCGAGCGGCGGGCGTCGCCGTCGGGGCGGCTGACGTGCCTCTACGCGCTCGGGGACGGCCGCTTCCTCGAGATCCAGGCCTAGGCCGCACCTGCGATCGCGGGTTCCGCGTTGCACCCCCGTATGCGCCTGCTCGCCACCGTCATGACCTCGATCACCCTGGTGACGACCGCGCTCTTCGTGCACGCGCTTGCGACGGCGGAGCAGCCCTCTCCGCCGACCGTCGCGCGCGTCGCCTCGCGCTAAGCTCGCCGCATGGACGCGCGGGAGCGGTACGACGACCTCGTCGACGACCTCTGCGCCAGGAACGACGACGTCGAGCCGTCGCAGATGATGGGCATGCCGTGCGTGAAGCGGGGCGGGAAGATGGTCGCGGGGTTCACGCGCGGAGCGATGGTCTTCAAGCTGCCCGACGCGGAGACGCACGCGCGGGCGCTCGCGCTCGACGGCGCGCACCTCTTCGATCCCGGCGGCAACGGGCGCCCCTTCAAGGAATGGGTCGTCGTGCCGGCCGAGCACGCGGACGAGTGGGAGTCGTTCGCCGCGCACGCGCTCAGGCCCGCTGGCTGAACCAGCAGCCCGCTTCCTCGTCGCGGAAGACGCACGCGTTCCGGCCCGACTCCAGCACGAGGTCGAAGTAGCGGCGGTCGAGCGGCTCCTCGGTCCACCAGCGGTCGACCACGCGCCACTCCTCGCGCACGAGCGCGACGCCCTCCCGGTTCACGCGCAGCGGCACGCCGACGGGGCTGGCCTCCACCAGCGCCGGCCGCGGCGCGTTGATCCGTCCCGCTGCGCTCCTGGAGGACGTGGCCGCAGCGGCCATGTCGGGGCCAGGACCCATCATGTCCCGCGCGGACATGTCGTGTGTGGGCGTTTCCGCTGCTCAGAGGCAGAAGACGGAGGGGCGAAACGGACATGTGGGGCCCTGGCCCCGACAGGTCCGAAAGGGACAGCTACTCGTCCCGGGGAACGAACAGCGCCCGGGTTTCCGGAATCCGTGACCACGGGGCGACCTCCACGACGGCGACGACCGAGCCTGATCCCGTCGAGGCGCGCACCTGGCGCAGGCCGTCGCTCAGACGGGCCTGCACCTCGTCGCCGACGGGCTTGACGAGCTCGAGCTGCTGACCGACCGACTCGGAGAGCTCGACCGCCTCCAGCCGCAGCTCGACGACCGGGGCGGGGATCTCGAGCAGCTTCGGGCCGAGCGCGGCGCGGAGGCGTGCCCGGTCGGCCGTCGGCTCGCGCAGCGTCATCGTTCGGCGCCAGGAGCCGCCGCCGACGACCCGCGCCGAGAGCGCGACCTTGCGGAACGGCCGCCCCGCCCGCTCCGGCCGCGCGAGCAGCCGGTCGAGCAGCGAGCCGAAGGCGCGGCGGAGCGTCAGCTCGTTCCCGATCGCCTCCGGGAACTCGAGCGCCTCGACGAGCTCCGCCGCCGGGCGTCGACCTCGCACGCGGCTGCTCGCGCCGCCGCGTGCGAGCCCCCACGCCTGCCGGCCTTCCCGGCCGAGCCGTTCCGCGACAGCTCCCCCGGGCAGGGCGGCCAGCTCCCCCAAGCGGCGCACCCCCAGACCCTCCAGCTCCGCGTACCGGTCGGCCGGGAGCGGCAGGAGCGAGAGCGGCAGCGGTGCCAGAAAGCCCTCCTCCTTGCCGGCCGACACGACGAGTGCCTGCCCGGGACGCGCGACGCTCGCCGCCGCGAGGGCGGCGAACCGGCGCTGCGCTGCGCCCGCGCGTGGATCCCAGGCAGCTCCGACGGAGGCGAGCGCCCGCTCGAGCGCCGCCTCCAGGCCTCCGTACAGCCGCTCGACGCCCTTCGTCTCGAAGTAGACGCGTCCCGGCTGCTCGGGGTCGACCGCGAAGCCCGAGTCCTCGAGCCGCCGCAGCACCCCCTCCCACTCGCGCTCGACCGCCGCCGGATCCTGCTCGACGAGGACGAGCTGCGGGCACATCGCGAGCGCCTCGCCCATCCGCATCCCCGGCTGCACGCCGGCGAGCTCCGCGGCGGCGGTGACGGGGCCGATCAGCGGCTCCGTGCCCGGCAGCGGCGAGAGCGCCGCCGGGACGAGCGCCAGCCCCGGCTTGTCCCGCAGCGCTGCACGCAGCTCGAACCCGGGGACGATGAGGCAGGCGATCATGGGAACGTATGTTCTACACCCGAACAGGTGTTCCTGTCAAATGCCTGCAAGACTCGCCGGATGCCGCCGTACGAGCTCGAGTTCGAGGACACCTTCTCGGGTGAGGAGCTCGACCGCAGCCACTGGCTGCCCCACTACCTGCCGCAGTGGAGCAGCCGCGAGCGCTCAGCCGCCCGCTACGAGCTCCGCGACGGTGGCCTCCAGCTCCGGATCGACGCCGACCAGGAGCCGTGGTGCCCGGAGCTCGACGGCGCCGTCCGCGTCTCCTCGCTCCAGACGGGCTGCTTCGCCGGTCCGCTCGGCAGCGGCATCGGCCAGCACCGCTTCCACCCGGACGCGGTCGTGACCGAGGAGCAGGAGGACGTTCGGCTCTACACCCCGCTCTACGGGCGGATCGAAGTGCGGGCGAAGGCGCTCGACGACCCGAGCGCCATGGTCGCGCTGTGGCTGATCGGCTTCGAGGACGAGCCGACGCGCTCGGGCGAGATCTGCGTCTGCGAGATCTTCGGCAGCGAGGTCGGGCCCGACGAGGCGCTCGTCGGGATGGGCGTGCACCCGTTCGGCGACCCGAGCCTCGTCGACGACTTCGCCAAGGTGCGCGTGGCGATCGACGCTCGGAGGTTCCACGTCTACGCGGCCGAGTGGACGCCGGCCGGGATCACGTTCCTCGTCGACGGTGAGCCGGTGAGGACGGTCGACCAGTCGCCGGACTATCCGATGCAGCTGATGCTCAACGTCTATGAGTTCGAGCCGGACCCCGACCCCGGTCGCTATCCGAAGGAGTTCGTCGTCGACTACGTCCGCGGCTACCGGCTGAGCTGACGCAGCTCTACGGCTGCACCAGCTCGCGGGCGCGCGCCAGCAGCGCTTCCTCGGCAGCGGCCTCGCGCTCCCGCGCGGCCTCCCCCCACGACGCGTGCGCTTTCAGGGTCTCGTCGAGCCCCGCGAGCATCGCGTCCATGGCCGAGGCCGACGAGGAGCCGGTCTGCAGGCGGGCGGCCGCGCACGCGGCAGGGTCGAGCGCGGCGCGCAACGTCGCCTCGTCGAGCTCGACCGGCGCCCCGATGGCGGCCTCGGCAGCCGCGGACAGGCGCGCCGGCGTCAGCGCCGACGGTGGCTCCCCCGCCTCGACGAGCTCGCGCACGGCCCGTCCGACCACCTTGTGCGCGCTGCGGTAGTCGAGGCCGCCTTCGAGAGCGAGGACGTCCGCCACGTCGGCCGCGGTGACGAAGCTCTCGCGTGCGATCTGCTCGAAGCGAGCCGGCCGGAGCTCGATCCCGTCGAGCACGGATGCGGTGAGCCGCGCGATTGCGACCGCCTCCTCCAGCGCCCGTGGGACGGTCCCGTTGAGGAGATGGAAGTGATCCGTGCGCGCCGAGCCGGTGTGGAGCGTCGCGAGGGCAGCAGCCAGGTCGCCGGCAGCCTGGCCCGCCTGTGTGCGGATCGCGGCGAGGGCATACGGGTTCTTCTTCTGCGGCATCAGTGCGCTCGCGCGGCTGTGCGCGTCGCCGAGCTCCACGAGCCCGAACTCCTGGCTCGCGTAGATCTCGAAGTCCTGGCCGAGCTGGCTCTGGTGCGTGGCAGCGATCGCGAGGGTCGCGAGGAGCTCGACGTAGACATCGGCCTGCCAGGCTGCGTCCTTGGCGTGCTCGATCAGCCCGTCGCAGCCCAGCAGCTCGGCGAGACGCGTCCGGTCGAGCGCCCAGCGCGAGCCGGCGCTGCCACCCGCCCCGGCCACGCTGGGTCCGAGCGCTGCGTGCGACGTGCGCACGCGATCGGCGTCCCGCAAGGCCGGATAGGCGTACGCCAGGAGCAGGTGTCCGACAGTGGTGGGCTGGGCCGGCTGCAGGTAGGTGTAGTCGGTCGCGAGCGCGTCACGCGTCGCCCGGGCGTGTCGCAGCAGGGCCGCGGCTTGCTGCGTGAGCCCCTCGTGCAGCTCCCGAGCAGCGCTCCGCGCGGTCAGGCGCAAGCCGACGCGGAAGGCCTCGCGGCGCGGGCGCCCCGCGCTGAGCCACCCGGCCGCCGCAGGTCCCACGCGCCGCTCGAGCTCGGCCTCGCGAGCGTTGAAGGCGTCTCCGAGCGAGGGGTCCCAGGGGAATTCGCGACTGGGGATCGCGTGCAGCTCGAGCAGCCCTCGGACGAGTGCGCGCGCGTCCTCGCCGGCCAGATCGCCGCCCTCGATCAGGGCGACCGCGTGCGCGAGATCCGCCAGCGACATGCCGTGGGCGAGCCGCGGGCCGTGGGCACTCTCTGCAGCGTAGGCGGCCGCCACCAGCTCGCCGGCAGCACGCCCTTGCAGCCGCCCGCCCCGGCCGAGCTCCTCCGTCTCCGTCATGACGCGGAGACTACGTCGGGCGGCGGCCGATCGGCACGTGGGTACGCTAATCGCGATGACGGAGATGCTCAGGTGTTACCGGCACCCGGACCGCGAAACGGGCGTCTCCTGCTCCGAATGCGGGCGCGGGATCTGCCCCGACTGCATGACCTTCGGCCCCGTCGGCATCCGCTGCCCCGACCACTCGGGCAAGCCGAAGGGCGCGGCCAAGGTCGTCCAGAGCGTCCAGCGCCGCTCGTCGAGCAAGCCGGGGATCGTGACGACGACCCTGATCGCGATCAACGTCGGCGTCTACCTCCTCCAGCTCGCCGGGAACGCGCCGTTGAACGCGAACGGCGGCTGGATCTACGAGCACTGCGCCCTCTTCATCCAGGGGATCGACTCCAACGGCAATCTCGTCGGGCTCGGCGAGGGCGAGTGGTACCGCCTCCTCACGGCCGCGTTCCTGCACTACGGCCCAATCCACCTCGGGATGAACATGCTCGGGCTCTGGTGGATCGGCCGCCCGCTCGAGGACTGGCTCGGCCCGTTCCGCTACCTGCTCCTCTACCTCGTCTCCGGCCTCGCCGGCTCGGCCGGGGCCCTGATCCTGGATCCGAACGCCGTGACTGTCGGCGCGTCGGGCGCGATCTTCGGGATCCTCGGCGCCGCGTTCGTGCTCGAGCGACAGGGTGCTCTCGTCCTCGGCGGCAGCGCCATCGCTCTCCTCGTGCTCGGCGTCGTGTTCACCTTCAGACCCGGTATCTCGATCGGCGGTCATCTCGGCGGCCTCGCGGGCGGCGCGCTGTGCATCCTCGCCCTCTCCCGATTCGGCAAGGGGAACGCGGCGTACAGCCGGATCGACATCGTCTCGATAGCGAGTCTCGCCGCCGTCGGCGTCCTCAGCGTCGCGGTCGCGTACTGGAAGGTGCGCGGCTACACCTAGTCGTGACCCGGGTCGAGCTCACCCACCGCTTCGCAACCCCGCTGCAAACCGGGTTCGACTACATCACCGACATCGACAACTGGCCCGCGTACTGGCCCGGGCTCCTCCGCATCGAGCCCGGCTCGCGCTGGGCGGCGCCTGGAGACACCGCCACCCTGGCGATCCGGCTGCTCGGACGCGAGGTCGAGCTGGTGCTGACGCTCGAGGAGCTCGCGCCCTACCGGCTGGTCGCGTACCGGAGCGTGCAGCAAGGGCTGCCGGAGGCGCGCCACGAGCGTCACTTCGCCGCCGGCGGCGACGGGTTCGAGTACCGCCTCGTCGTCGAGTACGAGCCGCGTCCCGGCCCGCGCGGCCTCGTGGTCGACAGGTTGTTGCTCCGGCGCGGCGTCGCAGGCGCGCTGCGGCGCACCGTCGAGAACCTCGAGCGCGAGCTGCCGAGGAGCTAGCCGCCGATGGCGACGGCGACCGTGCCCTGCTCGGCGAGAGCGGCCTGGGCGGCCGCGAGACGGGCCAGCGGGACGCGGTACGGGCTGCAGCTGACGTAGTCGAGCCCGAGCCGGTGGCAGAAGGCGACCGACTTCGGCTCGCCGCCGTGCTCGCCGCAGATGCCGAGCTTGATCTCCTCGCGGGTGCGCCGGCCGCGCTCGACCGCGATCTCCATCAGGTCGCCGACGCCGTCCTGGTCGATCGTCTCGAACGGGTCGCGCTCGAGGATGCCGTTCTCGAGGTAGTGCGCAAGGAAGCGGCCGCCGTCGTCGCGGGAGATCCCGAGCGCGGTCTGGGTCAGGTCGTTCGTGCCGAAGGAGAAGAAGTCGGCGTGCTCGGCGATCTCGTCCGCCCGGATGCACGCGCGCGGCAGCTCGATCATCGTGCCGACGAGGTAGTCGAGGTCGCCCTCCTCGCTCGCGACGCGAACGGTCAGCTCGCGCAGCCGCTTCAGCTCCTCGCCGAAGCCGACGAGCGGATGCATGATCTCGACGAGCGGCGCGTCTCCCCCGCGCTCCCGCACGGCGATCGCCGCCCGCACGATCGCGCGCACCTGCATCTCGTAGATCTCGGGGAAGAAGAGCCCGAGCCGGCAGGCACGCCAGCCGAGCATCGGGTTCGACTCGTGCAGCGCCCGGATCCGCTCGCGCATGCGCTCGTCCTGCTCCTCCTCGAGCGCCGGCAGGAACTCGTGCAGTGGCCAGTCGAGCAACCGGATCGTGACCGGCAGCCCCGCCATCGCCTCGAAGATCCCCTCGAAGTCGCCCTGCTGGATCGGGAGCAGGCGCTCGAGCGCGGCTCGGCGGCCGTCCTCGTCCGCGGCCAGGATCATCTCGCGCATCAGCTGCAGCCGCTCCGCCTCGGCGAACATGTGCTCCGTCCGGCAGAGGCCGATGCCCTCCGCGCCGAACTCGCGCGCCTTGGCCGCGTCCTCCGGCGTGTCGGCGTTGGTGCGCACCTTCAGCCGCCGGATCTCGTCAGCCCACTCGAGGATGGCCGAGAAGTCGTCGTTGATCTGCGGCGGCACGAGCGGGACCGGGCCGACGATCACCTCGCCGGTGCCGCCGTCGATCGTGATCGTGTCGCCCTCGTGCAGCTCGTGGCCGGGGAGGCGCGCCGTCTTCGCCCGGACGTCGACGTGGAGCGCCTCGCAGCCGGTGACGCACGGCGTTCCCATCCCGCGCGCGACGACGGCCGCGTGGGAGGTGAGGCCGCCGTGAGCGGTCAGGATCCCCGCCGCCTGCACCATCCCGTGGAAGTCGTCCGGCGTCGTCTCCCAGCGGACGAGGATCACGCTCTCCCCCGCCTTGCCGCGCTCCTCCGCCGTGTCGGCGTCGAAGACGATCGCGCCGGAAGCAGCTCCCGGCGAGGCGTTGAGGCCCTTGGCGACGACCTCGACGTCGGCGCTCGGGTCGATCATCGGATGCAGGAGCTGGTCGAGCTGCGCGGGGTCGATGCGCGCGACCGCCTCCTCCTTCGAGATCAGCCCCTCGGCGACCATCTCCACGGCCGCCCGCAGCGCCGCGGCGGCCGTCCGCTTCGCCGTCCGCGTCTGGAGCAGGAAGAGCGTCCCCTCCTCGACGGTGAACTCGATGTCCTGCATGTCGCGGTAGTGGGACTCGAGCCGCGCGATCGTCTCCAGCAGCTGCGCGTAGGCCTCCGGGAGCAGCTCGCCCATCCGCTCGATCGGCTCCGGTGTCCGGATCCCGGCGACGACGTCCTCGCCCTGCGCGTTCTGGAGGAACTCGCCGTAGAGGCCGCTCTCCCCGGTGGAGGGATCGCGCGTGAAGCAGACACCGGTGCCGGAGCCGTCGCCCTTGTTGCCGAAGACCATCTGGACGACGTTGACGGCCGTGCCGAGGTCGTCGGGGATCTCGTAGGTGCGCCTGTAGACCTGCGCCCGCGGCGACTCCCAGGAGTCGAAGACGGCGCGGACGGCCTTCTCGAGCTGCGCCCGCGCGTCCTGCGGGAACGCGGCGCCGGTCTCCTCGGCGTAGATCCGCTTGAAGGTCTCGATCAGCTCGCCGAGGTCGTCCGCCGAGAGCTCGACGTCCTGCTTCGCGCCGCGCGCCGCCTTCAGGTCGGTGAGGGTCTGCTCGAAGCGGTGCCCCTCGACGCCGTCGACGACCTCGCCGTACATCTGGATCAGCCGGCGGTAGGAGTCGCGGGCGAAGCGGTCGTTCCCGGTCGTCTTCGCGAGCCCCGCGACGGCCTCGTCGTTGAGGCCGAGGTTCAGGATCGTGTCCATCATCCCCGGCATCGAGACCGCCGCGCCCGAGCGGACCGAGACGAGCAGCGGGTCGTCGGGGTCGCCGAAGCGCTTGCCGGCCTTGCCCTCGAGCGAGGCGATGTGCGTCGCGATCTCGTCCTCGAGGCCCTCCGGGAGCTCGCCGCCGGCGGCCATGTAGGCGCGGCAGGCGTCGGTCGTGATCGTGAACCCGGCGGGCACGGGGACGCCCAGTGCGGTCATCTCGGCAAGGCCGATCCCCTTGCCGCCGAGCAACTCGCGGCCGCCGCCGGATTCCTCGTCGAAGTCGTAGACGTAGCGCATGAGCGCCCGGAATCTACACGCGTGAGCCGCACGGTCATCGCCGCCGACATACTCCCGGCGTGAGCGGTCACATCCTTGCGCTCGGCGGCGGCGACGTGCTCAGCCCGACCTCGAAGCTGGAGGACCTCCTGCTCGAGCTCAGCGGCAAGCGGCGACCGCGCGTCGTCTTCCTCCCCACCGCCGCCGCCGACAGCGGCGAGCGGATCGCGCTCTTCCTCGATGCCTTCCGCGCCCGCGACTGCGAGCCGGAGGTCGTGACCCTCTTCGGCATGCCCGAGGACCCCGCCGCGCGGGTCGCGGCAGCCGACGTCGTCTACGTCAACGGCGGCAACACCGCGAACGCGCTCGCGATCTGGCGCGTGCACGGCGTCGACCGTGCGCTACGCGAGGTCTGGCAGCGCGGTGGCGTCCTCGGCGGCTGGAGCGCCGGCGGCATCTGTTGGTTCGACGACGGGCTGACCGATTCGTTCGGGCCGCAGCTGCGCGCGCTCGGCGACGGGCTCGGCTTCCTGCCCGGCTCCTTCTGCCCTCACTACGACGGCGAGCCCGAGCGGCGCCCGACCTATAGGCGGCTCGTCCGAGACAGCGTGCTCGCGTCCGGCTACGCGGCGGACGACGACGCCGCGCTCCACTTCGAGGCGACCGAGCTGCGGGAGATCGTGAGCCAGCGGGCCGGTGCCCGGGCGTACCGGGTCGCCCGCGAGACGGAGGAGCCGCTGGAGGCGAGGCTCCTGTGAGCCGCGAGGTGAGGCTCTCGAGCGCCGACCGGGTGCTCTTCCCGGCCAGCGGCGTGACGAAAGGCGACCTCTTCGAGTACTACGGACGCATCGCGCCGGTGCTCGTCCCCCATCTCCGCGACCGGCCGTTCACGATGAAACGCTGGCCGCACGGCATTTACGGGGAGGCGTACTTCCAGAAGCAGGCGCCCAAAGGCATGCCGGACTGGATCCCCACGCGGCAGTTCGTGACCCATCCGCGAGGAGGCGGCTCGCGGCTCGTCGACTTCCCGCTCCTGAACTCGCCGGAGGCGGTGCAGTGGATGGTGCAGATGAACTGCGTCGACATGAACGCCTGGTACTCGCGCGTCGACAAGCCCGAGCGCCCGGACTTCGTCCTCTTCGACCTCGATCCCCCGGACGGCGAGTTCAGGCTCGGCGTGAAGGCGGCCCACCTCGTCCGCGCGGCCCTCGACGAGCTCGAGCTGCGCTCGTACGTGAAGACGAGCGGCTCGGAGGGCATCCACGTGCTCGTACCGATCACGCGCCGGTACGGCTTCCCGGAGACGCACAGGTTCGCCGAGCTCGTCTCGAAGCGGCTGGCCGAGGAGAACCCCGGCGTCGTCACGACCGAGTGGCTCAAGCGCAAGCGCGTCGGCGTCCTGATCGACTACCACCAGAACGGCGCCGGCAAGACGATCGCGTCGGCGTACTCGGTCCGGCCGAAGGAGGGCGCGCCCGTCTCCACGCCGATCCGCTGGGACGAGCTGAAGCCGCGGCTCGACCCGGGCACGTTCACGATGGCTGCGGTGCTGCGGCGCGTCGAGCAGGAGGGCGACCTCTTCGAGCCGGTCCTCCGCGGCGGCCAGTCGCTGGGTGCCGCCCTCCGCCGCGTCGAGCGGTCGCTCTAGTCCCCGGGGACGAGCGTCTGGCTCGCGAGATAGAAGAAGAGCACCGCGGCGACGACGGACAGGACGATGATCCCGATCCCGTGCGTCTCACGGTCGCGCTGGATTGCGAGCACGGCGATGACGATCGCCGGGACGGCCAGCAACGGCAGCAGGATCGAGAGCGCCGCGAGCAGCCACCCCGCGACCAGGAACGACGGCTTCAGCTCCCGTGCCGAAGTCACACTCTCGTCCATGGCGGGTGCATGACAAGGGGACGGGTGCCTCGCAACCTACCGCTTCCGCCTGGAGCGCCACTCCGCGACCCAGGCGGCGCCGCGGAGGCCGAGCCAGATCGGCGTCAGCAGGACGTAGAAGACGAGGACGGCGGCGCCGAGGATCGTCCACCAGAGCCCCCACCGCCACAACGGCACGCGTGGCTTGTCAGGCATGCGCCTCCTGCCGGCGGCGGTCGACGAGCCGGACGACCCGGTGCGCGGTCTCCTCGATCGAGAGGCCGGTCACGTCGATCACGGGGCAGCCGAGCCGACGGTGGAGCGCGGCCGCCTCCTCGAGCTCGTCGTAGATCTCGACCATCTCGGCGTACTGCCGGTTCTTGCCGCCCATGCCGCGGACGCGCGTGGAGCGGATCTCGGCCAGCCGCTCGGCGTCGATCGTCAGCCCGACGATCGTGAGCGGGTCGATCTCGAACAGCTCCGGCGGGGGCGTGATCCCTTTCACGATCGGCACGTTCGCCACCTTCTGGCCCAGGTAGCCGAGGTAGATCGAGAGTGGCGTCTTCGACGTCCGCGAGACGCCCACGAGGACGATGTCCGCCTCGTGCAGGCCGCTGCCGACGCCGTCGTCGAACTTGACCGCGAACTCGATCGCCTCCATCCGCTTGAAGTAGGCGGAGTTGAGTGGCGGCCGCGCCCCCGGCGTCATCCGCGCCGCCATCCCCGAGACCTTCGCGATCGACTCGATCGGGTGCCCGAGCAGGTCGCAGTAGTGCAGGCGTGCGCTGCGGCAGAGCGAGCGCATGCTCTCACGCATCTCGCGGTCGACGAGGGTGTACACCATCACCGCCGGCCGCCCCTTCGCACGGCTGACCGCCAGCTGCAGGTCGTCGAGCGTCTGGATCTGCGGATGCCGGATCTCCTCGAACGGCTGCTCCGGGAACTGCGCCTCGAGCGCGGCGACGAGGCGCGCTGCAGTCTCTCCGGTCGAGTCGGAGACGATGTGGAGCTCGACGGGCTGGCGCGGCGGCATCACGCGCCGGAGGCTACCGCCGCCACCCGTGCGTCCGTGAGCCGGACGAGGTCGGCCGGGGCGAGCTCGATCTCGAGCCCACGGCGGCCGGCGCTGACGTAGATCGTCGGGTAGTCGAGCGCCGACTCGTCGAGCAGGGTCGGCAGCCGCTTCCGCTGCCCGAGCGGGCTGATCCCGCCGAGCACGTACCCGGTCGCCCGCTCCGCGGCAGAGCGCTCCGCCAGCGCGGCGCGCTTGCCGAGCGCACGGAGGTCGAGCTGCGAGACGACGGGGACGATCGCCACCGACAGCTTCCCGTCCTGGGCGACGACCAGCGTCTTGAAGACGCGGGCGGGGTCGACGCCGGTCTTCTCCGCCGCCTCGAGCCCGTACGACTCCGCCTTCGGGTCGTGCTCGTACTCGTGCAGCGTGAACACGATTCCGGCCCGCTCGGCCGCGACGACCGCGGGGGTCATCCGGGTAGCCTCTGCGGACTCATGAGCACGGACGCCGTCACGATGGACAAGATCGTCTCACTCTCCAAGCGGCGCGGGTTCGTCTTCCCGTCGTCGGAGATCTACGGCGGCCTCGGCAGCTCGTACGACTACGGCCACTACGGCGTGCTGCTGAAGGACAACGTCAAGGCGCGCTGGCTCGAGGCGATGGTGCGCGAGCGGGACGACATCGTCGCGCTCGACTCGTCGATCATCCTCCACCCCGACGTCTGGAAGGCGTCCGGCCACGTCGGCGGCTTCACGGATCCGCTGATCGACTGCCGCACGTGCAAGAAGCGCTTCCGCGCCGATCACCTCGACCAGGAGTCGTGCGGGCGCAAGCCGAGCAAGAAGCCGGGCGAGACGCCCGACTGCGACCTGACCGAGGCGCGCAGCTTCAACCTCATGTTCCAGACGCGCGTCGGCGCGATGGAGGAGTCCGGCGTCGACGTCTACCTCCGCCCCGAGACGGCCCAGGGGATCTTCATCAACTTCAAGAACGTCGCCCAGATCGCGCGCCGCAAGCCGCCGTTCGGGATCGCCCAGGTCGGCAAGTCGTTCCGGAACGAGATCACGCCGGGCAACTTCATCTTCCGGACGCTCGAGTTCGAGCAGATGGAGATGGAGTACTTCGTGCCGCCGGCCGACGCGGACGAGTGGTACCGCTACTGGGTCCAGGAGCGCCTGAACTGGCATCTGCGCTACGGCGTCCGCCAGAGCCGCCTGCGCGTGCGCCCGCACGAGGCCGACGAGCTCTCGCACTACTCGAGCGGCACGAGCGACATCGAGTACCTGTACCCGATCGGCTGGTCGGAGCTCGAAGGGGTGGCGAACCGCGGTGCCTTCGACCTGACCCAGCACACCGAAGCCTCGGGGACGAAGCTCGAATGGGTGGACGCAGGCACCGGCGAGCGCTTCGTTCCACACGTGATCGAGCCTGCGCTCGGACTGAACCGCTCGATGCTGACGTTCCTGATCGACGCCTACGACGAGGAGGTCGTCGGCGAGCGTGAGCGCACGGTGCTCCGCCTGCACCCACAGCTGGCGCCGGTGAAGGCGGCGGTGCTGCCGCTGATCGGGAAGGACAGCGGGATGGTCGAGAAGGCGCGCCGGCTCTACGAGGAGCTGCGCCGGCACTTCAGCGTCGAGTACGACGACAACGGCGCGATCGGGCGCCGGTACCGGCGCCAGGACGAGATCGGGACGCCGTACGGGCTGACGATCGACGAGCAGACGCTGAAGGACGACACGGTCACGGTGCGGGACCGCGACTCGCTCGAGCAGGAGCGCGTGGCGATCGGCGGCGTCCGGCAGCGAATCTCCGAGCTGCTCGCGGCCGACTGGAGGACGCCCAAGAGCGACTGAAGGTCTCGGACGGCCGTCGCCGAAATCCGGCGACATGACCCGGCGATTCGGAGTTCCCGTCGCGGCGCTCGCCCTCCTCCTCGGCGCCTCTGCCGCCGCCGCCGAGCCGTCGGCTCAGCCGGCCAGCACGCTGACCGTCGCCTCCCGCGCCGATCCGCACGCCGGCAAGCCGTTCGTCGGCTACGTGTTCGTCGTACCGACGGCGGCACGGCGCGGCCTCGTCGCCGTCGACGCCAACTGCCCCGGCACGGTGCTCGGCCGCGACGTCCCCGGCCGGGTCAGCCGCGTTCCGGCCCACGCCATTCCGACCGTGCTGATCTGCACCTGGGCGATCCCACGCGACCGCGTCGGCTGGACGTTCCGCGCCCGGATGGAGATCGAGACCCAGCGCAAGCTGCGCGACGGCAGCATCGAGCTGGACTCGGACGAGGGCCGCGTCACGGCCTGGATCATCCAGCCCTAGGCGAGCGTCCGCAGGCGGAAGCCGCCGTGATGCTCGTAGCTGGCGGTGACGAGCGCGAGCGCCTCGCGGGCGCCGCGGTCGGAGAGGTGGGCGTCGTGCGCGTCCGCCAGCGGCGTCGCCACGAGCGTCCGGATCCCGCGCAGGCCGTCCGGCGAGAGTGCGATCGCACCGCTGCCGCAGTCACGGCAGACGGCCCCACCCGCGGACGGGAGATAGCCGACGAGCTCCTCGGTCAGCCCGCACTCGACGCAGCTGTCGAGGTGCGGCATGTAGCCCGAGAGCCAGAGCAGCTTCAGCTGGAACGAGAGCACGAGCGGGTCGACGGCAGGCCGCGAGCCGACCGACGGGATCGCGTCGAGCCGGTCGAGGAAGCGCGTCAGCGCCGTGAAGGCCCGCTCGTTCGCCTCCTGCTCCGTGAACAGCTTCAGCATCGCCTCCGCCCCGATCAACCCGACCGCGAGCCGGTAGGGATCCTCGCGCGCCTCGTGGTGTGAGGCCCGCAGGTCCGCGCCGGTGACCGTCTGCAGCTCGCCGGAGCCCTGGTGGAGCATCAGCTCGACGTGGGAGAGCGGCTCCAGCCGCGCGCCGAAGCGCGACTTCGTCCGCCGCACGCCCTTCGCGACCGCACCGATCCGACCGCGGTCCGCCGTGTAGACGTGGAGCACGCGATCCGCTTCCCCGAGCCGGAACGACCGGAGCACCACCGCTTCCGTCCTGTACGTCCGGGCCATCCTCCGAGTCTAGAGCGGCTACCCGACGGGAACCCGATCGGGTCTCGACTACGTTGTAGGCGCGATGAGCAGGATTCAGATGTACTCGACGCGCTGGTGCGGCTACTGCGTCCGCGCGAAGGCGCTCCTCGACGGCAAGGGCCTCGCCTACGAGGAGATCCTCCTCGACGACGATCCGGAGTTCCGCCGCAAGCTGCAGGAGCTGACGGGCGGCTGGACGGTGCCGCAGATCGTGATCGACGGCACGCCCATCGGCGGCTACACGGAGCTCTGGCGGCTGGAGAAGTCCGGGCAGCTCGACGCCCGACTCGCCGCCTAGAGTTCCGCGCACGGACGACCGGCTCTTCTCCGCGACGGCACGCTCGGCGGCGCCGTTCCTGACCGCCTTCGCCGCCGTGGCCGGGCTCGGCTCGGCGGACGGCGGCTACTTCGCGAGCGACTGGGGACTGGCGACGCTCGGGTTCGTGCTCGTGCTCGCGACGGCCGTGCTCGTGGCCGACCTTGCCCGCCCCGGCCGGCTCGAGCTCCTCTTCCTCGGCGGGCTCGCGGGGCTCGTGGTCTGGGCGGCGGTGTCGATCCGCTGGGCCCCCGGTGCGACGGCGCCGGTGCTCGAGGCCGAGCGCGGGCTCCTCTACCTCTCGGCGGCCGCGGCTGCGGTCGCGCTGCTCTCGTTCCGGCACGCGCAGGCGGCGCTCCTCGCCGGCGTGGTCGGCGGCGCCGTCGTCGTGTCGAGCTACGCGCTCGCCACCCGGCTCTTCCCCGGTCGAGTCGGCGGCGCCTACGACCCGTCGAGCGGCTACCAGCTGGCCGAGCCGGTCGGGTACTGGAACACGCTCGGCCTGCTCGCCGGCATCGCGATCCTGCTCGCGCTCGGTTTCGCGGCCCACAACGACCACCTGCCCGTGCGGGTGCTCGCCGCCGTCTCGCTCGTCGTCCTGCTGCCGACGCTCTACTTCACCTTCAGCCGGGGAGCGCTCGCCGCGCTCGTCCTCGGCGCCTTCGCGCAATTCGCGCTCGACGCGCACCGCGCCCGGCAGTTGGCGGCCGGACTCGTCGTCGGCCTTCCCGCCGCGCTCGGCGTCCTCCTGGCCTCCCGCTACCACGCACTCACCTCCGCGGGTGACTCGCTGACGACCGCGCAGCGAGAAGGGCGTGAGCTGGCCTGGATCCTCGTCGTGCTCGCGCTCGTCGCAGCGGCGGCGGCGGCCGCTCTGCACGCGGCGGAGCGTCGTCTGCGCCTCCCCGCGCGCGCGGCCACCGTCCTCGTCGCCGGCGCGCTGGCCGTCGCCGCCGTCGGCCTCGTTGGGGCGCTGGCCGCCGCCGGCGGTCCCGTGGACGTCGCAAAGCGCGTCTCCGACTCGTTCGACGAGCCGCCTCCCACGAGCGACGGCGACTTGCAGCGGCGCCTGCTCAGCGCCTCCGGCAACGGCCGCGGCGACTACTGGCACGTCGCCTGGACGATGGTGCGAGAGGAGCCGCTGCTCGGCGCCGGCGCCGGAGGCTTCGAGCAGGCCTGGTTCCGGGAGCGTTCGGTGGCCTTCCACGCCCGCGACGCGCACAACCTCTACCTCGAGACGCTCGCCGAGCTGGGTCCCGTCGGCCTCCTGCTCCTGCTCGGCACGTTTGCGCTGCCGTTCCTGGCGCTGCGGGCAGCCCGCGGCCGACGGTACGTCCCCGCGGCCTGCGGCGCCCTCGTCGCCTACCTCGCGCACGCCGCCGTCGACTGGGACTGGGAGATGCCGGTGGTCACGATCGCCGCGATCGTGTGTGCGACGACGATCCTGTCGCAGGGGACGGACGAACCTCCATGGCTGCTGGGGCGGCGCCGCTGGGTCGCGCTCGCACTGCTGGCGCCGCTCGCCGTGGCCGCGCTGGTCGTCCACGTGGGCAATCGCGCGGCAGCAGCGAGCGTCGCCGCGACGGAATCCGGAGACCCCGCCCGCGGGCTCGAGGAGGCGCGACGCGCCGTCACCTGGGCCCCCTGGTCGGAGGAGGCGTGGCAGCTGCGCGGGGAAGCGGAGCTCGGGCTCGATCGGCCGGCCGACGCGCGCCGGAGCCTCTCACGGGCCCTCGACCGGAACCCGCAGAGCTGGAGCGCCTGGTTCGATCTCGCACTCGCGAGCAGCGGCGCCGCGAGGGAGCGAGCGCTCGACCGCGCAGCCGAGCTGAACCCGCTCAGCCCCGAGGTCCGAGACGTCCGTACAAAACCTTAACGAGTGGCCGCGCAGGGGTTGGGCACTCCGCGCGTCCATATCGCAAGAGGGAGGATCACTCGTACCTTGTTGAAGGGAGCTCAGTTGAAACCGAAGAGGACTCCGCGCATCGCAGCCGCCGCTGTCATGGTCGCCTGCATGCTCGTCGCTGCTGCGGCGCTCGGAGGTGTGGGTCACGCGCAGAACGTGATCACCGCCGCCCAGGGTGCCTACGGCAAGAAGGTGACGATCTGCCACAAGGGCAAGAACACGATCAGCATCAGCAAGAACGCCTGGGCCGCCCACCAGCGCCACGGCGACACGCTCGGCACCTGCGCGAGCGCCGCCGCGAAGGCGAAGAAGGCGAAGGCCGCGAAGATCAAGGCCGCCAAGGCCGAGGCCGCGAAGGCCAAGGCTGCAAAGGCCAAGGCCGAGGCTGCGAAGGCCAAGGCCGAGCAGAAGAAGGCCGAGAAGAAGCAGGATCAGTCCGCCGACAAGCCCGGCAAGGGCAAGGGGAAGGGCGGCAAGGGCTAACCCCCCGGACCATCGTGGAACCCCCGAGAGGCCCGGGCGACCGGGCCTCTCGTCGTTCTCCGGCCGTACCCTTCGAGCGTGCGCCGCCATCGCTATCTCCAGGAGACGTGGTTCGATCCGCGACTCGTCCCAGGCCCGTCCGCGATCCACGGAACGGGTCTTTTCGCCAAGGCTCCTGTGAACGCCGGCGAGGTGCTGATGATCTGGGGCGGGACCGTTTGGACGAGAGAGCAGCTCGAGGCGGGACAGGTGCCGCCATGCTCCTTCTCGTTCGTGGACGAGGACGTGCTCCTCGCCGGCCCGCCCGACGGCCTCGACTACTTCGTCAACCATTCGTGCGACCCGAGCGCGTGGATGGCGGACGAGGTGACCGTCGTCGCGAGACGGGGGATCCCGGACGGCGGCGAGGTCACCGGCGACTACGCGCTCTGGGAAGCGGAGGACGCGTATCTCGTCGAGCGCTGCGCCTGCGGAAGCGCGGCCTGCCGCGGCGTGATCCGCGGCACCGACTGGCAGCGCCCCGAGCTGCAGGAGCGCTACGCCGGCCATTTCCTGCCCTACATCGAGCGCCGCTTCCGTCAGAGCGTCTGACAGCGCGGGCAGTACCAGGTCCCCCGCCCCCCGACCCGCGTCTTCTCGAGCGGAGTGCCGCAGCGGTCGCAGGGCTCGCCGGTGCGGCCGTACGCGCGAAACTCCTTCTGCATCGCCCCCGCGCGACCCGTCCGGGAGGCGGTAGTCGGAGAGCGTCGACCCCTGGCGGGCGATCCCGAGCTCGAGCGCCTTTCGAATCGCGCGGTGGAGACGCTGCAGCTCGCCGCGCTCGAGCGAGCCGGCCGGGCGCAGCGGGTGCAGCCTCGCGTACCAGAGCGCCTCGTCGACGTAGATGTTCCCGAGGCCCGCAAGCGTCCGTTGGTCGAGCAAGGCCGCCTTCAGCGGCGCGCGCCGCCCTGTCGAGACGCTCGCCGAGCCCCTTCGCCGTGAATGCGGCGACGAGCGGCTCCTCGCCGAGCCGCGCGCCGAGATAGGGCTCGAGCTCGCCCGGCTCGAGCAGCAGCCACGTGCCGAAGCGGCGGACGTCGCGGTAGCCGACGGTGCTGCCGTCGTCCAGCTGCAGCAGCGCGCGCAGGTGCGACGTCTCGCCCGGCTCGCGAAGCAGGCTGCCCGTCATCCGCAGATGGATCAGCAGCGCCCGTCCGGACTCGAAGCGGACGATCAGGTACTTCCCGCGGCGGTCGACGTGCTCGACCCGCTCGCCGGTGAGCTCGGCCGCGACGAGCAGCGGGTCCTCCGGCCGGGTCAGGCGGACGTCGTCGATCTCGACGTGCTCGAGGCGCCGTCCCTCCAGCGCCGGCGCGATCGCACGGCGGACGCTCTCGACCTCGGGCAGCTCAGGCATTCGGCGGCGGCGGGAAGAAGTCCGGATAGACGACCGGCGCGGCGACGGCGGGATCCCAGGCGCCGAGCGGCAGCGCCATCCATGCGGCCTCGGGAATGCGCGGGTCGGGGCGCTCGAAGCCGAGCGCGCTCGCCGAACGGAAGCCGAACTGCGGGTAGTACGACGGCACGCCCTCGACCAGGATCACGGGCTCACCACGCGCGTCGGCGGCTGCGATTGCCGCACGGACGACCTGTTTCCCCACGCCGTCACGCTGCCGGTCGGGACGCACCGCCATCGGCGTCAGGATCAGGACGTCGCGTGCCGCCGGCGGCGACGTAGCTCAGCATCGTGAAGCCGACCAGCTCGCCGCCGTCGTCCGCGACGAACGTCAGCTCGGGAACGTAGCCCGGCGACTGGCGGATCCTCCGGGTGAACGCCGACGTCTCGGTGTCCCCGAAGGCCGCGTCGATCAGGAAGGCGAGCTCGTGCTCGTCGTCGGCGCGCTCCTGGCGGACGATCACGCGACGACGTCGAGCAGGATCGGGTGCTCGCGCGGCGGCTCGTCGCCCAGCTCGTACGCCGCGAGGACGGCCTGCACGGCCTCGGCACCGCTCGCCTCGTCGCGCGCGTGCACCTCCGCCAGCACGTCCCCGGGCGCGACGCTGGCGCCGCGCTTCACGCGGCAGACGACGCCGACGGCGTGGTCGATCGAGTCCTCCTTCGTCCGGCGTCCCGCCCCGAGGTGGAGGGCGGCCATGCCGACGGCGATGGCGCCGAGCCTGACGACCGAGCCCGCCGCCGGCGCCCGCACCTCGAGCACGACGGGAGCACGCGGCAGCGCGTCCGGATCGGGATCGCCGCCCTGTGCCTCGATCCAGCGCTCGTAGAGCGCGAGCGCCGACCCGTCTGCGATCGCGGCCTCGGCGCGGCGCCTCCCCTCCTCCTCGTCGATGCCGAGGTCGGAGAGCGCGAGCAGGCGCGCGCACGCGTCGAGGACGAGCTCGGTGAAGTCCGGCGGGCCTTGGCCGCACACGGTGTCCCGCGCCTCCGCGATCTCGAGCGCGTTGCCGACGGCGGCGCCGAGCGGCTGGTCCATGTCGGTGAGCAGGCAGACGACCTCGCGGCCGGCGTGCTCGCCGAGCTCGAGCATCGTCTGCGCGAGCGCGCGGGCGTCGTCGAGCGTCTTCATGAAGGCGCCGTCGCCGACCTTGACGTCGAGCACGATCGCGTCGGCGCCGCCGGCGATCTTCTTCGACATGATCGAAGAGGCGATCAGCGGCAGGATGTCGACCGTCGCCGGTGACGTCCCGGAGGCCGTAGAGCTTCTTGTCCGCCGGGACGAGATCGTCGGTCTGGCCGACGATCGCGAGCCCGACCTCCTGCACCTGGCGGACGAAGTCGTCGACGGAGAGGTCGACGCTGAAACCCGGGGATCGACTCCAGCTTGTCGAGCGTGCCACCGGTGTGCCCGAGCCCGCGCCCGCTCATCTTCCCGACGGGCACGCCGCACGCGGCCACGATCGGCCCGACGGCGATCGTCGTCTTGTCCCCGACGCCGCCGGTCGAGTGCTTGTCGACGACCTTGCGGCCGAGCGCGGCGCCGAGGTCGAGCGTCCTGCCGCTGCGGATCATCGCGTCGGTGAGCGCGTACGTCTCCGCGGCCGTCATCCCGCGGAAGTAGACGGCCATGCAGAAGGCGGCCAGCTGGTAGTCGGGAATCTCGCCGCGTGCGTAGCCGAGGATCAGCTCGGAGATCTCGTCGGCCGGAAGCGCCTCGCCGTTTCGCTTGCGCTCGATCAGCTCCGCCGGATGGATCACGCCGCCTTCTCCGCGACGAAGATCGAGCTCGAGCGGCGAATCCGCAGCGGCAGCTCGTACGGCGCGAGCTCGACCTCGCCGTCGTGCTGCAGCGACGCGACGTACGCGCGCACGACGTCGTCGTGGTCGACCGTGACCCAGCCCTCCGCATCGCGGCGCTCCACCGAGCCGAAGTGCGGCCCGAGGCGCTCCGCGGCCTCCTCGCTGCGGAACACCTGCTGCCACATCGCCACGCCCGCGATCCGGCGGAGCTCGGAGAGGTGCTCGGTCCCGTTCGTGACTGCCACGAGCCGGCCGCCCGGCCGGAGGACGCGCGCGAGCTCCGAGAGCGCGCGGTCGAGGTCGGGCACGTGGTAGAGCATCCAGGCCGCAACGGCGCACGTCGAACGACTCGTCCGGGAACGGCAAGTGCCTGCACGTCTCCGACCTGCGCGTCGACGCCGCGCTCGGTCGCGAGCTCGACCATCCGCGGCGAGACGTCGACCATCACGACCTGGCAGCCGAGGTCGTCCTGCAGGCGCGCGGCGAGCTCGCCCGGCCCGCCGCCGACCTCGAGCACGCGCTGCGGCGCCGCCTCGGCGACCGCCTCGAACGCGACCTCGCGCGGATCGGGCCCTTCCTGCGTGTCGTAGATCGAGCGCCTGCGCCTCGAGGTTCTCCTCGCGTGCGTACTGCCGCGCGACCTCGGCGGGATCGTTCAGCTTCACGGCGTCAGGATCGGCGTCCCGGGGATCCCTCGTCCGGGAGCCTTGCCGCCGAGCCATGCGTTCACCGTCGCGCCGACGTCGCCGAACTCGCCCTCGTGCACGGCGCCCTTCGCGTTCCGGCCGGCCGCGTAGGCGAGCAGCAGCGCGTGCTCGCGCGAGTGGTCGGTGGACGGCGTCGTCGGGTCGCAGCCGTGGTCGGAGGTGATGATCAGGAGGTCGCCGGCCCGCAGCGCCTCGAGGATGTCCTCGAGCCGGCGGTCGAAGTCCTGCAGGCAGCGGTGGAAGTTGACCGGGTCGTTGCGGTGACCCCAGAGCATGTCCGTCTCGACGAGGTTCGTGAAGACGAGCCCGCCGTCGATCGTCTGCAGCAGCTCGACGGTCTTGTTGATCCCGTCGACGTTCGACTTCGTCGGAAACGACTCGTCGATGTCGCACCCGGCGTAGATGTCGCTGATCTTCCCGACCGCGTGCACCTGGTTGCCGGCGTCGCGGACGAGCGACAGGTAGTTCGGACGCCGAGGCTCGAGCGAGAAGTCGTGCCGGTTCGGCGTCCGCTCGTAGCTCCCGGGCGCGCCGGCGAACGGCCGCGCGATCACGCGGCCGACCGCGTGCTTGCCGGTGAGGATCTCGCGGGCGATCTTGCAGCCCTCGTAGAGCTCCTCGAGCGGGATCGTCTCCTCGTGCGCGGCGATCTGGAAGACCGAGTCGGCAGAGGTGTAGACGATCCACTTGCCCGTCTTCTGGTGCTCCTCGCCGAGCTCCTGGATGATGTCCGTCCCGGACGCGGTCTTGTTGCCGAGCACGCCGCGGCCGGTGCGGTGCATGAACGGGTCGATCACGTCGTGCGGGAAGCCGTGCGGGTAGGTCGGCATCGCGGTCGGCGTCACGACGCCCATCAGCTCCCAGTGGCCGGTCGTCGTGTCCTTCCCCTTCGAGCGCTCGAGCAGCCTGCCGGCGACGGCCGGCGCACCCGGCTGCGGCGGGCAGCCCACGAGCTCCATCACGTTGCCGAGCCCGAGCGCCTCGAGCGCGGGCAGGTCGAGGCCTCCGACGGCGCGGGCCACGTTGCCGAGCGTGTTCGACCCCTCATCTCCGAACGAGGCCGCATCCGGCAACTCTCCCGCGCCGACGGCATCGAGCACGATCACGCAGGCTCGCGGCACGTGGCTATTGTACGGCGCGCATGGACACTGTCCTCGGTCTGCTCGGCCTCCTCGTCTACATCGCCGCGATCGTCTCGCTCGCGGCATCCGTGACGTGGGTCGTCGTCAAGCTCAGCCCCTCGAAGAGCCAGAAGCAGCTCGAGGCGCGGCAGCAGAAGTCCGGCTAGGGACGTCCTAGACGGCGGGCGCGCCGAGGACGTCGTCGAGCGGCGTGTACTCGAGCCCGTGCGCCTCGGCGACGGCCTCGTAGGTGATCTTGCCGTCGATGACGTTGACGCCGCCGGCGAGTGCCTTGTCGCGCGCGACGGCGGCGGCGAGGCCCTGGTCGGCGATCGCCTCCACGTAGGGAAGCGTCACGTTCGTGAGCGCCTTCGTCGAGGTGATCGGGACGGCGCCGGGCATGTTCGCGACGCAGTAGTGGATGACGCCGTCGACCTCGTAGACGGGGTCGTCGTGCGTCGTCGCGTGCGAGGTCTCGGCGCAGCCGCCCTGGTCGATCGCGACGTCGCAGAAGACGCTCCCCTGCTTCATCTCCTTGACCATCTCGCGGGTGAGCAGCTTCGGCGCGAGGGCGCCGGGAATCAGCACCGCGCCGATGACCACGTCCGCGTCCTTGACGGACTCCTCGATCTGGAGCGTCGAGCTCATCACGAGGCTGACGCGGCCGTGCAGCGTCTCCTCCAGGTGCCGCATCCGGTCGACCGAGCGCTCCAAGATCGTCACCTGCGCGCCGAGCCCGAGCGCGATCACCGCGGCGTTGTAGCCGACGATGCCGCCGCCGATGACGACGACCTTGCCGGGCGCGACGCCCGCGACACCGCCGAGCAGCAACCCGCGGCCGCCCTTCGGACGCTCGAGATAGTGTGCGCCCGCCTGCGCGGCGAGGCGGCCGGCGACCTCGCTCATCGGCGCCAGCAACGGCAGCCGGCGGTCGTCTGTCTCGACGGTCTCGTAGGCGACGCCCGTGATCCCGCTGTCGACGAGCGCACGCGTGAGCGGCTCGTCCGCGGCGATGTGCAGGTACGTGAAGAGGACGAGGTCCTCGCGCAGCCGCGGGTACTCGGGCGCGATCGGCTCTTTGACCTTCAGCAGCAGCTCGGCGCTCTCCCAGACCTCGTCGACGGGCGCGATGCGCGCGCCGTTCGCCTCGTACTGGTCGTCCGGGAACTGACTGCCCGAGCCCGCGCCCGTCTCGACGACGACGTCGTGCCCGCGCTGGACGAGCTCACGCGCGCCCGCAGGGGTCAGCGCGACCCGGTACTCCTGCGGCTTGATCTCCTTCGCGACGCCGATTCTCACGCGGCGCACCTTACATTCAGCCGTCGTTGGCGAGTCGCTCGACGTACGCCCGCTCCTCCGGCCCGAACCAGGGCGGCTGGCCCGCGGCGGCGTTCTCGGCCGCGCGCTCCGGCCGGGACGTCGCGGGGATGACGAGGTCGACGCGTGGATCCGACAGCACCCACTTGAGCAACGCCTGCGGCCACGTCTCGACGCCGCACCCGCGCAGCGGTGCCAGCTCCTCGGCGGACGGGACGCGGCGCACGAGCGCGCCCGAGTCGAACGGCTCCATCACGATCACCGCGATCCCGAGCTCCGCGGCGAGCGGGAGCAGCTCGCGCTCGGCGGTGCGCTCGCGCGGGTTCAGCGGCAGCTGCACCGTCTCGAAGCGCCTCGTTCGCAGTGCCCGCGCGAGCTCGTCGAACGCGGACGGCGAATAGTGCGTGACGCCGAGCCGGTCGATCCGGCCCGCGTCGCGCTGCTCCTCGAGCCAGGGCAGGTGCTGCTCCCACGCGACGAGGTTGTGCACCTGTTCGATCTCGACGCGGCCGAACCAGGTCAGCTGATCCTGGAACTGCCGCCGCGCCTCGTCCGGCGACGGCGTCCAGATCTTCGTCAGCACGGTCGCGTCCGCCCGCCGCTCGGCGATCGCGGCACCGAGCGCGCGCTCCGAGCCGTACATCGGCGACGTGTCGAAGCAGCGCACGCCGGCCGCGAGCGCGGCCCCGGCGACGGCGTGGGCCAGATCGGCGTCGTCCCGGAACGTGTTCCACGTGCCCAGGCCGACGACTGGACCGAGATTGCGCTCCTCCATCAGCCGAGCAGCCGGCGCGCGGCGACGCCCGCGGCGTAGGCGGCACGGAAGAACGCGGGGTCCTCGTCCGGCCCACGACCCATGTGGGCGAGCGGCAGCCCCGCACACGCCTCCTCCCAGCCGTCCCCGTCCTCCTCGATCGGCACCACCACCTGACCGAGGCAGAGCTCGAGGACCGCGTCCGCGTGGTGCGAGACGCCCCGATGACGCTCCCGCGGATCCGCCTGGGACGTGCGCACGGCGAGAATCGGCCGGCCGTCCAGCGCGCTGGCGGTGTTCGCCGCGTCCGCGAGCGAGAGGGCGCCGTGTCCGAGCGGCGTCCCGGTGCCCACGATTCCCGGCCCCACGGCGCACACGATCGCGTCGTGATCGGCAGCCAGCGTCAATGCGGCGGCGGTGGAGACGCAGTCGACGTCGGCGTCCAGGCACGGCGCGACTGCGTACGTCGTCGTCGAGGAGCGCCCGCTCCTGCAGCGTCCTCAGCGTGTCCGACAGCGACACCGGCAACGCCCCGCCCTGCACCTGGACGTACGCGACGCGTCTCCCCGTGAGCGCGGCGCAGACCGGCGCAACCTGGCTGTGCAGGGTGCAGAGGACGACCGGCGTCCCGTAGAGCGTGGTCGGAAACTCGCCGCCCTCCTCACCGCGACGGAGGGCCACCTGCGCGGGCGTGTACGGCAGTGCCATCACGTGGGCGCCCTCCTCCGCCGGCAGGCCGAGGCCCCGCGTCAGGTTGGCGTAGAGGACGTCGAACCCGCCCGAGCCCAGGCTCGAGCAGCCGCGCCTGCTCGTTGACCAGCACATCGTCCCCGACCTGGACGTCGCCCGTCAGCCGCGGGTAGGCGACGCAGGGGATCCCGTCGACCTCGAGCCGCACGAGACCCGGCAGCTCCTCGCTGATCGCGGAGACCGTCCCGCGTCTAAGCCCGAGCGGCATCGACCAGTGCCAGCGTCACCTCGACCATCGCGTCGAGGTCGGCGACCGCGATGTGCTCGTCGGCGGTATGGATCTCCATCATCCCGTTCGCCAGGTTGAGGCACGGGAGGCCCTTGGCGTTGAAGACGTTCGCGTCGGCGCCGCCGCCCGGTGAGCGTCGGCACGACCTCGTGACCGCAGCGCTCGAGCGCGGTCCGCGGCGAGCTGGACGATCGGGTCGGAGTCCTTGAAGCGATAGCCCTGATACGTCTCGCTGACCTCGGTCTCCAGCGTGCACTCGGTGACGCTGGCGGCGAACGCGAACGTGTCGAGCATCTCCTGGACGAGGTCGGCGAGCTTGCGCGCGTCGTGGGAGCGGGCCTCCGCCTCCAGCTCGCACCACTCGGGGACGATGTTGCGGGCGCTGCCGCCCGAGATCAGGCCGACGTTCGCGGTCGTCTCCTCGTCGATCCGGCCGAGCCGCAGATCGGCGATCGCCTTCGACGGCGGCCACGATCGCGGACCGGCCTTCCTCCGGGACCATCCCCGAGTGCGCCGGCCGGCCGTGGAAGCGGACGAGCATCGAGCGCTGGTACGGCGCGCCCATGATCACGTCGCCGACCGGCGCGGCCTGGTCGTAGACGAACCCCAGCTCGGCCTCCAGCTTCGTGTGGTCGAACGCCCCCGCGCCGAGCAGGCCGACCTCCTCCTTGGCCGTGAAGAGCAGCTCGACGCCTGCGTGCGGGCGTCCCTCCTGCGACGATCCGCCGCGCGGCCTCGATCATCGCGACGACGGCCGACTTGTTGTCCGCCCCGAGGATCGTCCCGCCCGCGTTCCGGACGACGTCGTCCTCGACCACCGGCTCGAGCGGCCCGTGCGGCGGCACCGTGTCGAGATGCGCGCAGAAGAAGATCGGCGTCCCACCCTCGACGCGGCCGGGCAGTCGGCAGAGGAGATTCCCGATCGTGGAGCCGATCGCAGCGCCGGCGTCGTCCTCCTCGACCTCGAGCCCGAGCGCGTCGCAGCTCGCTGATCACGCGGTCGGCGACGGCGCGCTCCTCCCCCGGCGGGCTCGGGGTCGCGCACAGCTCGGTGAAGAGATCGAGGACGGCGGTCATCGGCACGATCCTAGACAGCGCCGTTGCGGACTTTCCGAACCTACGTAAACCTTCTACTATTTGACCCAATGTCCGCGGCCGTTGCCCATGATCTCGTCCAGAAGAGCCTGATCGGCGAAGCGCTCGACTCCGGGCCCGTGGCCGTGTTCGTCGCCGACGACGACGGCAAGTTCCTGGCCGTGAACGCATGCGCGTGCGAGCTGCTCGGCTACGAGCGGGAGGAGCTGCTGGCGCTGCGGGTCGGCGACGTCGCCGTCAACCCCGGCGCCGCCGACGACTTCGAGACGATGGTGCGCACCGGCAAGCACGCCGGCGTGACGGTGCTGCGTCGCAAGGACGGCAGCGACCTGCCGATGCACTTCCGCGCCGGCGAGACCACCGTCGGCGGGATGCTGCTCTACATCGGCGTCTGCTGGCCCGTCGACTAGCCGGTCGCGGTCGCCCGCAGCGGCGCGGCCGGTGCGCGAGCGGGCGCGATCCTGGGCCGCTCCGACGAACTCGCGGAAGAGCGGCGCCGGCCGGGTCGGCCGCGACTTGAACTCCGGGTGGAACTGACTCGCGACGAACCACGGGTGGTCCGGTAGCTCGACGATCTCGACGAGGCGCCCCTCCTGGAACGTGCCCGAGACGACGAGCCCGGCGGCGATGAGCTGGTCGCGGTACTGGTTGTTGACCTCGTAGCGGTGCCGGTGGCGCTCGTGGATGACCGCGTCGTCGTAGACCTCTCGCGTTCGGGTGCCCTCGGCGAGCTCGACCGCCTGCGCGCCGAGCCGCATCGTGCCGCCGAGATCCTCGATCTCCTTCTGCTCGGGCAGCAGGTCGATCACGGGATACGGCGTCTCCGGATCCATCTCGGTCGAGTTCGCCCCTTCGAGACCGGCGACGTGGCGCGCGAACTCGGAGACGGCGACGTGCATGCCGAGGCAGATGCCGAGGTACGGGATGCCGCGCTCGCGCGCGACCTGGCAGGCGAGGATCTTGCCCTCCCAGCCGCGCGAGCCGAAGCCGCCCGGAACGAGCACGCCGTCGACCTCCTCGAGCAGCTCGGCCGCCTCCTCGTAGGACATGTCCTCGGCGTCGACCCACTGGACGCGCACGCGCGCGCCCTGATGGACGCCGGCGTGCTTGAGCGCCTCGTGCACCGAGAGGTAGGCGTCGTGGAGCTTCACGTACTTGCCGACGAGCGCGATCGTGACCTCCTCGCGGGGCTCGCCGATCCGGTCGATCAGGTCCTGCCACTCGCCGAGCACGGCGGGCGGCGCGTCGATGCCGAGCTTCTCGACGACGAGCTCGTCGAGGCCCTGCTCCTGGAGCACCGCCGGGACGAGGTAGACGTCCGGCACGTCCGGCGATGCGACGACGGAGCGGATGTCGACGTCGGCGAAGAGCGCGATCTTGTCCTTGATGTCCTGCGAGAGCTCCTCGTGCGAGCGACAGACGATCACGTCGGGGTGGATACCGATCCGGCGGAGCTCGTTGACGGAGTGCTGCGTCGGCTTCGTCTTCAGCTCGCCGGCCGCCTCGATGAAGGGCACGAGCGTGCAGTGGAGGTAGAGCACGTTCTCCGGGCCGACCTCGCGCCGGAACTGGCGGATCGCCTCGAGGAACGGCAGCGACTCGATGTCGCCGACGGTGCCGCCGATCTCGGAGATGACGATGTCGACCGGAGCAGCCTTCGCGGCGCGCTTGATCCGCGCCTTGATCTCGTTCGTGATGTGCGGGATCACCTGCACGGTCGCGCCGAGGAACTCGCCCTTGCGCTCCTTGCGCAGGACGGCGTCCCAGATCGCGCCGGCGCTGTGGCTCGCGTTCCGCGACATGTTCTCGTCGACGAAGCGCTCGTAGTGGCCGATGTCGAGATCGGTCTCGGCGCCGTCCTCGGTGACGAAGACCTCGCCGTGCTGG
The DNA here is from genome assembly GCA_963827015.1 of uncultured Gaiellaceae bacterium. Classification (GTDB taxonomy): domain Bacteria; phylum Actinomycetota; class Thermoleophilia; order Gaiellales; family Gaiellaceae; genus Gaiellasilicea. The sequence continues at coordinate 606,165 of CAWGZI010000010.1, read as the reverse complement.
AACGGGCTCATCGTGCCCGGGTCGACGTTCAGGTACGGGTCGAACTTCTGCGCCTGGACGCGGAGCCCGCGTGACTTCAGCAGCCGGCCGAGCGACGCGGCGACGATCCCCTTGCCGAGCGCCGAGACGACGCCGCCGGTGACGAAGATGTACTTCGTCTGCCCCGTCTCGTTCGCGCTCATGACGGTTGCCTCCCCAGCGCGTCGAGATCGCGAAACCCGGGAGTCGACTCGATCAGGCCGCCGAGCGACCGACGCTCGCCGAGGAGGGTGAGGCCCGCGAGCGCCGCGATCGCGCTCCAGCGTTGCCTCTCCGTGAGCCTGCCCACGGACCGTAAACCTAGCATGGCGCCGAGCGCGTTCGAACCCGAGTCCCCGAGCATCGCCATCTCCCGAAGATCGTAGGGAGCCAGCAGGACGGCGATCGCCTTCGGCGCCCGCAGCGGGATCGCGACCGCGAGATACGCCTTGAGCGCCCGTCCCGGCTTCGTGTCGAGCTGGTTCAGGAGGTTTGCCGCCAGCGCCGACGAGGAGCGCGCCCGAGAGCGAGCGCGTGCGGAGGAGGCCGTACGCCGGGATGGCGACGAGCTTGAGGACGCCGGTCGTCGGCGCCCTTGCGGAGGTGCGCGCGGAACCCGCGCTCCTCCCCGCTCCAGAGGTCGTCGGCGACGCCTATCGCGGCGACCGGCAGCACGCTCGGGATGCGCGACGCCGACGACCCAGCCGACGAGCGGCAGGCGAAGGCCGCGGTGGTTGCGCCCTTGCGGGCCGAAGGCGAGCACGATGTCGCGGAGCTGGCGCCCGCGGTGGAGGAAGCCGCGGAGGTCGCGCCCGGTGGCGCGGTGCTCGAGGTCGAGCTGCGCGTGGCGGACGTCCAGCCTGCGCGTTGACGGCGTCCGCCGTCATCGCCGACTCGCAGCCGAAGCCGGCCGCGAGCGGGAAAACGGCCTCGCGCGCCCGCTGGGTCAGCCGGCGCTGGCCCGAGAGCGGCTCCTGGGCGCTCGTAGCCGGACGCGAGCCGGATCAGCCGCCGCGCCGCCTCCTTCGCGATCCCGAAGCCGCCGCCCTGCTTGCGCGCGAACGCGGCGATCGTCAGGTCGGCGTCGCCGTCGAGGAGCGGCGACAGGTCGCCGCGGAGGTCGGCGTCGCAGAGCAGCAGGTCGCCCTGGTTCGCCACTCGTTCGCCGAGCGTCAGCGCCTGCCCCTTGCCGCGATGCGGCAGCCGGAGCACGAGCGCGCCCGCCTCCTCGGCGACCGCGCCGGTCGCATCGCGCGAGCCGTCGTCGGCGACGATCACCTCCGCCTCCGGGAACCGGCGCCGGAGCTCCTCGACCGTCGACCCGATCCACGCCGCCTCGTCGCGGGCGGCGATCAGGATCGTCAAGGATTCAGTCACTCGGGGCCGGCAGCGGCTCGATCGGCGGCAGGATCCGGTCGGCGGTGTCGCGGACGCCGTAGTTCCCGGCGGCGTCGGGATCGGCGAGCGTGAGCAGGAGCGCGAGCGTGCCAACGGGTGTGTCGACGCCGTCGACGGTCGAGAGCCGGTAGCGCTGGAAGACCGGGATCGCGCTCTGCTCGACGCGAGTCGGCTCGACGCCGACGACCGGTACGCCCGCGCTGCCGAGCCCCTGGTAGATGCCGGCGAGGAAGTGCGACGTCTCGGCTGCCTGTGGCTCGGCGGTGCGAAGCACGACGACGCCGTCGACGGGGTCGGCGAACGCGCCCTCGCGGACCTCGACGATCTCCTGCTCGAGCACGTCCCAGAGCGGTGTCTCACCGCCGGCCGCGAGCTCACGGCCGAGGTCGCGGCCGAGATTGCCGAGCTGCTCGTCACCGACGTAGCCGCCGAGCTCGGGATGGTCGCTGACGGCGGACTCGACCGCCTCGAGGCGCAGGGGCAGGTCGAGCGCCCGCATCCGGGTGACGCGCCCGTCGGCGTCCTCCTCGATCGCCCGCTCGACCGCGTTCGTGGTCGGGTCGACCGGGCCGAGCACGAGGATGGCGAGGTTCTTGCCTTCGAGCCGCTTGTCCGCGAGCGCGGGGTATGCGCTCTCGACGAAGTTCTCCGCCGCCTCCTGACGCCGCCCGAGGTCGTCGATCTCCGCGTTCGCGGCCTCGACGTCCTCCTCGGAGCCCCGCGATCTCGCGCTCGAAGTTGTTGCGCTCGGCGTCGTCGACGAAGCCGCGCCCCGAGATGCCGACGCCGATCAGGATTCCGACCACGAGCATCAGGAAGACGGCCGCGAGCGACGCGACGTGGTAGCGCAGGTCGAACACAGGCTCACACTAGAGCCCGAAGACGTTTCGCAGCGCCGGTGACGCCAGGATCGCCACGAGCAGGGCCGCCAGCGCGGCCGAGCCCGAAGAGGGCGAGCGGCCAGACGCCGATGCGGCGGCTGACGAGCCGGGAGACACCCTTCGCGTCGATCAGGATCTCCCCCACCTTCAGCCGCGTCACGAACGTCGAGGACATCCCGGCCCGGCTGCGCTCGAGGAACTCGACGAGGTTGAAGTGCGTCCCGACGGCGACGATCAGCTCGGCGCCCTTGTCGTGCGCGAGCAGGAGCGCGATGTCCTCCGAGATCCCCGGCGCGGCGACCGTGTGGAACGGGATGCCGAGCCGCTGCAGCCTTGCCTCGCCCGGGCGCGTGCCCCTCGCGGTAGGCATGGACGAGGATCTCGGCGCCGGAGCGAAGGGTCGCGTCGGTGACCGAGTCCATGTCGCCGACGATCACGTCCGGCCTCCACCCCTCCTCGCGCAAGGCCTCGGCGCCGCCGTCGACGGCGACCAGCACGGGCCTGAAGTCGCGGACGTAGCCGCGCACGATCTTGAGGTCGCGCTTGTGGCCGGGGCCTCGCGCGACGACGAGTGCGTGCCGGTCGCGGAAGCTCGTGTCGAGCGCGGGGAAGTCGATCCCCTCGGTCAGGAGCTTTCCCTCGTCGCGCAGATAGCGGAGGGTGTTGTCGGCGAAGTCCTGCAGCGCCTCGGTGACGCGGCCCTGCTGCTCGCTCAGCGCGCCGGCGAGCTCGCGCTCCTCGAGCGCCCGGCCCGTCGCGACGCAGGTGCCGTTGCGGAAGAGGCTGGCGCCGCGGACGGTGAGCTTCTCGCCGTCCGAGAGCTCCTCGAAGAGGTCGGCGTCGGCGACGTCGATCAGGCGGACACCGCCGCGAACGAGCTGCAGCGGCCCGGGATTCGGAAAGCGGCCCGACTGGGACGGCGCGACGTTGACGACGACGCGCACGCCCGACTCGACCAGCTCCTCCGCGGAGACGCGATCGAGGTCGGTGTGGTCGATGATCGCGATGTCGTCCGGGTGCAGCCGCCGGACGAGCTCCTTCGTCCGCTTGCCGAGACGGGCGGTGCCGGTGTGCTCGATCAGGCTCATTTCAGCGTCGCGATGAACTCTCGGCCGCCGAGCATCCGCTCGAGCTCGTCGCGGCGCTGGGCGTCGTCGAGCGGCTCGATCCTCGTGTGCGTGGGATCACCGGGAACCTTCTCGACCCGGTAGTGCGTGTCGGCGACGCTCGCGATCTGAGGCAGGTGCGTGATCGTGATCACCTGCGCGCGCTCGGCGAGCCGCTTCAGCGTCGCGGCCACTGCGTGGGCCGTCTCGCCGCCGACACCGGCGTCGATCTCGTCGAAGACCATCGTCTCGCCGCCCCCGACGGCGGCGATCGCGAGCGCGACACGGGAGAGCTCGCCGCCGGACGCGGTCTCGGCGACCGGCCCGAACGGGAGCCCGGCGTTCGGTCGGATCAGAAACACGGCTTCGTCGGCGCCGCTCGGGCCGGGATCACGCTCGCGCAGCTCGACCCGGAACTCGCCCTCGCCCATGCCGACGCCGCGCAGCTCCTCGGCGACGGCCTCCGCGAACGGCTCCGCTGCCTTTTCGCGCGCGGCGCGGAGCTGCTCCGCCAGCGCGGCGACTCGCTGCTCGGCTGTGCCGAGCGCCTCGGCCGCGGCCGCCGCGGGATCGAGGCCGTCGTCGAGCGCAGCCAGCTCGTCGCGCGCCGCCGCGGCACGGGCGAGCAAGTCGTCGTAGTCGGCCGCACCGAAGCGGCGCCGCGCGTCGGAGATCCGCTCCAGCTCGCCCTCGACGTGCTCGAGCCGGTCGGGCTCGGCCTGCGAGCGAGGCCAGGAAGCCGCGTAGGTCGGAGCCGACCTCGCGCAGGCGCAGCTCGAGGTCGCGGAGCTCCTCGCCGGCCGCAGCGAGCTCGGGCGCGAGACGCTCGAGCGGCGCCAGCGAGCGCTCCGCGGCCGCCGCGAGCCCGGTCGCCCCCTCGCCCTCGTCAGGTGCGATCGCTTCGGCGGCGCGCGCCGCCCCCTCCGCGAGCTCCGTCACGTGCCGCAGCCGCTCGCGCTCGTCGCGCAGCGCCTGCTCGCCGCCGGGCTCGAAGGCCTCGGTTGCGTCGGCGAGGGCACGCAGCTCCGTCGAGGCGCGCCCGCTCGCCCGCCGCGCTCCGCGTCAGCTCGTCGTGCCGCTTGCGCGCGGTCGCGAGCTCACGCCAGGCGAGCCGGGCCTCACGACGACGGCGAAGCTGCTCCTCGCCGACGAAGGCGTCGAGCACGTCGAGCTGGTACGACGGCCGGCCGAGCCGCCGCTGCTCGAACTGGCCCGACATCGCGATCAGGCGCTCGGCGGCCGCGGCGAGATCCTCGCGCGCCACGGCGCGACCCCAGGCATACGCCCGTGTGCGGCCGTCGCCGAAGACCCGCCGCGCGAGCACGAGCCCGGGCTCGTCCTCGGGCGCCAGCTCCGCCAGCGCTGCGAGCTCCTCGTCGTCGAAGAAGCCGTCGGGCAGGTCGAGCTCGGCCTCGACGTACGCCTCTGCGCCGGCCGCGCCGACGATGCCGGCGTCGCCCTTCGCCCCGAGCAGGAGGCCGACCGCCTGCGTCAGGATCGTCTTGCCGGCGCCCGTCTCGCCCGTGATCGCGGTCAGTCCGGCGCCGGGCGCGAGCTCGCCGTCGCGCACGAGGACGAGGTTCTCGATCCGGAGGCTACGAAGCAAAGGTCCGGCTGTAGCGGCTGAAGAACGTCACCTCGGGCAGGCTCGCGAGCAGCGAGCGCTGGTCGCCGAGCCGGGCGACGGCACGCCCGCCGGGGCCGAGGTCGCCGACCCGGTGCCCGTCGACGAGCGCCGTTGCGGGGACGTCGGGCGTGCGGTTCCAGACGATCAGCTCGTCCTCGCGCGGAACGACGAGCGGTCGGGCGTTCAGCGAGTGCGGCGCCACGAACGTGACCGCCATCGCGTCGAGCCCCCACACGAGCACTGGGCCGCCGTTCGAGAAGTTGTAGCCCGTCGAGCCGGCCGGGGTCGCGCAGACGACGCCGTCGCAGGCGAGCCGGCCCAGGTGCTCGCCACCCACCGCCCACTCGAGCTGGATCATCCGCCCGACGACGGCGCTCGCGATCACGAGGTCGTTGACGGCGACGCGGCTCTCGTCGCCGACCTCGACGTCGAGCGTCGCCACCTCCTCGACGCGGTACTCGCCGGCGAACACGCGCGCAAGCCCGGCCTCGAGCTCGTTCGGCCCGATCGAGGCGAGGAAGCCGACGCGGCCGAAGTTGACGCCGATGACGGGGACGCCCGTCCCGAGGGACCGGGCGAGCGCCCGCAGCATCGTCCCGTCTCCGCCGAGCACGACGACGATGTCGACGTCGGTGTCCGCCTCCGCCGCGTCGAGCCCGTGCTTCTCCGCCTCCTCGGGCGCGATCAGCAGCTCGACGCCGCTCTCGCGGGCGACGGTCGCGAGCCGGGCCAGCGCCGAGCCGATCGCCTGCGGCTTGCCGTGCGTCATCACAGCGGCCCGCTTCACGGCCCTAGGCGGGTGTGACTGCGCGGTCGATTCGCTGGTCGATGTCATCGAGGAGGACGGGATCGGGGCGATTGATCAGGTGGACGAAGAACTCGCGGTTCCCCTTCGGACCTGGCAGTCCGGAGTCTACGACGCCGACCGCCGTCCCACCCCAGCCGAGCGCCCCGTCGACGACCTGGCGGAGGACGCGGCGGTGGACCTCGGTGTCGCGAACGACGCCGCCACGGCCGACCTCCTCCTTGCCGGCCTCGAACTGCGGCTTCACCAGCACGACCGCGTCCCACCCGGGCTCGAGCAGCTTCAGCACCGGCGGCAGCGCGATCCTGACGCTGATGAAGGAGACGTCGGCGACGAGCAGGTCGGGGCGGAAGGGAAGCTCGGTCAGCTCGCGGGCATTCGTCCGCTCCATGACGGTGACGCGGGAGTCGCCGCGAAGCCGCGGGTGCAGCTGGCCGTAGCCGACGTCGACGGCGATCACCCGGCCGACGCCGTGCTGGAGCAGGTAGTCCGTGAAGCCGCCCGTGGAGGCGCCGACGTCGATCGCGTCGCGGCCGTCGAGCTCGACGTCGAGCTGCTCGAGGGCGTTCGCGAGCTTCTCGCCGCCGCGCGAGACGAACCGGGGCGGCCGCTCGACCTCGAGCACGACGTCCTCGGCCACCTGGTGACCGGGCTTGTCGTAGCCGGGGACGAGCCCCGCCAAGACGAGCGCCTGCGCCTGCGCGCGGCTCTCGGCGAGCCCACGTTCGACGAGCACGACGTCGAGCCGCTTCCTCATCGTGGCAAGGGTAGTCGCCGCCGGTGTTACAAGATCGTCATGGAACTGCGGGGAGATCGCGTCCTCCTGCGCCCCCTGGCCGAAGCGGACGTGCCTCGGATCGTCGAACTCGGGGCCGACCCCGAGGTCGCGCGCTGGTGGCGCGGGCTGACGACGGCGCACGTGCTCGAGAAGGCGCGGGGCGAGGACGACGACGTCGTCGTCTTCGCGATCCTGGCCGACGGCGAGGTCGCGGGGATGATCCAGCACTACGAGGAGACCGACGAGGAATTCCGGCACGCCGGCATCGACCTCTTCCTCGGCGCGCCCTACCACGGCCGCGGGCTCGGCACCGACGCCGTCCGGACGATGGCGCGGCATCTGCTCGAGGACCTCGGCCACCATCGCCTCGTGATCGACCCGGCCGCGCACAACGAGCGCGCGATCCGTTGCTATGAGAAGGTCGGTTTCAAGCGCGTCGGCGTGATGCGGGAGTACTGGCTCGACGCGGACGGCGTCTGGCGCGACGGCGTGCTGCTCGACCTGCTTGCGGGAGAGCTGACGTGACCGCCACCGCGACTGCGGTCGAGTGGCTGCTCGAGTCGGACGAGCCGGGCATCGTCCACCAGGCGAGGCGCGACCTGCTCGACGAGCCGAACCCGCCCGAGGCCGAGCACGTGCTCGAAGGGCCGAAGGTGCGGGCCCTCCTCGCGGGCCAGCAACCGGACGGGGGCTTCGGCGTCAACGTCTACGGCAAGTGGGGCGGCGCGCACTGGCGGCTCGTCTCGCTCGTCGAGATCGGCGTCCCGGCCGGCGAGCCCCGTTGCGTGGCCGCCGCCGAAACGGTGCTGGCATGGCTGACGGGCAAGGGCCACCGCGCCCGCATCGAGACGATCGACGGCCTCGTCCGGCGGTGCGGCTCGCAGGAGGGAAACGCGCTCGCGGTCTGCTGCCGGCTCGGGCTGGCGGACGATCCCCGCGTTCGCCTGCTGGCCGAGTCGCTCGTCGAGTGGCAGTGGCCCGACGGCGGCTGGAACTGCGACAAGAAGGCGACCGGACGGCGCTCCTCGTTCAACGAGTCGCTGCCGCCGATGTGGGGCCTGCACGAGTTCTGGCTCGCGACGGGGGAGAGCGCGGCGCGGGACGCCGCGCGCCGCACGGCCGAGCTCTTCCTCGAGCACCGGCTCTTTCGAGCGCTCGCGACGGGGGAGCCGATCCGCGAGTCCTTCGTGACGCTGCACTACCCGCCGTACTGGCACTACGACGTCCTGCAGGCGCTCGTCGTGCTCGGCCGCATGGGCCTCGTCGGCGATCCCCGCGCGGCCGACGGGCTCGACCTGCTGGAGGAGCGCCGCCTGCCCGACGGGCGCTGGCGCGCCGGCGGCCGCTGGTGGCGGCCGCCCGGCAGCTCGGGCGCGAACGTGGACGTCGTCGACTGGGGCTCCGGGCCGAGCGAGCCGCTGACCCTGAACGCGCTGCGGGTGCTCCGGGGCTCGGGACGCGGCTAGTCGCCCGCGAGTCGGGTGGAGCCGTCGTCTCCGATCGTCCAGTGCGGGTTGTGGGCGACCTCCCAGGCGTGGCCGTCGGGGTCGATGAAGATGCCGGAATAGCCGCCCCAGAAGGTCTTCGCGCCGTGGCGCGGGATCGATGCGCCGGCCTCCTCCGCCTCCGCGATCACCGCGTCCACCTCCTCGGGCGAGCGGACGTTGTGCGCCAACGTGATTCCGCCCCAGCCGCCGAAGTCGTCGACACCGCTGTCCTCGGCGAGCAGCTGCCGGTCCCAGAGCGCGACGATCATCCCTCCGGCCTGGAAGAAGACGACGTCGTCGTCCGGCGACGCGCCCGTCGTCCAGCCGAGAGCCTCGTAGAAAGCCCGCGATCGGGCGAGATCGCCGACGCCGAGCGTGACGAGACTGAGGCGCTGCTCCACGTGCGTGACTCTACTGCGCCAACCCGCACGCGAGCTCGACCGGCACGAGGAAGCAGTCGTCCGCGTCGGGCCGGTGTGGCTCGCCGGGACGGAAGAGCGCGTCGACGACGGCGCGGAAGACGAGTGCCCGTAGGAGGAACTGCGGGAAGTCGACGACGTCCTCGACGGCGCCCAGGAGACTCTCGTCGGCCCCCTCCCACAGGAGTGCATCGCCGACGACGACGGCGTCGGCGAACGCCGGCGGGCGCCAGTACGGGGAAACGTCGATGACGGCCGGCGGCAGGCCCTCGGCGAAGAGCACGTTGCCCGTCAGGTCACCGTGCACGAGCTGGCTCGCGCTCGTGTCGACCGGCCGGAGCGCGTCGACGAGACGCGGCACGTGCTTCACGTCGGCGACGTCCTCCGGGCGGCAGCTCCCCCCACGCCACGCGCTCGCCGACGGCCCAGTGGTTCGTGCGCCGGTCGAGAAAGTCCGGGCGTGGCAGGTGGGCGATCGCCGCATGGAAGCGCCTGCCGGCCGCGATCACGTCGGGCCAGGCACGCTCCCGGTGCTCGCCCGCCAGGTACTGCCAACCGCCCAGCCGTCGTGCACGCCGAGAATGCGGGAGAGCCGGAACCCGTCGCAGTCCAGCGCGCCCAGGACCTGGACTGCCACTCCAGCTCGTCGAGCGAGGTGTCGAGCGGCTTCAGCACGAGGTCGCCGCTGCGCCACGCCGTCCCGCGCCCCCCGGCCAGCGGTTCCGGCGCGCCGGAGACGCCGAACGCCTCCAGCACGCCCGCCGGCGGCCGCATCTACGCGGTGCGGGCGGCGAGCGACGCGACGATCTCCGCGAGCACGCTCGTGTCGGCCGGGATCGCGTCCAGGCGCTCCTGCGCCCGGACTGCCGCCTCGTCGGCGAGACGCCTCGCCTCCTCCTCACCGTGGCGCTCGACGTACCCGTCGCCGTCCAGCAGGTCGTCGACGATCTGGAAGAGCAGGCCCACCTCGTCGCCGAAGGCGCGCCAGGCCGGCTGTTCGCCCTCCGGCACCTCGGCGACCCACAGCGCCACGCCGACCGACGCGGAGAAGAGCGCGCCCGTCTTCAGCCGGTGCAGGGCCGGCAGATCGGCCGTGTCGCCGGTGACGTCCCGGTGCTGGCCGCCGATCATCCCGAGCGTCGCCTGGGCGAGCTCACGCCCGACCATCGGCGTCGGATAGGAGAGCGCGAGCCGGAACGCCTCCGCCAGCAGCGCGTCGCCCGCGAGCAGCGCCGTCGCCTCGCCGAAGGCGACGTGGGCCGAGGGCCGGCCGCGGCGCTCGTCGTCGTCGTCGAGCGCGGGCAGGTCGTCGTGGACGAGGGAGAACGTGTGCACGAGCTCGACCGCGGCGGCCGCCGGCAAGACGTGCTCGGCCGCGGCACCCGCCGCTTCGCCGACGGCGAGCGAGATCACCGGGCGAACGCGCTTCCCGCCTGCCTCGAGCGGATAGCGGAGCGCCTCCGTCAGCGCGCCCAGCTCGGGCGCGAACAGGAGCTCGCCGAGGTAGCCCTCCGCGAGATCCCGCAGCTCGTCAGCCGGCCGGAGCATCGGCGCGCGCGCGTGCCTTGGCGAGCTCGGACTCGACGTCCTTCGCCAGCTCGGCGAGCTCCGTCAGCACCTCGACCGCGGCTTCCGCGTCCTCCTGCGCGGCGAGGCGCTCGAGCTCCTCGCGGGTTGCCTTCAACCGCTCGAGGAGCTCCTCGGCGCGGCCGAGCGCCTCGTCCGCCGATCCCGGTTCCGTCATGCGACCTCCTCCCTGGCCACGCGGGCCAGAATCCCGTTCACGAGCCGCGCCGCGTCCTCGGACGCGTACCGCTTCGCCAGCACGACAGCCTCGTTCATCGCCACCTCGGGCGGCACGCTCTCCTCCTCCAGCTCGTGGATCCCGATCCTCAGGATGTTCCGTTCGAGCGTACCGAGCCTGTCGGCGGTCCAGCCCTCGGCCGACGCCGTGATCCTGCGGTCGAGCTCCTCGGCGCGCCCCGACACCGCCTCGGCGAGCTCGAGCGCGAACGCATCCGGCTCCCCCTCGTAGAGCGTCGTCAGCGGCTGACCGGTCAGATCCCACTGGTAGAGCAGGAAGAGCGCCGTTCGCCGCGCCTGGCGCCGACCGGTGCTCACGGGTCGAGCTCCTCGATCGCGACGTCGACGCGCGCGACCGTCAGCCCTGCCGACGAGCGGAGGACCTCGCTCACGTTCTCCTGGACGGCGCGCGCGAGCTCGGGGAGGACGCTCCCGTAGCGGGCGGCGAGCTCGAGCTCGACCCGGACGATGCCGTCGGAGACGCTGACGTCGAGGCCGCGGCGCGGGCGACGGGCGCGGGCGCCGTCGACGTGCTCGGCGGCCGAGACGACGAGGGCGGCGAGCGCGTCGCCCTCGATCCGCACCTCGCCGTGCGCGCCCTTGATCACGTGCGCGTCCCGGCTCATCCGGCGAGCAGCGCCGGCAGGCGCCCTTCCATCTCGGCGAGGAAGCTCGTCGAGTACTCGCCGCTTGCGAACTCGGCCGAGCGCAGGATGTCGAGCGCGAGCCCCCGCGTGGTTGGGACGCCCTCGAGCCCGGTCTCCTCGAGCGCGCGCACGCCGCGTGCGATCGCGGACGGGCGGTCCTCGGCCCAGACGATCAGCTTCGCGATCAGCGAGTCGTAGTACGGCGAGATCGCGGAGCCCTCCTCGAGGTGCGTGTCGATGCGGACGCCGGGGCCGAGCGGCGGCCGGAAGCGGGTGATCGTCCCGGGCGCCGGCGCGAAGTCGCGGGACGGGTCCTCCGCGTTCAGGCGGATCTCGAGCGCGTGGCCGCGGCGCGGCGCACGGCCGGTGAGCGACAGCGGCTCGCCCGACGCGACCCGCAGCTGCTCGCGGACGACGTCCACCCCCGTGACGAGCTCGCTGACGGGGTGCTCGACCTGGAGTCGGGCGTTCAACTCGATGAAGTGGAAGGTGCCGTCGGCGCCGAGGAGGAACTCGAACGTGCCTGCGTTCTCGTAGCCGATCGTCCGACAGGCGCGCTCGGCCGCTGCCTCCATCGCCTCGCGCGTGTCCGGGTCGAGCGCCGGCGACGGCGACTCCTCGATCAGCTTCTGATGGCGGCGCTGGATCGAGCACTCGCGCTCGCCGAGCGTCAGCACGCCGCCGTCCTTGTCGCAGAGCACCTGGATCTCGACGTGGCGGGCGGGAACGAGGGCCTTCTCGAGGTAGAGCGAGCCGTCGGAGAACGCGGCCTCGGCCTCGACGCGTGCGGTCGAGTACGCCGCCTCGAGCTCCCCGGGGGCGTGCACGAGGCGCATGCCCTTGCCGCCGCCGCCCGCCGTCGCCTTCAGCAGGACGGGGAAGCCGAGCTCCTCGGCCGCCAGCCGCACCTCGGCGAGCGTGGCGCCCCCCTCCGTGCCGGGGACGAGCGGGACGCCGGCGGCCTTCATCTCCGCCTTGGCGCGCGCCTTGTCGCCCATCCGCTCCATCACGTCGGCGCCGGGCCCGACGAAAACGAGGTCGTTCTCCTCGCAGGCCCGCACGAAGGCCGGGTTCTCGGAGAGGAAGCCGTAGCCGGGATGGACGGCCTCGCAACCGGTCGTCTCGGCGGCCGCGATCACGTTCGCGACGCGCAGGTAGCTCTCGGACGCGGACGGCGGCCCGATGCAGACGGCGCGGTCGGCAAGCCGGACGTGCAGCGCGTCCCGGTCGGCGGTCGAGTACACGGCCACCGCCTCGGCGCCGAGCTCGTGGACGGCGCGGACGATCCGGACGGCGATCTCGCCGCGGTTCGCGACTAGCACCCGGCTGAACATCAGAGCGCCGGCGGAGCGACTATCGGCTCGAGCTCGAACAGCAGCTGCCCGAACTCGACCGGCTTGGCGTTCTCCGCGTGGATCGCCGTCACGCGCCCCGGGGTGTCCGCCTTCAGCTCGTTGAACAGCTTCATCGCCTCGAGCAGGCAGAGCGTCTGCCCGGGCGCGACCACGTCGCCGATCTCGACGAACGGTGGCGTGCCCGGCTCGGGCTGGCGGTAGAAGACGCCCACCATCGGCGACTCGACCCGGATCGAGCCGCTGGCCGCCGCCGGGAGGACGGGCAAGTCGCCCGGCTCGTCCTCCGCCAGCGGCGCAGCGAGCTGGAGCGCCGGGCGCTCGTCGGCGCGACGAACCGAAACGCGCATCCCCTCGTCCTCGATCTCGACCTCGGCGACGCCGCTCTCCTGGACGATCCGCACGAGCTCGCGGATCCGCTGCTCGCGCGTCTCCTCGAGCGTCGTCTCGCCGCGGTCGTCCCGGCTGTGACGCGCGCGAATGGTGCGCAGCAGCGCCTCGGCCTCCTCGCCGAAGAGCGCGATCAGCACGAGCTCCTCCTCGCTCGCTGCGAGCCCCTCGGCCTCCAGGCGAACGTCCTCGGCCGTGGGTGGATCCTCGTCGAGCGCCTCCATCCCGTCCGAGAGCAGCGCGACCGCGCGCGAGACGGTGGGATCCACCGACCCGGGCGGCGTGCCGAAGCCGCCCTGGACGAGCGAGCGGAACTCGTCGACGACCGTGCCGTATCTGCGCGCGGAGAGGACGTGGATCAGCGCCTGCGAGGCGAGGATCTGGCCGATCGGCGCCGCCAGCGGCGGCCAGCCGGTCTCGCGGCGGATCTGCTGCAGCTCGTCGAGCGTCTCGAGCAGCCGGTCGTCCGCGGCGTGCGCCCGGAGGTGCGTGTCGAGGGCGGCGACGAGGCCCGTCGGCAGGTCGTACTCGGCGGCGCGCACGGCGAGACGGGGCGCATGCGGCGTCACGATCTCGTCCCCGATGTGGTCGTCGACGAGGTCGGAGGCGTCCCAGAGCTTCGCGACGTCGACGCCCGTGTCCATCCCCATCCCGGCCAGCGCGGATGCGAGCGACTCGCCGGCGACGCGATGGAGCGAGAGCGCGAGCGGGTAGACGGCGCATGCGATCAGGTCGGCGCCTGCGCGCGCGGCCTCGAGCGAGTCGGCCAGCCCCGTGCCGCCGGCGCCCTGGCAATAGAAGCCGACCGGGAGGCCGGAGGCCTCCTTGACGCGGCCGACGAGCTCCGACGCCTGGTGCGGCTCGAGCCCGCCGCTCGGGTCGTGGACGAGCGCCCTCGTGGCTCTGATCTCGGGCAGCTCGCGCGCCTGCTCGACGAGCTTGTCCATCGCGCCCTCGTCGCCGGGGCTGTAGACGAGGCCGGCATGGAACTCCTTGCCGATCTCGGCGATCGCCTCGCCGGGATCGCGGAGGTTCGAGACGTCGTTGAGCGGGTCGTGCAGGCGAAAGACGTCGATCCCGTTCTCCGCCGCCGAGGCCACGAAGCGGCGGACGAAGTCGGCTCCGACCGGGCGAGCGCCGACGAGGAAGCGGCCGCGCAGCGCGAGCCCGAGCGGGGTCGTCGTCCGCGCCTTCAGCGCCCGGATCCGCTCCCACGGGCTCTCGACACCGCGCCGCACGGCCGTGTCGAAGACGCCGCCGCCGGAGACCTCCAGGAGCGCGAAGCCCGCGCCGTCGAGGACCTCCGCGATCCGCAGCAGCTCCCCCGTCGGCACCTTGCCCGCGAGCGGCTCCTGCGAGAGCAGGCGGATAGTGGTGTCGACGAGCCGCGGCACGTGCGGAGACTACCGAGTGAGCCGCTGCGGGAGGCTCAGGCCCGCGAGATGTAGCGGCCCTCGCGCGGGTCGACCTTGATCCGGTCGCCCGGGTTGACGAAGAGCGGCACGGCTACGACCGCGCCGGTCTCGAGCGTCGCGGGCTTCGTCACGTTCGAGACCGTGTCGCCCTTCACACCGGGCTCCGTGTCGGTGACGGTGAGCTCGATCGAGGACGGCAGCTGCACGCCGGAGGGTTTGCCGCCGACGAAGAGCAGCTGCACCGAGCTCGACGGCTGCATGTACGGCAGCTCCGCCTCGAGCGAGTTGTGCGGGAGCGAGAGCTGCTCGTAGGTGCCCTCGTCCATGAAGACGACCTCGTCGCCGGAGTCGTACAGGTACTGCATGTTCTTGACCTCGGTGAAGACGCGCGGGAACTTCTCCCCGGCGCGGAAGGTCTTGTCGACGACCGACCCCGAGTCGACGCTCTTCACCTTCGTCCGCACGAACGCGCCCCCCTTGCCCGGCTTCACGTGCTGGAACTCGACGATGCGCCAGACCGAGCCGTCGATCTCGACGTGCATCCCGTTCTTGAACTCGTTCGTGCTGACGACGTCGGCCACGGCGGGGCAGGTTACCTGACCGTCGTGAGCTCTTTGCCGGCGTTGGTCAGCCGCTCGCGGCCGTCGTCGGTGACCAGCACCATGTCCTCGATCCGGACGCCGCCGACGCCCGGAATGTAGATCCCGGGCTCGCAGCTGATCACGTTGCCCGACTCGAACGTGTCGGTCGACTCGGCGCGGGCCACGGGGAGCTCGTGCACCTCGAGGCCGATCCCGTGGCCGAGGCCGTGACCGAACTCCTCGCCCCAGCCGGCGGCGGTGATGATGTCGCGTGCGGCCGCATCGGCGTCGCGGCCGCTGACGCCCGGCCCGTATGCCTCGAGCGACGTGACCTGCGCCTCGAGGCAGACCTCGTACGCGCGAGCGAGCTCGTCGGGCAGGTCGCCGGTCGCGAACGTCCGCGTGCAGTCGGAGGCGTACCCGTCGATGCGGCACCCGGCGTCGATCGTCACGAGCGTGTTGGCCGGGATCTCCGCGTCGCGCACATCCGCGTGCGGGCTGGCGCCGTTCTCGGCCGCGGCCACGATCGTGTCGAAGGCGAGCTCTGAGGAGCCGTGCTCGTGGAAGAGCTCACGGACGCGCCATGCCAGCTCGCGCTCGGTGCGGCCGGTGAACTGCTCGTCGGCGAGCGCGGTGAAGACGCGGTCCGAGATCGCCGCCGCTTCGCGCATCGTCTCGATCTCGCTCGGCTCCTTGACCGCGCGCAGCCGCTCGACGAGGGTCGACTGCGGAACGGTCTCGACACCGCCCTCGCGCAGTTGCTCGTCCGCGGCGACGGTGAGCACGTGCGCCTCGGTCCAGATCGTCCGGCCGGCGAGGAGCGTCGAGAGCGCACCGATGACGGCGCGGGCGGTCTGCTCGAAGCGGATGCCCTCGATCGCGCGCGCCTTCTCGGCGTAGCGGAAGTCGGTGTAGAGCGTCGCCTCGCCGTCGGGCGCGACCAGCACGGCCGCGTTCGAGCTCGACAGGCCGGTCAGCCAGCGAACGTTGACGACGCTCGTGACGAGCAGCGGCTCGTCGAGCTGCGCCGCCAGACGTTCGATTCTGCCTACTGCTGCGCCAGCCATTCGAGCGCCTCCTTGTATCCCTCTGGCCCCTTCCCGAGGATCCTCTTCCCGGCGAGGTCGCCGATCACCGAGTGCCGACGCCACTCCTCTCGCTCCTCGATGTTCGAGAGATGCACCTCGACGACGGGAACCTTGAAGAGCTCGATCGCGTCCCGGATCGCGTAGCTGTAGTGCGACCAGGCGCCCGGGTTGACGATCACGCCGTCGGCCCAGTCGAGCGCGTCGTGGCACCAGTCGACGAACTGCCCCTCGTGGTTCGTCTGCCGGCAGCGGGTCGTGCACTCGAGCCCCTTCGACCACTCGTAGATCCGGCTCTCGAGCTCGGCGAGCCCGAGCCCGCCGTAGATGGCCGGGTCTCGCTTGTCGAGGGCATCGAGGTTGACCCCGTTGAGGACGGCAACGCGCACGGCCGCTGACTCTACCCGGCGATCAGCGCATCGAGCGCGGCACGGATCTCGGGGGCCGGGAGCTCGACCCCGACGCGGGGCTTACCCGGCGCCTCGAGGAGCACGAGCCTGGGAGCGCCGCCGACCGCCTTCTTGTCACGCGCGAGCGCGGCCCACGCCCGCTCGCGGTCGACCCGCACCGGCTCGGGACGCAGCGTCTGCTCGACCGCCTTCGTGTCGAGCCCCGAGAGGCGCAGCGCCGCGAGGAGGCCGAGCGCGACGGCGCGCCCGTGCGGAAGCTCGAAGCCCGCGGCGGCCTCGAGCGCATGCGCGAACGTGTGGCCGAGGTTCAGCTGCGCGCGCTCGCCGCGGTCGTGCGGGTCGCGGAGGCAGACGGCGGTCTTGAACGCGGCGGCCTTCCGGACTTGCTGCTCGAGTGGGAGCTCCCAGAGCTCCTCGCCCGCGAGCAGGCCCGTCTTGACGACCTCGGCGCGGCCGTTCGCCAGCTCCTGCTCCGGCAGCGTCTCGAGCGTGACGGGGTCGATCACGGTCCGGACGGGCCAGTGGAAGGCGCCGACGAGGTTCTTGCCGTCGGGCAGGTCGATCGCAGTCTTGCCGCCGATCGCCGCGTCGACCTGGCCGACGAGGGTCGTCGGCACGGCGACCCAGTCGATCCCGCGGTAGTAGGTCGCTGCGGCGAAGCCTGCGACGTCGGTGGTGCAGCCGCCGCCGAGCGCGACGAGCGTGCCGGAACGCTCGAGCCGCAGCGCGTGCCAGAGCGCCTCCAGCGACTCGACCGTCTTCGCCTGCTCTCCCGGGGGAAGCTCGTGCACCGCTCGTGCCCGTGCGCCGAGCGCGAGCTGGACGTCCATGCCGTAGATCCCCGCCACGCGCGCGTCGCTGACGACCTCAGCGCCTCCGTTGCCCGGCACGAGCGCGCCCAGCGACTCCAGCGCGCCGGTGTCGACGTGGACGCCGCCGGCGGCGAGGGTCGCGCCGTCCAGGTCGACCGCGCGCGCGTCCGCCGCGTCGTCGTAGAGCGGGCCCCGCTGCTCGTACAGCGCCCGGAACGCCGCCTCGTCCTGAGCGAGCGGCCGGTCGCCGCCGCCGACTCTACGCCAGGCGTCCTCGGGATCGACCCCGACGAGGATCGTCAGTGCGCGCCGGCGCAGGGCCCTCCGGATCTGGTCGGTGCCGACTGCGCCGCCGCCGAGCGCGATCACAGCCGGGGTGTCGGACTCGAGGGTCTCACACGCGTGCTTCGACTCCCGCAAGCGGAAGGCGGCCTCCCCGGCCGTTTCGAAGATCCTCGCGATCGGCTCCTCCCGCTCGATCTCGCGGTCGACGTCGACGAACGGCCGCCCGAGCCGCGCCGCGAGCGCCTCGCCGAGGGTCGACTTGCCCGCACCCATGAACCCGATCAGGGCGACGTGACGGTCTAGCGCGTGCGTATCCGCTCCAGATACGCGGCGTGCGCCGACTTCATGTCGGCGATCGCGTCGCCTCCGAGCTTCTCGCGCGCCGCCCGGGCGAGCTCCCAGGCGACCGCCGCTTCGGCGACGACGGCGAGCGCCTCGACCGCGGCGACGTCGCTGCGCTCGACGAGCGCCTGCGCCGGGTCGCCGGTGGCGAGGTCGACGGAGTCGAGCGGGCGCATCAACGTCGGCAACGGCTTCATCCCGGCGCGGACGACGATCTCCTCGCCGTTGGAAACGCCCGCCTCGATCCCTCCGGCCCGGTTCGAGCGGCGCCGCAGGCTTTCGTTTTCGACATCGCGCTCGATCTCGTCGTGGGCGGCCGAGCCGCGCTCGCGGGCGAGCGCGAAGCCGTCGCCGACCTCGACGCCCTTGACCGCCTGAATCCCCATCAGCGCCGCGGCGAGCCTCGCGTCCAGCCGGTCGTCGCGTGTCGCGTACGAGCCGAGGCCTGGAAAGACGCCGGTAGCGCGCACCTCGACGATCCCGCCGAGGGTGTCGCGCTCGGCGCGGGCTGCGTCGATCGCCGCCTCCCAGCCCTCGCGTTCGCCGCCGATCTCGAGCACGGAGCCCGCGACCGCGATCCCGAGCTCCCCCAGCAACGCCTTCGCGACCGCTCCGGCCGCGACGTACACCGCCGTGTGCCGCGCGCTCGCGCGCTCGAGCGCGTCGCGAACGTCGTCGTGGCCGTACTTGAGCACCCCGGCGAGGTCTGCGTGACCGGGCCGTGGCAGCGTCACGGGCTTCGTCCCCTTGCCCGACGGCTCGCCCTCGGGCGGCCACGGACTCATCCCCCACTCCCAGTTCTTGTGATCGCGATTGCGCACGACGAGCGCGAGCGGCGTTCCCAGGGTGCGGCCGTGCCGCAGCCCTGCGAGCACCTCCACCGTGTCCTGCTCGAGCTGCTGCCGTGGGCTGCGGCCGTAGCCCTGTTGGCGCCGGTGCAGGTCGGCGTCGATCGCGGCGCGGTCGAGTACGAGTCCCGCCGGCAGCCCGGTCAGGATCGCGATGAGCGCGGGCCCGTGCGACTCGCCCGCGGTGGAGAGCTGCAGCGTCACGCGGGAGAGCGTACTGCGGCCCGCATGACGTCGACCGGCGCCGGCAGCCCGGTCCAGTGCTCGAACGAGGCGGCGCCCTGGGCGACGAGGACGTCGAGGCCGTCGACCAGCTCGCTCCCTACCGCACGCGCCGCGGCGGCATGGGCCGTCTCACCACCCTCGGCGCGGTACGCGAGGTCGATCACCGTCTGACCGTCGCGCGGCTCGAAGAGCAGCTCGTCCTTGACGGGCGTCGCGTGCACGACGAGTTCGGCCTCGTCGGTGCGCGGCGGCCACTCGCCGCCCCGCGTGAAGACCGCGACCTCCGATCCGCGCGCCACCAGCTCCGCAATCCAGGCCGTCGCGGCGCCGCCGCCGCCGATCACGGCCGCCCGAGCGGGCCGCCGCTCTCCGAGCGCGGCCGTGTCCGTGCTCGAGCCGACCACGCGCCCGTCGCGGATCACCAGGGTGTTCACCGACTCGATGCCCTGCTCGACCTCGTCGCAGAGCGCGACGATCGCTCGCTTGTGCGGCGTCGTCACGTTCGCGCCCGCGAACCCGAGCGCGGCGAGGCCGCGCACCGCGTCCTCGAGCAGCTCCGGCGGGACACCCAGCGGCACGTACGCGTAGTCGAGCGCGCGGGCGGCGAAGGCGGCGTTCTGCATCCGCGGCGACAGCGACCCGACCCTGGGGTCGCGGAGCAGGCCGATGAGGGTTGTCGTCCCGCCGATCACGGCTCAGCCGCAGCCGAAGCCGTACTCGCAGGCCTTGGCGTAGAACTCGGACTCGCTCGCGGTGAAGAAGTGATGCACCTTGTCGGGCTTGCGGACGAAGAAGAGGTAGTCGACCTTGGCAGGGTGCGCGGCGGCCTGCATCGAGGCGAGGCCCGGGTTCGCGATCGGCGTCGGCGGCAGCCCGGTGCGGTTGCGCGTGTTGTAGGGGCTGTCGCTCTCCAGCTGCGAGACGCGCAACGGCTCGGTGCCGGGGACGTCGAGGCCGTAGCGGATCGTCGCATCGATCCCGAGCGGCATGCCGGCCTTGAGCCGGTTGTAGATCACCGCCGCGACTTTCGGTCGCTCGTCGGGCGCGATCGTCTCCTTCTCGACCATCGAGGCGATGATCAGGACGTCGTAGGGCGTCAGGTTCTTCTTCTTCGCCGCGGCGAGGTCGACCTTGGCCCAGTTCGTCTCGAAGTGCTCGATCTGGTCGTCGACGAGCTGGGCCGAGGTCGTCTTGGGCGTGAACTCGTAGGTCGCCGGAAAGAGGAAGCCCTCGGTTCCCTTTGCGTCCTTGGCGAACGCGGCGGGCACCGGTGCGGACTTCGACGCCGCCGCGTAGGCGTTGCCGGAGAGCTTCGGCGTCACCTTTCGCTTCGTCTTGGCGATCTGGCGCACCTCGGCGACCCGCTTGACCATCTCCTTGCGGTTGAAGCCCTCGGGGAAGACGATCCGCAGGATCACCGGCTTCGGCGCAGCGGCCGTCGTCGCGGGCGGCGGCTCCTCCTCGTCGCCGCCGCCGAACGCGTTGACGCCGAGCCAGAGCGCGACGCCGAGGAAGCCGAGCAGGAGCACCGCGGCGACGGCCCGCCTGCGCGCGATCTGCCCTCTGGGCGGCCGCTGCGTCGGCCGACCGGGCCGTGGCGGCATTACGCCCCTCGGTTCGTCCATGCCAGCCAGCTCTCGAGCAGGTGTGCCGCGGCGCGCGCGTCCTCGGGTGCCTGCGAGGACGGGCCCGACGCGGCGAGCGCAGTCGTGAAGCGCTCGTCGAACGACTCGACAGGAACCTCGAGCACCGCCTCCAGCGACGTCACGAACGCCGCGGTCTCCTCCGCCTGCGCTCCCGCGTCGCCGCGCAAGGTCAACGGCAGCCCGACGACGACGCGCTGCGCGCCTTCCTCGGCGACGAGCTCCGCAAGCCGCCTCAGGCCCGCGGGAGACGCGGCGCGCTCGACGACGCCGACGGGGCGAGCCAGCGTCCCGGTCGCGTCCGAGACGGCGACGCCGGTGCGCGCCGAGCCGTAGTCCAGGGCGAGGACCTTCAGGCCAGCGCCTCGAGGATCGTCTTCTCGGCGAGCGCGACCGCGCTCTCGAGCCCGGCGGCGTCCTTGCCGCCGGCACGCGCCATCGTCGGCCGGCCGCCGCCCTTGCCGCCGATCAGCGCCGCTGCCTCGCGGATGACCGAGCCCGCATCGACGCCGCGGCCCTCGAGCGACTTGTCCAGGTTGATCAGGAGCTGCGCGGCGCCGTTGTCGCGCAGCCCGACGATCACCGCAGCTGGCGCGTGCGTTGCTTTCAGCTTGTCGGAGACGTCGAGCGGATCGCCGGTTTTCAACTCGACGACGAGGACGGTGACGTCGCCGGCGGCAGTCTCGCGCGTGACCGTGAAGTCCGCATCGGCCTTCGCGCCGTCCTGCTTCGCTCCCTTGCGGGCCTTCGCGAGCTCGGCGCGAAGCTCGTCCCCTTCCTTCGCACGGGCGTGCAGGAGGGCGTAGGCCTCACCCGAGGTGACCGCCTCGATCCGCCGCGCGCCGGAGCCGACCGAGCCCTCGGAGAGGATCACGAACGGGCCGATCTCGGCGGTCGAGCGCACGTGCGTGCCCCCGCAGAGCTCGCGCGAGAAGACGTCGATCTCGACCACCCGGACGATGTCGCCGTACTTCTCGCCGAAGAGCATCTGCGCTCCCAGCCGGCGCGCCTCCTCGATCGGCGTTTCGTAGACCCGCACCGGGAGGTTGACGAAGATCTGCTCGTTCACGAGCCGCTCGACCTCCTCGCGCTCCTCGGAGCCGAGCGCCTTCGGGTGTGTGAAGTCGAACCGAAGCTTGTCGGGCCGGACCGACGAGCCGGCCTGCTGCACGTGCTCGCCGAGGACGCGGCGAAGCGCCTCGTGCAGGAGGTGCGTCGCCGTGTGGTTCGCCATCGTCGGGAAGCGCACCGTCCACGGCACGACCGCCTTGACCCGGGCGCCCGCAACGAAGCCCTCGCCCTCGAAGACGAGGGTCTGGTCGTCGCCGGTCCGGACCGCGTCGCGCAGCTCGGCGCGCGCGCCCGTCTCTTCGTGCTCGATCCAGCCCTGGTCCGAGACCTGGCCGCCGCCGGACGGGTAGAACGGCGAGCGTTCGAGCTTGGCCTCGAAGGTGCCGTCGCCGAGATCCTCGAGGGCGACGATCGCGGTCAGCACCTCCGTCTGCTCGTAGCCGACGAACCGGCTCGGCGGCCCGGCCAGAGCCGTGACCGCACGCCCGCCGCCGCTGCGCGAGACCTCACGGTGCTCGGCCATCCGCTCGCGGAAGCCGTCCTCGTCGACCGGCAGCCCGCGCTCGAGGGCGAGCTCCGAGGTCAACTCGAACGGGAAGCCGTACGTGGCTGTGAGGTCGAACGCGTCCTTGCCGCTGATCGCGCCGCCCGCGGCGACCTCCTCGAACAGCCTCATCCCGCGCGCGAGCGTCTCCGTGAAGCGCTCCTCCTCGGCGCGGAGCACGCCCTGGATCCGCTCGCGGCTCTCGGTGAGCTCGGGGAAGGCACCGCCCATCTGCTCGACGACGACGTCGCTGATCCGCCAGAGGTCGTCGAGCCCGATCGTGCGCGCCTGCTGGACGGCGCGGCGGATGATCCGGCGGAGCACGTAGCCGCGGCCCTCGTTCGAGGGCGTGACCCCGTCGGCGACGAGGAGCGTCATCCCGCGGCCGTGGTCGGCGAGCACGCGGTGCGCCTTCGTCGCGGCGTCCGAGTCGCCGGACGCGACGCCGCTCTCCTGCGCCACCCAGGCCATGATCGCCTGGTAGCCGTCGGTCTCGTAGACCGAGCGGTTCGGCACGTCCTGGACGATCGCCGAGAGGCGCTCGAGGCCCATCCCCGTGTCGATGTTCTGCTCGGGCAGCGGCGTCAGCTTCCCGTCCGGGTGCTGCTCGTACTCCATGAAGACGAGATTCCAGAACTCGAGGAAGCGGTCGCAGCGCGGGCAAGCCGGCGCGCAGGTCGGGTCGCCGCAACCGTGCTCGGCGCCCCAGTCCCAGTAGATCTCCGAGTCGGGGCCGCACGGGCCGGGGCCGCCGACCGACCAGAAGTTCTCCGAGCTGGGCAGCGCCACGATCCGCTCCGGCGGCATCCCGATCGCCTCCCACTCGCGGATCGCGACCTCGTCCGGGCCGAGGTCGAAGACGGGGTCGCCTGCGTGCACCGTCACCCAGATCCGGTCCCAGTCGAGCCGGAGCCGCTCCGTGATGAACTCCTTCGCCAGCTCGATCGCCCCCGCCTTGAAGTACTGGCCGAACGAGAAGTTGCCGAGCATCTCGAAGAAGGTGAGGTGATGGCCGTCGGTGCCGACCTCGTCGATGTCGGGCGTGCGGAAGCACTTCTGCGACGTTGCCGTCAGCGGCGCCGGCGGCTCTTCCCGGCCGAGGAAGAACGGCATCTGCGGCTGCATCCCGGCGGTCGTCAGCAGCGTCGAGTGGTCGTCCGCGCGCGGCACCAGCGGCCACGACGGCAGCCGCTTGTGGCCCTTCTCCTCCATGAACGCGAGGAAGCCCTCGCGCAGCTCGGCGGACGTACGCACCCTGGGATTGTAGGGGCGGCTAGCTGGCCCGACGCTTCGGCGCCAGCGCCTCGAGCTGCTCGTCGGTCGCGATCTCGTCGCGAATCTTCTCCAGCGCCCGGCGGATCAGGCGCGAGACGTGCATCTGCGAGATCCCGACCTGCTGGGCGATCTGGCTCTGCGTCAGCCCGTCGAAGAAGCGGAGGTGGAGGATGCGCCGCTCGCGCTCGTCGAGGGCGCGGAAGCCGGGCGCGAGCACGGCGCGATCCTCGGAGACGGAGTACTGGTGCTCCTCGGTGCCGAGCGACTCGAGCGGATCGAGCTCGCCGTCCTCGTCCGAGCCCCCGGACGAGAGCGAGAGCGACGTGTAGGCGCGGCCGGACTCGAGCGCCTCGAGCACGAGCTCCTCCTCGACGCCGGCAGCCTTCGCGAGCTCGGGGATCGTCGGCGAGCGGCCGAGCTGGACCGTCTGGTCCTCGACGATCTTGGAGAGCTGAACGTTCAGCTCCTGGAGCCCGCGCGGGACGCGCACGGCCCAGCCCTTGTCGCGGAAATGCCGCTTGATCTCGCCGATGATGTTCGGGGTCGCGTAGGTCGTGAGCTCGACGCCGCGGTCGATGTCGAACCGGTCGATCGCCTTGATCAGGCCGATGCAGCCGATCTGGACGAGGTCGTCGAGCTGCTCGCCCCGATAGGCGTACCGGCGCGCGAGCGAGCGGACGAGCGAGAGGTACTGCTCGATCAGCTGCTCCCGCGCGGCGAGGTCGCCTTCCTCGTGGTAGCGGCGCAGCAGCGCCTTGTCGGATGCTCGCGTCATTGGATCTGCCCCTCGACGGCGAAGTCCTTGTGGAGGTCGACCCAGGTGCCGCCGTCGCGCGAGCTCAGCGAGACGTCCTCGACGGTCGTGTCGAGCAGCCTGCGCAGGCCGAGCGCGTCGCCGGCGTCCCCTTCGAGCTCTGTGATCGTGCGCTCGCCGACCGGGCCGACCGAGACGTCGATCGCCTCCCCGCCGACGCGGAGCCGGACGCTGATCTCGCCGTCGCCGGAGTCGTCGTGCTCCAGCAGCGAGCCGAGCGCGAGCTGGAGGTCGTCGAGCACATCGAGCGTCACGTCGTGCCGCGCGGCGATGCCGCCGACGACGAGCTCGGCGACGATCGAGAAGTCCCGCTCGCGCGGAATCGTGATCTCGACGGTGTCCTGCACGTGCTCCTCCATCAAGTGGTGCTGCCGTCGGCGGCGCGGAGCTCGTCCTCGAGGTCTCGCTCGCGCCGCGCGGCGGCTTCCTTCGCGCTCTGGACGGCCTCGCCGAAGTCGTGGCGGGTCTTCAGCGACGCGACGCCGTGCGTGAGCCCCGCTGCCAGGCCGGCGATCTTCTGCACCGGCCGGGCGATCGCGATACTCACGGCGCGCACCGCCGTGTCCACGCTGTCCGCCATATCCACTGCGCTGTCCGTCACCCGGTCCACCTTGTCCAGCTGCCCGTTCACCTTGTCGACGCTCTCGCCGACCTTGTGAATGACCGGCAGCAATTCGCGTTCCGTTCCTCTGATGAACGAAGAAAGGCGCGCGAAGGTTCCGCCGAGGCGGACGAAGACGTACCCGAGCCCGAGACCGACAGCGAGCAGGAAGACGGCGAGGGCGTATCTGGCGATGTCGCCCGCGCTGGCGGCTAGAAGCTGCACGGGCGCATCCTAGTTACGACTTGCACTCGACACCACGCCGCACCCGACGACTGCCCCGTCGTCGTAGAGCACGGCGATCTGGCCGGGTGCGACCCCGTACGCGGGCTGTGCGAGCGCGAGTGTGAAGCCGTCGTCCGTCCGCGTCACGCGCGCGGGAACCGCCGGCGAGCGATAGCGCAGCTTCGCCTCGGCCTCGCCGACGGACGCGTGAAGCGTTCCGCGCACCTCGACCGAGGAGCAGGCGAGCGAGCCGCGCGGGCCGACCACCAGCGTGTTCGTCGCAGCATCGGCGCGGAGGGCGTAGAGCGGCTCCGCGGCCGCGACGCCGATCCCGCGCCGCTGTCCCGGCGTGTAGCGCCAGACACCGTCGTGCCGGCCGACCTCGGTCCCCTGCTCGTCGACGATCGCACCCTCGGCCGGCTCGAGTCCACGGCGCTCGAGGAACGCGCGATAGTCGTCGCCCGCGAGGAAGCAGGCCTCCTGGCTCTCGCGGCGCTCGGCGACCTCGAGACCGGCCGCGCCCGCCTCCGAGCGGGTCTCGGTCTTCGTCTGCTCGCCGAGCGGGAACTCGATCCGCTCGAGAAGGGCCGGGTCGAGCGGAGCGAGCATGTAGGACTGATCCTTCTCCGGGTCCGCGGCGCGGGCGAGCAGGCGACGACCGTCGCGCTCGACGATCCGCGCGTAGTGGCCGGTCCAGAGCTTCGCCGCGCCGGCGCGCTCGGCGAAGTCGAGCAGCTCGGCGAAGCGGAACTCGCCGTTGCAGCGCCCGCACGGGTTCGGCGTCTCGCCGCGTGCGTAGGAGGCGACGAACGGGTCGACGACGGCGCGCCGGAACTCCTCGCGCAGATCGAGGGTCACGTGTGGCAGCCCGAGGGCGTGGCAGGTCTCGCGCGCCGCGATCACGGCCTCGGGCGAGCAGCAGGCGCGCTCGGAGTCGGGCCCCGCTGGATCCAGCCAGAGGCGCAGCGTGACGCCGATCGCCTTCGGGCCGGCGCGCAGGAGCGCAACCGCGCTGTCGACGCCGCCGCTCATCGCGACCGCGACGCGGCCGGGGTCGTCGGGCGCGCGGAACACCTGCGCGAGCGCGTTGGCGAGCGCGTCGGCGGCGAGCGTCTCGCCGGGCACGGCCGCTGCCTCGAGCAGCGTCAGCCCCGCGAGCGGCCGCGCCAGCCCCGGCGCGTCGGCCTCGACGATCCGGTCGCCGTCGACGACGAGCCGCACGAACGCGAGCTCCTCCCCCCGCGCCGAGTCTCCGAAGATCTCAACCATCGAGTCAGCGTAGCGGCCGCATCCCATGGGTTCTGGGAGGCGAGCCGACCCTTCAAGGGGTCGTAGCGCGGTCAGGGATCCGCGAGAGCGGATCCCTGACCTTGCGCCGAAAATACTGCTCCACCCTGCCGATGCTTCCTTACGCCGATGCGAACCTGCCTTAGCAGGTGGGTGCCGTGCCGGACGTCGACGGGTGAGGTCTAGACCGGACCCGGGCTCCCTTCACGTGAGCGTTGGTTCACGTTTACGCGCAAGGCCACGTACAGGGTCGAGCGAGACCAGCTTATCGCGTCGAGCACCGGAGAAGCCGCGGAGCGGCTCTTCAGGGGTCTGCGCGCCCGGAATCCGCTCCTCCGGATTCCGAGCATGCGACGGCTAGCGCCGTGCGAAGCGCCAGCGGATCTGCTGGGTGCCGTCGATGCCAAGGCGTTGCGCCAAGGCTTCCGTGAGCTCGAACTGGCGGCCCTGCCGCTTCATGCGCGTGTCGATCACCTCGGTCAGCACCTCCGTGCCGCCGTAGGCGATGTAGATCTTCGCGCCGCAGGGGAGGACCGGGTGCGTGACGCCGAGCGAGCGGTTGGTGAGGATCCGCTGGCACGTCGTGCGCTCCGCGTCGCGCGGGGCCCCGCGGGAGCCGGCGAGAGCGCTGTACCAACCGGTTTCCGCCACCGCGACCGGCTCGGGCTCGCCGGCAGGCGCCTCCTCGCCTCTGGTCTCCCGGCTGAGCGCGAGCGCCGCGACGGACGCCAGCAGTGCGACGGCCGCGAGCGCGACCGCCCGTTGGACGACACCGAGCGTCACAGCGCCCGGGTCGCGAGCAGGTCGCCGAACGACTCCCGCACGAGGTCGTCGAACTCGGCCGGTAGCGTCCCGTCCGGGCGTGCGAACTCCCGGAGGTAGACGACCAGGTAGCCCCACTCGACGTCGCGGGCCTCGTCGCCGCCGGCGCGTTCGCGCGTGAGCCGCTCGAGCTCCCAGAGGTTCCACTCCCGCGGCTGGGTGGGCAGCAGCAGCGTCGCGACGGGAGCCGGCTCGGGCTCGGGCTCGGGCTCGGGCTCGGGGTCCGGCTCGGGGACGGCGACGAGCTGCGGCGCGGCCACCGGCTCGGGATCCGGTTCGGGCTCCCGTTCCGGTTCCGGCTCGGGTTCCTCGGGGACCGGCTGAGGCTCCGCGGGCTGCGGCTCGGCCGTCGGCAGCGGCTCGGGCTCGTCGGCCTCGGGCTCAGGTTCGGGCTCGGGCTCCTGCTCCGCCTCGACGTCGGGCTCAGGCTCCTCGTCGGGCTCCGGCTCCGGCTCGGCTTCCGGCTCGGCCGGCGCTGCCAGCTGGTCGAGCCAGGACTCGTCCTCCTCCGGCCGCGGCGGGCGGTCGCCCGAGCGAACCGTCACGGTCGCGCCCGAGGACTCGAACGCCGTCACCTCGTCGTCCGCGGACGTCGCCTCTGCCGCGGGCTGCGGCTCGCGGCGCGCGTACCAGGTCGCCAGCTCGAGCACGACGGTCAGCAGGTAGGCGACGGCCATCGCGACGACCACCTCGGCGACCGAGAAGTCGAGCAGCCCGGCAACGAGGGCAACGGCGATCAGGAAGAACGCTTCGAGTGCGAAGCGCGGCCACAGGCGACCGAGCACGCCGGCCGCCTACTTCTCGGGCTCGGGCTCCCCGCCCTCGGCCGGTTCCTCCGACGCCTCGTCGGCGTCGGCGGTCGGCGTCACGGGAGGAGCGGCCGGCTCGTCGTCCAGATCCGGCTCAGGCGTCTCGGCAGGCCCGGCGGCGATCGCCTCGACCGGGCGCGACGGCGCAGGCGGCGCCGGCGTCGTGCTGCGGGCGATCTCGCTCTCGTTCGCCTCCATGATCGACTGGACGACCTGGGCGATCGCCGGTTCGCCGAGCCCGGCGGCCGCGAGGAGCTGCTCGGCGCCCTTCTGGGCACGCGCCATCACGGCCGTCGCCTGTGCCCGCGCCCACTCGAGCGTCTGCTCGACCTCGGCGCGTGCGGAGTTCGTCAGCTCGGTTGCCTGGTGGCGGGACTGCTCGAGCAGCCGGTTGCCGCGGGTCTCCGCCTCGCGGAGCTCGCGGGTCGCGTCCGCGTTCGACTTCGTGAGCAGCTCTCGCGCCTCGGTCTTGGCGGCGTTGAGGATCTCCGCGCGCTGGCGCTCCGACTCGGCGCGGTACCGCTCCACCTCCGCCTCCCGCTCCTGCAGCTCGCGTTGCTTGGCGCGCACCTCTTCCTCGGTCCGCTGCATCTGCGCCGCGGAGGCGGTCTGTGCGTCGCGCTCGAGCGTGTCGGCGAACTCGGCGGCTGCCCGGATCAGGTGGAGCGAGTCCATCCGGATCGCGTGCCCGGTGGGCTCGACGTTGGACGTCTTCCGCGCCGCCTGCAGCACGCGCAGCTGCGCCTGCAGCTGGGCGGTGTGGCGGCGGAACGCGTCGAACGCCTCGCGGACGCCCTGCTCGTCGTATCCCTCGCCCGCGCGCTGGAGCTGATCCAGGCTGGGAAGCGCGGTCAATCCCGCGGCCGAACGCTCTGACTCACCTGACGACATGGCTCTTCACGCTTTCTGGTTGCCTGGGCAGGCCGCGGCGGGCGGCTCGCCGAAAGTATGCCGTGTTCATCGGCTGTCGAACGGAATTCCTCAACCCGGCTGTTCGACGAGCCGTATTCCGAGCTCGTCCAGTTGTTCCTGCGTCACCTCGGACGGCGCACCGCTCATCGGGTCGACTCCCGCCTGGTTCTTCGGGAACGCGATCACGTCGCGCAGGTTCGGCTCGCCGGCGAGCACCATCGTCATCCGGTCGATCCCGAGCGCGATCCCGCCCATCGGCGGCGCTCCCATCGCGAGCGCGTCGAGCAGGAAGCCGAACTTCGTCCGCTGCTCCGCCTCGGACATCCCGAGCAGCTCGAACACCGCGGCCTGGATCTCGGGCTCGTGGATCCTGAAGCTGCCGCCGCCGAGCTCGTTGCCGTTGACGATCAGGTCGTAGGCGTGGGCGAGCGCGTGCTCCGGGTCGTCCACGAAGCCCTCCCTCCAGGCGTCGGTCGGGCGGGTGAACGGGTGGTGCACGGCCGTCCAGCGGCCCTCGTCCTCGTCCCGCTCGAACATCGGGAAGTCGTAGACCCAGAGAAACGTGAACTCGTCCTCGTCGATCAGCCCGAGCTCCCTGCCGAGGTGTGTCCGCAGCGCGCCGAGCACGCGCGACGTCGCCGGCCGGGTGTCGGCCGCGAAGAGGACGGTCGTGCCGGGATCGCTGCGGAGGACCGCGAGCTCCTGCTCGGAGAGGAACTTCGCGATCGGCGAGCGAACCTCCCCTTCCTCGTCGTAGACGAGATAGGCGAGGCCCTTCGCCCCCCACTCCTTCGCCAGCTCCTCGAGCTTTGCGAGATCACCGCGGCTGAGCTCCTGCGGCACGCGGAGGAACCGGACGGCGTCCGCGTTCTTGAAGACGCCGAACTCGGAGCCGCGCGTGACCTCGGTGGCGTCCTCGATCTCGAGGCCGAACCGCGTGTCCGGCTTGTCCGTGCCGAAGCGGCGGTCGGCTTCCTCGAACGTCATCCGCGGGAACGGCGTCGGGATCTCGATCCCGAGACACTCGCGCCAGATCCGCGCGTACATCCGCTCCATCACGTCGTAGAGGAACTCCTGGTCGGGGAAGCTCATCTCGACGTCGAGCTGCGTGATCTCCTGGACGCGGTCGGCGCGGAGATCCTCGTCGCGGAAGCAGATCGCGATCTGGTAGTAGCGGTCGAAGCCGGCCACCATCGAGAGCTGCTTCAGGATCTGCGGGCTCTGCGGCAGCGCGTAGAAGCGACCCTTCTGCAGCCGCGCAGGCACGACGAAGTCGCGCGCACCCTCGGGCGTCGGCTTGAAGAGGATCGGTGTCTGGATGTCGAGGAAGCCCGCCGCCTCCATCTCGCGGCGGATGATCCCGACCATCTGCGCGCGCAGAGTGATGTTGCGCTGCAGCTTCTCGCGCCGCAGGTCGAGCCAGCGATAGCGCAGGCGCAGGGTCTCGTCGACGTTCTCCTCGTCGAGCTGGAACGGCAGCGGCGTCGAGCGGCTGACGATCTCGAGCGTCTCGACCTGGAGCTCGACCTCGCCCGTCGGCATGTTCGGGTTGACGGTCTCCCCGCTTCGCGCCACGAGCGTCCCCTCGGCGCGGAGCACGAACTCGTTCCGGATCTGGTGCGCCAGCTCTGCCGCCTCGGACGCGAGCTCGGGGTTGATCACGAGCTGCGTGACGCCGCTGCGGTCGCGCAGGTCGACGAAGATCAGGCCGCCATGGTCGCGGCGACGTGCGACCCAGCCGGCCAGGGTCAGCTTCTCGCCGACGAGCTCCTTCGTAGGCTCGCCGGCCATGTGGGTGCGCCACGTCATCGCGACAGTCTGCCGGGAAGCTCGTCGTGGGCGACCGGTTCGTCCTGCGCGCCCTGGCGGCGGACGAGCGCATCGCCCGCGCGGAGGACCACAGTGGTGGACGCGCCCGAGCGCCCGGCCTGGGTCAGCTGGCCTTTGAGCGAGCGGCCGGCATAGTCGGCGTCGGCGGCGATCCCCGCATCGCGAAGCGACTTCAGGAGCGGCGGCACGAGACCGGGAGGCGCGTCCGGCTCGCGCGCGAGGAACACGTCGACCTTCGGCGCCTCCGCCTCGGCGACGCCTTCGTCCTCGAGCGCGATCAGCAGCCGCTCGATCCCCGCGCCGAAGCCGACGCCGGGGGTCGGCGGGCCGCCGATCTCCTCGACGAGGTAGTCGTAGCGGCCGCCGCCGGAGATGGTCGCGTTCTCGTTGTCCATCGGGCCGACGAACTCCCAGGTCGTGCGCGAGTAGTAGTCGAGCCCGCGCACGAGCGTCGGCACCAGCTCGTAGGCGACGCCGGTCGCGTCGAGGTCGGCGCGGACGGCCGCGAAGTGCTCTCGACAGGCGTCGCAGAGCGACTCGCCGATCTTCGGCGCCGTCCTCGAGCAACGCGCGCGTCCGCTCGTCCTTGACGTCGAAGACGCGCAGCGGGCTCGTCTGCAGCTTCTGCTTCCCCTCCTCGCCGAGCTCGTCCTCGTGCTCCTCGAGCCATGCCGTCAACCGCTCGACGTAGGCGGGCCGGCACTCGCGGCAGCCGATCGAGTTCAGCTCCAGCCGATAGCTCGAGATCCCGAGCCGCCGCAGGAGCGTGTCGTAGAGCTGGATGATCTCCGCGTCGATGGCGGGGTCGTCGGTGCCGATCGCCTCGAGCGAGAGCTGCCAGTGCTCGCGGTAGCGGCCGCGGCCGGGGGCGCCGTACCGGTACATCGGCCCGACCGTGTAGAGCTTCTGCGGCTGCGGCTCGCGATGCAGCCCGTTCTCGACGTAGGCGCGCGCGATCGGCGCAGTCCCTTCCGGCCGCAGGGTCAGCGAGCGGTCGGACCGGTCCGCGAACGTGTACATCTCCTTCTGGACGACGTCGGAGCCCTGGCCGGACGTGCGCAGGAACAGATCGGTGTCCTCGAACACGGGCGTCTGGATCGGCCGGTACCCGTAGAGCGCGGCGAGCCGCTCCATCTCCCCCGTCACCTTCCGCCAGAGCGGCTGTTCGGAGGGGAGGATGTCGTGTGTGCCGCGCGGCCGTTCGATCCGGCTCATGCGCGCAGCTCGGCGAGGAACGGGTTGCGCG
Source organism: uncultured Gaiellaceae bacterium (assembly GCA_963827015.1). Classification (GTDB taxonomy): domain Bacteria; phylum Actinomycetota; class Thermoleophilia; order Gaiellales; family Gaiellaceae; genus Gaiellasilicea. The sequence goes on along the minus strand of CAWGZI010000010.1, from coordinate 574,372 downwards.
CGAGCTCGTCGCCGAGCGTCGTCGCCGGCCCGTGGCCGGACAGGACGATCGTCTCGGGTGGATAGGCATCCGCGAGCGCCCGGATCGACTCGAGCAGCGTCTCCCAGTCGCCGAAGGGCAGGTCGACCCGACCGACCGAGCCGGAGAAGAGGACGTCGCCGGAGAAGAGCGCACCGTCGGCGTAGTAGGAGAGGTGGCCGGGCGAGTGGCCCGGGACGTGGCGCACCTGGAAGGAGATGCCTGCCGCGTCGACGGTCTCGCCGCCGGAGAGCAGCGTCGCCTCGCCGGTGTAGGCCTCGACCGGGAAGCCGGGGTAGTACGTCTCGGGCCGACGGAAGACGTCGAGCTCGCCCTCGGGCAGCCAGACCGGCGCGCCGGTCGACTCGGCCAGGCCGGCGAGCGCCGCCGAAGTGGTCGAAGTGGCTGTGGGTGAGGAGGATCGCGGTGCAGGTCGCGCCGAGCGCTGCGAGGGCGCGCTCGATCTCGCTCGGCCTCGTCGCCCGGGTCGACGACGACGGCCTCCGGGCGTCGCGGCCGGAACGCACGAGGTAGCAATTCGTGCCGATCTGGCCGAGGGAGAGCTGGTCGATGGCGAGGCTCATGGGCGGATGAGTTTATCCTTGGCCCCCGTGCAGAGCTGGGACCTGATGGAGATCGAAGCGCCCTCGGGGACGCGCGACCCGATGGTGATCCACTCCGGCAACGAGGCCCGCGCGGTCGTGATCGTGCTGACGCCGGGGCAGAAGCTCGGCGACCACCAGGTGAAGGAGAACGCCTGGATCACCGTGCTCGACGGGAGCGCGACGGTGTCGGCCGGTGGCGAGGCGGTCGAGGCGACGCCGGGGATGCTCTTCCGCTTCGATCCCGACGAGCGCCACTCGCTGGCGAGCGACGGAGGCGCGCGGATCCTGCTCCTGCTCGCGCCGTGGCCCGGCGAGGGCCACTACCGCGGCTCCGTCGCTAGGGCTTCTTCGAGTCGCCCATGCGGGCGATCCGCCGCTCGTACGAGCGCCACATCATGCTGTCCATGAAGTAGCTGAACGGCAGGAAGAAGCACATCAGGACGACGGTCTGGAAGACCTGCTGCACGAGCGTCAGCTCGCGGCCGAGCAGCATCACGGTGATCAGCATCAGCGGGAAGAAGAGCAGGCCGCGGCGGAACGTCTTGCGCCACGAGGGTGGTTCGAGCGCCCGGCCCGCGCGCGTCGTCGGGCGGTCCTTCGGGGCTCGCTCCGCCTTCCGCGCCGTCGACGGGCCGACGATCTCCTCGGCTTCCTCGGGCGCGAGGACGTTCCCCTCTTCGTCGACGTAGACCTCTTCGTACTCGTGCCGCTTCAGCTTCTGCCGGCGGCGCTGCTGCTTCTTGGTCGCCACGGGTTCAGTATGCCGCGCGTCCGACCGCGACGGTGCCCCTCTGGACGACGCTCGCGACGACGTCTCCGGCGAGGTGGTACGCGACGTAGCGCCAGTCGGGCGCGTCGAGCAGGACGACGTCAGCCGCGAAGCCCGGCGCGAGCCTGCCGAGCCGGTCTGCGCGCCCGAGCACGTGCGCCCCATTGACCGTGCAGGCGCCGAGCGCCTCCGCCGGGCTCAGCTTCAGCTGCGTCGCGGCGAGCGACATCACGAACGGAAGGCTCTCGCAGAAGGCGCTGCCCGGGTTGAAGTCGGTCGCGAGCGCGACCGCCGCGCCGGCGTCGACGAGCGCGCGCGCCGGCGGCATCGGGCGGGCGAGGAAGAGCGCGCTGGCAGGAAGCAGCACGCCGACGACGTCGCTGGCGGCGAGCGCGCCGACGCCGTCGAGGCCGGTCGCCTCGAGGTGGTCGACGGAGCGGGCGCCGAGCTCGATCGCGAGGGGGATCGCACCGGACTCCGTGAACTGGTCGCCGTGGAGGCGGAGCGCGAGCCCGTGCTCCCGACCTGCCTCGAGGTAGCGGCGCGCCTGCGCGGCGTCGAACGCGCCGCGCTCGAGGAAGACGTCGGCCGCCTCGGCGAGCTCCGCGGCCTCCGGCAGCACGTCCGCGAGCAGGTGGTCGAGATACGCGTCGGCATCGTCGAACTCCGGCGGAATCGCGTGGGCGCCGAGGAAGGTCGGCACGCCGCCTGCGTCGCGGATCGCTCGCAGCTGGGCCAGCTCGGTCTCGCGATCGAGCCCGTAGCCCGACTTCCCCTCGAAGGTGGTCGTGCCCGCCCGGAGCATCCAAGCGCGGTGCCGGTCGACGATCTCGCGCAGGCCGTCCTGCCCGGCCTCGCGTGTCGCACGTACCGTCGAGAGGATCCCGCCGCCCGCCGCGTGCAGCTCCTCGTAGCCGGCCCCCGCGGCACGGAGCGAGAACTCCTCGACGCGGTCGCCGCCGAAGGCCGGATGCGTGTGGCAGTCGACGAGCCCGGGAATCGCGCAGAGACCGCGGCCGTCGAGCTCGGCGACCTCGCCCTCGAGCGAGCCGAGGTCGCGCATCCGCCCAACTGCCTCGATCGTGGCGCCGTCGCAGAGCACGTAGCCGTCCTCGATCACCTCGAGCTCGCCGAGCGCGCTCCCGCGCAGCGGCGCGGCCGTCCCCGCGGGGCTGACGACCTGGCGCAGGTCGCGGAGCAGCAGCTTCGCCACGTCAGGCGTCGTGCTCGCCGAGGCTCGGCAGATCGAGGCCGTGCTCGCGTGCGGCGTCGAGCGCTTCCTCGTAGCCGGCATCGGCGTGCCGCATGACGCCCGTGCCCGGATCGGTGGTGAGCACGCGCTCGAGCCGCTCGGCGGCATCGCTGCTGCCGTCCGCGAGCACGACCATGCCGGCGTGGATCGAGTTGCCGATCCCGACGCCGCCGCCGTGGTGGACGCTCACCCACGTCGCTCCCGCAGCCGTGTTCAGGAGCGCGTTCAGGATCGGCCAGTCCGCGATCGCGTCGGAGCCGTCGCGCATCGCCTCGGTCTCCCGGTACGGGGACGCCACCGAGCCGGAGTCGAGGTGGTCGCGGCCGATCACGACGGGCGCCGAGACCGCGCCGCTGCGCACGAGCCGGTTGATCGCAAGGCCCGCCTTGGCGCGGTCGCCGAAGCCGAGCCAGCAGATCCGCGCCGGCAGCCCCTGGAAGGCGACGCGCTCGGGAGCGAGCTCGAGCCAGCGCTGGAGCAGCGCGTCCTCCGGGAAGAGCCGCCGGAGCTCCTCGTCGATCGCCGCGATGTCGGCCGGGTCGCCCGAGAGGACGGCCCACCGGAAGGGGCCGATGCCGCGAGAGAAGAGCGGCCGGATATAGGCCGGGACGAAGCCCGGATATGAGAAGGCCTCCTCTACGCCCGCCTCATGGGCCTCCCCTCGCAGGTTGTTGCCATAGTCGAAGACATAGCTGCCGGCGCGGACGAGCTCCAGCAGGCCCTCGACGTGCGCCGCGATCGACTGGCGCGCCCGCCGGAGGTACTCCTCGGGGTCGGAAGCACGCAGCGAAGCGGCTTCGTCGACGGACAGCCCTGCGGGCACGTAGCCGGTGAGCGGATCGTGCGCCGCCGTCTGGTCGGTGACGAGGTCGAAAGATTCACTCTTTCTCGACAGTTCCGGCACGATCTCGGCGGCATTTCCGAGCACGGCCACGGAGAGCGCACGGCCCTCGGCCGCCGCGGCGCGCACCCGCGCGACGCCGTCCTCGAGCGAGTCGGCGACCTCGTCCAGGTAGCGCGTCTCGAGACGGCGCTCGATCCGCGTCGGGTCGACCTCGATGCAGAGGATCGCTGCACCGGCCAGCGTCGCCGCCAGCGGCTGCGCCCCGCCCATGCCGCCGAGGCCGGCGGTCAGGATCGGTGCGGCCCGAGAGGTCCGCGGAGCCGAAGTGCTTCTCGCCCGCCGCCGCGAACGTCTGGTACGTCCCCTGCAGGATCCCCTGCGTGCCGATGTAGATCCAGCTGCCGGCGGTCATCTGCCCGAACATCGTCAGACCCTCGGCCTCGAGCCGCCGGAACTCGTCCCAGGTCGCCCAGCGCGGCACGAGCAGCGAGTTGGCGATCAGAACGCGCGGCGCGCCCTCGTGCGTCCGGAAGACACCGACGGGCTTCCCGCTCTGGACGAGCAGCGTCTCGTCGTCGCGGAGCCGGAGCAGCGTCCGCACGATCGCCTTCAGCGCCTCGTGCGATCGAGCCGCGCGCCCTGAGCCGCCGTAGACGACGAGGTCCTGCGGCCGCTCCGCGACCTCCGGATCGAGGTTGTTGAGCAGCATCCGCAGCGGCGCCTCCGTCTGCCACGAGCGGGCGTTCAGCTGCGAGCCGCGCGGAGCGCGAATCGCCGAGAGGTCGCCGGCGAGCGACTCGACGAGGGAGTCGAGCGACGAGACGCTCACTGCAGCTCTCCGACCGCGGCCTCGGCGGCTGCGAGCACGGTCCCGTCCTGGATCGCGGCGGCGACGCGCTCGATGTCGTCGGCCAACGAGCGGTCGTCGCGGACGCGCTCCGAGAGCTCGCGAACCGCGTCGTGTGTCGCACGCACGCCCGGGCCGGGCTCGAGCGGGGCCAGGAACTCGATCGCCTGCGTGCCGGCGAGCAACTCGATCGCCAGCGCGCGCTCGCTGTTCGCGAGCACCTGCAGCGCCTTCAGCCCGGCGGCGTTCCCCATCGAGACGTGGTCTTCCTGGCCGGCGCTCGTCGGGATCGAGTCGACGCTCGCCGGGTGGCAGAGCGACTTGTTCTCCGACACGAGCGACGCGGCGACGTACTGCGGGATCATGAACCCGCTGTTGAGGCCCCCTTCGAGCGTCAGGAACGGCGGCAGGCCCTCCGAGAGCGACGGGTTGACGAGCCGCTCGACCCGGCGCTCCGAGATGCTCGCGAGCTCGGAGACCGCCATCGCGAGCGCATCGAGCCCGAACGCGAGCGGTTGGCCGTGGAAGTTGCCGTTCGAGACGACGATCCCCTCGTCCACGAGCACGAGCGGGTTGTCGGTCGCGGCGTTCAGCTCGACGGCCACCGTCGCCTCGACGTGTGCGATCAGGTCGCGGCTCGCGCCGTGGACCTGTGGCGCACACCGCAGCGAATAGGCGTCCTGCACGCGGTCGCACCACTTGTGCGACTCGATGATCGCCGAGCCGTCGAGCAGACGGTGGAGGTTGGCCGCCGAGTCGAGCTGGCCTCGCAGCGGCCTCGCGCGGTGAATCGCCGGATGGAAGCTCGTGCGCGAGCCCTGCAGCGCTTCCAGCGAGAGTGCGCACGCCAAGTCGGCCGTCCGCGCCAGTCGCCAGGCGCGCACCAACGCGAGCGCGGCCATCGCCGCCATGAACTGCGTCCCGTTGATCAGCGAAAGGCCTTCCTTGGCACCGAGCGTGACCGGCTCGAGCCCGGCCGCGGCGAGCGCATCCGCCCCACCGAGGAGCGATCCGTCGAACCACGCCTGCCCTTCGCCGACGAGCGGCAGCGCCAGGTGCGCAAGCGGGGCGAGATCGCCGCTGGCACCAACCGATCCACGCGACGGCACCCGCGGCAGGACGCCGCGGTTGAGGCACTCGATCAGCAGCTCCACCGTCTCGACGCGCGCACCCGAGTACCCCTTCGCGAGCGCGTTCGCGCGGAGCAGCATCGCGGCACGGATGACGTCGGGCGGATACGGGTCGCCGACGCCGCACGCGTGGCTCCGCAGAAGCCGAAGCTGCAGCTCTTCGACCTGCTCGTCCGGAATCGACTCGGAGACGAAACGGCCGAACCCCGTGTTGACGCCGTACGTGTGCTCTGCCGCTTGCTCAACGAGCGCGCGGGCGGCCTCCATCTGCCCGCGCGCCGCGTCGGCGAGGCCGACGGGCGCGCGGTGCACGGCGATGTCCCAGACGTCCTCGAGCCGGAGGTCGTTCCCCGTCAGCGCGTGACTGGCAACCACGGCCCGAGTCTAGTGACGCCTCAGTGATGCATGGGCGCTTCGGTGCCGGGCGTGTGGAGCAGGTTCTCCACGTCCCTGACGCCGTGGATCTTGCGGGTGCGATCGACGAGCGCGTCGATCAGATCCTGCGAGGGCAGCTGCCCGCGCAGCTGCACGATCCCTTCCTGCGCGTTCACGTTGATCGCGCCCTTGACGTCGTGCTCGTCGCGGAAGAGCTCGCTCTCCACCTTGTCCTTGAGCGTCGCGTCGTCGTACTGCTTCGGCCGCAGCTGCGAGACCTTTCCGTGCAACCGGCCGAACACGACTCGGCCACGCCGGCTGAAGAAGAACCACGCCGCGATCGCCGCGGCTGCCGTCACCGGCAAGAACTTTCGCATCTCTACCCCTTGGTCGTTGTCGAGACTCACCTACCGCGAGCCCCGGGGTCCCGAAACCCTCTCACGTGAACAGGCGCAGTTCCAACACGTGCGACTCGTCGAAGCCGTCGATCCGAAGCATCGCCCCCGCGGCAGCCGCGGCGGCGCCCGCGGGCATCAGTCCGACGAGCTCGGAGCCGACCACCTCGGCACCGTGCGTCGCCGCCTCCGTCTCGATCCGCCGGACGATCTCGTGCAGCGCCGCCGCCTCCCAGTCCTCGACGTTCATCGAGACCTGCACCACGCCGGCGCGAGGCAGGTCGAGCCCGAGCGCCCGCACGCCCGGAAACCCGCCGCCGGTCTCGCGGACGACCGCGGCGACGGCCTTCGCCGCCTCGAGCTCTCCGCGCAGGTTGACGTTGAAGGCGATCAGCGGCCGCCGCGCGCCGACGATCACCCCGCCTGCGCGGTCGTCGAGCCGCGCCGGCCCGAAATCGGGGGCGAGCTCGCCCCCGTCGATCCGCCGCTGCAGCTCCTCCGGGCCGCCGCGCCGGAAGAACGCGGGCCCGCGACCCGGTGCGAGCTCGCCGTAGAGGAACACCGGCAGCCCCAGGTCGGTGCCGATCCGGCGGGCCAGCTCGGCCGCCGTCTCCTTCGCCCGCTCCATGTCCTCCGCCCGGATCGGGACGATCGGGACGACGTCCGCGGCGCCGATCCGCGGATGCGCGCCCTCGTGCCTGCCGAGGTCGATCCGGTCACGGGCGCACGCGATCCCCGCGAGTAGGGTCTCGACGAGCTCGTCCGGCTCCCCGACGAGCGTGAAGACCGAGCGGTGGTGATCGGCGTCGACGTGGACGTCGAGCAACCGGGCGGGTGCGGAGAGCGACGTGCGCAGCGCCTCGACGACGTCGCCGTCGCGGCCCTCGGAGAAGTTCGGCACGGCCTCGAGCACGGGTCGTACTCTAGGAGCGTGAAGGCCTACTACGAGGCGCGGGCGCCGGAGTACGACGACTGGTGGCTCGGCACGGGCCGGTTCGCGGAGCGCGATCGCCCCGGCTGGGACGAGGAGCGCGACGCGCTGATCGACGCGATCGCCGCCCTGCCGCCGGCGCGGACGCTCGACGTCGCCTGCGGCACCGGCTATCTCACCCGACACCTCCCCGGTGACGTCACCGGGCTGGACCAGAGCGCGTCGATGCTGGAGCTCGCCAGCTCGCGCGTCCCGGACGCCGCCTTCGTCGAGTCGGACGCGCTCCGGCTCCCGTTCCGGGACGACACCTTCGACCGCGTCTTCACGAGCCACTTCTACGGGCATCTCGAGGACCCCGCGCGCGGCCGCTTCCTGGCCGAGGCACGCCGCGTCGCGCCGGAGCTCGTGGTCGTCGACTCCGCTCTCAGGCCCGACGTGCAGCCGGTCGAGCTGCAGGAGCGGACCCTGAACGACGGCTCGCAGTGGCAGGTCTACAAGCGCTTCTTCGAGCCAGGGGAGCTCCTGGGCGAGCTCGGCGGCGGAGAGACCATCCTCGCCGGGCACTGGTTCGTCGCCGTACGATCCGCACCGTGAAGGGCGTCGTGGCTTTCATCCGGGTCGCGGACGCCGAGGCGACCGCGCAGTGGTACGCCCGGCTCGGCTTCCGCGAGGAGTGGCGCACGCAGGCGGAGCCGCACCTGCCGCTGTTCCTCGCGATCACGAACGGCGAGGGACGCATCTTCCTCTCCGAGCACACGGGCGACGCCCACCCGGATGCGCTGCTCTACCTCTACGTCGACGACGTCGACTCCGTCGCGGCCGAGTTCGGCGTGCAGGCGGAGCTCGCGTACTACGGGATGCGGGAGATCGAGCTCGTCGACCCCGACGGCAACAGGCTCCGGATCGGCACGCCTGCCGCCGGTTGACGATCCGCAAGAGCAGCTACCGCAGCCTTCACTCGCTCCAGCGCGACAACGCGCGCTGCCGCGCCTGCCTCGAGGCCGGCTTCCCGATCGAGTCGTGGCCGGTGCGGGCGCCGTTCCACGACCAGCGGGCATACCTGTTCGGGCAGGCGCCCGGGATCGTCGAGGGCGAGGAGCGGCTGCCCTGGCGCGGACGAGCCGGACAGACGCTGCGCCGCTGGCTCCGGCTCGACGGCGACGAGCTCTACCAGCGCTTCTACTGCGCGTCGGTGACCCGCTGTTACCCGGGTCGAGCTCCCTCGGGCCGTGGCGACCGCACGCCGACCCCGCGCGAGCAGGACCTTTGCCAGTTCTGGCGTGACTGGGAGCTCGAGCTGCTCCGTCCCGACCTGATCGTCACGGTCGGCGGGCTCGCGCTCAAGCGGATGCTCGGGATCGCGGCGCTGACGGACGCGATCGGCAAGAGCTTCACGCTGCCCCACGACCTGGGCGACGCGATCGTGATCCCGTTGCCCCACCCGTCGGGCGCGAGCGGCTGGCTCAACGACCAGACGAACCGCGCGCGTCTCGGGAAGGCGCTGACGCACGTTCGCCGCGAGCTGGCGCGGCTAGGCTCGGACGAGTGAGCGCCGTCCCCTACCGTCGCACGTTCGTTCGCCTGCTCGGCTTCCTGCGGCCGTACCGCTGGTCGCTGCTCGTCTCCACGATCCTCGCCGTGCTCTCGCAGGCGGCCGCGATTGCGATCGTCCTGCTCGTCGGCGAGGCGATCGACGGAATCGAGGCGCGCCGGGGGACCGAGACGCTGGCGTGGATCGTCGTGGCGATCTCGACAGTCGGGATCGTGAAGGCGGCGCTGATGCTCGGCCGCCGGATCATCTCCGGCCGGCAGGCGCTCGGGATCGAGAAGGACATGCGCGAGGGCCTCTACGCCCACCTGCTCCGGCTCTCGTTCGGGTTCTACGACCGCCACCAGACGGGGCAGCTGATGTCGCGCGCCACCGTCGACCTGCAGTCGGTCCGCTTCTTCCTCGGCTTCGGCCTGATCTTCTTCTTCCAGCACGTCCTCACCGTCGTCTCGGTGATGGCGGTCCTTTTCGTCGTCGAGTGGCGCCTGGCGCTGATCGCGCTCGCGATCACGCCCGTGATCGTGGCCGTCGCCTACCGCTACAGCCACGTCTCGCACCCCGTCCTGCGCGAGGTGCAGCAGAAGCTCGGCGACGTCGCGACCGTGACCGAGGAGTCGATCGTCGGCGTCCACGTCGTCAAGGCGTTCGCGCAGGAGGACCGCAGGCAGGCGCGGTTCGAGGCCGCGTCCGGCGCCGTCTTCGACCAGACCGTCCGCGCCTTCCGGCAGCGCGCGGTCTACGTGCCGCTGCTCTCCTTCCTGCCGCTGCTCGCGCAGGGAGCCGTGCTGCTGGCCGCCGGGCGGATGGTCGTGAGCGGCTCGCTGTCGCTCGGCGACTTCTTCGAGTTCAACCTGCTGCTCGCGATGCTGATCGTGCCGCTCCGAAGCCTCGGGATGTGGATCGGCCAGGCGCAACGGGCGACGGCTTCCGGCGAGCGCATCTTCGAGGTGATGGACGAGCCGGAGGGGGTCGACGACCGCCCGGGCGCGGCCGAGTTGGCGCCGGGGCCGGGCGAGATCCGCTTCGAGCGCGTCACGTTCGGCTACGCCCCCGCGCGACCCGTGCTCGAGGAGATCGACCTCGAGCTGGCAGCGGGACGCACGGTGGCGCTGATCGGCCACACGGGCTCGGGCAAGACGACGCTCGCAGCGCTCGTACCGAGGTTCTACGACGCCACCGAGGGCCGCGTGCTCGTCGACGGCGTCGACGTCCGGGAGGTCACGCGCCGCTCGCTCCGGCGCGAGATCGGCGTCATCTCCCAGGATCCGTTCCTCTTCTCGGCCACCGTCCGCGAGAACATCGCCTTCGGCGTCCGCGACGCGACCGACGAGCAGGTCGAGCGCGCCGCGCGGGCCGCGCAGGCGCACGAGTTCATCGAGGCGCTGCCGCAGGGGTACGACACGATCATCGGCGAGCGCGGGATCACGCTCTCCGGCGGCCAGCGACAGCGGCTCGCGATCGCCCGGGCGCTCGTGATCGACCCGCGGATCCTGATCCTCGACGACGCGACCGCCTCGGTGGACGCGACGACCGAGGCTCGGATCCGCGACGGGCTCGCCGAGGCGATGCGCGGGCGGACGACGATCATCATCGCCCACCGCCTCTCGACGATCGCGCTCGCGGACGAGGTCGTCGTGCTCGAGCGCGGCCGCATCGCCGCGCGCGGGACGCAGGCGGAGCTGCTGACGTCGAGCCCCGTCTACCGGGAGATCCACGAGCACGGCCTGCTGCAGGGGCTGCTGAAGGAGACCGCGTGAAAGTCTGGCAGCCAGGCGGGCATCTCTCCGAGGAGCGCGGGGGCGAGGTTCGCGACTGGTCGTGGCGGCGTACGCGCCGCCGGATCGGGCTGCTCGTCCGGCTCGCCCTGCCCTACCGCGGCCGCACGCTGCTGGCGCTGGCGACGCTGCTCGCGTACACGCTCGTCGCGCTCGCGCCGCCGTACCTGGCGAAGCTGGCGATCGACCAGGGGATCGAAGACCTCGACCTGGACCGGCTGTCCTGGATCATCGTCCTCTTCATCGGCTCGGCCGTCGTCGCGCTCGCCCTCTCCTCCGCGAACACGTACCTGACGGGCTGGGTGGGCGAGCGGATCCTGGCCGACCTGCGCAACAAGCTCTTCGGGCATCTGGAGCGGCTCTCGCTCGGCTTCTACGAGCGCAACCGCGCCGGCGTGATCATCAGCCGGATCACGAACGACGTCGAGGCGCTCGACCAGCTCGTCACCGACGGGGTCACGAGCCTGATCCAGAACACGCTGCTCCTGCTCGGCACCGCCGTCGTCCTCTTCTTCCTCGACGTCAGGCTCGCGCTCGCGACGTTGACCGTCCTGATCCCGATGGCGCTCGTCACGGCCTGGTTCCGGAGCCGCTCGAACCGCGCCTACCGCCGCGTCCGCGAGCGGCTCGGCCTCGTCACCGCCACGCTCGCGGAGGACATCGCCGGCATGCGCGTCGTCCAGTCGTTCACGCGCGAGCCGGTGCAGCAGCGCGCCTTCCACGGCGTCAACGACCGTTACCGGGCCGCGAACTACGAGACGACCGTCCTGAACGCGATCTACTTCCCGGCCGTCGACCTGCTCGGCTCGGCGGCAACGGCGATCGTCTTCGGCTACGGCGGGTGGCTCGTCTACCACGGCGACATGACCGCCGGCACCCTGTTCGCGTTCGCGCTCTACCTCTCGAACTTCTTCGATCCGGTCCAGCAGCTCTCGCAGCTCTACAACACGTTCCTCTCCGCGATCGCCGCGCTCGACAAGATCATCGGCGTGCTCGACGAGGAGCCGCAGGTGGTCGACCCGCCGGGGGCCGACGCGCTGCAGCGGATCGAGGGTCGTGTTCACTTCGAGGGCGTCCGCTTCGGCTACGGGCCCGAGTTCCCCGAGGTGCTGCACGGGCTCGAGCTCGACGTGCCGGCGGGGACGACGCGTGGCGCTCGTCGGCCACACCGGCGCGGGCAAGTCGACGATCGCGAAGCTGATCGCCCGCTTCTACGACCCGACCGAGGGCCGGATCACGATCGACGGCGTCGACCTGCGCGGTGTCACGCAGCGCTCGCTGCGCCGCCAGCTCGGGATCGTGCCGCAGGAGGGGTTCCTCTTCGGCGGCACGGTCGCGGAGAACATCGCGTTCGCGCGGCCGGATGCCTCCCGCGCGGAGATCGAGGCTGCCGCGCGGGCCGTCGGCGCCGACCGCTTCGTCGAGGAGCTCGAGGACGGCTACGAGACCCAGCTCGGCGAGCGCGGTACCCGCCTCTCGCTCGGCCAACGCCAGCTCGTCGCCTTCGCCCGGGCGCTGCTCGCGGACCCGCGGATCCTGATCCTCGACGAGGCGACGTCCTCGGTCGACATCGGCACCGAGCGCCAGATCGAGCAGGCGCTCCGGAAGCTCCTCGCCGGTCGCACGGCGTTCGTGATCGCCCACCGGCTCTCGACGATCCGCGACGCCGACCTGATCGTCGTCCTCGAGCACGGCCGCGTCGTCGAGCAGGGCACGCACGAGGAGCTGATCGCCCGGCGTGGTCTCTACACGAGCCTCTACGGCGACTGGGCCGCCGAGGTGGCCTAACCTGTCAATGTGAACGAGCACGAACTGGCGAGCTGGGGACGCCGCCTCGCTGCGCTGATCGTCGACGTCGTCGTGCTCGGAACGGTCATCGGCGTCGCCCTCTACGCATCCGGGATGCGGGCCGACGAGCTGCGCGACCGGATCCGGGACGGCGAGACGATGCTCGTCGTCCTGCTCTTCCTCGTCCCCGAGGCGATCTACTACACGGCCCTGATCGGCTCCCGCAGCCAGACGTTCGGGAAGATGGCGCTCCGGATCAAGGTCGTCGACGCCGAGAGCCGCTCGCCGATCGGCTACCCCCGCGCGTTCACGCGCTGGGTCTCGACCGCCGCCATGCGCGCGCTCTTCACCGTCCCGACCGTCGTCGACCACCTCTGGCCGCTTCGCGACCCCCGCAACCAGGCGCTGCACGACAAGTTCGCGCGCAGCGTGGTGGTGCGGACGTGAGCGAGCTGGACAAGGAGACCGAGGAGCGGATCGAGGAGCCCGTCTCGCAGGAGGCAGTCCGCGAGACGCGGCTCTCGCCGGCGCAGGCGGTCGAGAAGATGCGCGTCAACCTGCCGGTGCGGGGCAACCGGAAGCTGCGCAAGCTGCTCGAGCGCGTCAACGACGACAGGCAGGTCAAGGCCTGGTGGCACGTCTCGAACGTGAACGCCGTCGTCCGGATGGAGATCAACGACCACTCCTGGGTCCACATCCAGATCGTCGCCAACATCGCCCTGAAGCTCCTGCGCCAGCTGACGAAGCACGGTGTCGAGCCGTCGTCGGTGCGCGACTTCGGGCTCGAACAGGATGACGCGGAGGTGATCGTCGCGCTCTCGGCGCTCTTCCACTGCGTCGGCATGTCGGTGCACCGGCACGGCCACGAGGACTTCTCACTCTTCCTCTCGGAGCCGAAGATGCGCGAGCTGCTCGAGGGGATCTACGAGGAGCCGGAGCTGACGGTGATCGTCTCGGAGGTGCTGCAGGCGATCACGAGCCACCGGGCGGACGGGCAGCCGCTCGCGCTCGAGGCCGGGATCCTGCGCGTCGCGGACGCGCTCGACATGGCCGAGGGCCGCTCCCGGATCCCGTTCGAGAAGGGCCGTGTCTCGATGCACTCGCTGTCGGCCGCCGCGATCGACGACGTCTCGATCGCCGACGGCGAGTCGCGGCCGGTGAAGATCGAGATCGTGATGAACAACTCGTCCGGCCTCTTCCAGGTCGACGGGCTGCTGAAGGCGAAGCTGCGCGGGTCGGGCCTCGAGCCCTATGTCGAGGTGATCGCGCACATCGACACGGACGCCGAGAAGCGGCTCGTCCCGGTCTACCGGCTCGAAACCTAGGCGCTAAACTGGTTCGCGTCCCGGTGCGGGATCGTCTAATGGTAGGACGCTCGGCTCTGGACCGAGTAGTCTAGGTTCGAATCCTAGTCCCGCAGCTCAGGTCAAAAGCCCCGCTCATGCGGGGTTTTCGTTCTTTCCAGTTGCAGGCTCGTTCGCACTGGCTATACTTCCTCCAGCGTCGCAAAGCTTCTTTGCGAACTTGGCCGTCTCTCCCCTCGAGGCGCGCCTACCCAAGCAGACGCCGGGGCCTTTGCGGAGGCCCCGTCGTCATTTTCGGCCGCAAACTCCGGCGTCCATGCTTTGCCCGCGGCGGCAACGTCTGCTATCCCTCCCCCATGCGCCTCGGCCGCCGCTCCGGGCTGGTGCCGCTCGACGAGGCGGCGGCGTACGCGCGCTGCCACGGCAGCCGGGACAACGACGTCCGGATCGTGAAGCTGCCGCCGCGCCGGCCGCGCTACGACGAGGTGCTGACGACGGGCGAGGCGCTGCGCGAGCTCTTCGAGCAGCGGCTCGACGCCCGCGAGGCCGAACCGACCTAGGTCCACGCGAAAGCGGGCCCTTGCGAGCCCGCTTCGCGTCGCTGCCCTGGGGCGACCTAGAGCCCTGCGAGCCTCGGCCGCTTGAGATAGCCGAGCGCCAGCCCGAGGCCGAGGACGAGGACGAATCCCCCGATCCCCGCCGTCAGAGCCTCGCTCCACTCGATCGACGAGCCGCCGGTGCTCGCGACCTCGGGCCGCGACGGGACGTCCGAGTGTGCGAAGCGATTGGCCATGTCGTCCGGCCGGACCGCGTTCTCGAAGGCGAGCGCGTCGCCGTCGAGCCGGCCCAGATTCGGATCGCGGATCGCCTCCGCAGCGGTCATCTGCGCCTCCGTCTCGGTCAGGATCCCGTGCGAGAGGTACGGGATCACCTGCCGGCTCTGATGCAGGGCGCGCTCGACACGGTTCGCCGGCGCCTGGCCGTCGGGGCCCGCCAGCGCCTCGCCGGGCCGAACGAACACGTCGGTGAGATATGGGTCATGGATCGCCTCGGCTGCAGCGGACTGCGCCTCGGTCTCGGTCAGGATCCCGTGCGAGAGATACGGGACGACCTGCACGGTCCGGCCGTCGATGAACTGCTCGTCGCCCTCGGGAATGCCCGCCGACAGCGGGATGCCCGACTCGACGTCCACGAGCCCCGACCAGCCTTCGGTCGAGATGTAGCGGGAACCACCTACGCCCTCGTCGACCTTCGCCGCGGCGACGGAGACACGACCGGCGAACATCACCGACGCGAATGCGAGTCCGAGCGCCATCCGGCGGAACCACCGGTGCCTTCTGCGATACGACATCTTGCTCCTCCTCCTGCTGCTCAACCCCTGCCTGAGCCAGCAAGACGGCGGAGCGCCCGGCTTTCTTCCCTTCCGTGACGAATAGCGCTTGAATGGTTAGCTCGACCATGACGATTGAGCTCAGCGATGCTCAGCTCGTCGGACGGTGTCGGAACGGTGACGCGGCCGCCTGGAACGAGCTCGTGGAGCGCTTCTCGCGCTACGTCTACGCGATCGCCGTCCGGGCCTACCGGCTCGCCGAGCACGACGCCGAGGACGTCTTCCAGGAGGTCTTCGCCCGCGCGTACGAGCGGCTCGGCTCGCTCCGCGACGACGAGGCGATCCGGCCCTGGCTCGCTCAGCTGACGCGCAACGCGTGCGTCGACCGCCTGCGGGCGTCGGCGCGCGAGCATCCGGCCGAGGAGCCCGCGGCCGAGGAGACCGACGCGATGCTCGAGCAGCTCGACGAGGCGCTCGACGTCCAGGTCGGGCTCGAGTCGCTCTCGCCCGACTGCCGCGAGATCATCGACCGCTTCTTCTCCCGCGACGAGAGCTATCGCGTGATCGGCGAGGCGCTCGATCTTCCCGCCGGAACGATCGCCAGCCGCATCTCGCGCTGCCTCGGAAAGCTGCGCGAGAAACTCGAGGGAAGAAAACCCGCGTTCGACGCGTCTGGAGAACTGTGAGCGCCCCCATCGGATACGACGAAGAGCGCCTGGGCGAGCTTCTGAGCCTGCTGCCCCCGGCTCCCGTCGGGTGGGTCCAGGCTGCGCAGGAGCTGCCGGCTGCCCGGCTCGGGCTCGACGAGATCGTCGAGCGGGCCCGGGTGGACGCCGCGTTCCGCGTCCTGCTCGTCGCAGACCTCGAGGCGGCGCTCGCCGAGGCGGGTTTCGAGCCGACGGCGGAGCTGCTCGACGCCGTCCGGGCTTGCCTGCCCGACCTCGATCAGTGATGCTCGTAGCTTGATGGCGCTGTACGACCGCGACCTGCGCGAGATGCTGGACGACATCGCGGGGCCCTCCCCCGCTCCCGGCGCGGGCGCCGTCGCCGGCGTCGTGATCGCCATGGCGGCCGGCCTGATCGCATCGGCCGCGCGCCGCACGGAGGACTGGGACGAGGGCAAAGGCGTCTCGGCCCAGGCCCAGGCCCTGCGATCGAGGGTTGAGCGGCTGGCCGAGGCGAACGAAGAGGCGTACCTCGAGGCCCTCGCCCTGATCGAGGGGGCGTCCGCGGACGGAGCACGGGACGAGGCGCTCGGCAGGGCGCTCGACACCGCCGCCGAGCTCCCGCTTGCGATCGCCGAGTGCGCGTACGACGTCGCGCTGCTCGGCGCCGAGGCGGCGCAGCATGCGTGCCGCGGCGGCGCCGAGGACGCTGCCGCGGCGTCGATTCTCGCCGAGGCGGCCGCGCGCTCCGCGGCGGGGCTGGTGGCGGTGAACCTCGTCTCCCGTCCCGGCGACGAGCGCGTCGTGCACGCTCAGCGGCTCGCCGATGCCGCAACGGACGCTGCACGGCGCGCCGCTGCGGCATCGGCTGCCCGGTAGCCCCCCGCGCTACCGCCCGAACGCCGGCGTGAAAGCCGTGCGTCCGCGCCGGCGCGGCCAGCGGCGCCGGGTTCCTTCGACACGCTCAGAGCTGGCCTCGTGGGCCAGACGCGCGCGCTCGGCTTCGCGGATCATGTCCGCCTGCCGGTACCTCGCGATCTCCCGCATGAGCGTCGGATGCATGACTGCTCCTTTCGTCGTCTGACCTACAGGACGGCGAAGCAGGGAGTTTTCTTCCCTACGCGCGCGGAAGCCCGTCGATCCGATGGATCCAGGCTTCGAGCCGCGGGAAGCGGGCGTCGAGACGCATCGTCTCGCGCAGGATCTCGTGGAAGCGGTCGGGGTCGCCCTCGGTCCAGAGCACCGCGTACTTGAGGAAGGGGAAGGCCGTCACGTCGGCCGCGGTGAGCTGGTCGCCGAAGAGGTAGTCGCGGCCGTCCAGGAGGTTTTCGAAGCGGTCGAGCGTGCCCGCGACCCGCTGCTCGAGCTCGGCGATCCGCTCTCGGTCCGGCTCGGGCTTCTCCTCCTCCGCCGCGATCAGGTTGGGCGGCCGCTTCCACACCTGGTTGAACCAGTCGAGGAAGCTGCGCAGCTCCTCGCGGCGCGCCGGGTCGCGCGGGAAGAGCGGCGGCTCGGGAAAGCGCTCCTCCAGGTACTCGAGGATCAGCGGCGAGTCGGAGAGGACGCGGTCGCCGTCGACGAGGACGGGCACCAACTCCTGGCCGCTGACCTCGACCACGGGGCTGCGGTCGTCGGGATCGACGTCGACCCACTCGACCGCGATCGACTTGTGGGCGAGCGCCAGCGCGACGCGCTCGACGTTCGTGGAGAACGGAATCCGGTAGACGCGGAGCGGAGAGGACGCCACGAAGGCACCCTACCCACGCCTGATTTCTCCGCCGTTGTGACCGGTGCCGAGGCGACGCCGCCCTCGCTGGCGGCCCAGGTCGCGAGGTCCTCGGCGGCACGTCGTCCGCCTCGGCACCGGCACGCTCGATCCCTTGGATCGAGTGCCTGGAAGGTGAAGAACGTCTTGCTCGGGCTCGATTCCTCCTGAGCGTGGGGGTGGGAGCGGCGGCCAGCGCGGCCGCCGCTCCCGGGGAACTGCTAGCGCGTGGCCGACGGGCAGGCCGAGGCGCCTTCCTTCTTCGTGCCCTTCTGCAGCTCGCTCGTGCCGGGCGCGAGGCCGAGCGCGAGGTCGCGGTACGCGGCCGCCGACCGCCAGGCCTTCTGCGCGGCGAAGGTCGCGTTGACGAAGTCGAAGCGGGCGAAGAGCGTCTCGGCCCGCTTCGAGTTGTCGATCGCCTCCTTGCGCAGCCGGGCGGCGTTCGCCGGCAGCTGCGAGACCAGCGTGACGCCCTTGGCCGCGTACGCGTCGCCGGCCTGGGAGAGCGCCTCGTCGGCCCACTTCAGGTAGTAGGCGGCGTGGCCGCGGGCGATGTTCTCCTGGTCGAGGATCGAGTAGACGAGCTCGGTGTGCGAGTAGGTCGTCGGCGCCGCCGTGGAGTTGTAGGCCCACGTGAAGCCGTCGTAGTACCGCGGCGAGCCGTCGGCGTTCCTCGTCGCGCCGATCGAGTCGTGCGGATGCGCGAGGCCGAGGTAATGGCTGGCCTCGTGGATCGCCGTGTAGGTGAACGCGCCGCCCGAGACCTCCGGGTGGGCGAACGTCATCGACTGGTCGCGGTCCGACTGGGGCGACTTGAAGACGTCGTTGACGGAGCCGAGGTAGCCCCAGGGGACGCCGTTGCGGTTCGTCGCGATGCCGGCTGCGATCGGGAGCGCCCACGCGTAGTGCTTCTCGGCGACGACGTTGATCGCCGGCACCGTCGTGTAGCACGGCCCGCCGCGGAAGAGCCGCGACTGCGAGTCGATGTAGTCCATCGCGGTGTCGGTGTGCATCGAGACGCCCGGCGCGCCCGCCGTGTCGTCACCGTCCCGCTTGGCCTGATCGAGCATCGCCTGGTCGGCGTCGTTGTCGGCGCCGCCCTCGGCGAGGTACGCGAAGCGCACGTCGCCCGCGAAGGTCAGGTACGGCGCCATCGTCCGGAGCCCGGCGAGGACGACGTCCTGGTTGTAGAGCTTCTTCAGGTCGGACGCCCACGGCAGCTCGGCTTTGGCGTCGTGCCAGACGTTGTCCGAGAACCAGTACTGACCGGTCGCCGGCTGCGGCTCGTAGAGGTAGGAGTGCAGGAACCGGAACGAGGTCGCCTCGTTCACCGTCCGGCCGAGCATGAAGTTGAGCTGGTTCTCGTCCCAGGTCGCGCCCGGGGTGACCGCCTGTTCGATGCCCTCGTCGAGGTTGACGAGCGTGACCGGCCGGGGCGCCTTGGCGCGGTACTCCCACAGCGGCGGCTCGTAGTTCGCGGAGCCGTAGACCGAGCGGTTGCGGTTGCCCCACGTCTCGGCCTCGTACGGGTTCGGGGCCGCACCGGTGTCGACCATCATGAAGCGGTAACGCCCGCCCCAGACCCGGGCCCAGTCGATCCCGTCGAACTGACCGGTGTCGGGATCGGTCCGGTTGATCTTCCACACGTGGTACTCGTTCTGCGGCTTCAGGATCGCCCTGGCCTCGGCCGAGTCCCAGGTGTTGAGGATGTAGACCGTGTAACCGGGGTTGCGGCCGGGGCCCTTCCCTCGCGCCGGGTCGTCCCAGCCCAGCAGCGCCTTCGAGTTGGCCGAGATCCAGTCCTCGACCTTCTCGCCGTCGACGAAGCGGACGGGTGTATTCGGTGCGACGAGCGCGCCGGCGCCGCGGTAGACGCCGCGGGTGGCGTTGTAGCCCTCCAGGTAGGTGCGGTTCGCGGACTTCGCGAAGTCGCCCGTCGTCGAGTTCGCCTTCATCGCGTTGAAGAGACCCTGCGTGAATGCCGCCGGTGCGTAGACGAACTTCGGCTTCCACGTGTACTCGTACGGGACCGTGAACGGCTTGGTGTTGTTGTAGTAGTTGCGCCCGTGGTTGACGAGCGTCTCGGCGCCGAAGAGCGGGAACTGGTCGCCGCTCGAGTCCTGCCCGCGCGGGATCAGGACACCCGGGCGCTGGTAGTTCGGGATCTGGCCGAGGATCTTCGCCTCGTCGAGCTCGCCCGGCGCGAAGCCGACCGCGACGACGCGCAGCGGCACTTCGACCTTGGCCTGCGCCGCGTCGGGGTCGAACGGATAGCGGACGCTGCCGGCCTCGGTGGTCGGCGTGGAGCCGACGGCCAGCGTCGCCTTGCCCTGGTAGGTGCCGCCGGGCTGCACGAGCCAGGCGAGCGTGTTGACCGTGTAGGTGCCGCCGGGGGGATTCGAGAGCACGACCTTCTCGTGCCCACCGTCCGTCGTCGAGCTGGCGACGCGCTGGCCGGCCGCATTGGTGACGTAGAGGTCGTAGTCGTCACCCTCCGCCGAAGGCGTCGTCGTGATCTCGACCGTGTAGGTGCCGGTCGCCGGCGGAACGATCGTGAGGGAGTACGCGTCGCACGACGGGTCGACCACGAAGCAGACACCCGAGGGGTTCGAGGTGAGGAACGGGCCGCCACTCCATGCCGACGTCGGCGCGACCGGCGAAACGCTGCCCGCCGCAGGTGCGGCCGCGTTCGCCGCGGCGGGAATGAGCGCTGTCAGCCCGAGGACGAGGCCGACCAGCAAGAGACGCACACGCATGCAGACTCCAATTCGTTCGAGTGAACGGGAGAAACGGGTGGAGTCCTACCGTCGCTTTTCGGTCTCTAAACCAACCTCAATAACCTTTGCAATTGACTGATGAATCAATCGAAATCGATTGACGAATCAATCCACCGCGAGCCCGTCGGAAAGCAGCGTGACGACCGCTCGCTCTGCCTTCTCCACGTCCTCGTCGCTCGCGGGTAGCCGCTCGAAGACCCAGCCCGTCAGGATCTCCTCCAGCGCGCCGTAGAGGATCCACGCGGCGAGCCTCGGCTCGACGTCTCGGCGGAGCTCGCCCCGCTCCTGCCCGCGCGACACGATCCGCTCGAGCGCCTGGAAGGCGTGTGCGATCTCGTCGACCTCCCGACCGAGCTGCGGCGAGCGGGCGACCTCGCGCACGAGCACGCGAACGAGGTCGGGGTCGACCGGCCAGGCGCCGAGCACGATCCGCGCGACCGCCGCCAGCTGCTCACGGGCCGGAGCCCCCTCCTGCTCGACCTCCTCGACCGCCTCCAGCATTCGCGACCACGTGCGCCGGAAGATCGTCTCGAGCAGATCCTCCTTCGACCCGAAATAGTGGTAGACGAGCCCGTAGGCGACTCCCGCTTCCTTCGCGACGTCGGATACGCGGCTCGTGTGGTACCCGGACCGCGCGAAGACCGTGATCGCCGCCCGCAGGATCTGCCGCCGCTTCTCCCGCTGTGCATCCGTGGCCACAGCGCGAGGATCCTATGCCTCAGTCGTCGTCGCTGCCCTTGCCGCTGCTGCCGCTGCTGCCGCTCGAGTCGTCGTCGCCCGACCGGCCGCGCCCACGGCCCCGGCCGCTGTCGTCCTCCGTCGTCGCCGGCGGCGAGCTCGTCGCCGGCAGCGGCGGCGCTTCCGTCTCGGTCTTTCTCTCCTGCTCGGTCTCGGTGCGCGCCGTCGTCGTCTTCGCGGTCGTGGTCGTCGCTGCCGGCGGTGCGAGCGCCGGAGCCGGCTCGAGCTGCACGACGGGGAGCGAGATCGTGTCGCGCGTGAGCAGGTGCACGCCGAAGCCGACCGTGACCGCGAGCGCGAGCCCGAGCAAGCCGAGGAGGACCGTGCGCATCAGCCGGTCACCGCCAGTGGCAGGACGACCTCGGCGCGCGCCCCGGTGCCTTCGTCCCGCGTCCGAATCGACGCCGAGCCGCCCCAGCGCCGCGCCAGCGCCTCGACGATCGCGAGGCCGAGCCCCGTCCCGGGCCGGTCGGTGCGGCCGCGGCGGAAGCGCTCGAAGACGCGCCGCTCCTCGCCGGGCGGCACACCGGGACCCTCGTCGAGGACGGCGAGCCTGCCGTGCGGATCCCACGTCACCGTCACCGTCGTCCCGGTCGGCGCATAGACGAGCGCGTTCTCGATCAGGTTGTCGAGCGTGATCGCGACGTCCTCGTCCGCGGCGCGGACGAGCGCGTCGTCGGCGCCCTGGAGCGCAAGCGTGTGCCCGCTGGCTTCTGCGCGCGGCCGCCAGCGCTCGTAGGCCGACTCGCAGGCGGCGCGGAGCGAGACAGGCGCCCGCACGGCGGGGCGGTCGCCGTCACGAGCCAGGGTGAGCAGCGAGTTCAGCAGCCGCGTCAGGCGCTCGACCTCGGCCTCGGCGAGGTCGAGCTCGTGCCGGACGGCCGCGTCGTCGCTCTTCAGTCCCGCGGCCTCGAGCCGGAGCCTGAGGCCGGTGAGCGGCGTGCGCAGCTGGTGCGACGCGTTCCCGACGAACTCCCGCTGCGCCTCCAGCACCTGGCCGAGCCGGTCGGTCATCTCGTTGAAGGCGATCGCGACCTCCTGCTGCTCGCGCGCGCCGCTGACCTCCGCCCGGGCGTCGAGCTCGCCGTCCTCGACCCGGCGTGCCGTCTGCGCGAGTGCGCGGAGCGGTCGCGCGAGCGATCCCGCGAGCACCCACGCGAGCCCGAGCCCGAGAGCGAGCGCCGCGAGCCCGACGCCGACGACGACGAGCACGTTGCGCCTGGCGCGGTCGGAGACCGCCGCGTTGCTCTGGGTGACGCGGACGGCTCCGACGATGCGGCCCGCATCGAGCACCGGCACGGCGGTGAAGAGGAGCTCCTCGCCAAGGGTGTCGCTGTGCCGAGTCCCCTGTCGGGAGGTCCCTCTGAGCGCGGAGGCGATCTCCGGGCGGGCGGCGTACGACTCGTTGCGGAGCCCCGCGCCGGCCGAGTCGGCCAGCAGGCGTCCCTTCGGACCGACGACGATCACGCGCGCGCCGAGATCCCGGCCCGCCTGCGCGACGACCCGTTGCAGGTCCTCGCGGTCGCCGATGCGCGCCGACGCGGAGGCGGCGACCACCTGCGCCTGCGAGGCGGCCTGGGAGCGCACCTCGTTGTCGACCCGGCTGGAGAGGCTGAGGACGAGCGGGATCTCGAGCGCGATCAGCACGAGCACGAGCACGTACGCGAACGCGGCCAGCAGGCGGAGCCGCAGGCTCACGACGCCTCCTCCGGCGAGGCGAAGCGGAAGCCGACGCCGCGCACGGTGTGGATCAGGCCGGGCTCGAGCTTCTTGCGCAGCGAGGCGATGTGGACGTCGAGCGTCTTCGTGGAACCGAACCAGTTGACGTCCCACACCTCGTCGATCAGCCGCTCGCGCGTCACCACGGTGCCCGCCTCGCGCATCAGCAGCGAGAGCAGGTCGAACTCCTTCCGCGCGAGCTCGACCGTCGTGCCGTTCAGCGTCGTCGTCCGCCGAGCCGGGTCGAGCAGAACGCGGCCGATCTCGATCGGCCCGTCCCCGGCTCCGGTCGGCGCACCCGCTCGCCGCAGCACGGCGCGGATCCGCGCGATCACCTCGCGCGCGCTGAACGGCTTCACGACGTAGTCGTCGGCGCCGAGCTCGAGACCGACGACTCGGTCCGCCTCCTCGCCGCGCGCGGAGAGGATGATGATCGGAACGGTGGAGCCGGAGCGAAGCTCACGGCAGACATCGAGGCCCGACCCGTCGGGAAGCCCGATGTCGAGCAGGACGAGGTCGGGCCGAAGGCTTCTTCCCTTGGCGAGCCCGTCGGCCACCGTGTGCGCGACCTCGGCATGGAACCCGTCGCGCTCGAGCGCCTCCGCGAGAGGAGTCGTGATCGACTCCTCGTCCTCGACCAGCAAGATCGTTCTCTTCGCGTGCGCCATGGCGGGAAGTGTGCCCTCAGGAAGCGGAAATGGACGGGGCGCCCCCAGGGGAGAGGGCGCCCCGCACTCGCCGACCCCTAGTGGGCGACGAAGCTTGGGTCTGGACTAGCCCCTCCCGCTGTTGGAGCCGCCGGAGCGGTCGTCGTCGTCATGGTCGCCACCGCCGCCGTGCCCGGAGTTGTCGTCGTCGGCGTCGTCGTCGCCGTCGCGGCCGCGATTCTGGCCCCGGTCGCCGTCGTCGCCGGCCGCCGCTCCGCCCGTGCAACGCGGGTCGTTCGCGTGCTCGGCCTCGTCGCACGGACCGGAGACGTCTTCGGCTCCGTCGTTCGTGGTCGTGGCCGGTGCCGGGACGGGCGCAGGCGCGCCGGTGCAGCGCGGGTCGTTCCGGTGCTCCGCCTCGTCGCACGGCCCAGAGATGTCCTCGGCTCCGTCGTCGTTCGTCGTCGTGGCCCGTGCCGGGGCGGGCGAGGGCGCCGGGGTGGCGGCACCGGTGCAACGCGGGTCGTTCCGATGCTCCGCCTCGTCGCACGGCCCCGAGATGTCCTCGGCGGTGCCGGTGGTGGCCGACGTGGTCGTCGCGACCGTCGTCGTGTCGTCGCTCGTGGTCGCACCCGGCAGCGAGACCGTCCGGGCCGGAGTCGAGTCGACGCTCGTCGCGGCGGCGTAGCCGCCGGTCGCGATCACGCCGGCCCCGAGCAGCCCGATCAGGAACTTCGTCATCATCGATCCCTCCTCGTTTCGGTCATGGAAGGAGGGTGCCCGCCGGCCTCCCAGCACCCGGGCAAGCCAAGGCAAAGCCTTGGTAAAGCCTTGTGATCGGTTCAGCTACACTGCCGCAGCGCCACGGCCCATTCGTCTAGTGGCCTAGGACACCGCCCTCTCACGGCGGCGGCACGGGTTCGAATCCCGTATGGGCCTTCTCTCCATTCGACTGGAGCCCGGGGCGCCAGCTGAGGTCTCGAACGTCCTCAATCAGCCTCGATCTGTCGAGGGCTCGAAGGTGCACCTGCGTCGTGTCGACGCGCACGATTCATCAGTACGCGGAGCGATTCGAGCGCGCCCGGATGCTGCGTCCGCGACGATGCGCACCGTTCCCAGATGGCCTTGTCGGAGCGCTCCTGCCGGCGCACAGCACCGGACCGCCGCGTGAAGGAGCTTGATCAGCTCGGAGGACACCGGCTTGACCGCGTGCTTGCCGCCGGTGTACGCCACGACGAGAGGGCGTGCGCCTTGCCGATCGACCGGCAGCAGCACTCATCCACCCACCTGGAGCCTTTTCACTCGGGCCCCGATGTGTCAGAGTTACACCGTGCTTGCTCTTCGAGCCGTCTACGCCGTCGGAGCGACGGGAGTGGCCATCGCACTCCTGCTCGCAGGACTGCCGCTTGGCGCTGCCGCCGTTGTAGCTGCTGCCGTTTTGATCCGACGCGCAGCCGAGGACGGCCGCTTCCGCGGGCTCCTGACGAAGCACTCGTAGTTTCCGGCGAAGCGGCTCCGGCACCTCGGTCGCTGCGACGACACGAGCGGTCGTGGAGAACAGACACCGGCGAATTGGTCCAGACGGTATGACCGATCACCCCGCCTCCCGCTCGTCCGCGAGCGCAGCCGCAACCTCCCCGCATGACGAAGCAGCGGCATGCGCCTTGCCGATCAACCGGTCAGCGGCGCTCATTCACGACCCGCCGCTGCACCGACTAGAATGAGCCTATGAACGCCGTTTGGCAGGGACGGTTGGTTCAGGCCACGAGCAGGTACGGGGAGCACGCTCCCATGGCGGCGGTCTGCTGCAACGCGTGCCGAACCTGCGCCACTACAAACGTGGCGGCCCTCGGCATCGCCGCCGTCGGCAGTGCAGGTGTCGCGCTTGCGCGGTTCGCTGGCCGCCTGACTCGCTCCTAGCGTCGAGCCTTGTACCTGCTGCTCAAAGCGCTCCTGTCGGGCGCGATCATCGCAGCAGCAAGTGAGCTTGCCCGTCGCTCCTCGCTCGTGAGCGCTGTGCTGATCTCCCTGCCGCTTACCTCGATTCTTGCCTTCGTCTGGCTCTACCGCGACACGCAGGACACGGGAGAGGTTGCTGAACTCTCCTGGTCGATCCTTTGGGTCGTCGTGCCGTCGCTTGTGTTCTTCGTCGTGCTGCCGCTGGCGCTGGGCAGCGTCGGCTTCTGGCCTGCCCTCGTGCTCGCCTCCACCGCGACGGCCCTTAGCTACGCGGCATGGATCGGGACGGCCCGACTCCTCGGCTTCAACCTCTGACGAACCTCGGATCGGACAACCGCTGATGCGGTTCATCGACCCGCTTCTTGCTCTGCGCCCTAGTACCTCGAGTTTCCGGCCAAGCGGCTCCGGCACCTCGGTCTCAGCGGACACGGCTCGAGCCCGTATGGGCCCTAGGACCCTTCTCTAGAAACCGGTTCCGCTTATCGAAGCGGGTCGCCGTGCCAGGGATGACCAGTGAACGCGCCTCCTCGTTTCCGCACCCCGAATCATTCACCTTCCCTGGGGCGCGCAGTGCCACAGAGCGATGCGGTACACACTGCTGTAGAGGACGCATGCGCGCGCAGCATGGTCTCGCGGTAGCCGGCCGTCGATACAGGCGTAATCCTCTCCCGTGCTGCTGATTTCGCCACAAGGCTCGTCTGCGGCGAACCGTGGGGTGGCGGTTGGGGTGCTTCCGCATCCCGTCAGCGCCAGGGCTGCGCCGATCGTGAGGACGAGGAGGCTTAACCGGGCGATGTGGAGCGTCGAGCGCATGAGCTGACTCCTTTTGTCTTGGAGACCTCATGACGCTGGAACTCGGGGACTTCTTCCTGGACGTCGCTGAGCCAAGGGGAGCCTTCTGCTCGAGGCGTTTTCTCTTCGGCAACGCCAGCCGCCTGTTCGGTGATACTCCGCCGATGCTCGTGTGCGTCGCTTGCTGGTGCGTCTCCCATACCGGCCGGGGTTGGTTCGGCGTGGTCGCAGAGGACCACGAGGACGGTGAAGGCCCGGCCGTCGCGACGTACTGCCCGCCCTGCGCGGGGCGGGAGCTCGAGGCGAAGCCTCGCGATCACGAGTACGTCTGACTGTTCAAGTAACCGCAGCCGTGCGCTGACGGAACTTGGCTCACGCCGTACGATCCATCCGTCCGCGCGTCAGGATGGAGGGTGACCGGCTTGGCTCGAACGGGATTCATCGACCACATCGGGATCGGGGTTCCGGATCTCGCCGCGACGAAGGAGTACTACGACGGGCTGATGTCCGTCCTCGGGCTTCGCCAGTGGTTCGACACCGGCCCAGGCGGGCCGCTCAACTACGGGCCGGACGGCGAGCGCGGCTCACAGCTGTTCTTCTACGAAGTCGAGGAAGGGGGCACGTACTCGCGCGGCACCCCAGGTCTCCACCACCTGGGATTCCTGGTCGCGAGCCGCTCGGTCGTACGAGACGCACACGAGTGGGCGCGCGCACGCGACGCCGTGATCCTGGACGAGCCCGGGGAATTCCCGCAGTACGGGGAGCACTGCTTCGCCACGTACTGGCTCGACCCGCACGGCTTCAAGCTCGAGGCGGTCTGCCACGCCCCCGAGGAGAGCTGAGAAGGCCCGAGGAGGAGCTCCGGCCGCGGCCGGAGCTCCTCCTCCTCGGATCGCCGACCGCAGGTCAGCCGGCGGCCGTCCAGAAGACGTAGTCGGTGCTGTACGGGACGGCAGTGGTGTCGCCCGGGGCGCACCCACCAGACGGTGCGACGCCGCCCGAGGGGTTCAGGCGCTGAACCCACGTCGCCCGCT
This sequence comes from uncultured Gaiellaceae bacterium, assembly GCA_963827015.1. Classification (GTDB taxonomy): domain Bacteria; phylum Actinomycetota; class Thermoleophilia; order Gaiellales; family Gaiellaceae; genus Gaiellasilicea. Next base: position 547,364 of record CAWGZI010000010.1, on the reverse strand, counting down.
CGAGGCGATCTCCGTCAGCGCCGGCCGTGGTCACGACCGCCTGAAGCAGGAGCGCGGCGATGTTCCCGGCCCCGCCGGGCGCCGACGCCGTGCGGGCGGCCTCGACACTGCTGCCGTCCTTGAACCGCCACACGGGGCGGCCCGTGGCGAAGTTCAAGTAGTGGCTGCCGGCCGGCTTGTCCGCCTTCGCCGCCTCGTAGAGCGTCGCGACCGGGTCCGAGAACAGCCAGGTGCCGCCCGCCTGGCAGACGTAGTTCTGCACGCCCGTGGCATGCACCATCAAGAAGGGGGTGCTCTGCGGAGCGTAGGTCCGCGGGTCGAGTGGATCGCCCGGCTCCGTCTCCGGAGTCGGCTTCGGCCCGGCGTGCGCGGACGTCGTCACTGCTGCAAGGAGCGCGACGCACGCGAGAGTGATCCGGGTGAGACGTGAGAGGTTCATTCCGTGTCCTCCGTTCGGGGTGGTCGCAGAGGACGCTAGGACGACGCCGTTCCGGCGTCATCGGTGCTGGCTACCTGTCTTCTCCGTTGCACATACCTAGGAAGAGATCGCAGACCTCACTTGCAGTCGCCGCCCGCGGATGAGACGCTTGCCACGGGCGCGTTCGCTTCTGTGGCAACAAGGGAAATTCTCCCCCGATCAGTCCCGTTCCTAGCCTGTTGTGGCCGGCGGGCGCGCCCTTCCCTCCCAGGCGGCTCTCACGACGTGACTTCGGCGCGCACCCGGCGGAGGTCCTAGCCCACCTCCTCACGCGATCGTCCGCAGCGAGCGGCCGCACTGGGCGACGCGTGCCCGGGCGCTCGATCGCAACCAGGTGCGCGCCGAAAGGGAAGTTCGCCCTCGCGTCCGCAGTCCCTGCGCGCGTAGCCTCGGCGGATGCACGCCATCCTCTCCTCGCGGCGGCCGCTGCGCTGGGCAGCGCCGGCTCTCTACGTCGCGGTGCTCAGCGCATCCATGTGGCGAGACGGCGTGCCGGTCGGGCGCGAGCGCCTCCTGCTCTGGATCGTGCTCGGCCTGCTCGCGCTCTCGACGGCGAATCTCGGCGGCTGGGCACGCGGCGTCGTCTTCGAATGGCTGCCGCTGGCGCTCGTCCTCGCCGTCTACGACGTCCTGCGCGGGCACGCGGACGGCCTCCTGTTCTCCGCCTGGTACCGACCGCAGCTCGAGGCCGACTCGTTCCTCTTCGGCGGCAATGTCCCGACGGTCTGGCTGCAGGACCGGCTCTGGCACGGGCCGTCGGATCTGCGCTGGTACGACTACGCCTCCTGGGCCGTCTACGTGAGCTACTTCCTGGGCACGTACCTCGTCGCCGGGCTGCTCTGGTTCTTCGCCCGGGATCGCTTTCGCCGCTACGTCGGCTGCGTGGCGCTCCTCGCCGGGATGGCGTTCACCACCTTCGCGCTCTTCCCGGCCGCGCCACCCTGGCTGGCGAGCCGCGAGGGGGAGCTCGAGTACACATCGCGGCTGATCGGACCGATCTCCGGTCACATCCCCTTCCTCTCGCTCTCGTTCGAGAACCTCTTCGAGCGCGGTTGGGAGTACGCGAACCCCGTGGCGGCGGTGCCGTCGCTGCACGCGGCCTACACGCTGCTGATCACCCTGTTCCTGTGGCGCTGGTCGCGGTGGGCCCGGCCGTTTCTCGCGCTGTATCCGCCGGCGATGGCGTTCGCTCTCGTCTACACGGCAGAGCACTACGTCGTCGACGTCCTGCTCGGCTGGGCGTACACGCTCGCGGCGCTCTGGATCGTCGGAGGCGTTGCAGACTGGGTCACGCAGCGCCGAGAGCGAAAGAGGGAGGCCTACTCGACGGGCGGCTCGTAGGGGTCGAGCTTGTCGACGATCACGTAGCGCTCGTGTGCCTCGACGACATGCTCGATCGCGGGCGTCTCATGGCCCGGCACCAGCGCGAAGCGGTCGTGCTGACCGTGGACGCGCTCGTACTCCTCGATCGTCATCACAACGCGGCCGCCACAGGTCTCGAGCTGGCCGCACTCGCACTGGAAGTCGAACTGGTGCCCGGCGTCCGCCCAGCCGCCCGCACTCGCCCCGAGCGCGGCGATCTGCTCGTTGACCTGCCGCAGCAGCGCCTCGTTCTTCGCCTGCCGCGCGAGGCGCTCGTCCACGCGTCGCTCAGGCGGCCGGGCGGACATAGTGCGCCCGCGCTGCGGCGAGGATCTGTTGCGACTGCTTCGGCAGGTTTTCACTCACCCACATCAGGATCAGCTGGGCCAGCGGCACCTGGTTGTCGGTCGCGACCCGCGAGACGAGCACGTAGACCGTCGCCGCCTTGTTCGGGCCGAGCACCTCCCGCAGAGCCTCGTCGACGGCTCGGGCGAAGCGCGGATAGTTCCGCGCGGGCAGCACGTGGGAGTGCTCGCGGCAGATCGGCGGCAGCGTCTCGATCTGCGCCTGCTGGTCGAAGACGTCGAGGCGATAGCCGCAGAGGAGCGAGAAGCTTCGCTTCTCGGCCATCGCGTTCCAGAGCCGCTCGAGTTCGTCGGCCGCAGCCGTCTCGTCCCGCTCGGTCAGCAGATCGACCATCTCGCCGAACACCCGAACCGGCCGGTCGTGCCTCCCGTTCTGCGCCCGGTCGAGCAGCCCGCCGACGACCTCGTCGAAGCGCCGGGCGACGTCGTCCGAGTCTCGGATCGCCGCGAGCGTCTGTTCGGCGTCGGCCACGACCAGCAGACCCGCCTGCTCCGCGCCCTGCAGGCCCCACCCACGCGACCCCAGCTCCTCGGCGAAGAGGCTCAGGTGCTCGGGCGTCGCGACGAGGACACCCGGTTCGTCCCGCTCGAAGCCCGCGGCCAGATACGCCGCCACCGACTCGGCGAGATCGCGGGCGTCAGCGTAGACCTGGACGCCGTGCGATCGAGCCCCGGCGCCCCGGAGAAAGTCTCCCCAGGATTGGCGCATCGACCCAGTGTAGACCGGTTCTACGACAACCGTGGCTTAACTCTGCGACCCCCGAAAAGGGGAGTCGCCCGTCCCCGGTACGGGGCACAGTGAGCCTGGGCGCGCCCTGCGACCGAGCCGCCCGAGTTGCCCCCCGGTCCCCCGGAGGCGCTCGTGGTCAACGATCGCGTTGTGGGAGTGCCGCAGCTCCTGCTGGGGCGCGCCCGTCTCGCCCTCACCTATGCCGGCACGAGGCCCGGCAGGGTCAGCTCGAAAGCCGCTCCCTGCGGCGCTGCCGGGCGGTACAGGACCTCGCCGTGGTGCGCTCGAGCGTACGAGCGGGCGATCGCCAGCCCGAGGCCCGTTCCGGTCACCGAGCCGGCCCGCGAGGCATCGCGCGCGAAGCGGTCGAAGAGCTGCGGCACGAACTCCTCCGGGACTCCGGGGCCGCTGTCCTCGACGATCACGTGCAGGACCCCCTGCTGGAGCTCAGCTCGCACGACGACCGGCGGCTCGCCGTAGCGGCACGCGTTCACGAGCAGGTTGGAGACGATCCGCTCCAGCGCATCGACGTCGACATTCGCTTCCAGGCGGGAGTCCGCCTCGATCCCGATCCGCGAGGCGTGGAGCGGGGCGACGGCGTCGACGATCCGCTCCAGCCGCTCGCGGACGCGGACGCGCTGCGGGTTGATCGTGACCGCCTCGGCGTCGAGACGGGAGAGATCGAGCAGCTGCTCGACGAGCTCACGCAGGCGCCGGATCTGACCGGTAAGCGACCCCTGGAGCTCGGCCAGCTGCTCCGCGCGGAGCTGGTGCCCCCGCTCGGCGATCGTCTCGGAGATGCCGTAGATGGCGCTGACCGGAGAGCGCAGCTCGTGCGCCGCGAGGGCGACGAACTCGCTCTTCAGCTGATCCGCCCGCTCGAGTGCCTCGCGCGCCTGCCGCTCCTGCGCGAAGAGGCGCGAGCGGTCGACGGCGAGGCTCATCAGCGAGCCGAGCGCATTCAACAGCTTCCGCTCCTCGTCGCCGAAGAAGGGGGCGAAGGCGCTCGTCCTGACGACGAGCGTGCCGAACGGAAAGTGCAGCCGCCGTGTGTCTCCGCCGTGATCCTCGCCGCCCGTTCGGTGCTCCGCAAGGATCGTGCCGTCGGGTGCCTCGAACGCGATCCCGCGGGCACCCACCATCTGAGCCATCGGCGGCAGCACCCGGGCCGCGGCGTCCTGCTCGGTCGTCGCCCCCATGAGCTCGCCGATCGCGATCTGCATCCGCTGCTGCTCGGGCCGCCGCCAGAGCAGCCGCAGCGCCGCCGGCGGCGAGAAGCCGAGGAGGAATCCGATCGCGCTTGCGGCTCCCATCAGGCCGACGGTGAGCGCGAACCAGGAGTGGTCGTCCCCCGCTCCGACGCTGAGCAGGAGCGCCGCCGCGAGCGCTGTCGACGCCAGCGCCAGCATCTGCATCCGCCGCTGCGCGACGCTCGCCTCGGACCGACCGGCGCGCCAGAGCCGTACGGCGACGAGGAGCAGCAGCACCGACCAGTGGACGAGGAAGGCGAAGGCGTAGAGCGAGAACCACCATGGCCACGACTCTCCCTCGGTCGGGAAGTGCGGCAGCGTGAACGTGGCCGTGACGAGCAGGGTGCTGAGGGCGTCGACGAACCGGGCCAGGGGCCGCTGCGAGGGCTCGAAGGCCGACGCGAAGCGATAGAGCAGGTACGGCACGATCAGGAGCAGCGCGACCGCGACCCGCTGGCCCGCCTTCTCCGCGAGCGTGCCCGGGTCCGTCGGCACGACGTAGCCGGAGCCGGCGACCGCTGCCAGGCTCACGAACGCGAGCGCGGCCCAGAGTGACGTCGGCGATCGATCGCGAAGCCATTGGCGGACGCAGACGAACGCGATCGCGCTGAACAGCGCAAGATTTACGACCCCGACGATGCCGATCGCGTGCCGCACGCCTTCCCTCCTGGGCGGATCGATCCTACCGAGCGGTATCGGGATGCGACGGGCGCGGCATTAGTCCTTGGGCGAGCCCGGCCGCGTGCTAGTCGGCCGACGCGGCACGGGCGTAGATCGCGGCGAGCGCGAGGATGATCAGCCCGTAGAGGATCTGGCGGACGGCCTGCGAGGCGTTCAGGATCGTCAGCAGCGAGTCGAGCACGGTCAGGATCAGTGCGCCGAGGATGGTGCCCGCGTAGCCGCCGACGCCGCCGAAGATCGAGGTGCCGCCGATCACGACCGCCGCGACGGACGGGAGCAGGAAGGGCGTCGCGATCCCGAGGTCGGCGGCATCGTTGAAGCCGACGAGCAGGATCCCTGCCGCCGCGCTCAGCATCCCGCAGAGCGCATAGACGGCGAGCAGCACCTGCCACGTCCGCACGCCGGCAAGGCGGCAGGCGACGGCGTTGTCGCCGACCGCGTAGATCATCCGGCCGAAACCGCTGTAGCGAAGGCCGACGATGATCAACGCCGCGATCGGCGCCCAGACGAGCAGGTTGTAGGGGATGTAGGTGAAGAACCGCTCCGAGCCCAGCTTCTTGACGAGGTCGGGAGCAGGCGCGAGGAAGCGCGTCTGGCTGTAGATCGTCAGCGCGCCGAGCGTGACCGTGCTCACCCCCAGCGTCATGATCAGCGGGTTGACGCGGAAGATGGCGACGCCGATCCCGTTCACGATCCCGATCCCGAGCCCGGCGAGCAGGGCGACGGCGATCGCCTTGGCAGCGCCGTCGGTGGCGTAGCTCGAGATCATGAAGGCGCCCGTCGTCGCGGTCGTGGCGACGGAGAGATCGACGCCGCCCGTGAGCATCACGAGCGTCTGGCCCGCGGCCATCAGCCCGAGGATCGCGGCGTAGAGGAACGTCGTCGACACCTGCTTCGGCGTCAGGAAGGCTTCGCTGGACTGGACGCGGTTGACGATGTCGGTGGCGACGAAGAGGCCGACGAACACGAGCGTCAGCACCGCGACCGGGTTGTCGGAGAAGAGCCGGCGCGCGTCGAAGCGCGCGGCCCTCGGCTCGGCCGCCTGCGGCGCCGAGCTCACAGGTTCTTCCCCCGCTGGCGGAGCGCGAGCCCGCCGATCATGACGACGAGGACGATCAGCGTCCCCTGGATCACCTGCGCCCAGTTCTGGTCGACGCCCTTCAGGATCATGATCGACTTGACCAGCGTGAGCACGAACGCGGCCGCGATCGGGCCGATCAGCCCGCCGACCCCGCCGACGAGCGCGACGCCGCCGAGCACGACCGCTGCGACGCTGTTCAGCGTGTAGTACTGGCCCGAGAGGGCGTCGCCGATCCCGGACGTGGCCGTGAGGGCCAGCCCGCCCATCGCGGCGAGCGCGGAGCCGAGCGCGTAGGCCCCGATCCGGGTCCAGGCGACGGAGATGCCGGCGAGAAAGGATGCATTCCGGCTCGAGCCGATCGCGTAGAGCGCCAGTCCCGGCTTGCGCCACCGGATCGGCAGCCAGACCAGCACCACCACGGCCGCCAGGATCACGAGCCCGGACGGCAACCACGGCGTCAGCGTGTAGCCGATCGCGAGCTTCGAGAACTCGAGCGGCGTGCCCCCGCCCGGGATCTGCATCACCGCGAGCGCGGCGCCGCCCCACACGAACAGCATCGCCAGCGTGACGATGATGTCGGCGACCTTCGTGACCGTGATGATCAGGCCCGTGAGCGCGCCCGCCAGGGCGGCGCCGAGGATCAGCACGAGCGCGAGCACGATCGCCTCGCGGAAGCTCACCGCCTGCAGCGTCGTCTCGTTCTCGAGCATGTACTTCGCCGAGACGACGTTGACGAGGCTCATCATCGAGCCGATCGAGAGGTCGATCCCGCCGGAGATGATCACGACCGCCTGCGCCATCGCCGCAAACGCGAACGGGAGCGCGTCGATCGCGAGCGACTGGACGTCGAACGTGCCCCACTCGGCCGGGATCGTCCGCCAGTAGAGGATCAGGCCGACGAGGAGGACGTAGACGCCGACCGTCCACGCATGCCGGCGTGCGAGCCGGCCCCAGCGGAGCCGCGTGCGCCCGGCCTCGGCCGCGACCGTCGTCACGCGGCCGCCTCGCGCTCGAGCCCGTGCATCGCCCGCAGCAGCGTCGCCTCGTCGGCGCCGGCCGCGTCGAGCTCGGCGGTGACGCGGCCGCCGTAGAGGCAGACGGCGCGGTCGCAGACGAGCGGGATCTCCGCCAGCTCGCTCGTGAACAGGAGGACGGCGGCGCCGTCGGAGGCGAGCTGCCGGAGGAGCGCATAGATCTGGCGCTTCGTGCCGACGTCGATCCCGCGCGTCGGATCGAAGCAGAGGAGCGTCTGGAACCCGTTTGCAAGCCAGCGGGCGATCGTCACCTTCTGCTGGTTGCCGCCGGAGAGGCGACGCACCTGGCGCTGCGCCCGCGTGTCGATCGAGAGCGCGTCGATCGCGCCGCGGACGCGCCGGCGCTCCTCGCGGATTCCGACAGGACCCCAGCGCAGCGGGCTGTTGAAGCGGGGCGCCGCGATGTTCTCGGCAATCGACCGCTGCGGCAGGAGCGCCTGCAGCCTGTCGGCGGGGACGAGCACGACGCCGGCGCGGATCGCGTCGTAGGGGTGCCGCGCCCGCAGCGGCTTCCCCTGGGCGAGCACCTCCCCCGCCGTCGGCTTCTGCTGGCCCGACAGCACCTCGAAGAGCTCGTCCTGGCCCTGCGCCTCGAGCGCCGCGATCCCGAGGATCTCGCCGGACCGCAGCGCGAAGCTGACGTCGGTGAGCGTCTCGCCCACCTGCAGCCCGCGCACCTCGAGCGCCGTCGGCCCGTCGGCGGCGAGCTCGATGCGCTCGCGCGGCGGCGTCGTCTCGGCGACACCGGCGGCACGCGCGACCTCCTCGCCGAGCATGAACTCGACGATCTTCTCCTCGCCGCCCTCCTTCGGCACGAGCGTGCCGACGTCGCCGCCGTCGCGGAGCACGGTCGCGCGGTCGCAGTGCGCGATCACCTCACGCAGGCGGTGGGTGATGAAGAGTGCCGACCGCCCGCTCTCCTTCTGCCGCCGCATCACGTCGAAGACGCGCTCGGCGAGGTCGGCGGGGAGTGCGGCCGTGATCTCGTCCAGGATCAGGAGCTGCGGATCCCGAGCGAGCGCGCGTGCGAGGTCGAGCATGCGCAGGAGCGGCAGCGGCACGTCGACCGCCTGGTCGGCGAAGTCGAGGTCGAGGTCGAGCTCGCGCAGGTGCTGGCGGACGGCGGCGACGGGCGTTCCCGTCAGCCGCAGGTTCTGCTCGACGGTCAGGTCGGGGACGAGCGCCGGATCCTGGAAGACGGGCGCCAGCCCGATCCGCGCCGCCTGCGCGGGCGACGAGACGCTGATCGGCTCTCCGTTGACGAGGATCGTCCCCCCGTCGGCGCGGATCACGCCTGTCAGCACCTTCACGAGCGTGCTCTTGCCGGCGCCGTTCGCGCCGAGCAGCGCATGGACCTCCCCCGGCTCGACGACGAGCGTGGCCGACCGCAGCGCGACGACCGGGCCGTAGCGCTTCGACACCTCGCGTGCGGTCAGGAGGCTCATGCGTGGGTGAGGGAGGGAGCGCCGGCCGGCGCCCCCTCCCTCTTCGCCTCAGTGGCTACGGCCCCTTGCAGCCGGTGAGCTGGGCCGCGGTGTACGTCGTCCACGGCTTGACGAACAGCTGCGAGCTGTACGTCGGCGGCCGCTTCTTCGAGTAGTACGAGCGGATCGTCTTGGCCGAGGTCTTCATGTCCCAGACCTGCGGCGTCAGCTTGACCCACTTCTGAACCGTGCCGCCGCCGAGCACCTTGATCGCGACCGCGGCGCCGACGCCGCCGATCGTCGCCGGGTTCGTCACCGCGGCGCCCTGGAACTTCGGGTTCAGGGCGATCAGCTGACGGAGGAACTCGTTGTTGTCGGCGCCGACCACGGGCACGTACGGCTTGCCCGCCGTCTTGAACGCGTTCACGACCGTGTAGTCGATCCCGGATGTCCAGACGCCGTCGACCTGCACGCCGGAGTTGAGGATGTCGAGCATCTGCTTGCCGCCCGGTGCGAACGACCACTGGGTGAACGTCTGCTTGACGACCTTGATCCCCGGATACTTCTTCAGCGCCTGCCGGAAGCCGTTGTGGCGGTCGGTGTCGGCCGGGACGCCGGCGATGCCGCGCATCTCGACGACATTGCCCTTCCCGCCCAGCTTCTTGAATAGCCACTCGGCGCCGAGGCGCCCGTATGCGACCTGGTCGTTCGTCACGTTGTACGCCTGCGGTGCGGTGATCCGCTGGTCGACCGAGACGATCTTCACCCCGCGCGCGGCCGCCTGAGCGACGACGGCGTTGAGCGCGTTCGCGCTCGAGGGGTTGATGATGATCGCGTTCGCGCCGGCCGAGATCAGGTTGCGGATGTCGGCGATCTGCTCCGCCGGGCCGCCGTTGCGGTTGGCCACGATCACCTTCGAGACCTTGCCGCTCGAGAGCGCCTGCGCCTTGACCGCGCAGATCATCTCCTCGCGCCAGCCGTTGCCGACGAGCGTGTTGCTGACACCGAGCACCCACTTGCTCGGCGCGGTCGGCTTCGCGCTGGCGGTGCCGACGATCCCCATGACCGCGACGAGTGCCACGATCAGGAGTGCTACGAGCGGCGCGCCGAAGCGCCCGCGAGTCCTTCCTTGCGTCATGCGATTCCTCCCTCTCCTGGAGACACCAGGACCGAGTCTATGACCCTCGAGACGCATCGAACAATCGACGCCCGTGCCATCGCGGCGACCCTACAGCCTCTTTTGTCGGAATTCAAGAGAAGCCTTGTCGATCCCGGCAGATGTCCTTACACTCGGCACGGAAGTGGCCACCCGCGCCCTCACCGCTCCCGCCGACGGACTCGTCGCGATTCTCGACCACGTTCGTGCCAACGGGGCGTCGTCGCGGGCCGCGCTCGCCGAGGCGACGGGCCTCGGACGCTCCGTCCTGACGCAGCGCGTCGACTCGCTGCTCGAGTACGGCCTGCTCGCCGAGGACGGGATCGGCGTCTCGACCGGGGGCCGCGCGCCGCGCCTGCTCCGCTTCCGCGCCGACGCGGGCCATCTGCTCGTGGCCGACCTCGGCGCCACGAGCACCGACGTCGCGCTGGCCGACCTCTCGGGCGGGATCGTCGTGCACCGCCAGGAGGCGTCCGACATCTCGGCCGGCCCGGACGCCGTGCTTGCGCACGTCGAGGAGCTCTTCGACGAGTGCATGGCGGAGGCCGGCGCCTCCGCCGACGACCTCTGGGCGATCGGGATCGGCGTCCCGGGGCCCGTCGAGTTCGAGTCCGGCCGGCCCGTGTCGCCGCCGATCATGCCCGGCTGGGACGGCTACGCCGTGCGCGAGCGCTTCGCCGCCCGCGGCGTGCCGGTCTGGCTCGACAACGACGTCAACGTGATGGCACTCGGCGAGCTGACCGCCGGCTGCGGCCGCGGCGTCGACGACTTCGTCTACGTCAAGATCGGGACCGGGATCGGCGCCGGGATCGTGGTCGACGGCCGCATTCACCGCGGCGCGAAGGGCTCCGCCGGCGACGTCGGGCACATCTACGTCCAGGCCGGGCGCGAGGTGACGTGCCGCTGCGGCATGAGCGGCTGCCTGGAGGCGTTCGCGGGCGGCGCCGCCCTGGGCCGCGACGCGGAGGCAGCGGCGCGTGAGGGCCGCAGCGCGATCCTGCGCGTCCTGCTCGACGACAAGGGCCACCTCACCGCCGAGGACGTCGCAACCGCGTCCAAGCACGGCGACCCGGTCAGCGTCGAGCTGATCACCGAGGCCGGACGGCTGATCGGCCAGATGCTCACGGGCATCGTCAACTTCTTCAACCCGTCGCTGCTCGTGATCGGCGGCGGGGTCGCCGGCGCGGGCGACCTCCTGCTCGCGACGATCCGGCAGACGATCTACCGCCGCTCGCTCCCGCTCGCGACGCGAGACCTGACCGTGCGGCGCTCGGCGCTCGACGATCGCGCCGGCGTGATCGGCGCCGCGACGATGGCGGCGAACGAGCTCTTCGCGCCCGGGTACCTACCCCGCTGGCTCGGCTCCGGCAGCCCCGCCGGACACCCGTAGGGCCGCGCCGGCCCGGCGGGCGTGCTCGGCGTAGGCCTCGTCGAAGAGCCGCTTCGACTCCTCGGCGCCGACGAGCGCGGGGCTCGTCAGGACGGGCGGCAGCGCGCCGCGCGCGAGCAGGAGCTCCGCCGTCTGCACCTTGAGCTCGTTGACCAGCGCGACCGCGGCGATCGTCGAGCCGGGGCCGACCGGCGTCTCGAGGCCGTCGAGCTCGACGAGGGCGTCCCCCACCGGCGTGCAGAGGTCGAGGACGATGTCGGCCTGATCGGAAAGCGGCGAACCCGCGGAGGTCACCGCCACGACGGTCAGCCCGCGTGTCTTCGCGCCTTGGGCGAGCTCGATCGGGACGGCGGTGCCACCGCCCGCGCTGAAGACGATCATCACGTCCGGCGGCCCGAGCTCGAAGTTCGACAGGATCGCCTCTGCGAGCCCTTCGACGCGCTCGATGAACATCGCCTGGCGCTGCCCGTTCGCGCCGACGACCTGTGTGTGGAAGGTCATCGAGAGCTCGACGATCGGGTGGAAGCCCGGGTACGAGCCGTAGCGGGGGAACATCTCCTCGACCGGGATCCGCGAGTGCCCGGTGCCGAAGAGGTGGACGAGCCCGCCGCCGGCGATCGCGTCGGCGCAGAGCCGGGCGACCTCGGAGACCGCCGCGGCCTGGCTCTCGAGCCGCTCCAGCAGCGCTTTGGCGGCCGCGAGGTAGCGCGTAGGCTCGGTGCTCACGTCGTCGAACGAGGAGGACGCACCACGGTGGTCGGCCACAAGGTGAGCATGCTCGGCACGGGTCTCATCGGTCTCTTCTACACGAGAACGCTGCACGGACAGCGCAACCGCGACCGCGTCCACGTCGTCTACTCCCGCTCCGAGGAGCGGGCGAAGGCGTTCTGCGCCGACAACGACGTGCCGGAGTGGACGACCGACCTCGAGGAGGCGGTCGCGCACCCGGAGACGGACACGGTCGTGATCGGGCTCCCGAACCAGCTGCACGAGGAGGCCGTCGAGCTCTGCGCGAAGCACGGCAAGGCCGTCCTCTGCACGAAGCCCCTCGCACGCTCCGCAGAGGAAGCGAAGCGGATGCTCGACACGGTCGAGCGCGCCGGCATCTTCGGCGGCTACCTCGAGGACCTCGTCTACACGCCGAAGACGCTCAAGGCGGTCGCGGCCGTGCAGGCGGGTCAGGTCGGCGACGTCCTCTGGGCGCGCTCGCGCGAGACGCACCCGGGCCCGCACAGTGCATGGTTCTGGGACGCGGCCCAGGCCGGCGGCGGGCCGATCGTCGATCTCGGCTGCCACTGCATCGAGATCATCCGCTCCTACATGGGCAAGGAGAACCGGCCCGTCGAGGTGATGTGCTGGACGGACACGCTCGTCCACCCGATCGAGGCCGAGGACAACGCGATCGCGCTGATCCGCTTCGAGAGCGGCGCGATGGGCCAGTTCGAGGTCAGCTGGACGTTCCGCGGCGGCATGGACCTCCGCGACGAGGTCGCCGGCACCGAGGGGACGATCTGGACGAACCACTTCCTCCGTACCGGCTTCGAGATGTTCACCTCCGGCGGCGGCGGCGACTACGTCGCCGAGAAGTCCGAGAGCGCGAGCGGCTGGCTCTTCCCCGTCGGCGACGAGGTCGCCGAGCTCGGTTACGTCGACATGTTCACGGACATGTTCGACGCGCTCGACTCGGGCCGCGCCCCGCGCGAGACCTTCTACGACGGCTACGTCGTCAACGCGATCATCGACGCCTGCTACCGCTCGGCCGACTCGCGGCAGTGGGAGCCGGTGCGGCTGGACGACTGGCGCGGAACGGGTGTTCCCCGGATCGCGCGCGAGCGCCGCCAGCACGACGGCAAGACCGTGATCAAGGAGGAGAAGATGCCCGACGGCCGCTCGAAGCTGATCCTCAAGGACGAGGCGACCGGCGAGTTCGTCGACGTCGTCAGCTAGCGGCCATGCGGAAGGCGACGTCGTACCTGGCCACGGACGTCCGCCTGCCCGGTGTGTCGCCCGCAGGCATCGCGTTCAGCGCCGCGTCTCCTTGCTGGTAGTCCTCCTCGGTCTCGAAGAAGACGATCACGAGCGAGGTCTCGGCCTCCGGATCGTGCAGGACGACGATCTCGCTCGCGGGCACGCCTTCCGGACGCTCGCTCCCCTGCATCTCCCGCTGCATCTCGGCCATCCGGCCGCTGTCGACGCCTTCGAAGGTCACGACTCGTGCGAGCGGCATGAGTACCTCCTTGTCGAGGGTTCGCGCCGACTCTAGACCTGCAGAGCCGGCGCGGTGTGGTTGAGGGGGCCGCGCGGACGCGGCCCTCCCACGGTCAACGTCCGCCGAAGGTGCCGAGCCGCTGGAAGTAGTTCGCCATCGTGTAGTCGGCGACGTTCCGGCCCAGGCCCTGCGCCTGGACGTCGGCGAAGCGGTAGTGCAGCCCCGCCCAGATGCGGGCCTCGATCAGCTCCGTGAGCGCCTGCGAGAAGCTGCTGAAGCTGCGCGTTCGGAGATCGGCCGGATTCAGGAGCGTGGAGCCGCTCGTGATCTGATAGCCCCCCGGGGGCGCGTCGGTGCCGAGGACCATCTGCAGCACGCGGGTGTGCGCGACGTCGAGGCAATTGTGGCCCGACGGAGCTTCCGGGTACGGCGCCGTGATCAGCGCCGTCCAGGTCGGGTCCGGAGCGGTCGCCGGGTTGCCGTCCTCGGCCGCCCGCGGGATTGCGTTCCACGGCCGCCAGAAGTCCCAGAAGTACTTGTCGTTCCAGCAGTTGATCGCCGCGTCGGCCCCGCTCAGGTTCTGCATCGCCAGCAGACGGGCAGTGTCGGCGAGGTCGAGCCCGTACACGGCGACGAGCTGCCGGGCGACGTCGTTCCAGCTCGCGACGGGGGTGCTCTGCCACCAGCGGGCAACATAGGTCTGAGCGGCCGTCCGCACGGCGCTGTTCGCCGAGCCGATGGCCTTCACCTCGTTGAACTCCTGTGCCCACGCGGCGCTCGTGAGCGCCGGCGGCCCAGAAGTCCTGAACTGCGACGAGCTCTGGAGCACGAAGGGCCTCATCAGGCCGACCCACGGGGTCGGATCGAGGATGGGCTGCCCGGTGGGCGTGAAGAGCGGCCACCAGTGGCCCGGCGCAGTGTTCGGCACCCATTGCGAGCCGTTGAAGCGCCCGTCGCTCTGCCTCGCGGCGATCATCGCCGCGGCCGCCGCATCCCCTGCCTCGATCCCGTGCGTCTTCGAGAACGAGTCGGGGATCGCTGCGAGCGAGGCCGCATAGCGCGACGCGAGCGACGCCAGCACCGCACCCCTGGTCGGGAACGGAATGCTCGCGGGAACCGTCGAGACGATGTGCGCGAGCACGGTGTACGCCGCTGTGGCGACGGCCGCGTCCTTCGAGGCGCCCGCGGGGAAGCGGCGCACGAGCAGGTACGGCTTGTAGCGCCGGTCGATCGCGTTGACGGCGTCGAAGACGGCGCCCTGCGTCATCCCCACGTTGACCTGGGACGCCGGCGGCGCTCCGCCCGCGGGCCCGGGCAGGTTGACGAGGGTGTCGACGGCGACCACGTTCCAATCGGTCGCTGCGTTTCCGGCCTGGGCACCGCCGGCGCCGACCGCGCCGATCGCGAGAGCGACGGCGACGATCGCGCCCAGAGCGACGCCAGCACGTATGTGCCGTGCGTTCATGCTGCTCCTTTGTCTTGGATGAGGGGCAGAGCGCGGGCTCTGCCGGCAGATCAAGGACTGTGCCTCAGCCTGAAGCCACCTCTTACCACCTCCTCACGCCCGGTTGAGGCGTCGAGGGACAACGGAGGACCATGGCACTTTGTGCGTGTTGAGTCAAGCCTGCGACGCTCAGACGAGTAGCGGCCTGAGCGTGTTCCGCGCGAGCAGGAAGCCGCGCTTGACGAGCTCCTCGTCGCCCTCGAAGCGGCGGTCCTCGTGCTCGATCGAGATCCAGCGGTCGTAGCCGACGGCGTAGAGCGCCGAGACGAAGCGGGGCCAGTCGACCTCCCCGAGGCCGGGCAGCCGCGGCACCTGCCACCCCATCCCGGCCGAGAAGGTGCCGTGGCGGTAGAGCCCGTCGCGGCGCACCTCGAGGTCCTTGGCGTGGACATGGAAGATCCTGTCGGCGAAATCGTAGACCGCGCGCTCGTAATCGATCATCAGCCAGACGAGGTGCGAGGGATCGAGGTTGAGGCCGAACCCCTCGTCCGGGATCGCCTCGAACATCTGCTCCCAGATCGCGGGCGACCAGGCGAGGTTGTTGCCGCCCGGCCACTCGTCGTCGCTGAAGATCATCGGGCAGTTCTCGATCGCGATCTTCACGCCCCTGTCGCTCGCGTGGCGGACGAGGTCCGGCCAGATCACGCCGAAGCGCTCGAGGTTCTCCTTCAGCGGCCGGTCCTTGTCGTTGCCGACGAACGTGCCGACGACCTCGACGCCGAGCGCAGCCGCGGCGTCCACCACCTTCAGCAGGTGGCCGTTCGCCTCGGCGCGGTGGGCCTCGTCCGGGTGGAGGTTGTTCGGGTAGTACGCGAGCGACGAGATCTCGAGGCCGTGGCGATCGAGGACGTCCCGCACCTCGCCCGGGTCGTACGCGTCGACGTCGATGTGGGTGACCCCCGCGTAGCGCCGCCTCTCTCCCCCACCGCCGGGCCAGCAGGCGACTTCGAGCGACTCGAATCCCTCGTGCGCGGCCCACTCGGCCACCTGCTCCAGGGTGAGATCCGGCAGCGCTGCGGTGAGGAAACCGAGCTTCACCGCGGCACCTCGATCCAGCGCTCCTCGGCGGCCGAGCGGGCGATCGCCTCGCCCAGCAGGATCTCCTCGTGCCCGTCGGCGAAGGTCGGAAAGTCGGGCTCGGCAGGCATGCGTCCCTCCTCGACGGCGGCGTAGACCGCCTTGTAGAGCTGCTTGAAGGTGTCCGGGAAGCCCTCGGCGTGGCCACCGGGGTAGTCGGTGAACGCGGCTGCGCTCGGGTCGAGCTGGGCCGGGTCGCGGAGGTAGAGCTCGTTCGCGCGGTCGCGATGGCCGAGCCAGAGCTCCTCCGGACGCTCGGACGACCAGGCCAGCGAGCCCTCGGCGCCGTCGAGCTCGAACGCGAGGCAGTTCTTCCGCCCGGCCGCGAGCTGGGAGATGGTGACGTTGCCGCGCGAACCGTCCTCGTAGCGGAGCAGGACGTGAGCCATGTCCTCCGACTCGATCGTGCGGTCGACCCGCTCGACGTCGTCGCTCCCGCCGGAGAAGGTCTCCACCGGCCCGGTCGGGACGCGGCGCGTCGTGTGCACCGTGTGCAGGTCGGCGAAGACGGAGGCGACCCGCTTGCCGGTGACGAAGCCGGTCAGATCGAGCCAGTGGGTGCCGATGTCGGCGACGGCGCGCAGCACGCCGCCCTGGCCCGGGTCGAGCCGCCAGTTCCAGTCGGTTGGCTTCAGCAGCCAGTCCTGGATGTAGACGCCGTGGACGCCGTGGACTGCACCGAGGTCCCCGCGCCGAACGCGCGCGCGCGCCTCCCGGCACAGCGCGTAGAAGCGAATGTTGTAGTTCGTGCAGTGGACGAGCCCGCTGTCCTCGGCGAGCCGGAGCAGCTCGCCCGACTCCACCGACGTGAGCGCGAGCGGCTTCTCGCAGACGACGTGCTTGCCCGCGGCGAGCACCGCCTTCACTTGCGGGTAGTGGAGGTGATTCGGCGTCGTCAGGTGGACGACGCGCACGCGATCGTCGTCGAGCATCGCCTCGAAGCTCTCGTACGGCTCCGGCAGGCCGGCCTTCTGGCGCGCACGGGAGGGCGACGAGCCGACCACGCCGGTCACGTTCACGCCGAGGCGCCGGAGCGCTTCGACGTGGACGACCCCGATGAACCCCGTGCCGACGACCGCTGCCCCGATCCCGCTCATCCCTCGCCGAATCTAACCCGCGTGAGAGGATCGGCGCACTCTGGACGGGGGGCTCAGCGGAAAGGTTGCAGTGGTGACCGGGTCGGCCGGCGGAATCGGCGGCGCGGTCGCGGCAGCGTTCTCCGACACGGGCGCCGAGGTCGTCGGGCTCGACAGGGACGAGGCCGATCTGACTCGCCCGGACGAGGTCGAGGCGTTCTTCGCCGGCCTCGACCGCCTGGACGTCCTCTTCAACGGCGCTGGGATCAGCGGCCGCGCGCTCGGCGACGGCCCCGTCGACGAGTGCACCGTCGACGGCTGGAACGCCGTGCTCGCGAACAACCTGACCAGCGTCTTCCTCTGCTCGAAGCATGCGATCCCGTTCCTGCGTGCGGCCGGCGGGGGCGCGATCGTCAACCTCTCCTCGGCGATGGGGATCACTGCCGGCGACGACGACTTCGCGACCCACGCCTACCAGGTGAGCAAGGGTGGGATCGTCACGCTGACGCGGGCGATGGCGTACCACTACGGGCGCGACGGGATCCGCGTGAACGCGATCGCCCCGGGGCTGATCGCGACGCCGATGAGCGTGCGGGCGCAGTCCGACCCCGGGATCGTCGCCCGCCTCCCCGAGCTCCATCCGCTCACGGGCGACTTCGGCCGGCCGGAGGACGTCGCCGGCGCCGCGCTCTACCTCGCGACGGCGCCGTTCGTCACCGGCGCCGTGCTGACCGTCGACGGCGGCTGGACGGTGCGATGAGGCATCTCGGCCTCGACTTCGGCGCCTCCTACATCAAGTGGGTCGTGCTGGAGGGCGACGAGGTCACGGCCGACGGCCGGGTGGAGACCCGTGCAGCCGACGGGACCGAGGCCGTCCTCGGACGGCTCGTCGCCGCCGGGCGCGGAGCGGGCCCGGTCGACACGGTCGGCATCGGCGTACCGGGCCTCTTCGACGCCGCGAGCGGGACGACGACGTTCCTCACCAACGTGCCGGGCGGCTGGTCCGGCGTGCCGGTCGTCGCCCGCCTCTCGGACGAGCTGGGCGCGCCGGCGGCGCTGATCAACGACGCGCGCGCGTTCGCGCTCGCGGAGTCGGAGCTCGGTGCCGCCCGCGGCTGCGACACCGCCGTCTTCGTCGCGATCGGAACGGGCGTCGGCGGCGGAGTCACGGTCGCGGGTCGCCTGCACGAAGGCCGCGAAGGGCGCGCCGGCGAGGTCGGCCACCTCACAATCGCCGAGAAGGGGCCGCCGTGCACCTGCGGCAACCGCGGCTGCCTCGAGGCGCTCGTGCGGGAGGCGCTCGGCGCACGCAGGCTGCGCCGCGCGGGACAGCTGCTCGGCATCGGCGTCGCGAACGCGGTGGTACTGCTCGCCCCGGAGAGGGTCGTCGTCGGCGGCGGGGTCGGCTTCGTCGGCGAGAAGCTACTCGAGCCGCTGCGGCAGGAGGTGGCGCGCCGCGTCTTCGTCTCCGTCCCGGTCGAGATCGTCCAGGCGGAGCTCGGGGTGCTCGCGGGCGCGATCGGCGCGGCGCTACGCGGCGCCGGCCGCGGCTAGCTCTGCCTTGCGCGCCTTGAAGTCCTCGAGGATCGTCTCCGTCGCGGTCGCGCCGATCCGCTTCACGCCGACGTTCATGACGTCGAGCAGCGCATCCAGCGTGCGAACGCCGCCGGCGGCCTTCACCTGAACGTGGGCGGGGCTGTGCTCGCGCATCAGCTTCAGGTCCTCGAGCGTGGCCCCCGACGAGGCGAATCCGGTCGAGGTCTTGACGAACCCCGCCCCCGCGGCTGCAGTCAGCTCGCAGGCGCGGATCTTCTGCCCGTCGTCGAGGTAGGCGTTCTCGAAGATCACCTTGACGAGCCGCCCCTGCGCGGCGTCGACGACCGCGCGGATGTCGCCCTCGACGTACGCGTCGTCCCCGGAGATCAGGCGCGCGATGTTCAGCACCATGTCGATCTCGTCCGCGCCGGCCGCGACGAGCTCCTCCGTCTCGGCCGCCTTCGTGCGCGTCGTGTGGCTCCCGTGCGGGAAGCCGACGACCGTCGAGATGAGCACGTCGGAGCCGGCGACGAGCTCCGCCGCCCAGCCGACGTCGGCCGGTCTGACGGTGGCCGAGGCGACGTCGTAGCGGAGCGCGAGCTCGACTCCCTCGCGGACGGTGTCGAGGTCGAGCTCGGGCCGCAGCAGCGAGTGGTCGATCGTCTTGGCGACGTCGCGGTACTCCAGCGTGTCGATCGAGATCACGATGCGAGGATACGCCAATGATTCCGCTCCGCACGACCGTGATCGGCAGCTATCCGTTCCCCGGCTGGCTCGAGCACGCCGCGGCGAATCTGGGCCACTTCGGCCCCGACGACGTCGCCGAGCTGCAGGAGGACGCGGTCATCGCCGCGGTGCACGACCAGGTCGCCGCCGGGCTCGACGCGATCTCGGACGGCGAGCAGACGCGGCTCGACTTCAACCTCGGCTTCTACGGCTTCATCGAGGGGATCGAGCAGGGAGAGCCGGGTCGCCGCTTCGGCCCACCGGCCCACGACCAGCGCGCGAAGCACCGCATCGTCGGCGAGCTGGCGGCGCCGCGGGGGCTCGGCACCGTCGAGGAGTTCGAGCGGCTGCGCCGCGTCGCCCCGCCGGGGCCGACGCTCAAGGTCGCGGTGCCGGGGCCGTACACGCTGGCGGGACGGCTCGACGCCGACCGCTGGGAGACCGCCGAGGCGCTGCTTCCGATCGTCCAGGCCGAGCTGACCGCGCTCGCCGACGCCGGCTGCACCGAGATCGCGATCGACGAGCCCTCGATGAGCTGCTACGCACACCGGGAGGAGCCCGAACGGCTCGTCGACCTCTTCAACCGCACCGTCGCGCCGGTCGCCGGCCGGGCGCGCCTCTCCACCCACCTCTGCTTCGGCAACTACAAGGGCCGCGCGGTCGCGCCTCGGAGCTACCGGCCCCTCTTCCCCGCCTTCCTCGGAGTCGACGTCGACGAGATCCACCTCGAGATGGCGAGCCGCGAGCAGGCCGAGTCGGAGCTCGTGGCCACGATCGCGGAGGTGAAAGACGTCGCCGTCGGCGTGATCGACGTCAAGAGCTACTACGTCGAGACGCCCGAGGACGTGGCCGAGCGGGTGCGCGCGTTCACGGCCTTCGCGCCGCCGGAGCGGCTTGCGTTCTCGACCGACTGCGGCCTCAGCCAGACGGCGCGCTGGGCGGCGAAGCAGAAGCTGGCGAACCTCGTCGCCGGCGTCCGGCTCGTGCGCGACGAGCTGTGATCGAGCCGTCCGACGCAGCCGGGGTCCAGATCTGGTGGCTCGGCCAGAGCGGGTTCCTGATCGGCAGCGAGGGGAGGCACCTCGTCGTCGATCCGTACCTCTCGGACTCGCTGACCGCCAAGTACGAGGGAACGGAGACGCCGCACGTGCGGATGACGCCGCGCGTCGTCGAGCCCGAGCAGCTGGCGTTCGCCGACGTCGTCCTCTCGACGCACGGTCACACAGATCACCTCGACGGGGAGACGCTGCAGCGGATCGGCGCGCCGCTCGTCGCGCCGGCCGGCATCGTCGAGCTCGCGCGCGAGCGCAGTGGCGGCCCGGTCACCGGCATCTCGGAGGGCGACACCCTCGACGTCGCGGGCTTTCGGATCGAGGCCGTGCCGGCCGAGCACCCGGGCGAGCACTGCATCGGCTACGTGATCACGGTCGGCGGACGCCGCCTCTACCACTCCGGCGACACGACGTGGGTCGACCCGGGCATCCGCGGCGTCGACGTCGCGTTGCTCCCGATCAACGGCAAGCTCGGCAACCTCGACGGGCCGGAGGCCGCACGGCTCGCGCGCACCGTCGAGGCGGCGCTCGCGATCCCGTGCCACTACGACATGTTCGAGTTCAACACCGCGACGCCGGACGCCTTCGTCGCCGAGTGCGAGCGCCTCGGCCAGCCCTACCGCGTGCCGGGGCTGGGCGAGCGGCTCACGCTGGATTGAGAAACCGGAACAACGCCTCAGCCACGCAAGCGGGCTTCTCCTGCCCGTCGAGCTCGATCGTCGCGGCGACGCGGGCCTGCTTGCCGAACGCGACGTCCTCGACGTCCTCGATCCGGAAGCGGCCGCGGATGCGCGAGCCCGAGGGCACCGGCGAGGTGAAGCGGACGCGGTTGAGGCCGTAGTTGAGCGTGAGCCCGTAGCCATCGAGCGGCGGCAGCGCCTCGCCGAACATCGGCACGACGAGCGAGAGCGTCAGGAAGCCGTGCGCGATCGTCGTCCCGAACGGCCCCGCGGCGGCGGCCTCCGGATCGGTGTGGATCCACTGCGGGTCGTCGGTGGCGCGGGCGAACTCGTCGATTCGGGACTGCTCGATCGACCGCCACTCGGAGACGAGCTCCTGCCCGACGAGGTCCTCGATCACCATCGGATCACCGAGGCGGCCCACGTGTAGCCCGTCCCGGCCGCGAGCAGCAGGACGAGGTCTCCCTCGGAGAGCTCGCCGGCGCGGCCGGCCCGGTCGAGCGCGAGCAGCGAGTCGACGCCGCTCATGTGCCCCGTGTCGTCGAGGTACGCCGCGCGCGGGCCGCCGAGCTCGCCGACGATCGCGTCGTGCATCGAGCGCTTCATGTGGATCCCGCAGAGGTACGCAACGTCCTCCAGCTTCGCACTCGAGCGCTCGACCGCGCCACGCGCCGCGGCGACGAAGTTCGGGAGGCTCACCTCGTCCAGTCCGCCCTTCATCTGGGCCGGGTCGGCGACGTCGAGAAAGTGGCGGCGCCCCGCGACGCTCTCGGCCGACGCGGGCTCGACCGAGCCGCCGGCCGGCACCTTCACCTGCAGCGAGAACGAGCCGTCGGTGAGCGCGTGGCAGCCGAGCAGCTCATGGGCGCCGTCGCGCGTCAGCAACCCGGCCACGGCGCCGTCGCCGAAGTTGAACATGAAGCGCGAGCGCTCGTTCCCGTAGTCGAGCAAGTGCGACTCGCGGCAGGCCGCCACGACCAGGACGTTGCGCAGATCGGGCTCGGCGAGCAGGAAGTTGCGCGCGAGCCGCAGTGCCACCGGCGTGCCGCACGAGACGTTGGCGTACTCGAGCGCGTAGGCGTTCTCGCAGCCGAGCCGGTGCGCGATCCACGGCGCCGCCTGCCAGACCGGATAGTCCTTCCAGAGCGAGCCGTAGTAGAGGACGACGTCGATCTCAGAGGGATCGAGATCGTTCTGCCCGAGCAGCCGCGCCGCCGCCTCGACCGACATGTCGCTGACGTGCTCGCCGTCGCCCGCGATGTGCTTGCCGCGCAGCCCGAACTTCTCCAGGATCACCTGCTCGGGGATCCCGCTCGCGTCGGCGATCTCGGCCGCGCTCATCCACGCCTCCGGCAGGTAGGAGGCCGTCGCCGCGAGCCCGATCACGGATCGAGGTCCTTCGCCCCGAGGGCGCGGACGATGATCCGCGCCAGCTCGTCGAAGACCTGCTCGGGCATCCCGTGCTCGCCGTTCCAGAGGATCCAGCGCATCCCGACGAGCTCGCCGATCCCCATCAGGCTCCACGCGAGCACCTCCGGGTCGCCCTCGGCCACCTCCCCTGCGTCCATCGCCTGGCGGAGACCGCTGACGTAGCCGCCCGTGAGCCGCTCGTAGTGCGTGACGAGCGTCTCGGGCGAGACGAACTCGGCCTGGCGGACGATCCGGTACAGCGCCGGGTGCTCCGCGGTGAAGCGGAAGAAGGCGCCGAAGCCGAGCAGCTCGCTCTCGGCGCGGGTCGTCCCCTTCTCGGCGGCCTCGGTCATCGCGTGGCGCACTCGCGCGTTCAGGTCGAGCACGACCTCGTCGAAGACCTGCTTCTTGCTCGAGAAGTAGAGGTAGAACGTCCCCTGGCCGACACCGGCCGCCTCGGTGATCTTCACGATCGAGGCGTCGTGGTAGCCGACCTCGGCGAAGATCCGCTCGGCCGACTCGAGCAGCTTCTGGCGCGTGCGCTCGCCCCGTGCGGTCAGCTGTTTCACGTTGCCGGCTCCCTTTGGACGGGCTCCAGCAACTCCGACTTGACGACCTTGTCGAGGGCGTTCCGCGGCAGCGACTCGACGAAGCGGACGCCCTTCGGCACCTTGTAGCGCGCCAGCCGGCTGCGGCAGTGCTCCAGCAGGGCCTCCTCGGTCGCCGCGCCCGACAGGACGACGAAGGCCAGGCACGCCTCGCCCCAGCGCTCGTCCGGGACGCCGACCACCGCGGCCTCCTTGACCGCCGGGTGCTCGTGCAGCACGTTCTCGATCTCGGCGGGATAGACGTTCTCGCCCCCGGAGATGACCATGTCCTTCGTCCGGCCGACGATCCGGTAGTAGCCGTCCTCGTCGCGCGCGGCGACGTCGCCGGTGACGAGCCAGCCGTCGGCGAAGGCGGCCTCGGTCGCCTCGGGGTTGCGCCAGTAGCCCGCGAAGACGTTCGGCCCTCGCACGAGCAGCTCGCCCTCCACCGCTCCGTCGAGGCGCGCGCCGCTCTCTGTGTCGCGAAGCGCGACGTCGACGTGCGGGTACGGCTTGCCGGCGAAGCCGCGCTTTCGCGCCGCGTCCTCGGGGGGCAGGCAGAGGACGTTCGGCGCCGCCTCGGTCAGGCCGTAGCCCTGGACGATCTCGACGCCCCGCTCGTGCCACGTCTCGAGCAGCGCCTCCGGCATCGGCGCGCCGCCGACGACGGCGCGGCGGAGCGTCCAGAGGTCGGCGCTCGCGAAGCCCGGCTCCTGGGCCATGAACAGGTACGTCGCGGGGACGCCCATCATCGTCGTCACCCGCTTCTCGGCGATCCGCGCGAGTGCCCGCGCCGGGTCGAAGGCCGGCTCGAGCACGACCGTCGCCCCCTTCCACCACGCGAGCAGCGGCTGCACGTTCCAGCCGCCGACGTGGAACTGCGGCAGCACCTGCAGCACCGTGTCCTCGGCGGCGAGACCGGCGACGCGGTCGAACGACAGGTTCGTCCAGAAGCAGTTCGCGTGCGTGAGCAGCGCGCCCTTCGGCTTCCCGGTCGTCCCCGAGGTGTAGACGAGCAGCAGCCCGTCGTCGTCCTCGGGCGCCGGCCCGGACGAGAGATAGTTGCTGTCAGCAACTAAGTCCTCCAGCGCCGGCGGTGCGTTCGTGCAGGCGCGCGGCCGGCTCGGCGTAGTCGTCGGAGCGGAGCAGCACGGCCGGCTCGGCGTCCTCGAGCTGGTAGCGCAGCTCCGGCTCGGCGAGCCGCGTGTTCAGGGGCATCAGGATCAGCCCCGCCTTCGCGCACGCGAAGAAGACGACGACGTGTTCGGCGCTCGCCGCCGTCAGCGTCGCGACGCGGTCGCCGAGGCCGAGACCAGCGTCGAGCAAGCCCGCAGCGAGGCGGTCGGATCGCTCGTCGAGCTCGGCGTAGGTCGTCTCGACGCCGCGGCAGTCGATCGCGACCCGAGCGGGCGTCGTCCGCGCCCGGTCGCGGATCCAGCGGCCGAGTGTCAGCTCGCTACTCACCGCAGGAACTCCGTCACGACCTCGACGAACCGGTCCGGCTGCTCCCAGAAGAAGAGGTGGCCGCCGCCGGGGAAGAGCTCGACGCGCGCGTCCGGGATCCGGAACGCGAGCAGGGCCGTGTTGCGCGAGTCCACGACGGCATCCTCCGTCCCGTGGAGGACGAGCGTCGGCGCCTCGATCCGCTCGACCCGGTCGAGCGCGTCGAAGGTTGCGCCTGCGGCAGCCTGGGCCGACCAGGCCTCGAGCGGCTGCGCCGTCGCCTCGCGGTGACGAAGGATCCGCTCGACGATGTCGGCATCCGGCTCCGAGGAGAGAGCGTTCTCGACGAACTGACGCAGCGTCGCGCCGCTCGTCATCAGCTGCACCGTCCGCTCGGGCATCGGGAACGACTCCGGGCCGCCGGGCGTCGTGCAGGCGAGGACGAGCCGGTCGACGCGCTCCGGCGCCGCGAGCGCCAGCTCCTGCGCGACCATCCCGCCGAGACTCGTCCCGAGCACGTGCGCACGCTCGACCTCCGCTTCGTCGAGCACCTGCAGCGCGTCCGCGGCCAGCTCCGCAACCGTGTACGGGCCTGGCGGCGCGTCGCTCTCGCCGATGCCGCGATTGTCGAACAGGATCACGTCGAACGAGCGCGCGAGCGGCTCCAGGACCGGCTCCCAGCCCCAGCGTGCATACCCGAGCCCGTGGATCAGCAGCAGCGGCGCGCCGTTCCCGTGCCGTTCCCAGGCGAGCCTCATACCCGCACCTGCCGCAGCCGCCGGCCGCAGCCCCGCGAGCCCGCCGGGGACGAAGAAGACGAGCAGGATGAAGAGCGTGCCGAGGATGAAGAGCGGCTCGGAGAGCGGCGTCTCCAGCACCGAGGGCAGCTTCTCGATTCGGGACGAGCCCGAGAGCGTGCCGAGGCGCTGGTCGGCGAGGGTGTAGAGGAAGCCGCCGAGCATCGCCCCGTAGCGCGTCCCGGCGCCGCCGATCACCACCATCACGAGCAGCGTCAGCGTGAAGCTCGCCGTCGTCACCTGCGGCGAGGCGCCCGTCCCGAGCACGAGCAGCCAGACGACACCGCCGATCGTGGCGAGGAAGGACGCGAGCACGAACGCGAGCAGCTTGAACCGGAACGGCTGCAGCCCGATCACCTCGACCCGGCGCTCGTTCTCGCGGATCGCCTGCCAGACGTGGCCGGGGGAGCTGTTCACGGCCCAGCGCACGAGCACGAAGACCGACGGCGGCGTAGCCGAGCGCGAGCCAGTAGAGGTGCTTCGTGTTGAGGACGCCGACGAAGAAGTCGGGGATCGGCTCGAAGTTCGAGCCCCAGCCCCTCCTCACCGCCGGTCAGCCCGTCCGGGTTCTTCTGCACCAGCACCTGACCCGCCTGCGCGAACGCGAGCGTGACCATCGCGAAGGCGATCCCGCCGACGCGGAGGCTGATCGCCCCCAGGACGAGCGGCACGACGATCCCGGCGCCGACGACCACGAGCAGCGTCGGAGCGAGCCCCCACTCCCACTTGGTCAGCGCGATCGTCGTCAGGTAGACGCCGAGCGCGAAGTAGAGCGCGTGGCCGAACGAGAGCAGGCCGGTGGTGCCGAAGAGGAGGTCGTAGGTGAGCGCGACCCCGGCGAAGACGAGGCAGAGCGCGAGCAGCCCGAGCGTGCCGGGGCTGTCCAGCGGCCCGCCGAAGAGCACGGGGATGTCGAGCGACAGCTGCGGCACGATCGCGAGGACGCCGAGCAGGACGAGCGGGATCGCGATGTTCCGCGCGCGCCTCAATGCGCCACCTTCGGTGCAAGCCCCTCCGGCTTGAGCAGCAGCACGATCGCGAGCATGAGCACGACGGCGAGGTCGCCGAGGCCGCTCGACGCGTAGTAGTTCGTGTACTGCTGGACGAGCCCGACCGCGACCGCGGCGACGGCGGTGCCGCCGATCGAGCCGAACCCGCCGATGACCACGACGATGAACGCGAAGATCAGCAGCGAGGTGCCGCGGCCGGGGTCGACGACGCCGTAGTAGACGCCGGAGAGGACACCGGCGAGCGCGGCCAGGGCGCCGCCGATCGCGAAGACGAGCGTGAACGCCTTGCGGACGTCGATCCCGAGCGCGGTCACCATCGCGCGGTTCTCGACGCCGGCACGGATGATCAGCCCGTAGCGCGTGTAGCGCAGGAAGGCGTTCAGGCCGACGAGCACCACCGCGGCGGCCGCGATCTCGAGGAAGCGGTCGTTCGGGATCGAGGCGCCGAAGATCGAGGTCGTGTCGATCAGCCAGCTCGGCACCGGGAACGGCCGCGCGTCGAAGCCCCAGATCGCCTCGACGAGTGCGTTCAGCGCGAGCGCGAGCCCGACGGTGACGAGCACCTGCTCGACGGGGCGGCGGTAGAGCGGCCGGATCAGCACGAGCTCGATCAGGGCCGCGAGCACGGCACCGACGGCCAGCCCGGCGAGCGCGCCGACGAGCAGCTTCGTGCCCGGCCCGCCGTCGACCTTCGTCGACGTCCACCAGGTCGCGTACGCGCCGACTGTGAGCAGGGCGCCGTGCGCGAAGTTGAGCACCCCCATCAGGCCGTAGATCAGCGACAGGCCGGACGCGATCAGGAAGTACATCGCGCCGAGACCGAGACCCGTGATCGTGAGCAGGACGAACGTGCTCAATGCCCGCCTCCGTGCACGCCGAGGAGCGAGCGGACACGCTCGGGGTCGCCGAGCAGCTCGGCCGCCGGGCCGGCGTGGACGACGGTGCCGACGTCGAGCACGACCACCTGCTGCGCCACCCGGGCGACGACGGCGAGGTTCTGCTCGACGAGAAGGACGGTGGTCAACTCCGCGGCGCGCTCGAGCGCGGCCGCGACCTCGGTCACGAGCAGCGGGGCCAGCCCCTTCGTCGGCTCGTCGACGAGCAGCACCGGGTTGTCGTTCAGCAGCGCGCGAGCGATCGCGACCATCTGCTGCTGGCCGCCGGAGAGCGTCCCCGCCTTCTGCCCACCGCGGGTCTTCAGCTCGGGGAACAGCTCGTAGACGAGCTCGTAGCGCGGCTTCGAACCACGCTCGGCGAGCCGGAGGTTCTCGTCCACGGTCAGCCCGGCGAAGACGTCGCGGTCCTCGGGCACGTAGCCGACGCCACGGCGGACGATCGCGTGCGTCGGCAGCCGGCTCGTGTCCTTGCCCGCGAGCGTCACCGATCCCCGCCTCGGGACGAGTCCCATCATCGCCCGCAGCGTGGTCGTCTTGCCGACGCCGTTGCGGCCGAGGAGCGCCGTCACGCCGCCCTCGGGGACGTCGAAGCTGACGTCCTGGAGCACGTGCGACTCGCCGAGATGGACGTGCAGGTTCTCGACCCGGATGAGCGGTGCGGGCGTGCTCACAGAGGCTCCCCGAGGTAGGCCGTCTGCACCGTCTCGTTCGCCATCACCGCGGCCGGCTCGTCGAAGGCGAGCAGCGCCCCGTGGTGCATGACCGCGATCCGCTCGGCGAGGCCGATCACGACCTCCATCCGGTGCTCGACCATCAGCACCGTCTTGCCTTCCTCGCGATGAACCGACCGGATCAGCTCGACGAGGTCGTCGACGTCCTCGGCGGAGACGCCCGCCATCGGCTCGTCGAGCAGGATCACGTCCGGCCGGCTCGCGAGCAGCATCGCCAGCTCGAGCTTCCGCTTGTCGCCGTGCGAGAGCAGCCCGGCGGGCCAGAGCATGCGCGCGCCGAGCCCGACGCGTTCGAGCGCCTCGTTCGCCCGCTCGAGCGCTTCGCGAACCGATGCGGCCCGCCGCCAGATCCGGAGCGAACCGCCGAGCTCGGCCTCCGCGGCGAGCCGGACGTTCTCGTGCACGGTCAGCAGCGGGAAGACGCTCGAGACCTGGAACGTGCGGCCGAGCCCCGCGCGGGCGCGGCGCGACGGCGGCTCGCCGGTGATGTCGCGGCCGTGGAGCTCGACGGTCCCGGCGGTTGGGCGGACGAGCCCGGAGAGCAGGTTGAACAGCGTCGTCTTGCCGGCGCCGTTCGGCCCGATGATCCCCACGAGCTCGCCCGCGGCGACGTCGAGCGAGACATCGGCGACGATCCGAGCGCCGCCGATGTCAAGCCCGAGCTTTCGCGTGGCGAGGATCGGTGCGGAGGTGGCCACGATCCCCGAGGTCAGGGTGCGCGACCCGCTAGCGGGCCGCCGGTGGGGCGACGAACTGCCCCTTGATCCGGGCGACGACCCTCGGCGCCCACTTGCCGTTCGCCTGCTTCACCAGCTTCACCTGGAACATCGGCTGGATCATCGCGTGGTCGGACGCGCGGATCGACTGCTGCCCCTTCGGGCCGACGAAGTTCCAGCCCTCCAGCGCGGCGATCATCTTGTCGACGTTGTCGCCCTTGGCGCCGGTGAGCGCCTGCACGATCATCTGGCCGGCGACGAAGCCGTCCGGCGTGAACAGATCCGGCACCTGGCCGCGCTTCCGCATCGACTTGACGAGGAAGTCGTTGACCTTGTTCTTCGGCGCCGTGGAGACGTAGTGCGAGAGGAAGTCGATCTTCGCGGCGACGTCGCCGAAGGTCGACCACGTCGCGCGCTCGGCGAGCCCGGTCGTGATCTTGTTCGAGACGCCGAACGCGCCCTGCTGCTCGAGCGCGCGCCACATCGCGGGCGCGGTCGTGCCCGCCCAGGCGACGAAGAGCAGATCGGGGTTCGCCTGCTTCACCTGCTGCGCGAACGGCGTGAAGTCCTGCGCCGAGAGCGGCACCAGCAGGCGGCCGACGTTGTGGCCCTGCGAGCCCACGATCGAGTTCACGGCGGCGTAGTTGCCGACGCCGAAGGCCGAGTCCTGCGCGAAGACCGTCACCTTCTTGCCGATCCCCTTGAGGAACGTCGCCGCGGTCTTGACGTCCTGGTAGGTCTGGCGGCCGGAGCGGAAGGTGTACTTGTTGATCCCGGTGATCGCGTCCGTGGCCGCGGGGCCGGAGATGAACAGGACCTTGTTCTGCTCGGCGAGCGGCGCCATCTGCAGCGCGACGCCCGAGGAGACGCTGCCGGCGAGGATCTTGTAGCCCTTGCCGATCAGGTCGCGGCCCGCCGCCACGGCCTTGGTCGGGTCGGTGCCGTCGTCGACCACCGTGAGCTCGATCGGGCGGCCGTTCACCTTCATCGTGCCCTTGGTCGCGTACGCGAGCCCGTAGCGCAGACCCTGGATGTACTCGGCACCGTAGGCGGCCAGCAGGCCCGTGCGCGAGTAGACGATCCCGACCTTGTAGGGCGCTGCGGCCGCGGTGCCCGCACCGACCTCCGGTCGCGCCTGCGCACCGCCCGCGAGTACTGCGAGCGCCGTTGCCACCGCCGCGAGAACCGCGACGCCACGCCAGTGCCGTGCTTGCATCTCCCTGACCTCCGTGAGGAAAACGTGGATGGGTCCACTCAAACCTGAGACCCGATTCAGGTCTAAGGTACGACGGCGCACATGGCCGTGTCAAGCGCTCTCGTGCCGTCGGTCAGGCGCCGAGCTCGTGCAGCAGCGGTGCCGTGTCGAACGGCGAGTAGCCGATCCGAGCGGCGATCTCCTCGCTCGTCGGCCGTGTGCCTTCTCGCCAGAGCGCGCGCAGCCGCTTCCCCGTCTCGGGCCGACGCCACCAGTCCTCGCCGACCTCGCGCGCGAGGTGGTCGCGCAGCTGCGCCGACCGGATCCACGCCCGCAGGTAGTCGGCGGAGTAGAAGCCGGAGTCCATGTCGGAGAGATAGTTCTCGCGCGGGTAGCGGATGCCGGTCGCCTCGGTCAGGCGCTCCGAGTACCCGTTCGGCGTGCCGCCGTCGTCGGCGTAACGGCTCCAGAAGTCGAGCTCGAACTGGAGCTTCGCCGTGTAGCGGCGGAAGAGCAGCGCCTCGAGGAAGACGGTCGCCTCCGCGTTCGTCCGCGCCTCCTCGTCGGAGAGGCCGAAGTGCTCGGCGTGCCAGCCGGGCTCGCGGGAGACCGCCTCGACGATGTAGGAGTAGATCTCGGTCAGCGCGTGGTCGCGGGAGAGCTTGCGGAAGGTGTAGGGCAGTCCGGGATCGACGCTCGCGTAGTGGAGCGCGTGGCCGGCTTCGTGCAGGAACGCCTGGTAGTCGTGCAAGCCGCCTTGCGCGCGGGTGATCAGGTGCACGACGTTCGGCGGGTCGGATGCAATCACGCAGGCACGCGGCGACTTCTGCGGCCGGTCGTCGAGATCGAGCCGGATCCCCGGCAACGCGGCCATGTCGAGCCCGAGCGCGTCCAGCGTCGCCATGCACACCTCGACCGCGCGCTCTTTCGTATACGTCTGCTCGAGCGGCGAGAGCCGACGGAGGTAGCTCGTGTGATTCGACGTGGGGACGTCCTCCCGGTCCGGCCCGAGCAGCCGGTCGAACCAGCGCTCGCGCAACTGCTCATAGGAGCTCGCCGACGCCTTCGCGGCGCCGTCGAGCGCCCGCTCGAGCTCGCGCAGCGAGATCCCCTTCTCCTCACCGTTGCGCGCGATCGCGTCGGGCTCGCCGGAGAGCTCCGCCTCGAGCGACTCGCCCGCCGCGAGCAGCTCGCGCCGGTCGTCGTTGAACGTCGCGCTGACGGCATTCGCGAGCGAGCCGAGCTCGTCGCGGTCGCGGTACGCCGGCAGCACGGCGAGCCGCGCCTGCGCCGTCCGCAGCGGCAGCTCCTCGCCCCGCCAGTCGATCCGCGCCGCCAGAATCCGGTTCTCGAGCTCGTCCTCACGGGCGGCGAGCTCGCCGGCGACGATGCCTGCCTCGCAGGTCTTGCGGAGGCGGTAGAGCAGCTCACGCTCGTCGCCGTCCGGCGCCCTCCTCGGCCTCGCGCAGGACGTCGAGCTGGCCCGTCGAGAAGAGGTCGCGGTAGCGCTCGACGATCGCCGCCTGCTCCGAGGTCTCCTTCTCGCCGACCCGGACGGCGCGACCCTCCTCCGAGCGCTCGAAGAGGTAGCGCGCGAGGCGCTCTTCGTACTCGACCGGCGTCCGTACCCCCGTCACGCTCACGAGCCGCCGAGCCTACCGCACGCGCGAGCCGGTGACCGCGGCCGAGAGCCGCTCGAGCTCGAAGGGCTTGCCGAGGACGGCGTCGACCCGCGACCGGAGCTCCGACGAGACCTCGCTCGTGCCCGAGAGCAGGACGACGCGGGTCGGGAGCTCGAGCGCCGCGATCTCGTCGAGCAGCTCCAGACCGTCGTCGGCGCCGACGTGCACGTCGAGCAGCATCACGTCGGGCGCCGCCCGCTCGAGCTCGCGCTTCGCCTCTGCGAGGGTGCTCGCTTCGCGGACGGTATGGCCTTCCAGCTCGAGATTGACGCGGCAGAGCAAGCGCAGCGAGCGCTCGTCGTCGACCACGAGCACGTCCTTGACGTGCCGCCCCCCTGGTGAGCCCATCAGGCCGCGCACTCTACCCGCTGGCGTAACGGCCCCGGGCCTGGATTCGTTTACTCATTGAAAATGGCAAATGACCGGCAGCCCCGAAGAGAGAAGCGACCGATGAAGCCCGCCGAACACGAACACGACCACGACCTTCCGGCCCCGACGGCGAGCTATCGCCGCCGTGCGTGGGTGGAGTTCCAGCGGGCGCTCGACCCGCTGGCCCCGATCAAGCCGCTGCCGCCGCCCCGGCCCTGAGCCGCTCGAGCGAGGTCTCGCGGCCCAGCAGCTCCAGGCTCTCGTAGAGACCCGGTGACACCTTGGAGCCCGTGACTGCGACGCGGACGGGCTGAAATGCCTGCCGCGGCTTCATCCCGAGCTGCTCCGTCACCTGCTTCAGCGCCGTCTCGAGCTGCACCGCCTGCCACGGCTCCACCTGCTCGAGCGCATCGGTGGTCGCCGCGAGGACGCCCCGGTCGAGCAGCGCCGGGTCGGGCTCGACGTCGTGGAAGAGGAAGCCGGCGAACTGCGGGAACTCACCGAGCCGAGCGATCTTCTCCTGCACCAGCGGTGCCGCCGCCTTGATCCGCTCCGCGGGCCAGTCGTAGCCCTGGTCGCGGAGATACCCGATCAGCGCGTCGGCGTACGCGTCCGGCGCCAGCTCGCGGAGGTAGACACCGTTCATCCAGTCGAGCTTCGCGTAGTCGAACGTCGCCGGGCTGGAGCCGACCCGCTCGAGCGAGAAACGCTCGATCAGCTCGTCGCGCGACATGATCGTCGTCTCCCCGTCCGGAGCCCAGCCGAGCAGCGCGAGGAAGTTCATCAGCGCGGGCGCGAGGTACCCGGCCGCCCGGAACTCGTCGACCGAGACGGCGCCGTGTCGCTTCGAGAGCTTCTTGCCGTCCTCGCCGAAGACGTTGGGCACGTGGGCGTAGACCGGGATCTCGGAACCCAGCGCCTGCAGGATCTGGATCTGCTTCGGCGTGTTCGAGACGTGGTCGTCGCCGCGGATCACGTGCGTGATCCCGTCCAGCCAGTCCTCGACGGGCGAGGCGAAGTTGTACGTCGGGCGGCCGTCCGAGCGGAGCAGGACGAGGTCCTCGAGCTGCTCGTTCGGGAACTCGATCCGCCCCTTGACCGCGTCGTCCCAGCCGGTCGTGCCCTCGTCGGGCATCCGGAAGCGGATCGCGCCGTCGTCCTCGTACGCCCTCCCCTCGGCGACGAGCCGGCGCGCCTCGTCCCCGTAACGCTCCAGCCGGTCGAGCTGCATGGTGAAGTCGCCGTCCCAGTCGATTCCGAGCCAGCGCAGCGAGCTCTGGATCTGCTCGACCGACTCGGCGACCTCGCGGCTCGTGTCGGTGTTCTCGATCCGCAACCGGGTCTCGCCGCCGAGGCCGCGGGCGAAGAGCCAGTTGAAGAGGAACGTGCGCACGCCGCCGATATGGAGGAAGCCGGTGGGGCTCGGAGCCATGCGGACGCGAACGGACATTGGCTGGCTAGGTTACCCGGGTGCTCTACGGCGCCCACTGCTCAGGCGGGATCAAGGGCGCGCTCGACCGGGCGATCGAGATCGGGGCCGACGCCGTCCAGCTGTTCGCACAGAGCCCGCGGGCGTGGCGCTTTCCCGAACACGCGGAGGAGGACCTGGCGCGCTTCCGGGAGCGGCGCGCCGAGGGCGGGATCGGCTCGGTGCTCATCCACGCCCTCTACCTCTGCAACCTGGCGACGTCCGACGAGGTGATCTACGGCAAGAGCGTCGAGACGATGCGCGCGACGGTCGACACCGCGTGCGCGATCGGAGCGGACGGCGTCGTCTTCCACGTGGGCTCCCACCTCGGCGCGGGGTTCGAGGCGGGGCTCGAGCACGCGTTGCCCGCGCTGCGCGAGGTGCTCGACCGCTGCTCCGAGACGACGTGGCTCCTGCTCGAGAACTCGGCGGGTGCCGGCGGCACGATCGGACGCTCGATCGACGAGCTGGCCACGATCTTCGACGCGCTCGACCGGCATCCGCGGCTCGGCATCTGCCTCGACTCGTGCCATCTCTACGTGTCGGGGATCGACGTGGGCGAGCCGGCGGCCGTCAGCGGCGTGCTGAAGGAGGTGAAGCACCGGATCGGGCTCGACCGGCTGCGCGCCCTGCATGTGAACGACGCGGCGGCGCCGCTCGGCTCGAACCGCGACCGGCACGCGAACGTGCTCGAGGGCGAGCTCGGCGAGCGGATGGGCGCCTTCCTCGCCCACAAGGCGGTGCAGCGCCTGCCGGCGCTGATGGAGACCCCCGGCCCGGACAACCACGGCCCCGACGCCGCCGAGATCCAGAAGTTGCGCGATCTGCACGCGCGCTGGACCTAGTGTTGCTTCAACACAATCTCTCTTTCGCCCTCGCGAGCTCCAGTTTCTCGAGCGCGCTCGGCAGGTCGACGACGCGGCTCGAGCCGATCGCCAGGACGGCCTCGCGCGCCGCAGCCCGCACCTCCGCCTGCGCCTGGCGCCGGCGACGCTCGCGACGGACGAGCCGCCGGACCGTGGAGTACGACGGCCTGCGTATGCCGGTCTGCGCCGCTGCGTCGCCGACCCGCCGCCAGATCTCCGCTGCCGCGACGTCGCCCTCGTACACGAGGGCGACGAGCTCGCGAAGGCGAGGGTCGTCGGCGGCAACCGCGAAGCGCATGCGGTCAGACTGCCTCCCCCGGCGCCGGCCTTGATCACGAAAGCGCGACGGAGGACAAACGAAAGGCGGGCTTGTGTTGAAGCAACACAAGCGGTTCTTCGGCGGCGCTACGCCCCCGGCTGCAGCTGCGCGAAGACCCGGAAGCTCGGGCGCTCGAGCGGGACCTCGTGGAACTCCGGGTTGCGGCAGCCGAGCTCGTCGCCGCGGCTCTCGTAACAGGCCGCGACCTCGACCTTGCACATCGGCAGCGGCGCGCCGGTCGCGCGGATGCCGCCGAACCCCTCTCGTCGCGCCTCGGCGGCGCGCAGCAGGTCGAGATCGATCTCGACGGCGTAGACGCGCTGCATGCAGCCGACGTACGTGTGCCCCCACGCCTCGTAGGCGTAGACGAACGGGCACGAGCGCTCGATGCACGCTCCGGGGTACACGACCTTGTCGCAGTGGACCTCGCACCGCCGACATTCGACCTCGTCCTGAGGCCGGAGAGGGAGCTCGACGGGGGCTTGTGCAGCCTCGTCCATGCCCGGATTGTGGTCACGGTTCGGGCGCCCCGCAAGACTTGACAAACAGCCGGTTTTCAGGCACGCCCGGAAGCCCGACAACCGTCCAGCCAGTGTCCATACGTCGTTAGGATCGCCGGTTCATGGTCCGTCGCATCCTCTTCACGTCCGTCGCCTTCGCACCGTTCGTGATCCTCGTCCACTACGCCTTCCACCCGGCGCAGACGCTCGACTTCGTGCTCGCGGCGGCGGCGCTGATCCCGCTCGCCTGGCTGATCGGCGAGGCGACCGAGCACGCCGCCGAGCACACCGGTCCGGGGATCGGCGGCTTCCTGAACGCGACGTTCGGGAACGCGCCGGAGCTGATCATCGCCCTGATCGCCGTCCACGAGATGGAGTTCGAGGTCGTTCGCGGCTCGCTCAGCGGTTCCGTCATCGGCAACCTGCTGCTCGTGCTCGGCTTCTCGCTCCTCTTCGGCGGCCGCGGCGAGATCGACCGGCAGTCGAGCTTCCTGGCCCTCGGGCTCGTCGCCGCGACGACGCTTCTGCTGCTGATCCCGTCGATCCCGGGCTGGGACGGGGATCCGGAGCGCGACTCGCTCGTCAACCTCTCGATCCCCGTCTCCGCGGTGCTGCTCGTCGCCTACGTGATCCTGACCTGGTACTCCCTGCGGCGGCACGCGGCGCTGCACATCGCGAGCGACGAGGAGGTGAAGGGCTGGTCGCTGCGCGCCGCCCTCGTCGTGCTCGGGCTCGCGACGGTCGTCACCGCGCTCGTCGCCGAGATCCTCGTCGGGTCGATCGACAAGTTCGCCGAGGACTCCGGCCTGAGCGAGTTCTTCCTCGCCGCGGTCGTGATCGCGATCGTCGGCAACGCGGCCGAGCACGGCGGCGCCGTCGTCGTCGCGGCGCGAGGCAAGATCAAGCTCGCCGCCGAGATCGCGCTCGCGTCGAGCGCCCAAGTGGCCGTCTTCCTGATCCCCGCCGTCGCGCTGCTCGCGCTTCTGATCGAGCCCCTCGCGCTCTCGTTCCGCCAGGTCGAGATCGGTGCGCTCGCCGCGTCGGTCGTGGTCACGTCCTTCCTGCTCGCGGACGGCCGCTCCAGCCGGCTCAAGGGCGTGATCCTGATCGCCGTCTACGTCGGCGTCGCGATCGCGTTCTACTCGGCCGGCGACCGCTAGAACGTCGACGGCTCGCGCCGGAGCGGGTACGTCGCGAAGTAGAGCTTCTCGACGCCGCCGTCCTCGTCGCGCACGACGCGGAGCAGCTCGCCGCGCTCACGACCCTCGACGCTGCGGAAACGATCCGGCCCGTCCGGCTCGAAGTACGAGGTGTCGCGACCCGGCACGCCGTCGAGGAGCTTCGCCTCGAGGCGACCTCGCCGCCACGAGAGCACGATCTGGTGTCCTTCCGTCCACCACGGCCCGAGCAGCGGCTCGAGCTCGAGCGGGACGGCGTCGCCCGGCTGCCACGGCTCCACGACCGCCGGGAGCGCGCCGATCGCCGCCGTCGCGAGGTCGAGGGCGAGCTTCTCGGGCGAAGCGCCCGCGCCCGAGTTCGTCAGCACGGCCGCGCCGATCTTCGTGGTGCGGTCGACGACGAGCCCGGCGAGGTGCCCGGGCATGGCGCCGCCGTGACCGACGAAGACGTGCTCGCCGCGGCGGTAGAGCTCGAGCCCGGTCCCCCACGCCAGCGTCCAGCCGGCGTGGTCGACCATCGCGCGGACGTGCGACATCTCCTCGAGCGTCGACGCCTTCAGGACGCGGTCGTCGCCGGCGCCGAGGAACGCGCCCCAGCGTGCGAGGTCGCCGGTCGTCGACCAGAGCTTCCCGAGCGCACCGGCGCCGCCGAGGTCGAGCTCGGGCTCGAGCCGGACAGCGTCCGAGTACGGCTCGACGAAGTAGCCGCGCGCGGCGGGGTCGGCCTCCTCGGCCGTCGTGCGCGAGAGCCCGAGCGGCTCGA
The DNA here is from genome assembly GCA_963827015.1 of uncultured Gaiellaceae bacterium. Lineage (GTDB taxonomy): Bacteria > Actinomycetota > Thermoleophilia > Gaiellales > Gaiellaceae > Gaiellasilicea. Next base: position 510,623 of record CAWGZI010000010.1, on the reverse strand, counting down.
GGATCCGCGTCCGGAGCGCCTCCTCCCACGTGCCGCCGTGAGCCCTGGCGACGACCTCGCCGAGCAGTGCGAAGGCGAGATTGGAGTAGTGCCACCACGAGCCGGGCTCGAGCACCTGCTCGGCGTCGGTCGTGCCGGCGAGCAGCTCCTCGCGGGACGGAGCCTTCATCGTCTCCCAGATCTCGCCCGGCGGCTCGCGCTGGAGGCCCGACGAATGGGCCAGCATGCGGCCGATCGTCGGCGCGTGGGCGCTCTCCGGGAGGTACGTGGTCAGCGGCTCGTCGAGCGAGAGCTCGCCCGCGTCGCGCAGCTGCAGCACGCCGACAGCGGTGAACGTCTTCGTGATCGAGCCGATCCGGTACTGCGTCTCGGGCGTCGCCTCCACTCCTCGCTCGACGTCGGCGAGCCCGAGCGCCTGCTGCCAGATCAGCTCGTCGCCGCGGAAGACCGCCGCGCTGACCGACGGCATGCGCTGCTCGGCCTGAGCGGCGGCGAGCATGCCGTGGAAGTCCTCCTCGAGCCGGTCAGGCGCGGACACGTGCTCCGAGTGCCCGAGGAATCGCGTCGAGCGCCGCGTCGATGTCCGCATCGGTGATGTCGAGGTGCGTGACCGCTCGGAGCACGCCCGGATGGATCGTCGCCGAGAGGCCGACGCCCTCGTCGGCGAGGCGCGCCATCGCCTCCTGCGCCGTCAGCGGTGCGACGTCCACCTGGACGAAGTTCGTCTCGACCCGATCGGCGTCGACGGCGAGGCCGGCCTCGGCGAGGCCGAGTGCGAGCCGCTTGGCGCGCGCGTGGTCGTCGGCGAGCCGGTCGATGTGGTTGTCGAGCGCGTAGACGCCCGCCGCCGCCACGATGCCGGCCTGGCGCATGGCGCCGCCGAAGAGATGCTTCATCCGTCTGGCGTCCGCCATCACCTCCGACCCGCCGGCGAGGATCGCGCCGAGCGGGCAGCCGAGCCCCTTCGAGAGGCAGAGGGTGACCGTGTCGAAGCGTCCGCCGATCTCGGCCGCGTCGACCCCGAGCGCGACGGAGGCGTTGAGCAGCCGGGCGCCGTCGAGGTGCAAGCGGAGGTCGAGCTCGAGCGCGAGCGCGCGCAGCTCGCCGATCTCCTCCAGCGGGCCAGATCCTGCCGCCGCTGGCGTTGTGCGTGTTCTCGATCCAGAGCAGGCGCGTCCGCGGCGAGTGGATCGCGGGCACGCGGTAGGCGGCGCGCACCTGCTCGGCGCTGTAGCGGCCGGCAACGCCTTGAAGCCCACGCGTGACGACACCCGAGTGGACGGCGGGGCCGCCGAGCTCGGAGATGAAGACGTGGCAGTTCTCCTCGCCGAGCAGCTCGTCGCCGAGCGCCGTGTGCAGGCGGATCGCGATCTGGTTCGCCATCGTCGCCGTCGGGAGGAAGATCGCCTCGTCTTGGCCGAGCAGACGCGCCGCGCGCTCCTCGAGCTCGTTGACCGACGGATCCTCCCGCTTCTGCTCGTCCCCGACCGCCGCCGCGGCGATCGCGCCGCGCATGCCTGCCGTCGGGCGGGTGGCGGTGTCTGAGCGCAGGTCGATCACGGTCGGAGCCTACCGACTCTTCCCTTCTATAACCAATGTGCTATATAAGGGAGAGATGGACGCACTTGCGGCACTCGCCGACCCCACCCGCCGCCGCATCGTCGAGCTGCTCGCCGAACGGGAGCACGACGTCGCCGAGCTCAATGCGCACTTCCCGATCAGCCAGCCCGCCGTTTCCCGCCACCTCCGGGTCCTGCGCGAGCACGGCCTCGTCCGCTCGCGCCCCGACGCGCAGCGGCGCCTCTACTCGCTCGACCCCACCCCGCTCGCCGAGCTCGACGACTGGCTCGGCCGCTACCGCTCGTTCTGGGCGCAGCGGCTGGACGCGCTCGAGACCGAGCTTCGCCGGGCCCGAAAGGAGACCACATGAGCCAGATCCAGGCCGCACACGGCACCCTCCGGAGCGACGGCGAGCGCTGCGCCGTCCAGTTCAGGCGCCTCTACGACTTCTCCCCGGCGGAGCTGTGGGCGGCGCTGACCGATCCGGAGCAGCTCGGGCGCTGGCTCGCCCGGGCGCAGGTCGACCCCGGCCCCGGTGGGCAGGTCAGCCTCGACTTCGACGGCGGCTCCACCGAAGGCGGCCGCATTCTCACGTGGGACGAGCCCCGCGTGCTCGAGTACGAGTGGCAGTTCTCCGGCGAGGAGGAGTCGGTGGTGCGGTTCGAGCTGCAGCCACAGGAGTTCGGGACGCTGCTCGTGCTCGACCATCGCCGCCTCGGCCGCACGGCCGGCGCCGGCTACGCGGCAGGCTGGCACGCGCACCTCGACGCGCTCGGCACGGCTGTACGAGTTCTCCGACGAGACGTGGACGCAGCGCTACGAGGACCTGCTTCCGACCTACAAGGCCCAGGCGGACGAGCTCGGCTGGAACCGGCCCCAGACATCCGCGGTGCGCGAGGCCCTCTACCGCGGCGACCGCGCAGCTGCCGAGACGGCGGCGGAAGGCGTGGATCTCGACATCTTCGACGCCGCGGCGCTGGGGCGGGTCGAGCGACTGCACGAGCTGCTGGACGCCGATCCCGAACTCGCACACGCGCTCTCCGACGACGGCTTCACGCCGCTGCACCTCGCGTGCTTCGCCGGCGGCGACGACGTCGTCCGGCTTCTCGTCGAGCGTGGTGCGCCGCTCGAGCGCCTCGCCGAGGCGTCGTTCGCGCGCGTGCGGCCGCTCGGAACCGCGGTCTTCGCGGGGAATGTCGGGGCGGCGCGGATCCTGCTCGAGGCGGGCGCCGACCCGGACGGCACCGACTCCGCGGAGCATCGCCCGCTCCAGACCGCCGAGGCGAACGGCAACGAGGAGCTCGCGCGGCTGCTGCGGGAGCACGGGGCTACCCTGCCCGAGTGAACCTCGAGCTCCTCGACACCGTTCTCGCCGACCGCGGCGAGCCTGCCTTCCGCGCTCGCCAGGTGTGGGAGTGGGCGGCGGGCGGGGCAGCCGGTTACGAGGAGATGACCGAACCTGCCGAAGGCGCTGCGCGAGGAGCTCGTCGACGCGGTGCCGTTCTCGACCCTGTCGGTGGAGGACGAGGCGCAGGCGGCGGACGGCACCGTCAAAGCGCTCTTCCGCACCGCCGACGGCCATCCCGTCGAGGCCGTGCTGATGCGCTACCGCGACGGGCGCCGCTCGATCTGCGTCTCGTCGCAGTCCGGCTGCCCGCTGACCTGCTCGTTCTGCGCAACGGGAACGATGCGTTTCGGCCGGAACCTGCGCGCATCGGAGATCCTCGACCAGGTGCTGCACTTCCGGCGGCTCGAGGCCGTCAACCATCTCGTCTTCATGGGCATGGGCGAGCCGTTCCTGAACTACGACGAGGTGCTCGCCGCGGCCCGGCGGTTGCCGGCGGTCGGGATCACGCACCGCCGCACGACGATCTCGACGGTCGGCTGGATGCCGGGGCTGACGCGGTTCGTCGACGAGGTCGAGGAGCCGATCAGGCTGGCGCTCTCGATCCACGCCGCCGACCCGCGGCTGCGCTCCGAGCTGATGCCCGTGAACGACCGCTATCCACTGCCGAGCGTGCTCGAGGAGTGCCGCCGCTACGTCGAGTTGCGCCACCGGAAGGTGTTCGTCGAGTACGTCATGCTCGCGGGCGTCAACGACTCGCCAGAACGGGCACAGGAGCTGGCCGCCCTTCTCGATCCGAAGGTCTTCAAGGTGAACCTGATTCCGTACAACCCGACCGGGATGTACGACGGCTCCTCGCGTGAGGCGATCGCGGCGTTCAAGGCCGTGCTCGACCGGGCTCGCCTGCCGTCCACGGTCCGGCTCACCCGCGGTCGCGACATCGCCGCCGCGTGCGGCCAGCTCGCCGCGACCCGTTAGACCTACCCCGATGGGGGCATTTCGCGACGCGCTCCTTGCCCGGTGAGGCAACGATGCCGATAGTGAGTCGGTGGAAGCGGCCCACATCACCTGGCGCCCCCTCGGGCGAGTGCTCGTCGAGCAGGGGCTTCTGACCGACGACGAGCTGGAGCGCGCGCTCGCGGAGCAGCAGACGACGGGTCAACGTCTCGGAGAGACGATCGTCAAGCTCGGCTTCGTCTCCGGCCCGGAACTGGCCGCCGCGCTCGCATCGCAGTACGGGATCGAGCTCACGACCGAGAAGGGCTTCGGTACGGGGCTGCGCTCGGAGATCCAGCGGCGTCACGAGAGCGACCGCAGGCGGATCGTCCAGCTCGTGCCCGACCCGCCGCCGTACCTCGAGGCGGTGTCCTCCGAGCCCGCGCCGGAGCACGAGGGCGAGCCGCAGATGGACGAGACTCAGAGCGGTGAGGCCGTGCTCCTCGCGCAGCTCGAAGAGCAGTGGGCGAAGCTCGCTGCCGCGGAGGCAGCGCTGGCCGAGCGCGACCGCGAGCTCGCCGAGCTCTCGGAGCGACGCGACCGCGACCTGGAGGAACTCGCCGAACGCGCGCTCGGGCTCAACGAGCAGAGCGAGACACGAGAACGCGAGCTGGCGGAGCTCGCGGAGAGCCGTGAGCGCGAGCTCGTAGAGCTTGCCCGGAGCCACGAGCGAGAGCTGGCAGAGCTGACCGCGGCCCACGATCGCGACGTGCACCAGCTCCAGGAGGTGAACGAGCGCCTCCGCGAGCAGCTCGAGGAGTCGCGCGGGGCATTCGCGGAGCCGGACCCGGCGGCCGAGGACGTTTCGAGTCTGCCGACCAGCCACCTCGTCTTCGTCCAGCTCGGCGAGCGGTACGAGCTGGTCTCCCGGGACGGTCCGCCGCCCGAGCTGAGCACGTCGCTCTACCTCCCCGACGTCGACGAGGGCAGCTTCGTCGTCGCCGGCAGCCGCCGCTCGCCGCTTCCCGGCGACGCGCGACCGTGCGTGTTCGTCCAGCGCGGCTAGCGCGACGTCGATCCGGAAACCAGTCGGGCTTCGAGTCGATCGAGCCTCGTCCGGATCTCCCGCAACTCGTCGATCACCGTGGCCTCAGCCTCTTCCAGGCCCTCTGATGCTTCGACGACGTCCTCGATCTGCGTCGACAGGAACCGTTCGGCGATCGCGCCGGTGAGGATCGCGACGAAGCCGATACCCACCAGCATCAGGCCAAGCGCGTAGATGCGTCCGAGCGTCGTGAGCGGGTACTCGTCGCCGTACCCGACGGTCGTCATCGTCGTGAGCGCCCACCACGTTCCGTCCCACACACTCGGCGCCGGATCCTGGCCCCTCTCGGCCGCCGAATAGAGATAGCCACCGGCCATGGCGGTCAAGAGAGCGAGGATCCCGGCGTAGCGCACGCCTTCGAGCGAGAAGGCACGACGGGCGAAACGAGCCACACGGAGGAGCCTCACGAGGCGGAGCAGACGAAGCGCTCTCACTGCCTGCAGGCTCGACGGGAAGAACGGAGGCGTGAGCAGCACGACGACGACTTCGAGGGGATGGGCGCGGATCCAGGCCCACCGGCTCGGCACGACTGCCAGCATCACGACCAGCTCGATCGCGAAGGCGATCCAGATCGCCCAGTTCGTCACCGTGGCCAGCGTCCGCCACGGATCGCCGGCGTGGGACTGCTCGATCGCAATCACGGGGATGACGAGCAGCGCAGCCGCGAGCATCGGGATCTCGAAGGCGCGTTCCATCCGCACAGCGCGGTCGTTCACGCGAACGCAATTCGACGGGAGTTGCGAGTGTCCCGCCGGCGAGTTCAGGCGCTCGGCCAGGCCGGTGTGTCCGGACGCAGGTCGTACGCGCCCCCGGGACGGCACTGCGCCGAGTGGTACTCGTCCTCCGGCGCACGGGCGTCGTCGAGTGCGACGCGGACGGCGATCGCCCGCGCGTCGGCGATCGAGACGCCGAGACGCCTCGCGACGGCCTCCGTCGTCTGGACGGCGTAGCACTGCGTCTGCGCCTCGTTGACGATCCCGCGGAGATGCCACGACTCGTGCGCGAGCGTGACGATCCCGCTCACGGCCGCGAGCGTCTTCCCGTCGCAACCGCCGGCGAGCAGGCAGCGGAAGGAGCCCTGTTTCCGGCGCCAGATCCGCTCGAGGCTGCTGCAGGTCGCGGCCGAGAGGCTCGTCTTGTCATCGGGCCGTCCGTGCTCGTCGAAGCCGACCCAGCCGGCGTTCGGCGTGATCTCGACGAGGCGCGTCCAGAACCCCGGACAGCTGACGTCGACGTCGCGCAACGCGACCGCGCTCGCCACCAGGGCGAGACGGTTCTCGTTCTCCTCGCGGCGCGCGTACTGCCACGCGGAGAACACGATGACCGAAACCAGGAGCAGGACGGCGTACCGCACGCCCTCGTTATCGGCCGCGTCCGGCGCTCGCCGTAGATTCAGGCCGGTGCGCCGACGCCGCCGCTATCCCGCCGCCGTCACTCGCAGCGGCGAGCTTCGCCTGCGACCGCTCACGGAGCTCGTCCTGCTGCCGCGGCGCAGTCCGCTCCATCCTGAGCTGTCACGCGCGCTTGCCGCCGCCGACGCGCTGCACCAGCTCCATTCCGATCTGGATCCGGTGCCGGTGCGCCCGACCGCGACGACGAGCCAGAGCGGCGCGTACAGGCTCCGCGAGGGAGACCCGATCGACCTGCGCGTCTCCCGCCGTCACGACCGCGTCGCGCTCAGCTTCCTCCACGAGCTCGGGCACTTCGTCGACCACCAACTCGCACGAGGCCTCGGCCCGTCCTGGGCGTCGGGTGGACACGAGGCGTTCGCCGACTGGCGCGCCGCCGCGGCGCAGCTGTCGTCCCGCCTCCCGCCGGGCGTCGGACGCTCGCGCCGCCGCTACTTCCAGTCGGCGAAGGAGCTCTGGGCGCGAAGCTACGCGCAGACGGTGCTGCTGCGCTCCTCCGACCCGTGGCTGCTCGGGCATCTCGCAGGCCTGCTCGACGCCGACGACGTCTTCGTCTGGCCGAGCCCGGAGTTCGAGCCCGTCGCCGAGACGGTGGAGTCGACCCTCGAGCGGCTAGGGCTGCTGCGCGTCGGCGCGGCGATCGCCGCCTGAGCCCAGCTCGAGGCCGACGGCAAGGCCGGTCTCGAAGACACGCGTGACCGGCGAGCGCAGACCGTCGCGGTCGGATGCGGCCACCTCCATCGACTCGAGCAGCGCCTCCGAGTACAGCGTCTCGAGCCGAGCGACGCTCGAGAGGTCGCAGTGGTCGGCGATCACCGCGTGGCGGCCGCGTGTCTGCACGAGGTCGACGGCCGCGCCGAGGCGTTCCGCGCTCGCCGTCGGCTCGCCAACGACGTGCATGCCGATCAGGAAGCCCGCCGTGAACGCCTCGCCCGTGTTCGAGACGACGTCCCCACGCCGCTCCTCCTGCTCCCCCAGCACGAAGGCGGCCGCGTCGAGCGCCAGCCAGCTGAGGTACTCCCAGTCGATCCCGAGCCGCTCGACGAGCGCACGCGGCGACGGATCGGCGCTGACGACCGCGACGGCGCGCTCGAAGTCGCCGCCCTCGAAGCCGTCGCTCACTGCCCCTGGGCCTTGTCCCACTGGCGCTGGAACCACCCGCGGGCGTCGACCCGGTCCATGACCGCCTTGTCGAAGCTCGCGCCGCGCTCGAGCAGGATCTCGCGCAGCAGCTCGGCGTCGCCCGAGTCGAGACCCGCCGCGAGCTCCTTGATCGCCTCGGCGAACGCCGCGCCCGAGTGCTGCTCGGCGAGCTCGTCGACGCGCCGCTCGAGCTCGGCGCGGCCGATCATGCGCCCTTCTGCGCCTCGAGCTGCCGCGCCTCCGTCGGCTCGCCCGACAGATCGGGATGGTCCTCGAAGCCGTACTTGACCACGGCGCGTTTCGCCGCCTTCACCTCGTCCAGCCGCCGGACGGGGCGCGAGGTCGGCGCCTCCTTCAGCAGCTCCGGGCTCTCCTCCGCCTCGGCCGCGATCGCCAGCATCGCGTCGACGAACGCGTCGAGCCGCTCCTTGGGCTCGGTCTCGGTCGGCTCGATCATCAGCGCCTCGGGGACGACGAGCGGGAAGTAGATCGTCGGCGGGTGGAAGTCGTAGTCCATCAGCCGCTTCGCCACGTCGAGGGCCGTGATCCCGTGCTCGCGCTTGAGCGTGCGGGCGCTGAGCACGAACTCGTGCATCGCCAGGCGGTCGTAGGGCAGGTCGTACGCGTCGCGCAGCCGGGCGAGCAGGTAGTTCGCGTTCAGGACGGCCGTCTCGGACATCTCCCGCAGAGCCGGGCCGTAGCGAGCGGATGTACGCGTACGAGCGGACGAAGACCCCGAACGGGCCGGTGAACCCGCGCACCCTCCCGATCGACTTCGGCCGGTCGTGGTCGAGCCGGAACGCATCGCCGTCGCGGACGACGGCCGGCACCGGCAGGAACGGCTCCAGCTTGCTGCGGACGACGATCGGGCCGCCGCCGGGGCCGCCGCCGCCGTGCGGCTGCGAGAAGGTCTTGTGCAGGTTGATGTGCACGATGTCGAAGCCCATGTCGCCCGGCCGCGAGATCCCGCAGACGGCGTTCAGGTTCGCGCCGTCGTAGTAGAGGAGCGAGCCGGCGTCGTGGAAGATCTTCGCGACCTCCTCGATCTGCTCGTCGAACAGGCCGAGGGTCGACGGGTTGGTCAGCATCAGCCCCGCTGTGCGCTCGTTCACCTTCGCTCGCAGGTCGTCGACGTCGAGATTGCCCCGCGCGTCGGTCGCGACCTTCTCCAGCTTGTAGCCGGCCATCGTCACGCTCGCCGGGTTCGTCCCGTGTGCGGTGTCGGCCGTGATGATCGTGTCGCGCCGCGCGCCTTCGCCGATGTCCTCGAAGTAGGCGCGCATCAGCATCAGCCCGGTCAGCTCGCCCTGTGACCCGGCCGCCGGCTGGAGCGAGGTCGCGTCGAGCCCGGCCACCTCCTTGAGGATCTCCTGCAGGCGCCACATCAGCTCGAGCGCGCCCTGGGCGCCCTTTTCCTCCTGGTGCGGATGCAGGTCCTTGAACCCCGGCAGCGACACGAGGCGCTCGTTCACGCGCGGGTTGTGCTTCATCGTGCAGCTGCCGAGCGGGTAGAAGCCGGTGTCGATGCCGAAGTTCCGCGTCGACAGCTCGGTGAAGTGGCGCACGAGCTCCGGCTCCGCGAGCTCCGGCAGCCGCGGCGGCGCCGCCCGGCGCAGCTCCTCCGGCACCTCGGCCGCCGGCAGGTCGTAGCGCGGCACGGTCGAGGCGCGGCGGCCGGGCTTCGACTTCTCGTAGATCAGCTCCATCAGGTCCCCGACCTCGTCTAGCACCTCGGCGAGACGGTCGATGTCCGCGGGGCTTCGCTTCTCCGTCACCGCGACGAGGAGGACGTCGTCCATCCCCTCGTAGTCGCGCCCGATCGCGTACCCGGGATGGACGCCGCGCTCGCGCGCAGCCGCGATCACCTCGCGCGCCGGACGCTTCGAGCCTGAACGCGACCTCCTTGAACGTCGGCCGGTCGGGAAACGCGAGTGACAGGCCCAGCCGATCCTTCGCGTACGCGCCGAGCGCCATGCAGGTCTCGCCGACCTCACGGAGCCCCTGTGGCCCCAGCCAGGAGAGATGGACGAGCCCGGCCAGTGCCAGCAGCGTCTGGTTGGTCGTCATGTTCGAGGTCGCCTTCTCGCGGCGGATGTGCTGCTCGCGCGTCTGCAGCGTCAGCACGTAGCCGCGCTCACCGTTGAGGTCGGTGGTCTCGCCGATGATCCGCCCGGGCAGCCGCCGTGTGTACTCCGCCTTCGAGGCGAGGAAGCCGTAGTGCGGACCCGCATAGGACTGGTAGTTGCCGGCGCTCTGCCCCTCGCCGATGGCGAGGTCGGCGCCGTAGTTCCCGGGAGCCTCGAGCACGCCGAGCGAGATCGGGTCGACGTGCGCGATCGCAAGCGCGCCCGCGTCCTTCGCGGCCGCGGCGAGGTCGGGAGCCGGCTCGAGGATCCCGAAGACGTTGGGCTGCTGGAAGATCACCGCCGCCGCATCCTCGGCCGCCTCGCGCAGCGCCGCCGGGTCGGTGGCGCCGCCGTCGTGCGCCACCTCGACGACCTCGAGGCCGAAGCCGACGGCGTACGTCTTCACGACCTGCCGCACCTGCGGGTTCAGGGTCTCGGCGAGCACGACCTTCGAGCGTCCGGTCGCGTGCTTGGCGACGAGGCAGGCGTCCGCGGCCACGGTCGTGCCGTCGTAGCCGGACGCGTTCGAGACGTCCATCCCGGTCAGCTCGCAGATGGCCGTCTGGTACTCGAAGATCGCCTGCAGGACTCCCTGGCTCATCTCCGGCTGGTACGGCGTGTAGGCGGTCAGGAACTCTCCGCGCTGCAGGACCGCGTCGACGATCGCAGGCACGTAGTGGTCGTAGATGCCCGCGCCGAGGAACGACAGCTCCCTCGTCGTGTCGACGTTCCTCGCCGCGAGCTCCTCCAGGTGCCGGCTCAGCTCCGCCTCCGACAGGGCGGGCTCCAGCTCGAGCTCGCGACCGAGCCGGACGCCCGCGGGGATGTCGCGGAAGAGCTCCTCGACCGACGAGACGCCGATCGCCGCCAGCATCTCCTCGCGATCGGAGTCGGTGGTGGAGAGCTGACTCATTGCTCGGCCAGGAACTGCTTGTACGCCTCCACGTCGAGGAGCGCGTCGACCTCCGAGGGGTCGGAGAGTCGGATCCGGACGAGCCAGCCTTCACCGTAGGGATCCTCGTTCACCGTCTCGGGCGCGTCGACCACCTTCTGGTTCACCTCGAGGATCTCGCCGGAGAGGGGCGCGATCACGTCCGAGACGGCCTTGACCGACTCGACCTCGCCGTAGGAGGCGTCCTTCGTCGTGGAGCCGCCGTCCGCGGGCGCCTCGAAGTGGACGAGCTCGCCGAGCGCGTCCTGGGCGAACCAGGTCACGCCGAGCGTCGCCTCGTCGCCCTCGATCCGCGCCCAGTCGTGCTCGCGGTGGTACTTCAGCCCCTCCGGGTACTCCTCGGACGCTGCCACGGTTGCCCTACTCCTCTCGCTTGTAGATCGGTTTCGGGACGACGGTCGCGCGGCGCTCCCTGCCACGCACGTCGATCGTCAGCTCGGTGCCGGGCGACGCGGACGCGGCGGGGACGTAGCCCATCCCGATCCCCTTGTCGAGCATCGGCGAATGCGTGCCGGACGTCACCTCGCCGCCGCCGGCGATGGGCATCCCGTTGCGCGGCACCGCCTTCTCCTCCATCACGAACGCGACCAACTTTCGCTCGGGCCCCGACTCCTTGATCCGGCGGAGTTCCGCGGCGCCGCTGAACTCCTTCCCGAGCGCGCACGTCCAGCCGAGCCCGGCGGAGATCGCGTCGGTGTCCGGTGTGATGTCGTTTCCGTGCAGCGGGTAGCACACCTCGAGCCGGAGCGTGTCGCGGGCGCCGAGGCCCGCCGGCGTCACGCCGCGGGCGACGATCGCGTCCCACAGCTCCTCGGCGTCCTCGGCGGGGCACATCAGCTCGACGCCCTCCTCGCCGGTGTAGCCGGTCCGGTTGACCATCACCTCGACGCCGTCGATCTCGCCCATCGCGTGCGTGAACGGCTTCGCCTTCGACAGCCCCAGACGCTCGAGCGCCCGCGGCCCCTGCACCGCCAGCAGCGCGTACTCGTCGGACGCGTCCCGGATCTCGGAGCCGCGGATCTCCCGCTCCTTCATCCAGGCGTACGCCGCGTCGCGGTTGCCGGCGTTGACGACGACGAGATAGTGGTGCTGATCGATCCGGTAGGCGATCAGGTCGTCGACGATGCCGCCTCGGTCGTTCGTCAGCAGCGTGTACTGCGCCTCGCCGTCCCCGATCTTGTCCAGGTCGTTCGAGAGCAGCGACTGCAGCAGCTCGTGCGCGTTCGGCCCCTCGACGTGGAACTGACCCATGTGCGAGACGTCGAAGACGCCGGCGTCCGTCCGGACGGCCTTGTGCTCGGGGATGACGCCCTCGTACTGCACGGGCATCTCCCAGCCGGCGAAGGGAACCATTCGCGCTCCGGCCGCGACGTGGCGGGCATGGAGCGGCGTGCGCAAGAGGGTCTGCACGGCGCGGACTCTAACGACTGCGGAAAGCACGAGGCCCCGGCGTACCGGGGCCTCGGACCGGGTCTCCTAGACCGACCGGGCAGTCGGCCAAGAGGGCATGAGCGCAAGATTGCCGCCCGCGCGGAAACCGAAACCTCGGTCTCAGTTGTCGCGCAGGAAGGACGGGATCTCGAGATCCACGTCCGAGCGCTCGACGGGCCGCTCGTCGTCGCCGCCGGCCATCGCCGCCGCCGGCTGGGCCGCCTCGATCCGGCGCCGGCGCCGCTGCGCTCCGAATCCGGTCGCGATCACGGTCACCCGTACCTCGTCGCCGAGCGAGTCGTCGATGACGGCGCCGAAGATCACGTTTGCGTTCTGGTCGGCCGCCCCGGTGACCACCTCGGCCGCCTCGTTGACCTCGAAGAGGCCGAGCTCGGTGCCGCCGGTGACGTTGAGCAGGATGCCGGTGGCGCCGTCGACCGACTGCTCGAGCAGCGGCGAGCTGACCGCGGTCCGGGCTGCCTCGGCGGCGCGGTTCTCACCGGAGGCGACGCCGATACCCATCAGGGCCGAGCCGGCGTCGCGCATGATCGTGCGCACGTCGGCGAAGTCGAGGTTGACGATCCCGGGCACCGTGATCAGGTCGGTGATCCCCTGGACGCCCTGGCGAAGGATGTCGTCCGCGATCCGGAACGCCTCGGTCACCGGCGTCTTCTTCTCGACGACCTGGAGCAGCCGGTCGTTCTCGATCACGATCAGCGTGTCGACGCGGTCGCGGAGGTTCTGGATCCCGACGTCGGCCTGGTCGGCGCGCCGCCTGCCCTCGAACGCGAACGGCTTCGTGACGACGCCGACGGTGAGCGCCTCGAGCTCGCGGCCGAGCTCGGCGACGATCGGCGCAGCACCTGTGCCGGTGCCGCCGCCCTCGCCCGCCGTCACGAAGATCATGTCGGCGCCCTTGAGCGCCTCCTTCAGCTCGTCGCGGCTCTCCTGCGCGGCCGCCTGGCCGACGGCCGGATCCGCGCCGGCGCCGAGGCCGCGCGTCGCATGCGAGCCGATGTGGATCTTCACGTCGGCGTCCGCCATCAGCAGCGCCTGCGCGTCCGTGTTGACGGCGATGAACTCGACGCCGCCGAGGCCTGCGTCGACCATGCGGTTGACCGCGTTCGTGCCGCCGCCGCCGACGCCGACGACCTTGATCACCGCGAGATAGTTGCCTGAGGAATCTCTCATCGAAGGAGTGTCTCGATCGCTCTCGACCTGAAGCTCGAGTTGAGCATCGTACTGACCACGATCCTTTCCGCGTCCAGGGTACGTTTCCTTGTCGGCACTGTCAATCGGAAACTCAAGGATCGGTCGAGGCTGAAGTCTCTACCTCGACCTGAGAGTTGAGGGTCTCGCCTGCCACCGGCCGCTCGGGGACGCTCACGTCGAGGTAACCGCGCAGGTCTCCGAGCCGGGGCAGGACGCGGCGGGCCACCTCGAGCTTGACGGCGAGGTCGGTCGCGTCGCCGAGCCGCAGCTCGATCCCGGACCGAAGCGAGAGCGTCAGCTCACCGCGACCGACGCCGACGGACGTGACCGCGGACGGCAGCGGGTGCTCCACGAGCGGTGCGACGGCCGCGACGGCGCGACGCTGGACGCCGCGCAGGGACTCGCCGACGCGCACGTCGACCGTCCGCTGCAGCCAGATCCGCGGCAACCCCGGACGGGCGCCTCGATCGAGCTCGTCGACCACGCGGCCGCCGGCGGCGACGAGCCAGGACGACGAGCCCTGGCGCAGGACCGCGACCGGGACCTCGGGGACGACGACGATCTCGAGCGTGTGCGGGAAGCTGCGGTCGAAGGACGCGTTCGCGACCATCGGGACGCTCTCGGCGCGGCGGAGCAGGTCGCTCAGGTCGAGACGGAGCAGGCTCTCGCCGAGCGCAGGCACGAGCGCCTTGCGCACGTCGGCGGCGACCTCCGGCGGCGCCCCCTGGACGACGACCCGGTCGACGGCGAACGCGGACGTCGTTCGGGCGACCGCGTAGAGACCCAGCCCGGCGAGCAGGATCGCGAGCCCCGTCAGCAGGGATCGACCGGAGGGAGCGAACCGGGACAGCTCGAGGCGATCGCCCGCGGCGCCGCGCGGGAACCACGCAGCAGCGCTGGCCGCGCGCGCACGCGGGCGCGAGCGGTTCCGAGATCCTCTCCCTCCGGCCACGGAAGGCTGATTCGCCGCCCTGCGGATGCTTCCTACGTGACGGCGATCGGGCCGAGCAGCTTCACCTCGTGCTCCAGCTCGACGCCGAACTGCTCGCGGGCTCGGCGGCGCGCCTCGGCCATCAGCGCGAGCGCGTCCGCGGTCGTCGCGCCGCCGGCGTTCTCGATGAAATTCGCGTGCAGCGGCGAGATCATCGCGCCGCCGATCGTGTGGCCCTTGAGCCCGCACGCCTCGAGCATCCGCCCCGCCCCGAGCTCGTGTTCCGGGTTCTTGAAGACGCTGCCGAACGTGCGCTTGTTCGTCGGCTGGGTCGCCTTTCGCTGCGCGATCAGCTCGGCGACGGTCGCCTTGATCTCCTCCGGCGGGCGAGGTGAGAGCCGGTACTCGACCTCCGCGACGACGTCGCCGGCTCCGAGGTCGGACGAGCGGTACGCAAGCCCGAGACCCTGCGGTGTCATCCAGGCATCGCCCTGGCGAGAGAACGCGCGGGCACGGACGAGGATCTGCGACCAGTCGCTGCCGTACGCGCCTGCGTTCATGCGGACGCCACCCCCCGCCGTCCCCGGGATCGCGCAGGCGAACTCGAAGCCGCCCAGGCCGGCTGCGCGGGCCTGGTGCAGGCAGACCGCGTTCGTGGCGCCGCCGCCTGCGATCAGCAGGTCGCCCTCGACGCGCACGGAGGCGAGCTCGCCGGTCAGCTTCAGCACGAGCGCGTCGACGCCCTCGTCCGCTGCGAGCAGGTTCGAGCCGAGCCCGACGGTCGCCACCTGCACGTCGCGCTCGCGCGCCCAGCGAAGCGCCCATTCGAGCTCGGCGAGCGTCGACGGGCGCGCGAACGCCCGGGCGGGGCCTCCCGTTCCGATCGTCGTCAGCTTCGCGAGTGGGACACGCTCCTCGAGCTTCACCGAAGCGCCTCCAGCACGAGCGGGCCGGCTCGCTCGACGTCGCCGGCGCCGACCGTGAGCACCAGGTCGCCGGGGCGGGCCCATGACGCGACGACTCTGGCGCCGTCCTCCACCGCCGGCGCCCAGCCCGCCGTGAGGCCGGGCCGGAGCGCGTCGACGACGAGCTTGCCGTGGACTCCCGGGACGGGCTGTTCCCGTGCCGGGTAGATCTCGGTCACGCAGGCGGCGTCGGCGGTGGAGAGGGCTGCTCCCAGCTCGTGGGCGAGGTGGCGCGTGCGCGAGTAGAGGTGCGGTTGGAAGAGGACGAGCACGCGCCCGTCCGTGCGCTCGCGCGCGGCGGCCACCGTCGCCTCGATCTCGGAGGGGTGGTGCGCGTAGTCGTCGACGACGGTGACGCCGTTGTGCTCGCCGACGACATCGAACCGGCGCCCCGCGCCGCGGAAGCGGGCGAGCACCGGCTCGGCGTCGGCGCGCGCCACGCCCGCGAGCTCGAGCGCCGCCAGTGCCGTCGCCGCGTTCCGCCGGTTGTGCTCGCCCGGGACGGCGAGCTCGAGCCCCACGGGGTCGAGCTCCCAGCCGCGGACGACCTGCGGCAGGCGGCCCAGCCAGTCGTCGAACATCTCCGCGACCTCGGCCTCGGAGCCGAAGGTCGAATGGTGGTCGAGCTCGACGTTCGTGACGACGCCGATCTCGGGCTGCAGCCGCTCGACGGTCCGGTCGGACTCGTCGCCCTCGACGACGAGCCAGCCCTCGCCGGCGCCCGCATTGCCGCCCAGCTGGCCGATCTCGCCGCCGACGAGCCAGGCCGGGTCGAGCCCGAGCTCGGCGAGGACGAACGCGATCATGCCCGTGGTCGTCGTCTTCCCGTGGGCGCCGGCGACCACGATGGAGCGGCGCAGCGAGACGAGCTCGGCGAGGAACTCGGCCCGAGGCGTCCCCGCCACATGCGGATACGCGCTCGAGACGATCGCTTCCCAACCCTCGGGCACGACCGGCTCAGCTGCGATCTCGACCCTGACGCCGTCGAGTTGGCGCAGGTATGGCGTCTCGACCCGGTCCCAGCCGCCGACCTCCGCCTCCCACGCCCTCGCGAGGAACGCGTAGGACGAGAGACCGGCGCCGCCGATGCCGACGAACCAGAGGCGCCTACCCTCGAGCAAGCGCGATCAGCTCCTCGGCGATCTCGTCCGCGGCGTCCGGCCTCGCCATCGAGCGCATCGCGGCGCTCATCGAGTCGAGCCGCGCGCGATCCGCCAGAAGCTCGTCGACGAGCGCGGGCACGCGGTCGAGCTCGACCTCGGGAACGACGACCGCGCCGCCGCCACGCTCGAAGTGCCGGGCGTTCAGCGTCTGGTGGTCCGACGTGGCGTGCGGGTACGGGACGAGGATCGCGGGCGTCCCGGAGGCGGCGAGCTCCCAGACCGTCCCGCCGGCGCGCGAGATCGCCAGATCCGGAGCGGCGAGCGCGGCGCCGAACTCGGCCGTCGACGCGACCAGCACGTAGTCACTGCGGTGCACGCGCTCCCGCAGCTCCTCGAAGTCGCGCTCGCCGGAGACGTGCAGGACGGCGGGGCCGGCGTCGCCATACGTCTCGACGGCGAAGTGGTTGAGGCTGCGGGCCCCAGCGAGAGCGCCGAAGAACGCGATCACCGGTCCGTCCGCGGGCAGCCCGAAGCGACGTCGGCCCTCGTCCTTCGAGACGCCGCGGTGGTCGGCCGGTACCGGCCTGCCGGTGACGCGGTACTTCGAGCCGTTTCGGCCCGGGATCCCGTAGGCGAGGAAGACCCGCCGCGCGAACGGCGCGGCGAGGCGGTTCGCGAGCCCCAGGTGCGCGTCGGCCTCGGTCAGGGCGGCCGGCAGCTTCCGCCGCCAGGCGGCGTAGACCATCGGCCCCGCCACGTACCCGCCGCCGCCGAGGACGACATCAGGTCGCCGGCGCTCGAGGATCGCCCTGCAGGCGCGCGGCGCCCGACCGGCGCGGATCACGGAACGGAGCAGGTCGACGGACGGCTTGCGCGGGAAGCCGGAGATCTCGAAGGTGTCGAGCTCGTAGCCGGCGGCGGGGACGAGCCTAGCCTCGACGCGATCCGGCGACCCGGCGAACGTCACGCTGACGCCGCGCTCGCGCAGCGCCGCCGCCACTGCGAGCGACGGCAGGACGTGCCCGGCCGTTCCGCCGGCGGCGATCAGGGCTCGCAGCTCGCTGCGGGGCTCGGTCATCGGAGGCGATGTTAAGGAGGATGCCGACGCTCGCGAGCAGTACGACGAGGCTGGAGCCGCCGTAGGAGACGAACGGCAGCGGGATCCCCGTCAGCGGCGCGACCCCGAGCACGGCGGCGAGGTTGACGGCGGCCTGGCCGCAGACGAGCGAGGTGATGCCCGCGGCCAGCAGCTTCCCGAACGGGTCGCGGCAGCGGAGCGCGACCGTGAAGCCTGCGAACGCGAACGCGGCGAACGCACCGATCACGGCCGTCGTCCCGATCAGGCCGAGCTCCTCGCCGATCACCGCGAGGATCATGTCCGTCTGCTGCTCGGGCAGGTAGTTGATCTTCTGGACGCCCTCGCCGAGACCCTTGCCGGTGACGCCGCCGGAGCCGATCCCGATCAGCGCCTGCACGGTCTGGAAGCCGGTGTCCTCCGGGTCCGACCACGGGTCGAGGAAGCTGAAGAGCCGAGCGCGGCGGTAGGGCTCGAGCCAGATCGCGGCGAGCCCGCCCAGCATCGCGATCGACCCCGCGCCGGCGAGCGTGCGCCCGGGCACGCCCGCGACGACGAGCATCCCCGCGACCATGAGCACGAGCGCGATCGTCGTCCCGAGGTCGGGCTCGATCACGATCAGCGCGGCGAAGAGGCACGTGAGCATCCCGATCGGCTTCCAGAGCTCGCCGAGCGTGCGCGGCGCGCCGTTGCGGGCGAGATACGCCGCGACCCAGAGTAGGAGCGCGAGCTTCGCCAGCTCGGAGGGCTGGAACGTGAGCGGGCCGGCCGTGAGCCAGCGTCGGGCGCCGTTGATCTCGGGTGCGATCGCGAGCACGGCGACGCAGAGGGCGAACGCCGTCAGGAGGAGCGGCGGCGCGAGGTTCCGCAGCTTGCGGTGGTCGAAGCGCGAGGCGACCACCATCAGGCCGACGCCGAGGAGGGCGTAGATCCCCTGACGCTTGAGGTAGGTGATCGGGTCGCCGTTCCCGAGCGCCGCCGCCGCCGAGGTGGCGCTGTAGACCATCACCAGGCCGAACGCCACGAGCGCGAGGGTGACGAGGACGAGCAGGCGTTGCTCGAGCTGGCCATTGGCCTTCACCCTTGGAGGTTCTCTACCAGCCTCCGGAATTCCTCTCCGCGGTGCTCGTAGTCGCGGAACTGGTCGTAGCTGGCGCAGGCGGGCGAGAGCAGCACGATCTCTCCCGGCCGCGCGCCGCGGGCCGCCTCGGCGACCGCGCGCTCGAGCGTGACCGAGATCAGGAAGGGGACGTTCTCGTAGCCGAGGTCGACGGACAGCGGTTGCGCCGCCTCGCCGATCAGGTACGCCGTGACGACGTTCGCGGCCGCGACCGCGCGGGCGAGCTCGTCCCAGCTCTCCCCCTTCGGGCGCCCGCCGAGGATCAGGTGCAACGGCGAGTCGTAGGCCGCCAGGGCGCGGCGGGCGGCCGCCGAGTTCGTCGCCTTCGAGTCGTTGACGTACCGGACACCGCCGATCTCGGCGACGAGCTCGAGCCTGTGCTCGACGCCCTGGAACGTCCGCAGCGCCGACGCGATCGCGTCGTCGCCGAGGCCGGCGGCGCGGGCGGCCGCAGTCGCCGCCGCTGCGTTCTCGCGGTTGTGCGCGCCCGGGATCAGCGGCTCCGCCGGCAGCGTGTCGTCGGCGGCGAACTCGATCCGCCGTCCCGCGCCTGGAACCGGCCCGAAGCCGCGCGGCACGACCGCGACGTCGTCGGCTCCCTGGTTCTCGAAGATGCGCAGCTTCGCGTCGCGATACCTCTCGAAGCTGCCGTGCCGGTCGAGGTGGTCGGGCTCGAGGTTCAGCAGGACCGCGACCTCGTGGGCGGAAACCGTCGATGTCCTCGAGCTGGAAGCTCGAGAGCTCGCACACGATCCACTCGTCACTCGCGACGTCGCCGACGAGCTCGCTCAGCGCGCGTGCCGACGTTGCCGGCCGTTGCGCGCGCCGAGCATCGCCCCGAGCAGCTCCGTCGTCGTCGTCTTCCCGTTCGTGCCCGTGACGCCCAGGATCGGGTTCGGCAGCAGCCTGGACGCCAGCTCGATCTCGCTCCAGACCGGGACCCCGCGCTCCCGGGCTGCGGCGACGAGCGGCACCTCGCCCGGCACACCCGGGCTCTTGACGAGCACGTCGACGCCGTCGAGCAGTCCGAGGTCCTGGTCGTTGCCGAGCGTCCGGTCGGCGACGACGACCTCGGTGCCCCCCGCCTCGAGCGCTGCCTGCGCGGCCCGCCCCGAGCGCGCGAGGCCGAGGACGAGCGCCCGCTTCACAGCCTGAACTGGATGTAGTAGCGGTAGTAGAGGACGAAGCCGCAGGCGGCGAGGATCGCGGCGACGATCCAGAAGCGCACCATGATCTTCGTCTCCGACCACGCCTTCATCTCGAAGTGGTGGTGGATCGGCGCGATCAGGAAGACTCGGCGTCTCCAGTACTTGAAGCTGACCGTCTGGATGATCACGGAGAGCGCCTCGACGACGTAGATCCCGGCGATGAGGACGAGCAACGCCTCGGTCCCCGTGACGATCGCGAAGCCTGCGAGGGCGCCACCGAACGCCATCGAGCCGGTGTCCCCCATGAACAGCTCGGCCGGGAAGGCGTTGTACCAGAGGAACCCGATCGCGGCCCCGATCAGCGCCGCGGCCAGGATGGCGAGGTCGAGCTGGAAGTCGGAGCGTGCGCCGACGTCGCCGGAGCGGATGTAGCCGATCACGTTCATCGACAGGAACGTCAGCAGCGCGATGATCCCGACCCCCGCGGCGAGCCCGTCGAGGCCGTCGGTCAGGTTCGCGCCGTTCGCCGCGCCGGCGATGACCAGGAACAGGAACGGGTAATACGCGTACGAGAGCGGGACGTCGACGCTCGCGACCGGGATGTAGATCGAGGTGTCGAGCTGATCCTGCGCGTGCACGGCGAAGCCGACCACGATCGTGATCCCGGCCAGGAGGAGGAGCTTCCAGCGGCCCTGCAGGCCGAGCGAGCGGCGATGGCGCAGCTTGATGAAGTCGTCGAGAAAGCCGATCGCGGCGCACGAGACGGTGAGGAAGAGAACGGTCAGCGCCGGCAGGGTGAACCTCGAGAGGGCGAGGAAGGGCAGCAGCGCGCACAGCAGGATCAACAGCCCGCCCATCACCGGCGTCCCCTGCTTGACCACGTGACCGGCAGGGCCGTCCTCGCGGATCGGCTGGCCGAGCTCGTTGCGGCGCAGGAACTCGATGAACTTGGGTCCGATCACGACGGAGACGACCATCGCGATCAGCCCGGCGATGAGGACGCGGACCATTACGCGGTGTCGTTCGCCAGGGTCGGGGCGATGCCTTCGAGCGCGACTGCGCGCGACGCCTTGACGAGGACGGCGTCGCCGGGACGGACGAGGGCCCGGGCGGTGTCGAGCGCGGCGGCCGCGTCCGGCTCCCAGGCGTCGGCGCCGTACGCGCGGGCCAGGTCTCCGACGGCGACGACCTCGACCCCGAGCTCCTCGGCCAGCTCGGCGATCTCACGGTGATGCTTCTCGG
This sequence comes from uncultured Gaiellaceae bacterium, assembly GCA_963827015.1. Taxonomy (GTDB): domain Bacteria; phylum Actinomycetota; class Thermoleophilia; order Gaiellales; family Gaiellaceae; genus Gaiellasilicea. The sequence goes on along the minus strand of CAWGZI010000010.1, from coordinate 489,820 downwards.
TGTGCTCGCCGAGCTCGGCCATGCCGCCGAGGATGGCGATGCGCCTCCGCCCCGCACCGCGCTCGGCGAGGTGGCGGAGCGCCGCCTCCATCGACGTCGGGTTCGCGTTGTACGCGTCGTTGACGACGAAGCCTCCCCCGGGAAGGGCGAGCTCCTCACCACGCCACTTCGACAGCCGGACGCTCGCAGCACCCTCCTCGAGCCGATCGAGCGGCAGGTCCATCGCCGCGTACGCCGTCAGCGCCGTGAGCGCGTTCTGGGCCTGATGGCGGGAGGTGAGCGGGAAGCGGATCCGCCGGTCGCCGAACGCGACGTGGGCGCCGTCCGCGCGCAGCTCGACGTCCACGGGAGGCACCCGGAGGATCTCGATGTCGTCGCGGAGATGCGGCTCCAGCGTCGCTCGAGACCGGCACGATCGCGATCCCGTCCGGCGGGAGCGCGGTCACGAGCTCGGCCTTCGACCGGGCGACGCCGTCGACCGAGCCGACGAGCTCGAGGTGGACGGGGCCGACCGCGCTGATGACGCCGACGTGCGGGCGGACGATCTCGCAGAGCGCCTCGATCTGCCCGAACCCGCGCATGCCCATCTCGACGATGCAGATCTCCGTCTCGGGCTCGAGCCGGCCGAGCGTCAGCGGCACGCCGAGCTCGGCGTTGTAGCTCCCCTCGGTCCACACCGTCGGCGCGGCGGCGGCGCAAAGTGCGGCGAGGATGTCCTTCGTCGACGTCTTCCCGGTCGAGCCGGTGACGCCGACGAAGCGCGCGCGGCTCCGTCCGCGCAGCACCTGGCCGAGCACGGCCATCGCGTCGAACTCGTCGTTCGGCACGAGCGTCGCGGCGCCCCGATCGCGGGCCTCGCCGACGAACTCCCGGCCGCCCCGGATCGCGACGAAGAGGTCGCCTGGGCCGACACGCCGTGAGTCGATCTGGAGCCCGGTGACGTCGCCCCCGGCCCCGTGCAGCTCACCGAGCCCCAGCGCGGCGAGCTCCTCGATCGCGATCGGGATCACGCGCGCAGTGCCTCGCGCGCGACCACGCGGTCATCGAACGGCAGCTTCTCGGCCGGCGATCTCCTGCCCCTGCTCGTGCCCCTTGCCTGCGATCACGACGACGTCGCCCGGCTCGGCCAGCTCGATCGCGCGGCCGATTGCGGAACGCCGGTCGGCATCGATCTCGACGTCGACGCCGGTCCCCTGCATCACGTCCTGGATGATCGCGAGCGGGTCCTCGCTGCGCGGGTTGTCGGAGGTGACGATGACGACGTCCGCGAGGTCGCGCGCGACCTTGCCCATCAGCGGGCGCTTCTGCCGATCGCGGTCGCCGCCCGCGCCGAAGGCGAGAATCACCCGGCCGTCGGTCAGCTCGCGCGCGGTCCGGAGGACGTTGTCGAGAGCGTCCGGCTTGTGCGCGTAGTCGACCACCACGGTGAACGGCTGCCCCTCGTCGACGGCCTCGAACCGCCCCGGCACGCCCGGCAGCTTCGCGATCCCCTCGGCGATTGCGGCCTCGTCGACGTCGAGCAGGATCGCGGCCGCGATCACGCCGAGCACGTTCTCGACGTTGAAGCGGCCGCGGAGGCTCGAGCGGATCTCGATCCCGCCCGCGGTGAAGTTCGCCCCCGACGGCCCGAGCTCCAGGCCCTCCGGGCGGATCTCGGCGTCGTCCGCCAGCCCGAAGGTGACGAGGGGTGCACGGTTCTTGTCGGCGAGCTCGTCGGCCAGCTGCCGGCCCCACGCGTCGCCCACGTTGACGGCGGCGGGCGGAGGCGCCGCCCCGGTGAAGAGCCGCCGTTTGGCGGCGAAGTACTCCTCCATCGACGGGTGGAAATCGAGGTGGTCCTGGCTCAGGTTCGTGAAGACGAGAGCGTCGAAGCGGACGCGATCCAGCCGGTGCAGGACCGACGCATGCGACGAGGCCTCCAGCGCGACGCTGCGATTGCCCGCGTCGAGCATCTCCCGGAAAGTGCGCTGCAGGTCGATCGCCTCCGGAGTCGTGCGGACGACCGGACCGCACCTGGCCGCCGACGCGGCTCTCGACGGTGCCGAGCAGCCCCGGGCTCCGCCCGGCCGCATCGAGCACCGAGTGGAGGAGGAAGGCGGTCGTCGTCTTGCCGCTCGTGCCGGTGACGCCGGCGACCTCGAGCTCGCGCGTCGGCTCGCCGAAGAAGACGTCCGCCGCAGTCGCCATCGCAGCGCGCGTCGAGGGGACGACGAGCTGCGGGACGTCGGGCTCGACGGCGCGCTCGACGACGAGCACGGTCGCGCCGTTCTCGACCGCCTGCGCTGCGAAGTCGTGGCCGTCCGCCAGCTGCCCGGGGACGGCGAAGAACGCCGCGCCGGGGGTGACCGCGCGGGCGTCGTAGGCGAGGTCGCGCACCTCGACGGGGTCGGGGGTGCCGAGAACCGCCTCAGGCGCGAGCGCGGCGACGAGGCGCTCCAGCTCCATGGCTCGACACGCTATCGGGTCTGATCGGGAGCGAAGCGACCCTTCCGGGGTTTGCGCGCGGAGCCGACTCGACATTGCGACGGCTATCGGGTGACCGAGCGCGTCCCGGCGTCGCATCCGGCGCGATCTCCAGCTCGACGAGGCTCGAGCGCGCGATCTCGGAGAACGCAGGAGCAGCGACGACGCCGCCCCAGATCGCTCCGCGCGGCTCGTCGATCGAGACGAGCACGACGAGACGCGGGTCCTTGGCTGGCACGACGCCGACGAACGAGGCGACGTAGCGCGAGGTCGAGTAGCCGCCGGGCACCGGCTTCGCGGCGGTGCCGGTCTTGCCGGCGACGGTGTAGCCGGGAACTGCGGCGGCGGCACCGGTGCCGCCCTCGGCCGAGACGACGTCGCGCAGCATCGCCATCATCTGCGCCGACACCGTCTTCGAGAGGACGCGGCGTCCCTTCGAGCGGCCGCTCCACTCGTTCCCGACGCGCTCGACGAGGTACGGCGTCCGGTAGACGCCGCCGTTCGCGATCGCGCCGTACGCGGCCGCCATCTGGATCGGCGTCACGCCGATCCCCTGGCCGATCGGGACGTTGCCGATCGTCGAGCCCGACCAGTACGTCGGCAGCAGCCCCTGCGCCTCGCCCGGTGCGTCGACGCCGGTGAGCTTGCCGAAGCCGAAGCGGCCGATCCAGTTCTCGACCCGATCGCGGCCGAGCATCTGCGCGAGCGTGATCGTGCCGACGTTCGACGACTGGGAGAGGATCTGCGCGACGGTCATTCGCTGCGTCGGTCGCGGCTCGTGCTCGTGGATGATCCGGTCGGCGACGCGGATCGACGACGGGAGCGTGAAGGCGGTCGACGGGCTGACGACCCCCTCCGAGAGCGCGGCCGCGACGGTGACGACCTTGAACGTCGAGCCCGGCTCGTACGTGTCCGTCACGACCCGGTTGCGGCGCCTCGCCGGGGACGTCGTCCCGAACCGGTTCGCGTCGAAGCCCGGCGCGACCGCCATCGCGAGCACGGCGCCCGTGCGCGGGTCGAGCACGACGGCGCTGCCGCCCTTCGCGCCCCACTTCCTCACGGTGCTCTGCACCACGGTCTCCGCGCTCGCCTGGATCCGGTGGTCGATCGTGATGAAGACGTCGTCGCCCGCGCGCTCGGGCTTCGTCGCGATCACGTCGATCACGCGGCCGGCCGGATCGCGCACGGTCGTCTGGCTTCCCGGCTTGCCGACGAGCGCCTTGTCGAGCGAGCGTTCGAGCCCTTCGAGGCCGTCGTTGTCGACGCCGGCGTAGCCGAGCACGTGGGCGGCGACGCTGCGCTGCGGGTAGTAGCGCAGCTCCTCGGCGTAGAAGCCGAGGCCGGGCAGGTTGAGCTTCTCGAGCGCGGCGGCCTTCGCGGGGTCGGCCTTGCGCTTCACGTAGACGAAGTGGCTCGAACGGTCGGCGAGCAGCGGGTACAGCTTCTCGGCGTCGACCCCGAGCGCCTTCGCGGCCGCCAGCGCGACACGGCGCGGGTTCTTCACCTCGCGCGGGTCGGCGTAGACGGTCGTCGCCTGCTCGCCGATCGCCAGCGGCTCGCCCGTCCGGTCGAAGATCGTCCCGCGGCCTGCGGGGATCACGGTCGTCCCCTCGTGCTGCCGCTCGGCCATGCCCTCGAAACGGGACGCGTGCACGCCCTGGATCCAGACGGCGCGCGCGAGCGTCCCGGCGAAGACGAGGACGAAGAGCCCGAGCAGGAGGCGGATGCGGCGGTTGGAGTGCCGCGCGGCTCACTGACCGGGCGGCGGCAGCTGCACGTGGTAGGTCAACTCAGGGTCGGCCTGGACGAGCCCGAGCTTCGACTTCGCCTGCGACTCGATCCGAGCGGTCGCCGAGGCGCTCGAGAGCTGCGAGCTGAGCCGCTTCGTCTCCCCCTGCAGCTCGATCCGCTCGCGTCCGAGCTCGTCGAGCCGAACGTTCAGCTGGAGCACGGCCACGTTGATCGCGACGACGCCGGCGAGCAGGACCGCGAGCAGCACGATCCAGACTACGCCGCCGAACGGGCGAGTCCTCGCCCGCCGCTTCGGTGCCGTCCGTGTGCGCGGACGCGGACGCGAGACGGTCGGCGTCTCGACGCGTGCGGTGCCGGCCCAGCTGGCCATCAGTCGCCCACCTTCGCGGCGGCGCGCAGCTTCGCCGATGCGGCGCGCGGGTTGGCCTCGAGCTCCCGCGCGCCCGGACGAAGCGGCTTCCGGGTCAGGTCGCGCAGGATCGGCTCGTTGCCGCATGCGCAGATCGGGAACTCGGGCGGGCAGGTGCAGCCGCGCGCCTGTTCGCGGACGAACTGCTTGACGATCCGGTCCTCGAGCGAGTGGAAGCTGATGACGGCGATGCGGCCGCCCGGCCTGAGCATCCGCACCGCCGCCGGGAGCGCCGCCTCGAGGGCGCCGAGCTCGTCGTTGACCGCGATCCGGAGCGCCTGGAAGACCCGCCGGGCGGGATGGCCGTCGCCGAAGCGCGCCGGCGTCGGGATCGCCTGCTTGATCGTGTCCGCGAGGTCGCCCGTCCGCTCGAACGGCCGCTCCGCGCGGCGCCGGACGATCGCGCGGGCGATCTGCCGCGCATACCGCTCCTCGCCGAAGCGCTTGAAGATCAACGCGAGCTCGCGCTCGTCGGCCTCGTTCACGAGCTCGCGCGCCGAGAGCTCGGCCGCGGTGTCCATGCGCATGTCGAGCGGCGCGTCGGCGGCGTACGAGAAGCCGCGCTCCGGCCGGTCGAGCTGCATCGACGAGACACCGAGGTCGAGCAGGATTGCGTCCGCGTGCACGTCGTTGGCGGCGAGCTGGTTGAGAACGAGCGAGAACTCGCCGCGGAGGAACCGCGCCTGGACGCCGCCGCTCTGCGCCTTGAAGCGGTCGAAGTAGGTGCGCGCCGACGGGTCGCGGTCGATCGCGATCAGCTTGCCGTCGCCGTGCAGATCGTCCGCGAGCAGCCGCGAGTGGCCGCCGGCGCCGAACGTGCCGTCGACGACGGTCTCGCCGGGCTGCACGGCGAGGAGCTCGCGCACCTCCTCCGCGAGCACGGGGACGTGATCAGACGCGCTTCTCTGCAAGACGTTCGGCAACATCGTCTGCGCTCCCTTCCACCTTGGTGACGTTGTCGTTCCAGGCGGCGCGGTCCCAGATCTCGAGATGGTCGTGGACGCCTGCCACGACGACCTCGCGTCCGAGGCGGCCGTGCCGGATCAGCGCCGGCGGCACGAGCACGCGCCCCTGCTTGTCCAGCTCCGCGTCGGCCGCAGCGCTGAAGAAGAACCGCTTCAGCTCTCTCGCCTCTTTCGAAAACGGGTCGAGCGGGGCGAGACGGGCCTGGACCAGCGCGTCCCAGTCGCCGCGCGCGTAGACGTCGAGGCAGTCGTCGAGCCCGCGCGTGAGCACGACCCCGCCCGCGAAGGCATCGCGGAAGCGGGCCGGCAGCGTGAGCCGGTTCTTGTCGTCGATCGTGTGCTCGTATTCGCCAAGGAACATCCGTTCATGCGCTCCTGTCTCCCACTTAGCCCCACTCTAAACCACTCTTCCCCACTTGTCCACCCTCTCGTCCTCGAAATCACCCTTTCGGTGAGGATCGCCCCGTGAGCGAGCTCCTCAGCCGGCGGGCCCTGAACCGGGCGACGCTCGCGCGCCAGCTCCTGCTGCGCCGCGCCACATTGCGGCCGCTCGCCGCCGTCCAGCGTCTCGTCGGCCTCCAGGCTCAGGTGCCGCGCGATCCGTACACCGCGCTCTGGTCGCGGCTTGACGGCTTCCGGCCAGAGTCGTTGTCGACCCTGTTGGCGGGGCGCGAAGTCGTCCGGGTCGGCGTCATGCGGGGGACGATCCATCTCGTCACGGCCGACGATTGCCTGCTCCTGCGACCGCTCCTACAGCCCGTCTTCGAAGGCCAGCTGTGGCGGCATCGGGACCACGCGCCGAAGCTGCGCGGGCTCGAGCTCGAGCCGGTCGTCGCGTTCGGCCGGTCGCTCCTCGACGAGGGGCCCCGCACGGGAACGCAGCTGCGAACGCTCTTCGCCGAGCGCTTTCCGGACGTGGACGCGGCGGCGCTGCTCTACGCGTGCCAGATGCGGCTCGCGCTGGTGCAGCCGCCGCCCCGCGGGCTGTGGCGTCGCCGCGCGCAGGTGGCGTGGACGACCGCGGAAGCCTGGCTCGGGCGGCCGCTCGACCCATCACCGTCGCTCGAAGAGGTCGTGCTGCGCTACCTCGCCGCGTTCGGGCCTGCAGCCGTCGCGGACGCGGCGACGTGGTCGCGGCTGACCGGGCTCCGCGAGGTCTTCGAGCGGCTCCGCCCTCGGCTGCTGACGTTCCGGGACGAGCGCGGCCGCGAGCTCTTCGACCTCCCGATGCCCCGCGTCCCGATCCGGCCACGCCCGGACCCGTGCGCTTCCTCCCGGAGTACGACAACGTGCTGCTCTCGCACGACGACCGGAGCCGGTTCGTCTCGGCCGAGGATCGAGCCGCGCTTCGGCCCATCTGGGCCGTCGGCTGGGGCGCCGTCCTCCACGACGGAGTCGTGAGCGGCGCCTGGCGGGCCGAGCCCAGCCGGCCTGGTCGTACACCACGTTCGGCTGCCCAAGCGCGCGCTCGCGTCCGTCGCAGCCGAGGCACGACGCCTTGCGCGCTTCCTCGAGGCGCCACCCGAGGTGCGACTGCTGCCCGTCAGCCGGTGAGCCCCGCTCCGCGGCGCGTGAGCGCCAGCGCGCCGCGCTCGGACGCGAACGCGAGCGCGTCCGTGATCTCCATCCCCTTCGCAAGGGCGTACGTGAGCCCGGCGGCGAAGCAGTCGCCGGCGCCGTAGGCGTCCTCGTAGGGGCCGGGTGGCGCCGCGGCCTTGTACGGCCCGCCCGGCTGCGCCCAACCGCCGAGCGCGCCGGCGGTGGAGACGACGAGCTTCGGCGGCGGATCGAGATCCCCCGGCTGATAGCGCTCGGCGTCGTCCTCCCCGCTCGCGACCAGGGCGTCGAGCTCCACCCCGGCCGCATGCAGGGTCGGCAGCTCGCGGGCAGTCGCGACCAGCACGCGTGCCCGCCGCGCCTGCCGCACGGCCTGGGCGTCGCCGGCTGTGAAGTAGACGCCGTCGGCGCGGTCGAGCTCCTCCCAGGGCAGCGTGCCCTCACCGCCCTGCGGCCGCGGCTTCTCGCCGATGACGGTGATCGTGCGCTCGCCGACGTCGTCGACGTAGCAGTAGCCGCGACGCTGCGGCGCGTCGTTCTCCGGCGAATGAACCCGGACGCCGGCGGCCTCGAGCTGCTTCCGGCTCGCCGCGCCCAGCTCGTCGCCGCCGAGCAGGCAGTAGAGCGTGGCGTCGCCCGCCAGCCGGGCGAGCTCGACCGCGGCGACCCCGCCGCCGCCCGCCGGCTCCGCCCACCACTCGTTCGACCCCACGATCTCACCCGCCTTCGGCACCGCCTCGACGCGGAGGAACTCGATCCACTCGACGTGCCCGACGACCGCCAGTTTCATGGGCGCACTCTCACAGATGCAGCCGGCGCCGCGTTACAGGGGATGATGGAAGCAGTGGCCACCGTCCCCCCGTTCGAGAGCTTCTACGTCGAGCACCGCGACATCGTGCTCGGCTTCCTCCGCCGCCGGCTCGGCGCGCAGGCGGCCGAGGATGCGTTCCAGGAGACGTTCCTCCGCGCGTTGCGGGCCTACGACCGGCTCGACCACGGCGACCACCTGCGCGCCTGGGTGCTGACGATCGCCGCCCGACTCGTGATCGACACCGGCTCGCCGCGCCAAGCCGGTCGCCCACGAGCTGCCGGAGCTGCCCGTCGAGGACGGGCGCCCCGCCTACGCCCAGATCGAGCATCTCGCCGACGGGCTGCCGCCGACCGAGCGTGCCGCGGTGGTGCTCCGCTACGCCTACGACCTCGCCTACGACGACATCGCCCTCGCGCTCGGCTCGACGCCCGAGGCCGCCCGCCAGGCCGCCTCCTCCGGCGTCCGTCGGCTGCGGGCAGGAGGAGACCATGACCGTTACGCCTGATCTCGACCGCCGTTTCCGGGAGGCCGCCGCGGCCGAGGGCCTGCTCGACGTCGGCTTCGACGTCGTCGACTCGCCGATCGGCCCGCTGCTCGTGGCCGCCACCGGCCGCGGGCTGGCCCGCATCTTCTTCGACGCCGAGCCCGAGCTGCACCTCGACCGGCTCGCGAAGGACTACGGCCCGCGCGTGCTTCGCTCGTCGTCGAGCGTCGGCGCCGCGCACCGGCAGCTGGACGAGTACTTCGCGGGCGACCGCAGCTCGTTCGAGCTCGACGTCGACCTGCGCGGCGCAGCGCCGTTCGCGCAGCAGGTCCTGGGCGAGCTCGCCCGCGTCCCCTACGGCCAGACGACGACCTACGGCACGCTGGCGGCCAGGGTGGGAGCGCCACGCGCAGCACGCGCCGTCGGGATGGTGATGAACCGCAACCCGATCCCGATCGTGCTCCCGTGCCACCGCGTCGTCGGGGCGAACGGGAGCCTGACCGGGTATGCCGGCGGCCTCGACCTGAAGGAGCGGCTGCTGCGGCTCGAAGGCGCGTTGCTCTGACGTCGTGGCGACGACCGACGATCAGCGCCTGGAACGTCTAGAGCGTCTGGCGGTAGGCGGCGAACGCGGCGTAGAAGGCATCGATCGTCGTGCCGAACGTGGTCGAAAATGCATCTCGCCAAGGGGTTCCCCGACCGATCGCCTCCAGGTAGGCCGAGAGCGAGGCGGGCTCTCGGCCTCGCAGGAGGAAATCGACCGCCAGGGCGTAGATGTCGTACGCGCCAACCGGACGTGCGGCGCGAACCTCGAGCGCGCTCAGCGGCGTTCCCGCCAATGCCTTCGTCGTGGCAATCCACCGCGACCGCGCGCGTTCGACCGGGAGGAGACCGGTCAGGGATACCGCTTGATACGCCGTCCACTCGGCGTGGCCCTCGAAGAGCCATTTCGGCCCGGCTCGTGGTACCTCGTCGTCGCGTCCGCCCAGCGTGCCCCGGCCGGCCAGCTCCGCTTGGAGGACGTGGACGACCTCGTGGATCGCGATCTTCGATCGATCGGGCTCTGAGCTCGCGAACCACACCGGCGCAACCCACATCACCCGGTAGTCGACTTCGGCGTACTGCTGACCGCCGCCCCAGAGGGCACGCGAGTCCGCAAGCGACCTCGGCCTCGTGTTCGCCGAGGTGGTGATCATCGCCTCGAGATCGGTGTGAGCGTAAATCGTCGTCGGCGGTAGCTCCCGACCCAGGTAGGTGCGGACGTAGCGCGCGCCCACATCCATCGTCGATTGAAACAGCGCGCGGTGCTGTTCGGACACTTCCGCCCCGAAGATGTACGTCGCATTCAGGCCGGGACCGCTCGGCGGGGGCGGGGGCGCGGGCCGAGGCGCCGAAGGAACCGGCTTCGGGCCGATGACGACCTCGCAGTCGCTGCTCACGGTATCTCGCACGTCTCTGACCGCAGTGTCGTCGCCCGCCCCGCACCGAAGCGTGTCGGCGCCGGCGCCACCGATCAGGCGGTCGTTGCCCGGCCCACCTACGAGGAGGTCGTTGCCTGCCGCGCCGATGAGCTTGTCGTTACCTGCCTTGCCGTCGATCCTGTCCGCTCCGGCGCCGCCGCGCAGTGTGTCGTTGCGCGCCGTCCCGCGGATGGTCGCCGCCCAGACGGACCCGGCAGCCAGTGAAAGGACGGCGAGTGCAAGCACCGACGTCCGGAACGTGCGTCTTGCCACAGACCATGAACCTAGCGCGCGCGGTCGTCCTTCACAACGATGTGTCGAGTACGACCTGCGCCAGGCCGGACGAGCGGTCAGTCGACGAGCTTGTAGCCCACCCCCCAGACGTTGACGACGAAACGGTCGCCCGGCTCGCGCTCCAGTTTCGAGCGGAGCCGCGAGACGTGCGAGTCGAGCGTGCGGGTCCGCGTGAAGGAGCGGTAGCCCCAGACGTCGCGCAGCAGCTCGTCCTTCGTGAAGACGCGATGCGGCTCGGCCGCGAGCGCGGCCAGGAGCTCGAACTCCTTGCCGGCGAGATGCACTGCCTGCTCGCGGACGGTGACGACGCGCGCGGGCAGGTCGATCGCGAGCTCGCCCACCTCGAGTCGAGGCTGCACGGGCGGCGCGACCCGACGCAAGACGGCCCGGATCCGAGCGACGAGCTCGTCGTAGACCACGGGCCGGTGCAGGTAGTCGTCTGCTCCGCGCTGGAAGGCCCGGACGCGGTCGACGGCGTCGGCCCCCGCCGGGCCGAGCACGATCACCGGCACGTCTCGGTCCCACGTCCGGCCGGGCTCGCCTTGGCGGAGGCGGGCACACAGCTCGAGCTCGGAGCAGAGCACGAGGTCGGGCCGGGACCGCTCGGCGAGCGCGAGCGCCTCGCCGCCGAACGTCGCCTGGAGCACGTGGAAGCCGTCGCTCTGGAGCTGGCGCTCCAGGTAGCCGCGGATCGCGGGCTCCGGCTCGGCGAGCAGCAGCGCGGCTGTCATGCTTTCGAGGCTAGCGACGGCTTCCCGAAGCGGATAGATGTCCTTTGGAACAACTTTGCGCCGATTGCTCCCCACCTGTCTGACGCTGACGGTGGTCGGGTCGGTCGCGGCAGCTCAGACGCCGTGGCAGTCCCACGCACCGCTGCCCGAGCCGCGCACGGAGGTTGCCGCCGGCGTCGCCCGCGGCGAGATCGTGGTCGCCGGCGGCTTCACTGCCGGCGGCGGCAACTCGCCGCGCGTCGACGCGTACTCCACGGCGAGGAACACGTGGCGGCGCCTGCCCGACCTCCCGCTCGCCGTCGACCATGCCGCCGGTGCGAGCGCGAACGGGAACGTCTACGTCGTCGGCGGCTACGGCGGCGACCGCAACCCGCTGCGGACGGTCTTCGTCCTCGGTGCGGACGCCACCTGGCGACGGCTCGCACAGCTGCCCGATGCCCGCGCCGCCGCGGCGGCCGCGATCGCGGGCGGCAAGCTCTACGTCGTCGGCGGTGTGGACGGGCGCCGCAGCCTCGCCCGCGTCGCCTTCGCGCTCGACTTGCGGAACGGGCGCTGGTCGCGGCTTGCCGGGCCCGCGCCCCGCGAGCACCTCGCCGCCGCCGCGGTGGGGACGCGGGTCTACGCGATCGGAGGCCGCAGCGCGGGGATCGACACGAACACGAACCGCTTCGAGGCCTACGACGCGCGCACCCGCCGCTGGACCCGCCTCGCCCCCATCCCGCAGGCGCGCGGCGGCACCGGCGCCGCCTACCTGAACGGCCGGATCGTCTCCGTCGGCGGCGAGCGGCCGCAGGGGACGATCGCATCGGTCTACGCCTACGAGCTGAAGACCCGCCGCTGGCGGCGCCTCCCCGATCTGCCGACCCCGCGCCACGGCCTCGGCGTGGTCGCGACGGACGGACGCGTCTTCGTGCTCGCCGGCGGCCCCCAGCCCGGCCTGACCGTCGACGGCGCGGTCGAGTCCCTGCGCCCCTAGATCCGTCCGCTGCGGAGCACGCCGATCAGCAGCCAGGCCCCAAGGATGCCGGACATGATGAAGCCGGCGACCGAGAGGAAGTGGATCCCGAAGATCTGCGGGCCGTCGGTGGCGAGGATCCCGATCAGCGACGAGCCGAGCAGCCCGCCCGCGACGACGAGCGCGACCACGAGCCGGTTGAAGACGACGTCCAGCTTGTGCATGAACTCGTCGAGGCCCTTGTGGACGAAGCCGACCTCGATCTGGCCGTCTCGGATCTCCTGGAGGACGTCGTGCACCTGGTAGGGCAGGTCGTTCGCGATCTCGTAGAGCTCGCGGCCACGCTTCTGCGCCCGCGCGGCGAGCCGGCCGGGTGAGAAGCGCTCCAGCATCAGCTCGCGCGCGTACGGCCGGGCCACCTCGAAGACGTTGAAGGCCGGGTAGAGCTCGACGCCGACCGCGCCCAGCGTCGCGATCGCCTTGTCGAGCAGCACGAAGCGCGTCGGCAGGCGCAGGTTCATCGAGTAGATCAGCCCGAACGCCTCCCGGATCACCTGGATCGGGTCGATGTCCGCGAGGCTGGCGCCGTAGTAGCGGTAGAAGAGCTCGCGGAGCGCGGTCGCGAACTCCTCCTCGCGCTCCTTCGGATAGCGGACGCCGAGCTCGGCGAGGCGCCGCGGCAGGGCGTCGACGTTCTCGGTCGCGGCGTCGATGAAGAGCCGCGTCAGCCGCGCCATGTCCTCGTCCGTGAGCTTGCCGACGAGGCCGAAGTCGACGAGGCCGATCCGGCCGCCGTCGAGCACGAGCACGTTCGCCGGATGCGGGTCGCCGTGGAAGAAGCCGTGCCGGAAGATCATCTCCATCCAGGTGTCCGTGACCCGGTAGGCGAGCTCCCTGCGCACGTCGAGTGCCGAGTCCGCGACCTCGAAGTCGGCGAGCTGGACGCCGTCGAGGTACTCGAGCGTCAGCATCCGCATGGCCGAGTAGTCCCAGTAGACCTTCGGGACGACGACGGTCCGCGAGTCGGAGAAGTTGCGGCGGAAGGTGTCGGCGTGGCGCGCCTCGAGCTTGTAGTCGAGCTCCTGGCGGATGAAGCGGGCGAACTCGTCGACGAGCTCGTTGACGTCGATGAAGTCGAGTGCCCGCACACGCTCCCTGATCAGGCGCGCCGCCTGGTAGAGCAGCGCCAGGTCGTTCTCGATCTGGTGCGGCGCGTTCGGGCGCTGGACCTTTACGACGACCGCGTCGCCGTTCGGCAGGACCGCCCGGTGCACCTGGCCGATCGAGGCGGCCGCGATCGGCGCCTCGCCGAACTCGATGAACGCCTGCTCGAGCGTCAGGCCGAGCTCCTCCTCCACCACCTCACGGACCTGGGCGAACGGGAACGGGGTGACGTCGTCCTGGAGGCCGCGCAGCTCGGCGACGATGTCCGGCGGGACGACGTCGGGGCGGGTCGAGAGCAGCTGCCCGAACTTGACGAAGGTCGGGCCGAGCTCGTCGAGCATCTCGCGCAGGTGGCGGCCGCGCTCGGAGCCGACCGCGTCCGAGCTCGCCTCGACGCGCGCCGTCCACGGCAGCAGGTCGGTCAGCTTGTGCCGCTCGAAGAAGTAGCCGAAGCCGTGCCGGACGGCGACCTGGGCGATCTCGGAGAGCCTCCCGATCTTGCGCGTGCGCGGTCGCGTCGCCATGCGGGAAGTGTTCCACGCGCCGCGAGGAACTCCCACCCGCGAGGATAGGGACGTGGACGAGGGCCTTCTCCTCCTGCTGGTCGGCCTGATCCTGGCCGGGAGCATCCTGGTCGCGCTGGGAGCGGCCCGCACCGGGCTGCCCGTGCTCTCCGCCTTCCTGGCCCTCGGGATGCTGCTCGGCTCCGACGGCCCTGGCGGGATCGACTTCGACGACGCGAAGCTCGCGCGCGAGGTCGGCATCATCGGTCTCGCGCTGATCCTCTACGAGGGCGGGCTTCAGACCTCGTGGCGGCGGCTGCGCCAGGTGGCGGTGCCGGCATCGCTCCTGAGCACGATCGGCGTCGTCGTCAGCGCCCTGCTCGTCGGCGTGGCCGCCTACACGCTCTTCGACCTGACGTGGCTCGAGTCGGTGCTGCTCGGGGCCGTCGTCTCCTCCACCGACGCGGCCGCGGTCTTCGCGACCCTGCGCTTCACCCACATCCGCCGCCGGCTCGCGCGGACGCTCGAAGCGGAGTCGGGCGGCAACGACCCGATGGCGATCGCGCTCACCCTGGGCCTGATCGCCTGGATCGAACAACCCGACGACTACGGCATCGACGACCTGCTCCTGCTCGTCGTGCAGCAGCTCGGCCTCGGCCTCGTCGTCGGGATCGCCCTCGGCGTGCTCGCGAGCTGGGTCTTCGGGCGCATCCCGCACTCGATCGGCGCGTTCGCTCCCGTCGCGTCGCTCGCCGCGGCCGCGCTCGCCTTCGGGGCCGCCGACGTGATCGGGGGCAGCGGCTTCCTCGCGGTCTACCTCGTCGGACTGGCGGTCGGCAGCACGCCTTCCCGTTACCGCCGCCACCTCGTCGCGTTCCACGAGGGTCTGGCCTTCGTGGCGCAGGTGGTGCTGTTCATCGTCCTCGGCCTGCTCGTCTTCCCGTCCGACCTGCCGGACGTGGCCGTACCCGGGCTGGCGCTCGCGCTGCTGCTCGTGCTCATCGCGCGGCCGGTGTCCGTCTGGGCCTCCACGGCGCTGAACGACTTCACCCACCGCGAGCGGCTCCTGCTCGGCTGGGCCGGGCTGCGCGGCGCGGTGCCGATCGTGCTGGCGACGTTCGTGCTCTCGTCGGACGTCCCGCACAGGGAGACGATCTTCAACGCCGTCTTCTTCGTCGTCGTCGTGTCGGCGATCGTGCAGGGGACGACGCTGGAGCGCGTCGCCGCCCGGCTCGGACTGATCGCCCCCGCGCCGCCCGTGCACGAGGCGCCGCTCGAGGTGGGGCCCCTGAGCAAGCTCGAGCTCGTCGACTTCGCGGTCGCGGGCGACCACGCCGTCAACGGATCGGCGGTGCGGGAGCTCGGGCTGCCGCGTTCGGCGCTGATCGCGGTGATCAACCGCGGCGACGAGACGATCCCGCCGCGCGGCAGCACCGTCGTCGAGGCCGGCGACAGGCTCTTCGTCCTGATCCCGCGCACGATGCGCGCCGACCTCGAGGACGTCTTCTCGCGCTGGCGCCGACGGGTGTAGCGAGCGCTAGCGCTGCTCGAGCAGCTTCAGGCGGTGCTCGAGCTGGGCGAGCCGGAGCTCGAGCGACTCGACGTCCTCGCGGCGGACGAGCCCGAGCTCGTGGGCGAGGCGCTCGCCCGTCTCCTGCGGCAGGTCGGTCAGCTTCTCGACGCCGGAACGCAGCTGTGCCGCCAGCTCCTCGACGAGCTGGCGGAGCGCGAACGCCTGGTTATCTGGCGCGGCCATGTGGGCGCGTGGAGCGGCGCTGACGGCGCCGTTCCCGCTTCGATTCGGCGGCCGCGTCGGCAGCCTCGCTGTCGCCCTTCACCGCGTCGGGGATCAGGTCGGGCGTCGGCTGCGCGGCGGCGAGCTCCTCCGCCTCCTTCAGCAGACCGCCGACCGAGCCGGCGTCGCTGAACGCGTCGTCCTTGCGGCGTGCGTACTCGGGCTCGCGCTCCTTGAGCACGGCCGCGAGCGGCGCCGCGATGAAGATCGACGAGTAGGCGCCGGCGCCGATGCCGACGAGCAGCGCGAACGCGAAGTCCTTCAGCGTCTCGCCGCCGAAGAAGTACAGCGCGCTGATCGGGAGCAGCGTGATGAAGGTCGTCGCCAGCGAGCGCGGGATCGTCTCCCAGAGGGACACGTTCGCGAGCGTGCGGAACGACGCCCTCCGCATCAGCGGCATGTTCTCGCGGATCCGGTCCAGGATGATGATCGTGTCGTAGATCGAGTACCCGAGGACGGTCAGCACCGCGGCGACCGTCGCGGTCGTCACCTCCCGGCCGAGCAGCGCGTAGATCCCGATCGTGATCACGACGTCGTGCAGCAGGGAGAGCATCACGGGGATCGCGAACTTGGGCTCGAAGCGGAAGGCGATGTAGCCGGCGACGAGCAGGAGCGAGACGATGATCGCGAGGATCGCGCCCTCTGCGATCTGGCGCCCGAAGCTCGCGGAGACCGTCTGCACGCTCGCGTCCGCCCGGAAGGCGCGGTCGAGCGAGCGCGTCAGCTGCACCTGCTCCTCGGGCTGCAGCTCCTCCGTCTGGATCTGGAACTCCCTGTAGCTGTCGCCGCCGGTGGCCGTCCCGCGGCCGAGGATCTGCGCGCCCCCTTCGCCGAGCTTGGAGGCCTCCGAGCGCACGTCCTCCAGCGAGACCGGCTGCGGCGTCGTGAACGTGACCTTCGTCCCGCCCTCGAAGTCGATCCCGAGATTGAGCCCCTTGACCGCGATCGCGCCGAGTGAGACCAGGATCACGGCTCCCGAGATCGCGAACCAGCGGTTGCGCATGCCGATGAAGTCGCGACGGATCCACGCCGGCGGCTCGCCCTCCGCGCCCATCAGCTTCGGGTTGTCGAACCAGGAGAAGCCTGCGAGCAGGCCGAGGATCGCGCGCGTCGCGGCGACGGCGGTCAGCAGCGACATCAGTGTTCCGATCAGCAGCATCAGGGCGAAGCCCTTCACGCCGGCCGTCGCGACGAGGAAGAGCACGAGCGCGGTGATCGCCGTGACGACGTTCGCGTCGACGATCGTGGCGAAGCCCTTTCCGTATCCGGCCGCGATCGCGGCCCGCACGGATTTCCCGGCGCGGTACTCCTCCTTCACCCGCTCGAAGATGACGATGTTCGCGTCGGCGGCCACCCCCAGCGTCAGGATCATCCCGGCGAACCCCGGCAGCGTCAGGGTGACGTTGAAGACGAGGATCGCGGCATAGAGAAAAGCGGCGTAGATGCCGAGCCCGATCACGGCGACGATGCCGAGCACGCGGTAGAAGACGAGCAGGAAGAGCGCGACGACGACGAGGCCGGCGATGGCGGCGCGCCAGGCCTCGCGGAGCGAGTCCTTCCCGAGCGTGGCGGAGATCGCCGTGGTCTCGAGCGTCTTGAAGGTGACGGGCAGGGCACCGCTCTGGAGCACCAGCGCGAGGTCCTGCGCCTCGCCGAGGTCGCCGATGCCCGTGATCTGGGCGCCGTTCGAGCCGCCGATCCCGTTCGGGTACTGCTCGAAGTCGATCGACGGCCAGGACTTGATCTGGCGGTCGAGGACGATCGCGAAGTGCTGGAACGAGTTCTGCGGGTCGCCCTGGCCGCCGGTGATGTTGTAGCGGGCACGGCCGCGGTCGGCCTCGCGGTTCGTGATCTCGCCGAACTTGTCCCCGCCGTCGTTCGTGAACTGCATCGTCACGATCGCTTCCCCGGTCGTCGTGTCGAAGTCCTGGCGCGTCCCGTCCAGCTTCAGGTCGGCGCCCGTCATCTCCGGCACGACCTTGTCCGGGTCGGCGTTGTTCGGGTCGTACTTGAGCAGGTAGTAGAAGTTCTGCTGCGGGTTTTCGACGCCGACCCCCGGACACACGACCTCGCCGATGCCGCAGGTGACGACGACCGTCTTCGGCGGCACGCCGAAGATCCGCCAATTCTTCGGGAGCGTCCCCCGCTTGCCCGCCTCGGCCACGACCTTGCTCTCCAACAGCTTGCCGCGCTGCTGCACCGGGCCGGCGCGCAGCTTCTTCTTGTCGTCGAACACGTACCAGCTGGTCTTCGCGTCCGCGTCGACCAGCGACTGCTGGCCCGCGAGCAGCTCGAAGAGCGACTCCTTCGGCGCCGCGAAGCCACCGGAGATCGATGGGGGCGCGAGGTTCGCCTCGAGGTCGTAGAGCTCGAGCTGCGCCGTTTGGCCGAGGATCCCGATCACGCGGTCCGGGTTCTTGACGCCGGGAAGGTCGATCACGATCTGGTCGTCGCCCTGCTTGCGGATCTCGGGCTCGGCGACCCCGAGCCGGTCGACGCGGTCGCGCAGGATCTCGACCGACCGGTCGAGGTCGGACTCTTGCAGCGGCCGGTTCGGCGGCGGCACGGCCTTGAGCGTCACCTCGAGCCCGCCCTGGAGGTCGAGCCCCAGCGTCGGCGTGTCGTGCGCCGGCGTGCCGGGCACCGCGAGCAGGCCGACGCCGATCAGCCCGGCGACGATCAGCGCAACGAGAGTGAGGTGCGGTCGACGATTCACGCGGTCAGCAGGTTAGCTGTGAACGTCGTTGGACGGCTCTGCTCGAAGGCCTTCTTCGGGCGAGAGAATCGCGGCCACTCCGCGCCGCGCAACCCGCACGTTCGTGCCCGGCGCGATCTCGACGACGAGTGTGTCGTCCTCCTCGTTCACGTCGCGTACATGACCGAGCAGGCCGCCCATGGTGACGATCTCGTCGCCGACGCCGATCGACTCGTGCAGGGTGCGCTGGTCATGGAGACGGCGGCGCTGCGGCTTGATCACGAACAGCCAGAACAGCGCGAACAGCGCCAGCAGAATGATCAGCCCGCCTGGTTCCAAGGATCCTCCTGTGGGCCGCCGGCGAGCCGGGCGAGCGCCGCCGCCGTGAAGGCCTCGAGCTCGCCGCGTTCGATCGCCTCCCGCGCGCCCGCGGTCAGTTCGAGTAGGAAGTGGAGATTATGCAGGCTCAGCAGACGCAGCCCGAGCAGCTCCTCCTGGTTGATCAGGTGCCTGACGTAGGCGCGAGAGAAGCGACTGCAGGCGGGGCAGCTGCAGCCGTCCTCGAGCGGCCGTGGGTCGGCCGCGAAGCGCGCGTTCCTCAGGTTGAGCCGGCCGGTCGCGGTCAGCGCCGAGCCGGTGCGTGCGGTCCGCGTCGGCAGGACGCAGTCGAACATGTCGATGCCGGCGCCGATCACGCGCAGGATCCCCTCGGTGTCGCCGATGCCCATGAAGTAGCGGGGCCGGTCGGCCGGCAGCAGCGGAGCCGCCCAGCCGGTGGTCTCGAACATCTCCTCCCGACTCTCCCCCACCGCGAGCCCGCCGAGCGCGTTGCCGTCGAAGCCGAGCGCGGAGATCTCCTCGATCGAGCGGCGGCGCAGCTCCGGGTCGGCTCCGCCCTGCGCGATCCCGAAGACGAGCTGGCCCGGTGCCCGCTCGGCCTCGCGCTGCCGCCCGGCCCAGTGCGTCGTCAGCCGCACCGCCTCCTCGAGCTCGGCGCGCGGGACACCGGCCGGCGGGCAGATGTCGAACGCCATCGCGACGTCCGAGCCGAGGTTGCGCTGGATCCCGGCCGCGATCTCGGGCGAGAACCGCGCCGGGGCGCCGTCGTAGACCGAGCGGAAGGTGACGCCGTCGTCGTCGACCTCGAGCAGCGTGTCGCGCAGCGAGAAGACCTGGAAGCCGCCCGAGTCGGTCAGGATCGGGCCGTCCCACCCCGAGAAGGCGTGCAGCCCGCCGAGCTCCGCGATCACCTCGTCGCCGGGGCGGAAGTGCAGGTGGTAGGTGTTGCCCAGGATGATCTGCGAGCCGACGGTCCGCAGCTCGTCCGGGTCCAGGCTCTTGACCGTCCCCTTCGTTCCCACCGGCATGAACGCCGGCGTGCGGATCTCGCCGTGGGCGGTGCGGAGCATCCCGGCGCGCGCGGCGCCGTCGACGGCGGTGACCTCGAAGTGGCTCACAGGATCAGCATGGCGTCACCGAACGAGTAGAAGCGGTAGCGCTCGTCGACGGCGAGCTGGTACAGCCGGCGTGTCTCCTCGACGCCGGCGAACGCCATCACGAGCGCCAGCAGCGTCGACCGTGGCAGGTGGAAGTTCGTCAGCAGCGCGTCGACCCGTTCGAACTCGAACCCCGGCGTGACGAAGAGGCTCGTGCGGCCCTCCAGCTCGCCCGTTCGCGCGACCGTCTCGAGGACGCGAACGGACGTCGTCCCCACCGCGAGCACGCGCTCGGCGGCTGCGATCCGCCCCCAGGCTGCTGCCCGGACCGAGTACCGTTCCCCGTGCAGCTCGTGCGCTTCGAGCGTGGCGGCGGTGAGCGGGCGAAACGTGTCGAGACCGACGTGCAGCGTGACGCGCTCGACCTCGAGCCGGCCGAGCAGCTCCGGCGTGAAGTGGAGGCCCGCCGTCGGCGCCGCAGCCGAGCCGGCTTCGTCCGCGTAGACGGTCTGGTAGCGCGACGGGTCCGAGAGCGTCTCGGTGATGTACGGCGGCAGCGGCGCTTCGCCGGCCGGGTCGCCGTCGAGCCGGACGCGCCAGCGGCCCTCGCCGAGATGCTCGAGCAGCTCGAGCGCTCCGTGTCGGTCGCCCGCGTTGAGCCTGCGCGTGGGTCGCGCAAGCGCCAGCCAGTGCCCGTCGCCCTCGTGCTCGAGCAGGAGCACTTCGCCCTTCGGCCGTTCGATTCGGATCCGGGCCGGCACGACCCTGGTGTCGTTGACGACGACGAGCTCGCCGGAGAGCTCCTCGGGCAGCTCGGCGAACGTCCGGTGCCGCACCGCGCCGCTGGCACGGTCGTAGACGAGGAGCCGGGAAGCGTCGCGGCGCTCGGTCGGATGCTGGGCGATCAGCTCCGAGGGCAGGTCGTAGTCGAGCTCGGAGGTGTCCATCCGACGGCCAGCGTAGCCTCCTGCCCGTGGACGAGAAGACACTCGAACGGGCCAAGGCCCGCATCGCCGAAGCAGCCTCGGGGCGCGTCGCTCCGGCCGAGCTCGAGGCGGCGCTGGAGCGGACGCGCGTCCAGATCGAGGCGCTGGCCGCAGCCGCCGCCGACCTCGAGGGGACGCTGCCGGAGAAGGTCACCGCAGCCGTGCACGACGGCCTTCGGGCCGAGGTGCTCCCGGTCGGGCGCAACCTCGCCGAGATCCGCGGCCTCCTGAACCAGGTGATCCGCCGGCTCGAGCGGCTCGAGGGCGACATGCTCGCCGAGCGGCACGCCCGCATCGACGACCTTGCGCTGCTGGTCGACCTCGTTTCGTCCGGCTGGCAGGGCGTCAGCTCGCGGCTGGAAAGGCTCGAGCGGTCGAACGGCGCCGCTCCGGTCGTCGCGCTCCGCGAGACCGCCTAGAAGCCGCGGTTCGGTAGGACGAGCCGGAAGCGGCTCCCCTTCCCCACCTCGGTCTCGAGCTCGATCTGCCCGCCGAGCGCCACCGCCAGCTCGCTCGCGATCGGCAGACCGAGCCCCGTCCCGCGACCGTCGGTCGACCAGAACGGCCTGAAGATCCGCTCGCGCGCATCGACCGCGATCCCGGGCCCGGAGTCGGCGACGTCGACGGTTACCTTCCCGTTCGCCGCCTGGAGCGCGAGGTCGATCTTGCCGCCGTCGGGCGTCCAGCGAAACGCATTCGAGAGCAGGTTCGAGATGATCTGGAGCACGCGGTCCCCGTCCGAGACGATCACCGGTGCCGCCTCCGACTCGGTCGTGTACTCGATCCCGCGCCGTCGTGCCTCCTCCGTGAAGGTCGAGTACGCCTGCTCGAGCAGGCGGCCCATGTCGACCTCCTCGGTCAGCACGGTGAAGCGATGCGCGTCGAGCTTGGCGAGGTCGAGCACGTCGCCGACGAGCCGGCCGAGCCGCTCCGCCTCGGCCGAGACCGTCTTCAGCGACTCGTCGATCGCCTCCGGATCGCTGACGACGCCGTCGCGGAGAGCGGCCACGTGGCCGCGGATCGCCGTCAGCGGCGTCCGCAGCTCGTGCGAGACGGACATGAGGAAATTGCGCTCGAGCTCCTCGGACTCCGCCAGCCGCGCCGTCATCTCGCGGAAGCGGTCGGCGAGGTGCCCGACCTCGCCGCCGCCGGGCACGCGCGGCACCTCGACGTCGTAGCGGCCCTTCGACACCTCGTCGGCGGCTTTCGACAGCGCCAGCACCGGCTTCGTGATCCGGCGGGAGAGGTAGAGCGCCAGGCCGCCGACGACGAGCAGGCCGACGAGGAACGCGATCGCGAGCCTGGAGAGCAGCGGCACCCACACCTCCTGGAGCTCGCTCTTCTCCTTGGCGACGATCAGGTAGCCGAAGATCGGCCCGGTCGCCCCGCCGAGCCGGAGCGGGTGCGCGGCGGCGAGGAACGGCTTGTCGACCCGCGGCGGCTCGAACTCGAAGGTGACGACCCGGTCGCCGCTGAGGTCGATGCCGACGTCCGTGCGCGAGAGGCGGGTCAGGCCCGAGTCCTCGCCGGGGAAGATCGAGGTACCGACGTAATAGAGCCTGTCGCCCGTCGCCGCCTCGAGCTTTGCGGCCGCGAAGTCCGGTGCGGCCTTCTCCTCGTCGGTGGCGCGAACGGCCGACTCGGCGTAGAGGTCGGCCAGGCCGCGCGACTCCTGGCGCAGGTCGGCGAACGTCTGGTTGCGCGCGTAGTCCTGGAACAGCCGCAGCGCGATCAGGCTCGTGACGAGCCCGGAGAGTGCGATCCCCGCCAGGAAGAGCGCCGGCAGGCGAAAGCGCAGGGAATTGAGCATGGAGCTACTTAAGCAGCAGGGGCGGGTGCCCGTTCCGGGCCGACCTTGTAGCCCACGCCCCACACGGTCACGATCGGCGAGGCCTCGCCGAGCTTCCGGCGCAGCTGACGCACGTGCACGTCGACGGTGCGCGTGTCGCCTGCGAAGGTGTAGCCCCAGACCCGCTCGAGCAGCTGGTCGCGCGTGAGCACGAGCCCGCGGTGGTCGAGCAGCTCCCAGAGCAGATCGAACTCCTTCGGAGCGAGCTGGATCTCCTCCTCGCCCACCTTCACCTCGCGACGACCCGCGTTGATGACGAGATCGCCGTGGCGCAGCTCCTCCTCGACGTCGCGGCGGCGCTCCGGCGCCGACCGGCGGAGGACGCTCTTGACGCGCGCGACGAGCTCGCGCGGGTTGAACGGCTTCGTCAGGTAGTCGTCGGCCCCGACCTCGAGCCCGATGATCTTGTCGACGTCCTCGTCCCGCGCCGTCAGCATCAGGATCGGGACGTCCGACGTCTTGCGGACGCGCCGGCAGATCTCGATCCCGTCGAGATCCGGCAGCATCAGGTCGAGGATGATCAGGGCCGGCTGCTCGGAGGCGACCTGCGCGAGGGCGGCGCTGCCGGTGGTGACGGCGCGCACGTCGTAGCCCGCGTTCTTGAGGTAGAGCGAGACGAAGGACGCGATCGAAGCCTCGTCCTCGACGACCAGGACGGTCTGGGCTCCGGCCGCCATCAGTCGTTGCCGGGACGGGCGGCGTTCTTCTCGGGCCGCTCGGGCGCGCCCAGCTTGAAGCGGATCCCCGGGAGCGGCAGCTCCTCGCAGCTGCTGCGGCTCTTGCGGCAGTCGGCGCCGTCGAGCGAGTAGACGCCCGGCTCGAGCGTGTCGCCCTCGATGAAGCCGGAGCCCTTGCCGACGACGGAGAGGTCGATGCCGCGTCCCTGGATCATGATCTTGAAGCCGCCGCCGATGACGCGGAAGCGGAGGCCGGCGCCGCGATAGCGGATGCCGCCGTCGACCTGGAAGATCTCGGGTTGGTCGGCGCCGGTGACGACCGGGACGTTCGCGTCGGCGGGCGTCTTGTCGTAGACGGTGATCGAGCCGCGATCGAGCCGGCCGATGACGCCGCCGCGAGCGTCGATGTTGACCTTGCCGCGGCCGTCCTCGACCGAGAGCGTGCCGTCGCCGGCGCCCACGGCAGCAGCGGCCGCGAGCGGCAGGAGGAGCGCGAGCAGCGCAAGGCAGAGGAGCGTTTTCCGCATTGGCCGCAGTATCGGCACGCGGCGTGAGCCGCGGATCATGTTCATGTAAGGAAAGTGTAAACGCCTGTTCCGTCCCCGCATACCCCTAGATTTACCCGCGTGACGGAGATCTCAGACTTCGGCGCCATCGTGCTCGTGGTGGCCGCCGGAGGCTCGCTGGCGCTGCTCGGCCGGGCGCTCACCGACCGGCTCGCGGTCCCGAGCGCCGCGCTGTTCCTGGTCGCCGCCGCATTCGCATCCGATCTCTTCCCCGGGCTGGGCGACGCGATCTCGTTCGTCACCGTCGAGCGCATCGGCGTCGTCGCCCTGATCGTGATCCTGTTCGACGGCGGCCTGGACATCGGCTGGCGCCGCTTCCGCAGCGCAGCAGTGCCGATCCTCTCGCTCGGCGTGCTCGGCACGTTCGCTTCGGCGGGGCTGATCGCGCTCGCGGCACACGTCCTGCTCGACCTCTCCTGGACCACGAGCGGCCTGCTCGGAGCCGCCCTCGCGCCGACCGATCCGGCCGTGACGTTCTCCGTCCTCGGCGGCCGCGAGATCGTGGGCCGCACCGGGACGATCCTCAAGGGGGAGTCGGGCGCGAACGACCCGGTCGGGATCGCGCTGATGATCGGGATGATCGAGCTGGCGACGAGCGACGACGGCACCTTCTGGAGCGTCGTGTCCGAGTTCGCGATCGAGATGGTCGGCGGCGCCGCTGTCGGCGCGGCGGGCGCAGGGTTGCTGCTGCCGCTGGTACGGCGGATCCCTCTCCCCTCGCCCGCCCTCTACCCGCTGCGGATGCTCGCCGCCGCCGGCGTGATCTACGGCGCGGCGACGCTGGTGCACGGCTCCGGGTTCCTCGCCGTCTTCGTCGCCGGGATCCTGCTCGGCGACCGCCCGCTGCCGCATCGGAGTGAGGTGGACGGCTTCCTCTCCTCGCTCGGCAGCCTCGCCGAGATCGCAATGTTCGTCGCCCTCGGCCTGACGATCGATCTGACGGAGCTGTTCGACGGCGACGCCTGGGTCGAGGGACTCGTGCTGGCGGCGCTGCTCGCGTTCGTGGTCCGCCCGCTCGTGGTCGGCGCACTGCTGCTGCCGGTTCGCCTCG
The DNA here is from genome assembly GCA_963827015.1 of uncultured Gaiellaceae bacterium. Lineage (GTDB taxonomy): Bacteria > Actinomycetota > Thermoleophilia > Gaiellales > Gaiellaceae > Gaiellasilicea. The sequence goes on along the minus strand of CAWGZI010000010.1, from coordinate 465,217 downwards.
ACCGCGGCGAGCGCCTGTTCGTGATGTGGAGCGGCCTCAAGGGGGCCGTGCCGATCCTGCTCGCCGCGCTGGCGCTGATCGGCGGAGTCGACGACGGCGAGGAGATCTACGGGATCGTCTTCGTCGTGGTGCTCTTCTCCGTCCTCGTCCAGGGCACGCTCGTGCCGACGGTCGCCGAGCGTCTCGGCGTGCCGATGGAACGTCAGTCGCCGTAGACGTAGAAGCCGCGGCCGGACTTGCGGCCGAGCAGGCCCGCATTCCGCATCGCGACCAGGCGCGGCGGCGGCGCCATCCGCTGCTCGCGCGTCTTCTCGTAGAGCGCCTCGGACGCGTGCACGTGCACGTCGATCCCGACGAGGTCGACGAGCGCGCACGGTCCCATCGGCCAGCCGGCGCCGTTCTTCATCCCGGTGTCGAGGTCCTCGGGCGTCACGCGCGCCTCGTCGAGGACGCGGATGCAGTCGTTCAGGAGCGGGATCAGGACGCGGTTGACGACGAAGCCGGGCGTGTCGTGGCAGCGGATCGGTGTCTTCCCGATCCGCTCGCCGAACGCGAATGCCGCCTCGAACGCGTCGTCCTCGGTCAGCTCCGCGCGGACGATCTCGACGAGGGGCATCAGGGGCGCCGGGTTGAAGAAGTGCATCCCGACGATCCGACCCGGGGTCGTCGTGGCGCCTGCGATCTCGGTGACGGAGAGGGCCGAGGTGTTCGTCGCGAGCACGGCGTCGGGACGGCAGATCCGCTCGAGGGCCGCGAAGAGCTCGCGCTTCGGCTCCAGCTCCTCGACGATCGCCTCGATCACGAGGTCGCAGTCGGCGAAGTCGTCGAGCTCCGTCGTCAGCGAGAGGCGGCCGACGGCCTCGTCACGGGCGGCCTGCTCGAGCTGCCCCTTCTCGACCTTGCGGGTGAGGAAGTGGTCGATCCGGTCGCGCGCATTCTCGCCCAGCTCGGCGCTGACCTCGCGGCCGACGGTGTCGACGCCGGCCTCGACGCAGAGTTGCGCGATGCCCGCGCCCATGGCGCCCAGGCCCACGACCCCGACTCTCCTGATCTCCGTCATCGGCGGCCGATCCTACCGCCGGCCGCGCATGCCCAGGTCAGGGAGTCGTCATCGACGGCGTCGCCGCCGCCGCCGGCGAAGTGAAGCCCGGTGCGTACGAGACCTTGCCCTCGTAATCCTCCTTCAGGTCGGCGACCCACTTCGTCATCGCCTCGTTCTTCTTCTCCTGCCCGACCTGCTGCTCGATCGACGCCTTCACCTCCGCGAGCGGCGTCACCTCGGCCGGCGCGATCTCCCCGAGCGGCTGGATCAGGTGGTAGCCGTACTCGGTCTTGACCGGCTTCGAGAGCGCGTTCGTCTCCAGGAGGAATGCGGTCTGGTCGAAGGGGGCGACGGTCTGGCCCTTCGAGATCGTCAGCTTGCCGCTGTTCTCCTTCGAGCCGGGATCCTCCGAGTGCTTCTTCGCCAGCGTGGCGAAGTCGGCGCCGTCCTGGAGCTGCGCGTAGAGGTCGTCGGCCTCGGCCTTCGTCTTGACGAGGATGTGGCGCACCTCGCGGCTCTCCGGCCGGCTGTACTGCGCCCTGTTCTTCTCGTAGTGCGCCTCGACCTCGGCATCGGTGACCTTCACATCGCCGGCGACCTCGGCGAAGATCTTCTCCGAGAGGAGCTGCGCCCGAACCTCGCTCTGCACCTGCGTCGCCGACATGCCCTGCTCGGAGAGCTGCTGCTCGTACTTCTTCCGGTCGCCCGCGAAGTACTGCTCGACGATCTGCTCCAAGCGCGCGTCGACCTGCTCCTCCGGCACCGCGATCCCGAGCTCCTCCGCCTGCTGCTCGAACTGCTTCCGCTGCACGAGGTACTGGACGATCTGGTCGCGCAGGGTCTGGAGCTCCTGGGAGCCTGCGGCGGGGAAGTCCCGCTTGTCGGTCTCGTAGCTCTTCCTGGCCTGCGCGATCAGCGCCTCGTACTCACTGCGGGCGATCTCCTCGCCGTCGACGACCGCGACCGCATCTGCGGGCACCGACGCGCCGGAGCCGCCGCAGCCTGCGAGCACGACGCCCGCCAGCAGCCCCGCCGAGAGCGCCGCCAGCTTCACGCGCGCCGCTCGACCGGTCGCATCAGCAACAGCGACAGCGCGCTGCCCTCCGGGAACGAGACCAGGGGTGACGCGTCGCCGGCGGTCGATGGCGGCGGGGGCTCGTGCCGGTGGATCGGGAGCACCGCCACGAGCGCCGTGGCGGCAACTGCCGCGGCGAGGAGCGTGCGCCGGCCGGGACCGCTGCGGCGCCGCGGCCGGCGCGAGCTCGGGCTTGCGGCGGCGAGCCGGACGAGGGTCTCCACTTCGGCGTCGTGGAGCGGCGGAACCGCATCCACCGCCGCCGCGAGCAGCCGGATGACGCGCCGCTCCTCGAGCTCGTTCGGCAACCCACCCCTCATCCGAGCTCCTCGAGCAGCCGGCGGCGCGCGCGTGCCGCTCTGGACTTGACGGTTCCGGGCCGGACTCCGAGGACCGCCGCGACCTCGACCTCGGAGAGGCGCAGCAGGTAGCGCAGCAGCAGCACCTCGCGCGCGGGTGCCGGCAGCCGCTGGAGCGCGCCGAGGACGTCACCGGTGTCCCCGTTCTCGTACGCCGCCTCGAAACCCGTCAGCGCCGCTGCACGACGTCGGCGCCGCGCGCTGTCGGACGCCTTGTGCGCCGCGATCCCCACGAGCCAGGACCAGGGGCGTTCCTGCTCGCGCAACTCCGGCAGGCCGCGCCAGGCGGCGACGAGCGTCTCCTGCAGCGCGTCGCGAGCGTCGAGCTCGTCGCCGAGCCGGAGGGCGAGGAAGCGGTACAGGCGGTGGACGTACGGCGAGACGAAGGTCTCGAAGTCCCGGTCGACCGGGGAGGGCTGCAGCCCTCGGTGCGGATGCTCCATCGCCATCGCGTTCTAACAGGTAGTCGCCCGCAATCGGGAAAAGGTTCCCGACGACCGGGTCGGCGACCCGCTCGACGCGTCAGCGGCGGGGCTCGTCGAGGCGCGAGTCGGCGCCGTAGCGCACGGCGAGCGGGCCGACGGCGAGGAGCAGCAGGAGGATGATCACGTAGGTCATGCGCTCATCATCGTCACCTTGCATCATTAGGACAAATCGAGGTAGTGTTCGATTCGATCATGGAACCTGATCGCTGGCTCGGAGTCGAGGTACGCCACTTCGCGGCGCTGGAGGCGGTTGCCCGCGAGGGCTCGTTCGGCCGCGCCGCCGCGTCGCTCGGCTACACGCAGTCGGCGATCAGCCAGCAGATCCAGACGCTCGAGCGGCTCGTCGGCGAGCGGCTGCTCGAGCGGCCCGGCGGACCGCGCGCGGTCTCGCTCACCGAAGCGGGCCGACTGCTCCTCCGTCACGCCGAGGCGATCGTCGCCCGTCTCCACGCCGCGCAGGCCGACATGGCGGCGCTCTCGCAGGGTCACGGTGGACGGCTTCGAATCGGCACGTTCCAGAGCGTGGGCGCGCGCGTGCTCCCCGCCGTCATGCGCCGCTTCACGGCCTCGTGGCCGCACGTCGAGATCGAGCTGACGGAGTCGGCGTCCGACGAGGAGCTGCTCCGGCTCGTCGAACGGGGCGAGCTCGATCTCGCTTTCGCGATGCCGCCGCTCCTCGAGGGCCCGTTCGACGCACTCGAGCTCCTCGCCGACCCCTACGTCCTGCTCGTCCCCGCCGAGCACGAGCTCGCGGAGCTGACGCGGGCGGGCCTCGCCGACGTCGGCGACCTGACTCTGATCGGCAACCGCGCCTGCCGCAGCACCTCGCTCGCGGAGGGGGAGCTCTCGCAGCGCGGCGTCGGGGTCGACGTCGCCTTCCGCTCGGACGACAACGGCACTGTGCAGGGCCTCGTCGGCGCCGGCTTCGGCGTCGCGCTCGTGCCGCTGCTCGCAACAGACCCGAGGGACGAGCGCGTGCGCGTGCTCGAGCTCGATCCGGAGATCCCGCCGAGGCGAATCTCACTCGCGTGGCACCGCGACCGCCACCGCTCCCCCGCTGCACGGGCCTTCGCCGAGGTCGCGGCCGAAGTGTGCGCCGACGTCGGGGCGTCGCTCGCCCCTACGCCCGTCTGACGATCGCCTCCCGCGCGGCCTCGAACTGCTCCCGGGTGAGCCGGATGTACGAATGGCGCCAGATCGAGCTCGGGAAGACGCCGACCTCCTCGGCCGGGATCGAGCGGTCGAGGTCGTCCAGCGCGACGAGCGGGCGGATCCCGAACGACCAGCGCCACCGGTCGCGCTCGGGATCTTCCTCCGGACCCGTCGTCACCTCGACGACGGCGAAGACGGCCTGCCACACACTCGCGTAGCAGACGGCGAGATCGCCCTTCGCCACCGTCGGCCGCCGCGTCGACGAGTGGCGGTCGAGCGTGAAGCCGGTCTGCGGCAGCGGCCGCTCGCCGCGACCGCGGACGAGCAGCCAGTGCTGGCTCAGATGCGCTCGATCACGGCCGCGATCGCCTGGCCGAAGCCGATGCACATGCACGCGATCCCGTAGCGCGCCTCGCGGCGCTCGAGCTCGTTCAGGAGCGTCGCGGTGACGCGGGCACCGGTCGCCCCGAGCGGGTGGCCGAGCGAGATTCCGCCGCCGTTCGGGTTGATGTCGTCGAAGCGCTCCTCGAGCCCGGCGTCCTTTGCGAACTGGAGCACGACCGACGCGAACGCCTCGTTCACCTCGACGACCGCGATGTCGTCCCAGCCGAGACCCGCCTTCTCGAGCGCCTTCCGGCAGGCCTCCGGGTTGCCGTGCAGCATCCGATGCGGGTCGACCCCGGAGAGGCCGAAGGAGACGAACCGGCCGCGCGGCTCGAGCCCCAGCCTCGACGCCGCACGTTCGCTCGTCACCAGCACCGCGGCGGCGCCGTCGACGATCTGGCTCGAGTTCCCCGCGGTGACGACGCCGTCGGGGACGAACGCAGGCTGCAGCGACGCGAGCTTCTCGGCCGATGTGTCGCGCCGCGGCGCCTCGTCGACCGCGAACAGGACGGCAGCACCTGCCGCGCCCACCTCGACGGGCACGATCTCGTTCTCGAAGCGGCCCTCGTCGATCGCCGCGATCGCGCGCCGGTGCGACTCGAGCGAGTACGCGTCGAGGGCCTCGCGCGACAGGTTCCACTCCGACGCGACCGCCTCGGCCGAGATCCCCTGCGGGACGATCTGCCACCGCTCGGTCAGCTTGTCCGAGAGGTCGCCTCCGTTCGAGCCCATCGGCACCCGCGACATCATCTCGACGCCGGCCGAGACGACGACGTCGAGCTGCCCCGCCCAGATCGCCGCCGCGGCGTTGAAGTTCGTCTGCATCGAGGATCCGCACTGTCTGTCGACGGTCGTGCCGCAGACGGTCTCCGGCCAGCCGGCGACCATCGGCGCCATCCGGCCGATGTTCCAGCCCTGTTCGCCGATCTGCGTGACGCAGCCCATCTGCACGTCCTCGACCTCGGCCGGATCGAGGTCGTGCCGGCCCACGAGGCCGTTGAGCACCTGGCCCGCGAGCTCGTCGCCGCGCGTGCCTGCGAGCGAGCCGTTCCGCCGCCCGATCGGGCTCCGAACGGCGTCGACGATCAGCGCGTCGCTCACGACGGTCACGCTACCACCCGGAAGAGCCGCCACGAGCCCGCGCCTTTGAGCTCCCGCTCACCGAGATCCTCGAAGGTGAAGCCCGAGCCGGCGACGAGGTCGCGCACGGTCCCCGAGACGAGCACCTCGCCCGCGGCGGCCGCGGCCGAGACACGTGCGCCGACGCTCACCGCCAGGCCCGCGAGCTTCTCCCCCACGCGCTCGCACTCGCCCGTGTGGAGACCGATCCGGACCTCCAGCCCGAGCGGAGACATGGCGGCGACGATCGCCCGAGCGCACGCGATCGCGCGCGCGGGGCCGTCGAAGCTGGCGAAGAACCCGTCCCCCGCCGTGTCCAGCTCGACGCCGCCGTAGCGGGAGAGCTCGCGCCGGACCGCGGCGTTGTGCTGCTCGAGCAGCGACCGCCAGCGACTGTCGCCGATCTCCGCCGCTAGCTGCGTCGAGCCGACGAGATCGGTGAAGAGCAGCGTCGCGAGGACGGTGTTGGGGATGTCGAGCGGAGCCTCGTCGCGCATGAACGACTCGATCGCCTCGAGGGCGACGTCGTTCTCGTGCAGCGATGCGCCCATGCCCGGAACCACCACGTCGCGCGCGCCCGGGATCAGGCTCGCCACGTGGCCGGCCCACTCGTGCATGTGGGGCTTCGAGAGCACGAGCGTCGGGACGCGGACGGCCGGCAGCACGTCGCTGACGTCCGTGTCGATGGTCATGCGGCGGAACTCGACGTAGGACGCCGGGCTCGACGAGAGCCGGTGGTTCCAGACGAACCACTCGATGTAGTCGGGATCGTCCGCCCACTGCGGGTTCATCCGCCGCCCGAAGGCCTCGAGGTACTCACGATCACCGAAGCGCTCGCGGGCCTCCGCCAGATCGGCCAGCGCCTCGTCCCGCGTGGGCCCCCACGGGTGGTCGTCCGAGCGGGTGCCTCGCGCATACGGCGCGTAGAGGATCAACCGCTCGACCCGTTCCGGGTACGTCGCCGCGAAGACGACGCAGGTGTTGCTCGTCTCGGCCCACCCGAGCACGGTCGCGCGCTCGCTCCCGACGTCGTCCATCACCGCACGCACGTCGTCCATCCGCGTCTCGATCGTCAGGCCACGGGGCCGGTCGGAGAGGCCCATCCCGCGCGTGTTGACGAGGATCAGCCGTGACGACCCCGCGAGCCGCCTGCTGCCGGCGGCGAACACCGGCAGCTGCCAGAGCGAGTACAGGTTCGAGAGGAACGGCAGGAAGACGATGTCCTGCGGGCCGCTGCCCGCGACCTGGTATGCGACCGAGATGTCGCCGCTCTTCGCGTACCTGACGTCGGGGATGTCGAGCACGAAGGGAGTCTCATAGACTGGCGGCATGGCGGCAACAGCGGCCGAGAAGCGACTCCTGATCGGCGGGGAGTGGGTCGAGACCGGCGACTGGGTCGAAGTGCGCTCCCCCTACTCGGGCGAGGTGGTCGGCCGGGTTGCGAAAGCGGGCGCCGCCGAGGCGCGCCGCGCCGTCGACGCAGCCGAGGCGGCGATGCGGGAGCCGCTCCCGGCGCACAAGCGCGCGGAGATCCTCGTTCGCGTCGCGGGGCAGCTCGGACGCCGCCACGCTGAGGCGGCTCAGACCATCTCCGCCGAGGCCGGCAAGCCGCTCAAGGCCGCCAAGGTCGAGGCGTCCCGGGCTATGTCGACCTTCACCTTCGCCGCCGTCGAGGCGCGAAAGCTCGCGGGCGAGATGGTGCCGATGGACGCCTCGCAGGCCGGCGCCGGGAAGCTTGCATTCACGCTACGGCAGCCGCTCGGGGTCGTCGGCGCGATCTCACCGTTCAACTTCCCGCTCAACCTGGTCGCGCACAAGCTCGCCCCCGCGCTGGCCGCCGGCTGTGCGGTCGTGCTCAAGCCCGCCTCGCAGACGCCGTTCTCGGCGCTGCTGCTCGCCGAGATGATGGCGGAGGCTGAGCTCCCGCCCGGATGGCTCAACGTGCTCGTCGGGCCGGCGTCCGAGATCGGCGACGTGCTGGTCGCCGACGAGCGCGTACGCGCGATCACCTTCACCGGCTCCGGCGACGTCGGCTGGAAGCTCGCCGAGCGGGCTCCGCGCAAGCGCGTGAAGCTCGAGCTCGGGAACGCGACACCGGTGATCGTCGAGGCGGACGCCGACCTCGAGGACGTGGCGACGAGGCTCGCCGCGAACGCGTTCTCCTTCGCCGGCCAGAGCTGCATCTCGGTGCAGCGGATCTACGTCCAGCGGGAGGCGTACGACGAGCTCGTCTCGCTCCTCGTCCCGAAGGTGGAAGCTCTGGTCGTCGGCGACCCGGCGGACGAGGCCACCGACGTCGGGCCGCTGATCGACCGCGATGCACGCGAGCGGGTGCTCGCCTGGATCGAGGAGGCGCGGAGCGCCGGCGCGGACGTCCTCACCGGCGGCGCGCTCACCGACGTCGGCGACGGAGTCGAGCTGCTGCAGCCGACGGTGATCGCGAACGCCGCCCCGGAGCTGAAGGTCTCGTGCGAGGAGGTGTTCGGGCCCGTCTGCACGATCAGCTCCTACGACACGCTCGACGAGGCGATCGAGCTCGCCAACGGAACGCGCTACGGCCTGCAGGCGGGGATCTTCACCCGCGACCTGAAGTCCGCCCTCGCTGCCGCGCAGCGGCTCGAGTTCGGCGGCGTGACGGTGAACGAGGCACCGACCTTCCGGGCCGACCAGATGCCGTACGGCGGCGTCAAGGATTCCGGCAACACGCGCGAGGGACCGGCCTACTCGGTGCGCGAGTTCACCGAGGACCGGCTCGTCGTCGTCGAGCTCTGAGACGCTCCGAAGCGGTCAGTACACTCGGCCGCGTGGTGCGCCTTCCGCCCCTGCAGCGACTCCTGCGCCGGGACGCCGCCCGCCCACGGCGCCGTCCGGCCCCGCCGGCGAGCGAGCTCCGACGTGAGCGCCGCGCGCTCCTGCGCCTGCGCGAGCAGAAGCTGCGCGACCTCGGCGGGCTCTCGCTCGAGATGTACCGCCGCGACCGGTTCCGCGAGGACCTCCTGCTCGAGCGCTGCGCCGAGCTGATCGGGCTCGAAGCCCGGATCCACGAGCTCGACGTGCTCCTCGGAACCGCTCAGCCGGTCCGGGGCGTTCCCAGGACCGCGCGCTGCGAGTGCGGCGCGCCGCTGCTGTGGGGCTCGCACTTCTGCGCGACCTGCGGCCGGCCCGTCGCGGACGCTGCGGCGGACGCGAGATGAGCGCCGCCGGGGAGCAGCGCTGCCCGCGCTGCGACGCAGCGGTGCAACCGGGTCAGGAGTACTGCCTCGAGTGCGGCCAGCGGCTCGTCCGCGGGCCCTCGGGCCCGGTCGCCCGAGCCTCGACGACCGTGTCCGAGCGCCACGACTGGGCCGGCGCGTGGCTGCTGCCCGCCCTGCTCGGGCTCGTGATCGCCGTCCTCGGCACGGGGGCCGCGATCGCCATCTCGGCGGACGGCGAGGAGCCGGAGGCGATCCCGACCGCGACGGGTGGCAGCCTCACCATCACCGGCGGCACCCCGACGCTGACGGCACCCGAGCCGACGACCGCACCGACCACGACGGCCGCTCCGACGACCGAGCCGGCAACGACGACGGCGCCGCCCCGTCCCGCCAACCCGGCCACGGTCGCGTGGCCCCGCGGGGAGCGGGGCTGGACGATCGTGCTCCTCTCGCTCCCGCAGACGAACGGCCGCGACGCGGCCGCGGCGCAGGCGAAGAAGGCGCGCGACGGCGGCCTCCGGCGCGTCGGCGTGCTCGATTCGTCGCAATACGCAAGCCTGCATCCGGGCTACTACGTCGTCTTCCAGGGCGTCTACGGAAGCGAGGCGGAGGCATCGTCGGCGCTCCAGCGGGCGCGAACGGTCTTCCCAAGCGCGTACCAACGTGAGATCGTTCCCTAGCGACCAGGTGTAAAGAGATTGGGGAGCGGGCACTGGCCTCGCAACGGGCGACGCCGCGCGCTCGGGCGTTTCCACTTCCGAAAACTTATGTAAGCGACTTTGTAACAGCACCCGAAGTCCGTATACTTCGTGCCGATACCCCCCGCCGAGACCTCATTTTCGGCCTGAACGCGGCAAAGAACAGGGAGCGATGACCGCACAGATGGAAGCCCAACTCGTGCAATTGCAGGCCTGCATGTATCAGTATTCGCGAGCGATTTATCGGTCGATCAAGGATCTGATCGACCCGTACGCCGAGTCTTCCGTCCAGCTGGAATCGAGGCGATCGGTGCTCGAGCAGTGCGAGCAGACGATGGAGCGGCTCGCTGCGGATCCTCACTATTTCGCGAAGCCGGACCGGGCGCTCTTCCAGGACATCAGGCGGTTCTTCCCGATCACGGCGCAGGCGCAGGTCGCCTGGGCGGTCAAGGAAGGCGTCGGCGCCGCCGTCGCGTTCATCGAGGAGCAGCTCGAGGCCGGAGCGCTCGACGGCGGCGTCGCCCGCTGTCGCGCGACGACGCGCAAGGGCAAGCCGTGCCAGCGCACACCGCTGCCCGAGCGCGACTACTGCCCCTCGCATCAGCATCTCGAACGCAGCCTCGCGGCGGCGTAGCAGCGGCAGCGAGCCGATAAGCTCGCCCCCGTGTCGCACGACACCGACAAGCTGATCCGCCAGCTCTCGCTGGTCGCGTTCCTGATGGCGGAACGGCGGCCGCTGACCGCGCGCGACGTGAAGGGCAACGTCGAGGGCTACTCGGAGATGTCCGACGAGGCCTTCGCACGCCGCTTCTACTCCGACCGCGCCGAGCTGATCGCCCTCGGCGTCCCCCTCCACTCGCAGCGAGACGAGTTCACCGGCGAGGAGCTCTACACGCTCCGCTCGGAGAACTACTTCCTCGACGAGCTCGAGCTCGACGACGACGAGCTCGCCGCCCTGCAGACGGCGCTCTACATGCTCGAAGGGACGTTCGCGTACGCGGAGCCGCTGCGGCTCGCCCTCCAGAACCTGGCGCTCGGCCGGCCCGGGTTCGACGACGCGCCGACCGAGACGGCCGCGAGCGTCCAGGTGCGCGACCCGGACTACTCGCCCGAGATGGCCGGCCGGCTCTCGAAGCTGGAGTCGGCGATCTCCAAGCAGCGGACGATCAAGTTCAGCTACTGGTCGCCGCGGCGCGACCAGACCCGCGAGCGGACGCTGAATCCCTACGCGCTGCGGCGCGATCGGGGCACCTGGTACGTCGTCGGCCAAGATCTCGACAACGGCGACGTGCGCACCTTCCGCGTCTCCAGGATCCGCAGCGACATCCGCTTCGCCACCCGCCGTGAGCGCGACTTCAAGCTCCCGGCCGACTTCGACGTCGACGCCTACCGCGTCGGCGAGGACTGGCAGCACGGGCCGGTGCAGGGCACGGCGAAGGTCGAGGTCACCGGCGACACCGCCTGGTGGGTTCACCGCACGCTGCGCGAGGCCGGCGCGCTCGTCGACGGCGTCTTCGAGACGGAGTACGCCGCGATCGAGCCGCTCGCCGGCTGGGTGCTGCGCCAGAACGGGCGCGCCGTCCCGCTCGAGCCCGACGAGCTCCGGACCGCGTGCGCCGAAGGTCTGAGGCGCGTGCGGGAGGCGCACGAGGCCGAGCCGCCGAAGCTGGCGCGCGAGAAGAACGTCGAGATCCTGCACGACGGCGCCGATCGGCCCGCCCCACCCGTCGCGCCGGAGCGCTTCGGCGTCCTCCAGGCGCTGCTCGCCTACCTCCTCGCCGCGTGCGGCGAGGGACGCGACGCGGAGCTCGACGCCGACGACCTCGCCGAGCGCTTCCACATCCCGCGCGAGGAGCTGCAGGATCACCTGTCGCTCCTCAACCTCGTCAACTTCGGAGGCGGCTGCTACACGGTCTACGCCGAGCTGGACGGCGACACGGTTCGGGTCGACAAGGAGCTCTACGGCGACGTCTTCCGGCTGGCGCCGCGCCTGACGCCGCTCGAGGCCCGTGCGATCAGGCTCGCGCTCGACATCGTCGGCCCGTCGATCGCGGCGCAGGTGCACACCCCGCTCGACCGCGTCCGGAAGAAGCTCGAGGAGACCTTCGGCCAGTTCGAGGACCACCAGACCCCCGAGCCGCGCGCGGAGCTGGACGAGGAGGAGCTCGTCGCGACGCTCTCCCGCGGCATCGCCGAGCGACGCGTCGTCGCGATCGACTACCTCAAGGAGGGCGAGGAGACCCCGTCCGAGCGCCTCGTCGAGCCCTACACCTTCGAGCGCGTGCTGCCGAACTGGATCATCCACACCTGGGACCGCTCGTCCGACGGCGAGCGCTCGTTCCGGCTCGACCGGATGCGCTCGGCCCGTCTCACGGACGACGTCTTCGAGCCGCGCGACGGCTTCGACCCGCACTTCCTCGAGGACGCGCACCAGGTCCGCGTCCGCTACGGCAAGCCGGTCGCCCGCTATCGGGTCGAGCGCGGCGCCACGCGGCTGACCGACGGCTCGGCACTCGCGACCCTGCGCGTCGGCTCGCGCGACTGGCTGGTCGGCGAGATCCTGGCCGACCGCGGCGAGGCGGTGGTGCTCGAGCCCGCCGACCTGCGGCCCGCGATCGCGAAGCGCGCCGCTCAGCTCGTCAAGGAGCTGCGGCTCTCTCGCGTCAAGCTGCCCGGCTAGGAGAGCGGCAGCCGCAGCAGGAAGAGGGCGCCCTCGCCGGGCTCCGACTCGACGTGCAGCGAGCCGCCGTGGGCTTCGGCGAACGAGCGCGCGAGGAAGAGCCCGAGACCCGTTCCCGGCTTGTTCGAGCCGCCGGCGCGACCGAACTTCTCGAAGATCTGAGCCTGGTGCTCGTGCTGGATGCCCGGCCCCGAGTCGCGTACGCGCACGAGCACGTGCCCGTCGTCGGTCCGTGCGTCGACCTGCACCTCGCCACCCGAGTCGGAGTACTTGATCGCGTTCGAGATCAGGTTGTCGACGAGCTGCCGAAGCCGCTCGGCGTCGCCGCGCACGCTCGGAAGCCCGGCGGGGAAGTCGGTGGTCAGCCGGACCTCGTCCTGGCCGATCTCGGCCGACGCGACCGATTCGCGCAGGACGTCGGCCAGATCGACGTCGCCGAATCGGTAGCCGAACGTGCCGGCCTCGATCCTCGACGTGTCGAGCACGTCGCCGACGAGCGCCGACAGGCGCGACGTCTCGTCCGCGATCACCGCGAGGAACGCCTCCCGCTGCTCGGGCCTGAGCTCGCGCCAGCGTGCCTGGAGCGTCCGCGCCGAGCCGATCACCGCCGCCATCGGGCTGCGCAGCTCGTGCGAGACGAGCGAGACGAAGTCGGCGCGAAGCGAGGACAGGCGACGCAGCTCGTCGACGGTCGCGCGCTCGGCCTCGTACGTGCGCAGGTTCTGGACCGCCGTCGCGACGAGCCGCGCGAGCAGCGTTACGAGGCCGATCTCCTCCTCGCCGAACGACGCCACCTCCTTGCGGGAGATCGCCAGCGCCCCGATCGAACGTGAGCCGAGCTGCAGCGGTGCCAGGACCCGTCGCCCTGATCCCGAGCGCCAGCAGACCGGCCTCCTCCGGGTACCGCTGCTCGGCGATGTTCTCGCGGTAGATCGTGCGGCCGCCCTCGATCACGTCCTCGAGGATCGACCCCGGTACCGTGATCGACGTCCCGGGCTCGAGGAACTCCTTCGCGCCCACGCCCGCGGTCGCCATCACGCGCGCGCCGCCGCCGTCGGCGAGCAGGATCGCTGCGCGGTCGAAGGGCAGCACGCTGCGCAGCTCACGCACGAACGCCGCGAACGCGTCGTCGAGATCCAGCGACGACCCGAGCGCCCGCGACGCGCGGCTCGTCGCCTCGAGCAAGTCGACGCGGCGGCCGAGCTCGTCGCGCAGGCGCTCCGCCTCGGCGGCACGCTCGTCCGCGTCTCTCGCCTGGCCCCGCTCCATGTCCACGAGCCGGCCGACGACCGCGCCGAGTGCCAGCGCGACGACCACGCGCAGCACCAGCGCGTCGTAGCGGATCGGGATCTCGAACTCCTCGTCCCGCCAAACGTCCAGCGCGAGCAGGATCGGCCCCGTGGCGAGCGCCGCGGCCGTCCCGCCGACCAGGCGGAAGAACAGGGCCGCCTCGAGGACGACGAGGAAGTGGAGCGCCCGCAGCGGCTGCGCCGGCTCCCACGCGAAGACGAACATCAGCGCCGAGGTGAGGGCGAGGTCGGTGGCCACGTTCAAAACGGCGAGGTAGCGCAGTCGCGCCCGCCAGCGGTAGGCGAGCGCGATCAGAACGAGCGCCATGGCGAGGTGGAGTGCGAGCAGCGCCCACGCCGCCCGCTCGTAGCCCACCGTCGGGAAGTCCTCGCGGTCGAGCAGGATCTTGAGGACGCGCGAGCGGCACGAGCGCGAGCCGCACGAACGAGAGGCTGCGGATCAGGGTCACGATCCGCTCCGTGCGTCGATGCGTGCGAGCGCCCACTCGGCGTGCTCGCGCAACATCTCGTCGTCGTCCTCCGCGTACGCCGCGACCGCGCCGCGCTCGGCCGGTCCGCCGACGTTGCCGGCCGCGACGAGGGCGTTCCGCCGCAGCCAACGTGCGTCGTTGCGGGGGACGTAGAGCCGGTCGTACCGGGCGACGAGCCCGTCCGCGTCCCCCTCGAGCCACTCGAGCAGCGAGACCGTTGGCTCTGCGCCCTCGGGCGGCTGCGTCCCTGCCCGCCGCCTCTCGACGCCGCGGTTCCACGGACAGACGTCCTGGCAGATGTCGCAGCCGTAGACGACGTTCCCCAGCTCGGACCGGTAGGTCTCCGGGATCGCCGCCGGAGCCTGCGTCCAGTAGGAGAGACAGCGGGTCGAGTCGAGCGTGCCGGGCTCGTCGAGAGCGTCGGTCGGGCAGGCGTCGATGCAGAGCGTGCAGGAGCCGCAGCCGGCGTCGAGCGGTGTGGCCGGCTCGACCTCCCGATCGCTCACGAGCGTCCCGAGCACCACCCACGACCCGTGGCGGCGCGTGATCGCAAGCGTGTTCTTGCCGTAGAAGGCGACCCCGCCCCGTGCCGCCGCCTCGCGGTCGACGTGGTCGTTCTCGTCGACGAGCACGCGGTACGACCCGCCGAGCGCACGTCCGAGCGCGTCCAGCTTCTCGCGCAGCTCGGCGTAGCGGTCGGACCAGGTGTAGCGCGCGAGCCGCCCCTCCCCCGGCCCCGGCTGGTCCGCATCGGCCCAGTAGCAGAGCGCGGCCGAGATCACGCTACGCGCGCCCGGGAGAGCCGCTCGGGATGGCAAGAGACCTCAGGCCGGCGGGTCGTGAAGCCCATCGTCGCGAAGAGCCCACGCTGCTTGCGGTCGCGGATGTGGCGCTCGGTCTCCTCGTACGGCGCGGCGGCGGCGGCGCCGACCGCGTCGAGGCCGAGCTCCTCGCCCAACCGGTTCAGCTCGGCGGCGGTCATGGCAGGATTGTGCCCGTGCGGGCTGTCCGCATCCACGAAGACGGCGGCCCAGACGTGCTCCGGTACGAGGAGGTTCCCGACCCCGAGCCGGCGCCCGGAGAGGTGCTCGTCTCGCTGCGGGCGGCCTCGCTCAACCACCTCGACCTCTGGGTCCGGAAGGGGCTCCCTTCCGTCCCGAAGCCGCGGATCCTGGGGGCCGACGGCGCCGGCATCCGTGTCGACACCGGCGAGCGCGTGGTCATCAACCCCGGCCTCGAGCACGGGAGCACGATCACGGTCATCGGCGAGCACACGGACGGAACGCACGCGGAGCTGATCGCGGTACCGGAGACCAACGTGTTCCCGCTCGACGATGCGATCACGTTCGAGGTCGCGGCCGCGTTCCCGCTCGTCTACGAGACCGCCTTCCGCATGCTCGTGACGCGCGCCGGGTTGCAGGCGGGAGAGTGGGTCCTGATCTGGGGCATCGGCGGCGGTGTGGCCACGGCCGCGTTCGAGATCGCCCGCGCGCTCGGCGCCAAGACGCTCGTCACCTCCGGCTCCGAGGCGAAGCTCGAGCGCGCGCGTGAATGGGGCGCCGACCTTGCTGTCCCCCACGCCGAAGCGGCGGCTGCCGCGAAGGAGCTCGGCGGCGTCGACCTCGTCGTCGAGACGGTCGGCGAGGCGACGTGGAAGGACACGCTGTCGGCGGTCAAGCCCGGCGGCCGCGTCACGGTCTGCGGAGCGACGACCGGCCCCAACCCGCCGGCCCAGCTGCACCGCTTCTGGTGGAAGCAGCTGACGGTCTACGGCTCGACGATGGGCACCCGCGACGACTTCCTCGGCGCGTACGAGCTCGTCCGCTCGGCGCGCGCGCGCGTGCACATCGACTCGACGTTCCCGCTCTCCGAGATCCGCGCCGCGCACGAGCGGCTCGAGCGCGGCGAGCAGCTCGGCAAGATCGTGCTCACGATCCCCGGCTAGCGCTCAGGCCCTCTCGATAGTCGGGGTAGAGACGCGTCACGCACGTGGGGCAGAGGCCGTGGCTTACCGACACGTCGCCGTGCCGCTGCAGGTACGCCTCGACGGGCTCCCACTCCCCGTCGTCGTCCCGGATCCGCTTGCACGAGGCGCACATCGCGAGCAGCCCCGAGAGCACGTCGATCGTGCGCAGCGCCTCGGTGAGGGCGTGCTCGCGCTCCTGCCGGACCGCCACCTCCTGCGCGAGCCGCCGGCGGGTCGCGATCAGGTAGGCGACCGTGACGACGGCGATGCCGACGACGACTGGGAGCAGCCGGTACGGGTCGTACGGCTCGTGCCGGTCGGCCCAGCGATGGAGCCGCGCGTGGACGTCCACGAGCGCCGAGAAGGTCACCGCCACTCCCGCCACGGCGGCCAACGCCAGCCGGTCGCGCCAGGCCGGAGTGCTCGGCAGCTGCGAATGCCGGGAAGTCGTTGCGCGGATCACCGGCTCCAAGCGTTGCAACCGCGCCAGACGACGCGAAGGAAACTCACTTGTCAGGGTGGTGGTTCTTGTGCGCCGTGGTACGATCTTGTTGTCAGGCGAGACGCCCTCTTAGGCGAGCAGCACCACCTTTGCGCCCGTTCTCGTGCCCTGTCCGAATACCGGAAGGTACGCATGGACGGGATTCATCACCTGCGCGTCTTGATCGCGAATCAGCGCTCCGATCGTCTGGAGCTACTCGCCCAGGTCGTGACCGGGCTCGGACACGAGGTGATCGCACGCGAGATCCACGTTTCCGACGTGGCCGGGGTGACAGCACGCGAGCGACCCGACGTCGCCCTGGTCGGGCTCGGTGCGAGTGCCGAGCACGCGCTGCACCTGATCTCCGAGATCGTCTCGGAGGCGTTCTGTCCCGTGATCGCGCTGCTCGAGACCTACGACGGCGACTGGGTGAACGAGGCCGCATCACGCGGCGTCTTCGCCTACATCGTCGACAGCAGGCCGGAAGAGCTGCAGAGCGCGATCGACATCACCCTGCGCAGGTTCGGCGAGTACCAGCACCTGCAAGGAGCCTTCGACCGCCGGAACGCGGACACGCTGCGACAGTCGGAGCGCACCCAGTCCCAGCAGCGGCAGCTGCTCGAACTCCATGACGGCGTCGTGCAGGCACTTTCCGTCGCGCACCTCGCCCTCGAGCTCGACCGCCCCGAGGAATCGCGAGCCGCCTTGCTCCTCGCGCTGGAAAACACCCGCGCCGTCGTCAGCAAGTCACTCGATGACCTGCGACGACAAGGCGTGCCGCTCCACGACCTCATCCGCGACTCGGCGTCTGCCGCGCCATGAGCGACGAACCACCCGCACCCGACGACCCGCCCGACGCCACCGTGCTCCTCTGCGACGACAACGCGGCAATGCGCGTCTTGCTCGGCGTCGTCATCGACGCCGCCGTAGGCATTCGCGTCGCCGGTGAAGCCGCAGACGGCGACGAAGCCGTCCTCGAAGCGACGCGACTCCAGCCCGACGTGATCCTGCTCGACCTCGCGATGCCGAACCGCAGCGGCCTGGAAGCCCTGCCGGATCTGCGACGCGTCGCACCCGACGCCCAGATCGTCGTCCTTTCCGGCTTCGCCGAGGCCACCGTCGCCGGCGAGGTGATCGCCCTCGGCGCCCGAAGCTACCTGCAGAAGGGAGCAGATCCGGACGCGATCGTCGCCGCGATCCAGAGCGCTCTGGTCGACGCCCGGCGGCTGCCCGCAGGAACCGCGGCTTAACCGCGCCGCAGCCGCCGGCACCGATCGCTGCTACGTTGACTGGGCGCGTTTCGCTCCAGCATTGATGCCGCCGAGGCTCTGCACCGTCCTCTCCGTCTGTCCCTCCTGGCCCTGAGCGCCGCAGGCGCCCGTTCGGGTGCCTGCCCTGCAAGACCGAGGTTGGAGGAACGAGATGCGCAAGCTACTTGCGATCGGCGGATTCGCGTCCGCCGCCGTCCTGATCACATTCGGAGTCGCCGCGATCGTGATGGGCGTGAACGGACGCAACACGGTTCAGCAGAGCCTGAGCCAGGAGAACATCGTCGGCTCCGACGACATGACACCCGTGCTGATCAAGGCGGCGGCACTGGAGGCCGGGCTGCCGGCGAGCACAAGCTTCCCGACGCTCAGCGTGGCCGGGAAGACGATCGACACCGGCGCGGAAGCACGCGCCTTCGCCGGCTACATGCGTATTCACGCGCTCGAAGCCTCTGGCGGGCTGACGTATTCGCAGCTGCCGCGTTTCGCAACTGCGGATGGGAAGGGAACAAACGATTCCGAGCTGGCGCTCCGGTCGGACGGCAACCCCATGGGCAACCCCGCACGCGAGACGTGGGTGACCGCGACGGCACTCGGGACCGCGCTCAACGCGAGCTACATGGCCGAGTCCTTGTCGCTCTTCGGCATCGTCGTCGGAGTTGCGCTGCTGCTGGCCGGGTTCGGGTTCGCGATCCTCACGATGGGCGGCACGCTGAGCGGCGTCGAACCCGCGTTCAGGCTGTTCGCCAAGCCTCCGGAGGTCGTACCGACCGCGTAGGCACCGAGAAGCGGGCAACACGAACGTTCAGAACCTGTAAGCGCGGCTGCCGGGCAAGGCGTCGACAGGGCGCCCTGCTCGGCACCGAAATCAGCGCACGAACACCTACCCGAAGCCGAGGATGAACTTCGCGTCGTCGGACATCTTGTCCGGCGTCCACGGCGGGTCGAAGGTCAGCTCGACCTCGACCTCCTCCACCCCGTCGACCGCGGCGGTCGCGTTGTGGATGTCCTCCTGGATCATCGGCCCCGCCGGGCAGCCCATCGAGGTGAGCGTGTGGATCACCTTGACCTTGGGCCCGTCGATCTCGACGTCGTAGAAGAGGCCGAGCTCGACGATGTCCATCCCGAGCTCGGGATCCTCGACGGTGTGGAGTGCGTTGACGATCTCGGCGCGGTCGACCACGGCGCCAGTGTAGTCGGCACGTCACCCGAGCAGGCGCACTTCCTCTTTCCGGTCGCGGGCGAAGAAGTGGATGCTCTCGGAGAAGCGAACCCAGTTGCAGCGCATGCACATCACGAGCGAGTGCGTGCGGGCGCTGTCGGTGAGGAAGCGGACGCCGCGGAGGAGGTCGCCGTTCGAGACGCCGGTCGCGACCACGATCACCTCGCCCGGAGCGAGGTCCTCGGAGGTGAAGACGCGGTTGACGTCCTCGATCCCGTACTCGGTCGCGGCGTCGATCTCGGCGCGGGTCGTCGGCCACAGCTGCGCCTGCAGCTCCCCGCCGAGGCAGCGCAGCGCGGCGGCGGAGAGCACCGCCTGGCGCGTGCCCCCGATCCCCACGGCGAGGTGGTCGTTCGTGCCGCGGATCGCGGCCGAGATCGAGGCGGTCACGTCCCCGTCCTGGATCAGCTTGATCCGAGCACCGGCACCGCGGATCTCCTCGATCAGGTCGTGGTGCCGCGGGCGATCGAGCACGAGCGCGGTGATGTCGTTCGCGTTGCGGCCGAACGCATCGGCGACGGCGGCGACGTTGTCGGCCACGGGCTTCGTCAGGTCGATCCGGTCACGCGCGCGCGGACCGACCGCCATCCGGCGCATGTACATGTCCGGAAGCTTCAGCAGCGACCCGGGCGGGCCGACCGCGAGCATCGACATCGCGCCCGTGCCGCCGCGCGCGACGACGCCGCGGCCCTCGAGCGGGTCGACCGCGAGGTCGAACGCCTCCCCGCCCGCTCCGACCGCGGAGCCCATCGTCAGGACGTCGCCGTCGTCCGGGCCGATGACGACGGTGCCGCTGATCGGCAGCTCGGTCAGGCCGGCGAGCATCGCGACCTCGGCCGCTTCCTCGGCGGCGTCCTGGTCGTCGCGGCCGAGCCAGCGAGCCCCGGCGAGAGCCGCCCACTCGGTTGCTCGCGCGAAGAGGACGCAGGGGCAGATCTCCAACGGCGTGTCGCTCACGGGACGATCATCCCCGCACCGCGCGCGCCACGCGCTCGGCTTGCTCGAGGACGAGGTTCATGACGGCGCCGATCGCGGCGTTCTGCGACTCGTTCTCGATCACCGGCACGTCGTTGCGGCGGGCGCGATCGAGCACGTATTCCTGGATCATCCGGATCTCCGGCATCCCGGCGATGTAGCGGTCGACCGGGCGGACACCCTCGGAGGTGGCGTCGCGGATCCAGAAGTGGGTCTTGTGGATCTCCTCGTCCTGGATCGCCAGCACGCACTGGACGACGAGCGCGCCCTGAAGCTCCGTCGTGATCATCCCGGGAACGAGGTGGACGCCCTCGAGCACCATCGACCAGCCCTCGTCGAGCGCCCGCTGCAGCGCCGCCTCGACTCCGGTGAGCACGTTCCTCGTCTGGTCGAGGAAGCCGAGCAGCGCCGCGTCGCCCGACTCCTCCTCCTCGGCCTTCGTCAGCCCGAGGCCGGCCTCGAAGCTCGAGTAGTGGATCGAGGGCATGAACTCCTTCGCGAAGAACGCCCGCATCGTCTGGCGAACGAAGTCGGTGGAGGTCACGCGCGTGATCCCGAGCCGATAGGCCACCTCCGTGGCGACGGTCGACTTGCCCGTGCCTGTGCCGCCGCCGACGAGGATGATGACCGGCAGGTCGAGCTCCTGGAGGTCGCGGTAGCGCCGCAGCTGCCGGGCCGTGCGCGGCCCGCGCTCGGTCCCGAGCAGGTCGGTAGCCAGCTCGCCGAGGCGGTCGAGGTCGACCGAGACCTCACCGCGCTGAGCCAGATCCGACTCTGTCCGCCGGGCCAGCTCGTAGGCCTCGTCCTCTCGCAGCCCGATCGCCGTCAGCGCGCGGGACATCAGCCCCTTCGAGTACGGCGACTCGGCGCTGCCGAGCAGGTTGCGCTCGCCCTTCCGCCGTTCGCTCACGCCATCACCTCGGCGGCCAGCCGCAGCAGCTCGGCGTCGAGGTCCTGCCCGTCGACCGTCTGGACGTCGCTGCCGGCGAGGACCACCTCGATGCCGCGCTCGCTCGCCGCCTCCGCGACGACGTCGATCGCCGCCGCCTTCAGCTCGACGAGGAAGACGTCCGCCTCGACCCGCTCGAGCTCGGCGCGCAGCGTGGCGCGGTCGGCGAGGGAACCGGAGACGTGGACGACGTCGGCGCCGTACTCCGCCGCCAGGTGCTCGGCGAAGAGCTCGTGGGCCGCGTCGGGCGCGGTGGAGAAGAACGCGAGCTTGCGGCCCGAGACGTCGGCGGCCGGCCGCGGGCGCAGCGTCGTCGCCACCACCTCTGGGCGCCAGAGCGAGCGCCCGACCGTGCAGCTCCTCCCAGCCCGTCCCCCGCTCCGCCATGGTCAGCACGACGAGATCGGAGACGAGGTGGCGGTACTCGTTCAGGTACCCGGTCGCAATGTCCGGGTCGGTGGCGGCGTTGACGACGAGGATCCGGCGCGCCGTCTCGACGGGCGGGATCGCGGCGCCGCTGCCGTCGAAGAGCACGAGTTCGGGCCTCAGCTCGGCGGCGATCCGGGCGCCTTCGTGGACGTTCGAGATCGCCACCGACCCGGCGAGGCCGCCCCCGCAGCGGCGGCAGCCGACGGTCTTGACGCCGACGAGGGCCGCGGTCTCGAGGTAGTCGGAGGCGGCGTGGCGGCCGCTCCGCGACAGTGCCAGGAGCGCTTCGACGTCGGGTGCGACCTCGGCCACCTCCGGCTCAGGCGGCCCGCCGCGACCCATCGCCACGACCACGACGTCCCGTTCGCGGGCGTAGAGCCGAGCCGCGTGGGCCGTGATCGCGGTCTTGCCGACGCGCTTGCCGGTGCCCACGATCCCGATCGAGGGCAGCGGGAACGGCTCCAGCTCGGGCGGGTCGAAGCGGAAGTCGGCGCCGACGTACGGCAGGCCGGCAGCGAGCACCCGGCTCGCGATCCGGAACCGCTCGCGCGGGCCGAGCACGGGCTCGTCGGAGAGATCGACCACGAGCTCGGGCCGGAGCTCCGCGAGCGCGGCGTTGAGGTCGGGCGCGACCTCGACGCCGTAGTCCGCGTCGCCGCGAAGCTTCTCGGTGCCGCCGACCAGGTGCGCCGCGACGAACTCGTACGGGAGCTCCTCGAGCGCAGCGCGCACGACCGGCGCGTAGTGCTCGCCGTCGATCAAGGCGATCGCCTTCATCACGAGCGGGTGGTGACCTCGTCCTCGATCCGCCCCGTGTACTTCTCGTACTCGAACGTCTCGAGCGAGAACTGGATGATCCGCTCCTGCCCGTGGAACGGATGCTTGCGCCAGACGGCGACGTGGTTCCCCGAGACCTCGACGACGTTGTAACAGGGGCGCGTGTTGCCGCGGAGGCGCAGCGACGAGACGGTGCCGGTGTTGACGACGAAGAGGTTCTCGAGCTTCCACGCGTACGGGACGTGCTTGTGGCCGGAGAGGACGAGGTGGACGCCGGCGCGCTGGAGGCACTCGATCGTGTCGCCGGCGTCGTAGATCACGTTCCGCTCGCGCCCGGTCCCGGGCACGGGCAGCAGGTGGTGGTGGCAGACGAAGACGCGCAGGCCGGCCTCCGCGTGTGCGAACTGCTCTTCGATCCAGCGGTACCGGCCGCGCCCGATCTGGCCGTGGTCGAGATCGGGCTCGGTCGAGTCGACCGCGACGACGGTCGCGGGACCCACGCGGAGCACCGAGTTGCGGTCGCCGAAGAGCTCTTCGAAATGGACGTAACCGACGTTGCGAGAGTCGTGGTTGCCGGGGATCACGACCATCGCCTCGCATTCGACCTTGTCCAGGTAGCGCCGCGCCTCCTCGTACTCGTGCTTGAAGCCGAACGTGGTCAGGTCGCCCGAGCAGACCACGATGTCCGGTTTCAGGTCGTTGATCTCGGCGATCGCGCGCTCGAGCAGGCCGGGGACGAAGTACTGCCCGCCGCAGTGGAGATCGGACAGGTGGGCGATGGTGAAGGTCGTCCCGTCGAGCGGCGCGGACATTGACGAAGCATAGGAGGTCGCGCGAGGCCGCCGTCCGGGGGCCTCGCTACCTTGAGGTCCGTGCCCGCGCAGCAGCCCGCGTTTCGCGCCTTTGCCGGCTCGGACCCGCCCAGATTCGTCAACGAGGTCGAGTTGGAGTGCGCGAAGATGCTCGACTACTACGGCGTCCCCTGGGAGTACGAGCCGACGACGTTCGTGCTCGAGCGGGACGACGAGGGACGCGTCACGAGCGCGTTCACGCCCGACTTCTACCTCCCGGAGCAGGAGCTCTACGTGGAGGTGACCGTGATGCGGCAGTCGCTCGTGACCCGCAAGAACCGGAAGCTGCGCGAGCTGAAGCGGTTGTACCCGGACGTCAAGGTCAAGCTCTTCTACCGGCGCGACATCGAGCGCCTGGCCCAGCGATTACGGCTCAAGCTCGCCTCCTAGCCGGCCGCCTCGCCGCCGACGGCCACCCGATCGGGGAGGTCTACCTGACGCGCGAGGAAATCTGCCGCCGCGTCGCCGAGCTTGGAGCAGACCTGGCCGAGGCCTACGCCGGCCGCGAGCCGCTACTGGTCGCGCCGCTGAAGTCGAGCGCCGTCTTCCTGACCGACCTCTCGCGCGCGCTGCCGACCCCGCACGGAATCGACTTCCTCGAGCTGGCCGCGTACTCGAGCGGCCGCTCAGGCGCCGTCAAGCTGCTGAAGGACCTCGACACCGCGGTCGTCGGCCGGCACGTCCTCGTCGTCGAGGACGTCGTCGACACGGGCCTGACGCTCAACTTCCTCGCTCGCACGCTGGCGCTGCGCGAGCCCGCCAGCCTCTCGGCGGTGACCCTGCTCGACCGCCCCTACCGCCGGCTCGTGGACGACGTCCCGCTCGACTACGTCGGCTTCACCGTTCCGGACGAGCTCTTCGCGGGCTACGGCCTCGGCATCGACGAGCGTTGGCGCTCGTTGCCCGATCTCCACGTCGTCACGGTCGAAGAGCTCCCCGGTCACCTCACGGGCGACAGCTTCCGGGCGCCGCGCCGCCAGGCGGCCTGAGCCCCGAAAGCACGCGTACCGCCTCGAGGGCGGCCGGCGCGTCGTCGGGAGGAGTAGGGGACGACATCCTCGGAGTGACGTCGTTTCCTACTTACGACGAGTAAACGACGCCGAGCGCTCCCGCGATACGAGGCGCGCCTAGAGGTAGCCCATCGGGTCGACCGCGCCGCCGTTGACACGCACCTCGAAGTGCACGTGCGGCCCGGTCGAGTGGCCGGTGTTCCCGGAGTACGAGATCAGCTGGCCCTGCGCGACGTGCTGGCCGACGCCGACCGTCACGCTCGTGTTGTGGCCGTAGGCCGTCGAGATCCCGCCGCCGTGGTCGACGACGACGAGGTTCCCGTAGCCGCCCATCCAGCCCGCGACGATCACCGTGCCGGACGCCGCGGCGACGACTGGCGTGCCGTTGCCGACGGCGATGTCGATGCCCTCGTGCATGCGTCCCCACCGCCAGCCGAAGCCGCTCGTCAGCACGCCGTGCACGGGCCAGATGAAGCCGGCTGCGGAGGCGGCGCCCGTGGGACCCGGGATCACGGCCGAGCTCTGCGCCGAGCGGATCTTTGCCGCGAGGGCCGCGCTCTGCGCCTGCAGGTCGCGCATGTGCCCGATCGCCTCCTCCTTGTCCTCTTCGACGGAGGCGAGCGTCGCGCGCTTGTCGCGCCGGGCGGTGGCGAGCTCCCGCTGGCTCCAGGCGAGGCGGTCGCGAACCGCGCGCTGCTCGGCGGTACGGGCCGCGACCGTGCGGGTGGTCTGGGCGACCTGGCGGCGAGTCTTCCGGGTCGCGTTGCGCGTCGCCTGCATGTCGAGCTTGGCGTCCTCGACCTCGGCCGCGACCTTCTTGTCCTGGCGGCCGATCGTGCGCAGGAACTCGAGCTGGTCGAGCATGTCGGAGAAGTTGCCCGACTGCAGCACGACCGCCAGCGACGACGTGCGCTCGGAGGTGTAGATCTCCACGAGGCGCTTGCTCAGGCGGGCCACCGCCTCCTTGTGCTGCCGCTGGAGGAAGACGAGCTTCCGCGTCTGGAGCTCGTAGAGCGCATTCAGCCGGTTCAGCTTGCGCTGGTGCAGCGCCAGCACGGTCTCGAGCTGGTCGAGGCGCGCGGAGGCGGCATCGACGTCGTTCTGGAGCGCGTCGATCTTGTCGCTGACGACCTCGATCTCGGCGCTGAGCACGCCTTCGCGCTCGCGGGCGGCCTGGATCTTGCGTTCGAGCGCGCCGATGCGGCCGTCGACGATCTGCTTCCGGTCGGAGGCGCTTTCCTGACCGGATGCGACCGGTGAGACGATGAGCAGGAGGCCGGCCAGGAGCAGGCCGATGCTGAGGCGTAGACGCATCCGAGAAAGAGTTTCGTCGGGGGGTCGGCCGTCCCTTCAGGGAGGCCGCGGCAAGTGTAGCCCCGATCCTGTGGAAAGCTACTGCGGCTCGGGCTCGGGCACGATCGCAGGCTCGGGCGGATCGCCCTCGTCCGGCGGCGGGTACGGCTCCGGGATCACCGCAGGCTCGGGGACGTCGAGCTCGCCGGGCGGCGGATACGGCTCCGGGATCTCTGCGGGCTCCATGCGCCCGAAGCTACCCGGGACGCTCGACCTTCACACGTCCCTGCGCGCCGGCGCGCGGCTCGAGCGCCCGGAGAGCGTCGGCCGCCTCGCGCCGCAGGGGCCCGATCGACGAGCGATAGTCGTCGTCGGAGACCTTGCCGGTGCGGTGGTCGAGCTCGAGCTCCTTCAGGGCCGACAGGGCGCGATCGCGGCGCTCCGCGAGCTCGAGCCGCCGGCGGTCGAGCTCGCCCGGCTCCTCGAGCACGTCGCGGTCGGCCTCCGGCTCGCGGAGGTACGGCAGCGCGACGAGGAGCACGCAGGCGGCGGCGAGGACGGCGCCGAGGACCAGCGCGAGGCTCATGTTCTCGCGGGAGCCTCTGCGCCCTCGTAGCGCAGCGCGAGGCGGCGCTGCTCACGCGCGTCGGGCCAGAGCGTGATCAGGGCGCCGAGCAGGAAGACGAGCCCCGCGAGCCAGATCAGGTTGACGAGGGGCTTCACGAACGCACGGATGTAGACGCTGCCGTCGGCGTTCACCTGCTCCGCGATCACGAAGAGGTCCTCCCCGGTGAGGAGATCGCTCCGGATGCCGACCTCGTTCGAGACCTGCCGCTCGGCCGTATAGGCGTTCTTCCCCGCCTCGACCGTGCCGAGACCGTCGCCGTCACGCTCGACCGCGAGAACGGCGCGAATCTCGGTCGCGTTCGCCGCCTCCCGCTCCTCCAACCCCCGGTAGGTGAGCCGGTAGTCGCCCACGGCGAGCGTGTCCCCGCGCTCGAGCCGGCGCTCGCCGACCGTGTCATAGGCGCTCGAGCCGGCGATCCCGATCGCGAGCAGGACGATCGCCGCGTGGACCACGTAGCCGCCGTAGCGTCGCCGGTTCCGGCCGATCAACGCCGAGAACGCGCCCGGCCAGGAGCCGCCGGAGAGCGCGCGGCGTGCACGCGTGCCGCGGACGAACTCGAGCGCGATCGACGCGAGCACGAACGCGGAGAACGTGTAGGCGATCAGGCCCGGGATCGACGAGCCCGCGCCGAGCGCGAGCAGCACGAGCCCGACGAGCAGCGCGAATGCGGCCGGCCACGCGAACGTGAGCCCGAGGCTCCGCAGCGAGGCCCGCCGCCAGGCGACGAGCGGGCCGAGGCCCATCAGCAGCAGCAGCGGCAGCCCGAAGACGCGGAGGAAGAAGTTGTAGTAGCCGGGGCCGACGATCCGCGACTCGCCGAGAACCGCCTCGTGGAGGATCGGATAGGCGACGCCCCACAGGATCGTCAGCGTCAAGGCGACGAGCAGAAGGTTGTTGTAGAGGAAGGTGGCCTCGCGCGAGGCGAGCGACTCCAGCCGCGTCTTCGAGCGCAGCATCGGCAGGCGGGCGAAGACGAGCGCCAGCGAGCCGAAGACGACGATGCAGATGAAACCGAGAAACCAGGGGCCGATCGAGCTCTGCGTGAACGAGTGAATCGAGCTGACGATCCCGGAGCGCGTCAGGAAGGTGCCGAAGAGCGAGAGCGAGAAGGCCATCAGCACCAGCAGGTGGTTCCAGACGCGGAGCATGCCGCGCTTCTCCTGGATCATCACCGAGTGGAGGAACGCGGTCGCGGCCAGCCACGGCATCAGCGCGGCGTTCTCGACGGGGTCCCACGCGTAGTAGCCGCCCCAGCCGACCTCCTCGTAGGCCCAGTGGGAGCCGAGCAGCTGGCCGACCCCGAGCGCCGTCCACGCGACCAGCGTCCACCGCCGCGTCGCGACGATCCAGCGCTCGTCCGTCCGGCGTGCGAGCAGCGCTCCGATCGCGAACGCGAACGGCACCGTCAGCCCGACGAAGCCGAGGTAGAGCAGCGGCGGGTGGGCCATCATGTACGGGTTCTGGAGGCTCGGGTTGAGCCCGTTCCCGTCGGCCGGCGCCGCCTGGGTCGCGAATGGGGTCGCGACGGCGACGAGCAGGAACGCGAAGAAGACGGTGACGCCGCCGAGCACTGGCGTCACCCAGGCGAGCAGGTCGCGGGCGCCGCGGCGGTTGACGAGCAGGACGGCGGTCGAGAAGCCGGTCAGGATCAGCAGCCAGAGGAGGAGCGAGCCCTCCTGACCGCCCCAGAACGCCGAGATCGTGTAGCCGGTCGGAAGCTCACGGCTGGTGTGCTCGGCGGCGTAGACGAACGAGAAGTCGTGCCGGATCAGGGCGCCGACGAGCACGAGCGAGGCGACGATGCTCGTCACGAACGCGGCGACGAGCGCGTTCTGCGCGGACAGGGCGAGCCGCCGGCGGCCCCTCACCGCCGCGATCGAGCCGGCGACCACCGCGTAGACGGCCAGTCCGAGCGTGGCGACGAGCGCGGCGCGGCCGAGCTCGGGCATCTACGAGCTTTTCTTGGCGGTGTACTTCGACGGGCACTTGGTCACGAGCGAGTCCTTCACCGCGACGAAGGTGCCGTTGCGCAGCTCGCCCTTGACCGTGACCTCGCGCCCGACCCTGAACTGGTCGGAGACCGAACCCGTGTAGAGGACGGTGACCGTCTGCTTCGAGCCGCCCTTGATGTCACGTAGCCGGAAGCGGAGGCCCTCGCCGTACGCGTCGCCCTTGTAGCCGGGCTGGACACGGCCGGCGAGCGAGACGACGCCCGTCCGCGAGCCGAGCTCGCTCGGCGAGATCGAAGCGGTGCCGCCGCCCGCGATCGACGTGTACAGCAGGAAGACCGCGAGCACCGCCGCGATCGAGAGCGCGACGACGAGCCGTGCCGGGTTCCGCTTCCGTGCCACGGCTGGATGGTATCGAGGCTAGGCGCTGCGGGGCGCCGTCTCGCGACGTGCCGGGATCCGGTAGCCGTGGTCATTGCAGAGCGAGCCCGGGTCGTCCTCGGTCAGCGCGTCGCAGTACCCCTTGCCGTACGCCGCGCGCATGAACGCGGCAACGACCTCGAGGTTCCACTCGGAAACCTCGCCCGCCTCCCGCCAGAGGTCGGCCAGGCGCAGGTCGATGTCGAGCTCGAGCAGGTCGATGCGGGTCGGTGTCTTCGCCATGTCGAAAAGGGTAGGACCCCCGTCGGACGACATTGCACTCGATCCGGTACGGTCGGCTCGTGGGAGCGATCCGCGTCGGCCCCGCTCGCTGTCCCTCGCGGGAGTCCCCCGACCGCGCCGTCGAGCTCCTGCTCGAGCGCGGCTACACGGCGTGCGAGATCGACCTCGAGAGCGGCTTCTGGCTCGACTACCCCTGGGCGGAGCGCCTCGGCGAGCTCGCGCGCGACCAAGGAATCGTGCTCTCGGTGCACGCGCCGCTCTTCGCCTTCCCCGGCCACCCCGACGAGAAGAAGTCGAAGATGGCGTCGGGCGCCCTCGACCGCACGGCGGGCATCGCCGCCGCCGCAGGGGCCGAGGTCGTCGTCATCCACCCCGGCTTCTGGCTCGGGAGGACGCCCGAGCAGACGATCGACGACGTCGTCGCCTCGCTGGGCACGCTGCGCGAGAAGCTCGAGACGAAAGACCGGGCCGTCGCCTTCGGCGTCGAGGTGATGGGCCGCGTCAGCGAGCTCGGCTCGATCGACCACGTGCTCGAGATCGCCGGGCGGATCGACTGGGTTCGGCCGGTGATCGACTTCGCGCACATGCACGCGACCACGGACGGCACCTTCACCGACGTGGACGCCTTCGCGGCGGTGCTCGAGGGCGCGGACGCCGTGCTCGGTGCCGGCGAGCCGTTCCACATCCACTTCTCCGACATCGCATATGCGAACCGGAACGAGACGAAGCACCTGCCCTACGGCGAGGGGACGCTGCGCGCGGAGCCGCTCCGCGCCGCGCTCGACGGCTTCGAGCGGCCGGCGACCGTGATCTCGGAGTCGCCGGACGAGGACTCGTCCCAGGCGATCAAGGCCGCGCTGACCTAGGCGGGGGTGAGCGCGGAGTCGTAGTCGGCCAGCTCGGCCTCGTACGCCTCCGCCTCCTCGATCCGCTCGCGCTCCCGGAGGAAGCGGGCGAGCGCGAAGACGAGCTCCCGCCGGATCAACCGCAGCGGCTTCCCGTCGACGACCGCGACCGCCTCGCGGAGGAGGGTCTCGGCCTCCTCGTCCCGACCCTGGGCGGCCCGGACGATCCCGAGCGCCATCCGCGTCGTCGCGCGCGAGATCGTGTCGTGCGGGCCGACCGTCTCGCGAGCCTCGAGCGCATACCGCTCGGCCTCGTCGACCTTCTTCAGCGAGACGAGCACCTGCGCGAGCCCGCGCTGGCTCTCGCAGAGCGTGCCGCGGTCCTCGAGCGGCTTCAGGATCCGGATCGCGTCGCGGAAGCGCCGCTCGGCGGTCGGCAGGTCGCCGCGACGCCGCTCGACCCAGCCGAAGTGGTTGTTGACGCGCGCGAGCGCCCACTGGTTGCCGGACTGCGAGAAGAGCTCCTCGGCCCGCTCGAGCCCTGCTGCCGCCTCGTCGAAACGACCGCGCAGCGCGTCGATCCGCGCCTGTGAGACGAGCGCCCAGCCGATCACGGTGATGTTGCCGCTCTCCTCCGCGAGCTCGAGCGACTCGGCCACGAGCCGCATCGCCCGGTCGAGGTCGAGCCGCGCGATCGCCGAGCTCGCGAGCTCGTCGGTCGCGCTCGCCTCGAGGTCCTTGCGCCCGATCTCGCGTGCGACCTCGAGCGCCTTCGTGTTCCAGCGCTCGTCGTCGTCGAGGTCGCCGAGCCACCAGCCGATCCGTGCGCGCGTGGCCAGCGCCTCGATCCGGTCCTCGGGCTTCGCGTCGTCGAGGAGGACGAGCGCCTGCTCGACGAGCTCGCGGCCGCGCGGGAGGTCGGCGTCGCGGAGCAGGGCGTTCTCGGCGAGGGCCGTCAGCGCGAGACCCTGGAGGCGGACGTCGCCCGCCTCGGTCGCGTCCGCGAAGACGCGCTCCATCTCGACCGCCTGCGCCGGCAGATCGGCGATCCGCCGTGCGGCCCGAGCGGCGAGGAACCGCCGCTGCAGCGTCGGCTCGAGCTCGACGGCGCGGACGAGCAGGCGACGGGCGGCCTGGTTCGCCTCCTGCGCCAGCGCACGACGGCCCGCCTTCTCCAGCGCGCCGGCTGCGCGCTTGGCGAGCTCCTCGGGAGCCTGGCCGTCGAGCTCCTCGAGCAGCGTCGCCGCGTGATCGAGGTGGTAGGCGCGGATCTCGACGAGCTCCTCCCCCGCGACCGCGTGGAGCCAGTCGGCGACCTGCTGGTGCAGCTCGGCACGCGAGCCCTTGGCGAGGCCGGCGTAGGCGACGTCCCGGATGAGGACGTGCTTGAAGCGGTAGGCACGCTCGCCCGTGATCGACGAGCGGCTCTCGCGGGTGATGAAGTCGCGCAGGAGCAGGTCGTCGAAGACGGGCTCGAGGTCGTCCATGTCGGGCATCAGGTGCTCGACGGCGCCCTCCCAGAAGATGCGGCCGATCACGGCGGCGCGCTGGAGCAGGCGCTTCTCGTTCCGGCGCAACCGGTCGATGCGGGCGGCGATCATCGCCTGGAGCGTGTCGGGGATCCGCTTCGACGAGGTGCCGCCCTTCGAGCAGCATCCGCGTCGTCTCCTCGACGAACAGCGGGTTGCCCTCCGTCTTCTCGAGCAGCGTCCTCCGCTCGGAGGCCGAGAGCGCGCGGTCGGCGAGCAGCGCGTCGAGCAGCTCCTCGCTCTCCTCGGGCGCCAGCGGCTCGAGCTCGGTCGCGGCCGCGCGCAGCCGGCCGCCGCCCCAGCTCGGGCGGATGTCGAGCAGCTCCGGGCGGGCGAGGCAGAGGATCATCAGCGGCGCGTCCTTGACGCGCTCGGCCAGATGCTCGATCAGCTCGAGCAGCGGCTCCTCGCCCCAGTGCACGTCCTCGAAGACGAGGATCAGCGGCCTCGCGTCGGCCAGCTCGGCCGCCCACTCGCGCGCCGCCCAGGCGATCTCCTGCTGGCTCCGCTCGGTCTCGATCCCCTCGAGGACGCCCACGGCGAGCGCGAGCAGGTCGGCGACCGCGTCGTCGCCGCAGCAGGCGCGGAGCTTCGCGACGGCCTCCTGCACCGGGTCGTCGTCCGCGATCCCGGCGGCGACCTTGACCATCTCGGCGAGCGGCCAGTAGGTGACGCCCTCGCCGTAGGGAAGCGAGCGCCCGACGAGGATGCTCGCGTCCTCGACACCTTCGAGGAACTCGCGCGCGAGCCGGCTCTTCCCGACCCCGGGCTCGCCGTAGATCGTGAACAGGTGCGCTCGCTTGTGCCGGATCACGCGCCCGAGAGTGTTCTCGAGCAGCTCGAGCTCGAACTCGCGGCCGACGAACGGCGCCGCGACGGAGGGGACGCGACCGTCGCTGTCGCGGATCTCGAGCAGCCGCCAGGCGATCAGCGGCTCGCCGAAACCCTTGGCCTCGATCGGGCCGACCTCCTCGGTCTCGACGACGCCGATCGTCAGACGGCGCGCGAACGGGCCGACCAGGATCTCGCCCGGCTGCGCGGCCTGCTGG
This sequence comes from uncultured Gaiellaceae bacterium, assembly GCA_963827015.1. Classification (GTDB taxonomy): domain Bacteria; phylum Actinomycetota; class Thermoleophilia; order Gaiellales; family Gaiellaceae; genus Gaiellasilicea. The sequence goes on along the minus strand of CAWGZI010000010.1, from coordinate 433,365 downwards.
AGCCGGGCGGCGACGTTGACCGCCTCGCCCGTCGCGAAGGTGGAGTCGGACTCGTCCGCGACGACCTCGCCCGCCTCGACGCCGAGCCGCGCCTCGAGGCCGAGCTCGTGCACGGAGTCGAGGATCGCCGCGGCGGCGCGAACGGCGCGCTCGGCGTCGTCCTCGTGCGCCTGCGGGATCCCGAACGCGGCCATGACGGCGTCGCCGGCGAACTTCTCGACGATCCCGCCGTGCGTCGTGATGCAGTGCGAGACGTGCTCGAAGAAGGAGTTGACGCGGCGGCGGACGATCTCCGGATCGCGCGCGGCGACGAGCTCGGTCGAGCCGACGAGGTCGACGAAGAGGACGGTTGCGAGCTTGCGCTCCATGCCTCAAGTGTAGGGGTTCGACCTCTCGTGACCGGGCCGCGAGACCGGGCGCGTAACCGGATCCGGCGCACGGTCGTTTGAACGCGTGGCGGCCCCGCCACCGAGGAGCGACACCTCCTCACGATTTCGAAAGGAGGGCCTCGATGAGACGAGGCTCTATGCCGGCTCACGGCGATCCTGGCGGGACTGCTCTCGCTCTGCGCCACGGCGTCGGCCGGCAACCCTTCCCCGGACGGCGGCGGCAGCCGGACCGGCGCGCATCCCCGCCCCGGCGCTCCCCACCTCCCTGTTCGCGCTCGGTACCGACCTGAGCTCGATCGGCTTCGCCGGGCTGCTGGCGACCGGCCCGTCCGCCGCAGCGGCCGACTCCGACGGTGACAACCTGCTCACCGTCGACGACGGCGCCGACTGCCCGAACGCCGAGTACACGACGATCCAGTCGGCCGTGAACGCGGCCGATCCCGGCGACCGGATCAAGGTCTGCCGCGGGGTCTACCAGGAGCAGGTCACGATCCCGGCTGCCAAGAGCGGGATCACGCTCTTCTCGGCCGGATACCTCGACGCGGTGATCAAGGCGCCGCCCGTGATGATCGACCCGGGCGACATCGTCCTCGTCCAGGGCGCCCGGAACGTCACGATCCGGCACTTCACGATCACCGGCCCGCTGCCCGATGCGCCTCTTCTGCTCGCTCTTCACGCGCACCGGCGTGAAGGTCGCCGGCGGCGGCTCGCTGCTGCTGACGAACAACCACATCACCGAGATCCGCTCGGCGAGCCCGCTGCTCCGCGGCTGCCAGAACGGGATCGCGGTCCGCGCGGGCAGCCGTGCCGACAACACGACCGGCACGGTCGAGGCCGACCACAACCTGATCGACCGCTACCAGAAGGGCGGCATCGTGGTCGACAACGCCGGCTCGTACGGGAACGTCCACCACAACGAGATCGTCGGCGTCGGCCCGCAGCCCGTGATCGGGCAGAACGGGATCCAGATCAGCCGCGGGGCGACCGCGGACGTCGACCACAACGAGGTGTACGACAACGTCTACACCCTGGGCGGCGCCGGCACCGGGATCCTGCTGTTCGAGGCGAACGGCTCCGGGCTGACCGTGGGCTACAACGAGGTCTACCGCAACGACGACGGGATCTCGCTGTACGACGTCGACGGCGCTCTGGTCGAGCACAACAAGTCGCACGACCAGGTCGTCTTCGACGGGCTCTACGCGGACTCGAACTCGACGGGCAACCGGCTCGAGTTCAACCGGATGGAGCGCAACGTCGAGCACGACTGCCACGACGACTCTGTCGGCGGCGGCACGGCCGGGACGGCCAACTTCTGGATCAAGGACTACGGCCTGACCGAGAACAGACCCGGCCTCTGCCGGCGCTGACGCGCTGCGGGAGGGGCCGGCCCTGCTGCCGGTCCCTCCCACCTCCACGTTCTCGTAGCATCAGCGCGTGCTCTCGCCAGCCGTCTTCAAGGCGTACGACGTTCGTGGCGTCTATCCGGACGAGCTGGACGAAGAAGGCGCCTACGCGATCGGCCGGGCCTACGTCGAGCACTTCGGGCCGAGGCGGATCGCCGTCGGCCGCGACATGCGCCTCTCGTCACCCACGATGTCCACCGCGCTGATCGACGGCGCCGTCGACGGCGGCGCCGAGGTGCTCGACCTCGGGCTGGTCGGCACGGAGATGGTCTACTTCGCCGTCGGCGAGCTGGGTCTCGACGGTGGCGTCTGCGTCACCGCCTCGCACAACCCGAAGCAGTACACGGGGATGAAGATCGTGCGCGAGGGTGCGCTGCCCGTGGGCGGCGAGTCGGGCCTGCTGGACGTGCGCGACCGAGCCCTGCAGCCGTTCGATCCGCCCGGGAAGCGCGGCGAGGCGGTCGCGAAGGACATCTGGGACGAGTTCGTCGAGAAGGTGCTCTCGTTCGTCGACGTCGCCGCGATCGCGCCGCTGAAGGTGGTGATCGACGCGGCGAACGGGATGGCGGGCGCGATGCTGCCGCCCGTGCTCGAGCGCCTCCCGATCGATGCGATCCGCTGCTACTTCGAGCCGGACGGCAGCTTCCCCAACCACGAGCCGAACCCGCTCCTGCCCGAGAACCGGGAGTTCATCGTCGCGAAGACACTGGAGGAGCGGGCCGACCTCGGCGTCGCCTACGACGGGGACGCCGACCGCTGCTTCTTCGTCGACGACACGGGCGAGTTCGTCCCGGGCGACTTCGTCACCGCGCTCCTCGCCGAGTCGATCCTGCAGAAGGAGGGCGGCGGCAGCGTCATCTACGACGTCCGCGCCAGCCGTGCGGTTCCGCAGACGATCGAGCGCGCCGGCGGCACGGCGCTGATCAACCGCGTCGGGCACGCGTACATCAAGCACCGCATGCGCGAGGCAGGCGCGGTCTTCGGCGGCGAGGTCTCGGCGCACTACTACTTCCGCGACTTCTCCCAGGCCGACTCGGGCGTCGTCCCGTTCCTGCTCCTGCTCGAGCTGATCTCGAAGCGCGGCCGCAAGCTCTCGGAGCTGCTGGCGCCCTACCGGGAGCGGTTCTTCCTCACCGGCGAGATCAACACGCCGGTGGCGGACGTGACCCGGAAGCTGCAGGAGCTGCGGGAGCGCTACGCGGACGCGACGGTCACCGACCTCGACGGGATCTCGGTCGACTACGACGACTGGCACTTCAACGTCCGCCCCTCGAACACGGAGCCGCTGCTGCGTCTGAACCTCGAGGCGTTCTCCGAGGAGCAGATGGAGCGCAAGCGCGACGAGGTGCTCGACCTGATCCGGTCGTGACGCGAGATCGAGCTCGGGCGGCTCACCGACCGGAAGCCGCCGTTCAAGTACTCGGCGATCGCCCGGGTCTGGTTCTCCGACACGGACGCGCAGGGGATCGTCTACTACGGTCGCTACCTCCCGTACTTCGACCACGCCCGCACCGAGTACCACCGCCACCTCGGGCGCGTCAGGATCGAGGGCCGGGACTTCGTCATGCGGGCCTCGAACGTCGAGTACCACGCGCCGGCGCGCTTCGACGACCTGCTCGAGATCTTCGTCCGCGCGGCGCGGATCGGCCGCACGAGCACGACGTACGAGTGCGCCGCCTACCGGATGGAGGACGACGAGCTGATGGTGACGGCGACGCAGACGCTCGTCCTCGTCGACCTCGACGAGCGGCGCGCCTGCGAGATCCCGGACGAGTACCGGCAGCTGGTACGCGACTTCGAAGGCGACGATCTCGAGGGCTGACGTCGGCGCGGGAGGAGAGGAGCGGACGCCCTAGCCCCCGTCCCGCAGTCCGCGAAAGGCGCCCGTTTGGGCGGCGCGCCCGCCGAAGATGTGGCGTCTCCGGACGGGCGCCGCAGTCGCCCGCAACCCCTCTCCCCTTACCTTCTTGTTGTAGTCGGATCCGCGCTCCCGTCCATCCCTGGAACGAGGTACCCCCCTCGAACGAGGGATGATCCCCCGATCGAGTGAACGTGCCTGCGGCCCTCTCTTAGCCGCCGTTCAGAGTCCGTGCGCAGAATGTGCCCCGATGAGGATCCTGGTCGTCGACGACGAGCCCGCCGTGCGGGAGTCGCTCCGCCGCGCGCTCCGGCTGGAGGGCTACGAGGTCGAGCTCGCCGCCGACGGCGCAGGAGGCGCTCGACGCGGCTGCGCGCGAACGGCGCCGGACGCGATCGCTGCTCGACGTCTCGATGCCGCGGCTCGACGGGCTCGAGGCCTGCCGGCGGCTCCGCGACGAGGGCAACGCGCTGCCCGTCCTGATGCTGACGGCGCGCGACGAGGTCGCCGACCGCGTCGCCGGGCTCGACGCGGGCGCCGACGACTACGTCGTCAAGCCGTTCGCGCTCGAGGAGCTGCTCGCGCGCGCTGCGCGCGCTGCTGCGCCGCGCCGCGCCGGCCGACGACGGCGACGTGCTCCGCTTCGCCGACCTCGAGCTCGACCCCGCGACCCGCGAGGTCCGCCGCGGCGGCGACCTGATCGAGCTGACGCGGACCGAGTTCTCGCTGCTCGAGCTCTTCCTGCTCAACCCGCGCCAGGTGCTGACGCGCTCGATCATCTTCGAGCGCGTCTGGGGCTACGACTTCGGCTTCGGCTCGAACTCGCTCGACGTCTACATCGGCTACCTCCGCCGCAAGACCGAGCAGGGCGGCAAGCCGCGGCTGATCCAGACGATCCGCGGCGTCGGCTACGCGCTGCGCGAGCCATGAGCTATCCGCGCACGGCTGACGCTGGCCGTCGCGGCCGCCGTCGCGGTCGCGGTCGTCGCGCGCGTCCGCGTCACCTACGTGCTCGTGCGCAACGAGCTCCGCGGCGAGGTCGACGACGGCCTGCGCGAGCGGGCAGCGACGGTCCGAGCTCGACGTCGTCGGCGATCGCGTCACCGGCGAGCGAGGTCCTCGGCATGCCGCCGGAGCGCTTCGGCGGCGCCGCCGGGCGTCACCCAGGTGTCACCGCCGACGGCGACGTCGATCGCGCAGCCGAGACGCGACGGTCGAGCTGCCGGTGACCGAGCGAGCGCGCGCGACGGCGGCGGCGCAGAGCGAGGATCCGTTCTTCGCCGACGCGGACGTGTCGGGCACGCACCTGCGCGTGCTACACGCTGCCCGCTCGATCAGCCCGGGTATCGCGCTCCAGGTCGCGCGCCCGCTCGACGAGGTCGACCGCGTCGCTCGGCCGGATCGGCGCGCTGCTGTTCGTGATCGCCGCTGGTCGGCATCGGGCTGGCCGTCGGCGCTCGGCCTGCTCGTCGCCCGGGCCGTGCTCGCGCCGGTGCAGCGGCTGACGCGGACGGCCGAGGAGGTGTCGGAGACCCGCGACCTCTCCCGGCGGATCGACGCCGAGGGGACGGACGAGCTCTCGCGGCTCGCGACGACGTTCAACACGATGCTCGGCGCGCTCGAGGACTCCGCGCGCGCGCAGCGCCAGCTCGTCTCCGACGCCTCCCACGAGCTGCGGACGCCGCTGACCAGCCTGCGCACGAACATCGAGGTGCTCGCGCGCGACCAGGCGCTGCCGCCGGGCGAGCGGGAGCAGCTGCTCGGCGACGTCACCGAGCAGCTGACGGAGATGACGGCGCTGATCGCCGAGCTCGTCGAGCTCGCCCGCGGCGATCAAGCTCCCGCCGAGCCCGAGGACGTGCGGCTCGACCTCGTCACCGCCGACGCGATCGAGCGGACGCGGCGCAACCGCCCCGGCGTCGGCTTCCAGACGGAGCTGGAGGAGTCGCTGATCCGCGGCGTGCCCGCGACGCTCGAGCGGGCGGTCTCGCAACCTGCTCGACAACGCGGCCAAGTGGAGCCCGCCGGGCGGCGAGCGTCGAGGTCACCGTGCGCGACGGCGAGCTGACGCGTCCGCGACCACGGGCCCGGCATCGACGAGGCCGACCTGCCGTTCGTCTTCGACCGCTTCTACCGCGCGCCGGCGGCGCGCGGGCTGCCCGGCTCCGGGCTCGGCCTCGCGATCGTGCGCCAGGTCGCCGAGGCGCACGGCGGCACGGTCGTCGCCGACCGCGCCGAGGGCGGCGGCACCCTGATGCGGCTGTCGCTGCGCGACAAGTCTTAGAGAACTTCTTCGGGCCGCCTTCAGCCCGCTCTTAGCGAGCGCGGCGATCGTGGGTGCGTCAAGTCAACGCACCCGGAAGGAGCACCACATGAAGGGACTCAAGCTCAAGATCGCCGGCGGCACGGCAGCGCTGGCAGCAGTCGTCGGCGGCGGCGCCGCCGTCGCGGCGACCCAGCTCTCGCCCACCGAGGAGAGCGACGCGATCGTGGCCGACGCCGCGAAGCAGCTCGGCGTCAGCGCCGACAAGCTCGACGCGGCGCTGAAGCAGGCGCTCGAGAACCGCGTCGACGCCGCCGTCGAGGCCGGCACGACTCACCGCGGCACAGGCGACGGAGCTGAAGCAGCGGATCGAGGCCGGCGAGGTCCCGCTCGTCGGCGTCGGGCCGGGCTTCGGCCACCGCGGCGGCGGCCACCACGGCTTCGTCGACTTCGCGCGCCGCCGCCAAGTACCTCGGCGTCACCGAGGCGACGCTCCGCACGAGCCTCGAGGACGGCGACACGCTCGCCGAGATCGCGAAGGCCAAGGGCAAGACCTCGGCCGGGCTCGTCGACGCGCTCGTCGCGGCGGCGAAGGCCGACCTCGACGAGAAGGTGGCCGCGGGCCGCATCACCGCCGCGCAGCGGACGTCGATCCTCGCCGAGCTCGAGTCGCGCATGGAGGACGTCGTCAACGGCGAGTTCAGCTTCGGCTTCCGCGGCCACGGGCCCGGCATCGGGCCGCCGCCCGGCACGGAGCCCGGCGACGCGTAACCCCGCTTCCCCTCCCCTCCCGCGCCCCGGCCGTTCCCCCTCCCGGCCGGGGCAGCGCGGGATTCTTAGCCACTTCTTAGGCGTGTCTCAGCTTCGCCTTAGGGACGCCTGGTCTCCTGACAGCCACGACAGAGGAATGCGAAAGGAACGGACATGAAGCTCTTCCGAAACTCACGCACAACGCTCGCCGCCGCGACGACGCAGCGCCGCCCTGCTCGGAGCGGGCGCCGTCGCAGCCGTTGCGGTCGCGATCGACGACGATCCGGTGGCGACGAACGCGGCCCAGGTGACGGTCACGAGCGCGCACGCCCGCCGCGAGCTCGACTCCTCGACGGTCGGCCGAGATCTACAAGCGCACCTCGGCGTCCGTCGTCGAGATCACCGTCACCTCGACCGGCCAGGCGACCCCGTTCGGCGACGGCCAGGGCACGCAGCAGGCCCAGGGCTCCGGCTTCGTCTACGACACCGAGGGCCACGTGATCACGAACCAGCACGTCGTCGACGGCGCCCAGTCCGTCTCCGTCCGGTTCGCGAACGGCAAGACGTACTCCGCGAAGGTCGTCGGCAGCGATCCGTCGACGGACATCGCCGTGATCGACGTCGACGCGCCCGCGTCGGAGCTGAAGCCGATCGACCTGGCGGACTCGTCGGCGGTCGAGGTCGGCGACGGCGTGATCGCGATCGGGAGCCCGTTCGGGCTCGAGCAGACCGTGACGAGCGGGATCGTCAGCGCTCTGCACCGCCAGATCACGGCGCCGAACAACTTCTCGATCGACGACGCGATCCAGACCGACGCCGCGATCAACCACGGCAACTCCGGCGGCCCGCTGCTCGACATGGACGGCCAGGTGATCGGCGTCAACTCGCAGATCGAGAGCGACTCCGGCGGCAACGACGGCGTCGGCTTCGCGGTCCCGTCGAACACCGTCGGCAGATCGCGGACGCGCTGATCTCCGACGGCTCCGTCGAGCACGCCTATCTCGGCGTCGCGACCGAGGACGGCGTCGGGCAGCGGCGCGCAGGCTCGCCGAGGTTCGCGCCGGGCACGCCGGCCGCGGCGGCCGACCTGCAGAGCGGCGACGTCGTCACGAAGCTCGACGGCGAGAGCGTCGGCTCGGCGGACGAGCTCCGCCGGCTGTCGACGCGAAGAGCCCCGGCGACCGGGTCGCGCTGACGCATCATGCGCGACGGCAAGACCAGGACGGTCGACGTCACGCTCGGCACCCGGCCGAGCGCCTGATCCACGACCGAAGGGAGCGGACGATGAAGAAGAGGACGAAGCTCGCGGTCGGCGCCGGCGCGGCGCTCGCCGTGGTCGGCGCCGGCGGCGCGGTCGCAGCGGACAAGCTGTCGCCGGCCGAGGAGAGCAAGGCGGTCGTCGAGGACGCCGCCAAGCAGCTCGGCGTCGACCCCGCGAAGCTCAACGACGCGCTGAAGCAGGCGCTCGAGAACCGGATCGACGAGGCGGTCGAGGCCGGCAGGCTCAGCGAGGCGCAGGGCAAGGCGATGAAGGAGCGGATCGAGGCCGAGGACTTCCCGCTCTTCCCCGGTCCCGCCTTCGGCCAGCGCGGGTTCGGCTCACCACTTCGGCTTCCGCGACCTCGACGCGGCCGCCGCCTTCCTCGGCGTCGAGGAGGACGCGCTCCGCGATCGCCTGCGCGACGGCGAGACGCTCGCGGACGTCGCCGAGGACAAGGGCAAGTCGGTCGAGGGGCTCGTGAACGCGATCGTCGCGGCAACGACGAAGCGGCTGGACGAGGCTGTCACCGCAGGTCGCATCACCAAGGCGCAGCGTGACGAGATCGTCTCGGGGCTGAAGCAGCGGACGACCGAGATCGTCAACGGCGAATTCCCGGCCCTTCGGGGCCGGGGCGGCCCCGGCTTCGGTGCGCGTCCGGCTTCGGCCCGGGCCCGGGCTTCGGCTTCCCCGGGCGCGGCTTCGGCGAGCCCGAGCACGCGCGCCCCGGCGCCGCGTGAGGCGGTCGCGCTCAGCTCGGCGTGACGCGGTAGGCGTCGAAGACGCCGTCGAGGTTCCGGAGGACGCTCAGGAGCGCACGCAGCTCCTTCACGTCCCCGACCTCGGCCGTGTACCAGTTGCGCGCCATCCCGTCCTCGACGACACCGCCGTAGGAGACGATGTTGGCGCCGTGCTCGGCGAAGCTGCGGGCGACGTCCTCGAGCAGGCGCGGCGCGGTCGAACGAGTCGACTGCGATCTGGACGCGGAAGCTCGACGTCGTCGCCGTGCCCTCCCACTCGACGGGCGTGAACCGCTCGGGATTGCGCATCAGCGCCTTCGCGTTCGGGCAGTCCTCGCGGTGGATGGTGATCCCGCGGCCGAGCGAGATGTAGCCCATGATCGGGTCGCCCGGCACCGGCGTGCAGCACTTCGCGAGCCGGACGAGCACGTCGTCGATCCCCTGCACCTTGATCCCGAGGCTGTCGCCGGCGACCGTCGAGCGGGCCTTCGGCGGCTTCAGCGGGACGACCGCCTCCTCGGCGACCTCCTCCGTCTTCAGCCGGTTGCAGCACCTTGTTGACGATCTGGCCGGACTGGAGCTTGCCCGCGCCGAGCGCGATGTAGAAGTCCTCCGCCTTGCGGAAGCCCGTCTCGCGGATCACCTGCGCGAGCACCGCCGAGCCCTGCAGCTTCCGGTAGGGCAGGTTCTGCGCCTTCAGCGCCGCGTCGAGGATCTCGCGGCCCTTCGCCTCGGTCTCGCCGCGCGTCTCGCGCTGGAACCACTGGCGGATCTTGTTCCGCGCGCGCGAGGAGGCGGCGAGGCTCATCCAGTCGCGCGAGGGGCCGCGGCCCGACTTCGAGGTCAGGATCTCGACGAAGTCGCCGTTCTTGAGCCGGTAGTGGAGCGGGACGATGCGGCCGTTGATCTTGGCGCCGACCGTCTTGTGGCCGACGTCGGTGTGGACGGCGTAGGCGAAGTCGATCGGGGTCGCGCCCTGCGGCAGCGTCTTCACCTCGCCCTTCGGTGTGAAGACGTAGACCTCGTCGTCGAAGAGGTCGGTGCGGAAGGTCTTCATGAACTCGCGCGGATCGGCCTCGTTCTCCTGCCAGTCCATCAGCGACTTCACCCACGTCAGCCAGTCGTCGTCCTGCTTGCCCTTGCCGCGCTTGTAGAGCCAGTGCGCGGCGATCCCGTACTCGGCCTCCTCGTGCATCTCGCGCGTGCGCACCTGGATCTCGAGCGGCGTCCCCTCCGGCCCGATCACGGTCGTGTGCAGGGAGCGGTAGCGGTTGAACTTCGGCATCGCGATGAAGTCCTTGAACCGCCCGGGCATCGGCTTCCAGAGCGAGTGGATCAGGCCGAGCGCGCCGTAGCAGTCGCGCGTCCCCTCGTCGCCGGCGCGCTCGACGGTGACGCGCATCGCGGTCAGGTCGTAGATCTCGTTGAACTCGCGGCCCTTCTTGGCCATCTTGTCGTAGATCGAGTAGAAGTGCTTGGCGCGGCCCGCGATCTCGGCGGGGATGTCGACCTTGGCCAGCTCGATGCCCAGCACCTCGCCCGCCTTCGAGACGGCCGCCTCGCGGTCAGCCCGGCGCTCGGCGACCATCGTCTTGATCTCGGCGTATTTGCGCGGGTGCAGGATCTCGAAGGAGCGGTCCTCGAGCTCCCATTTGATCGCGTGGATGCCGAGCCGGTGCGCGAGCGGCGCGTAGACCTCGAGCGTCTCCTTCGCCTTGCGCACCTGAGCCTGCTTGCCCTGGTACTCGATCGTGCGCATGTTGTGCAGCCGGTCGGCGAGCTTGATCAGGATGACGCGGACGTCCTGCGCCATCGCGACGATCATCTTCCGGTAGTTCTCGGCGTCCGACTGCTCGCGCGTCTGGAAGCTCGTCCGCGTCAGCTTGGTCACGCCCTCGACGAGCTGGGCGATCTCGTCGCCGAACTCGGCGCGGAGCTCCTCGAGGTCGGTCTCGGTGTCCTCGACGACGTCGTGCAGCAGCGCCGCGGCCAGCGACTGCTCGTCGAGATGGAGCTCGGCGCAGATCTTCGCCACCGCCCAGGGGTGGTGCACGAACGGCTCGCCGGAGCGGCGCTGCTGGCCCTCGTGCGCCGTCGCGGCGAAGCGGAACGCGCGCGCAAGGAGCTCCTTGTCGACGCCAGGGTTGTAGGCCTCGACGACCGCGATCAGCTCGTCGACGAGGTCCTGGTGGTGTCGTTCGGCGTCGACCACAGCCATGAATTCAGTGTACTCCGAGCCTCTGCGGGCGAATCTCCCCCGCAGGAGTGTCCGTTGAGAACGAGAACGGATGCTTCCCATGCCCTTCTCACGCCGCCGCCGCGAACGGAAAGCGCTCCGCGTCGCCCGCCTCCTCGTCGCCCTCGACGACGCCGCGGGAGAGCGCCGAGCCCGTCCCGCCCGCCGCAGCCGCGCCTCCCTCAGCTCAGCCCGGGCGTAGACTCGCCGCCTGCTGCTCGGAACGCCCTCTGCGCCCGGCTACTACGCCGCGCGCGGGAGCTCGAGCGCCGCGTTGGCGAGCAGTGCCCTGAACGCCTCGGACTCGTAGAGCTGGCGGCGCGCGCCGGCCGCGAGCTGGAGCTCGGCGAAGATCTCGCGGGCGTCGCTCGTCCACGCGTCCTCGCCCGCCTTCCAGAGCGTCCCGAGGTGCTCGCGGAGCTCCTCGTAGCCCGCGGGCGAGTCGAAGAGCCGACGGACGACGAGCTGCGGCGAGACGGTCCCGTTCCAGTGGTTCTCCTTCAGCCGGCAGGCGATGTCGTGACGGCCCGGCCGGTTGACACGGTCGAGCTGCGGGCCGAGCCCGAAGGCGATCGCGGTGCCCGCGTCGCGGCCGCCCTGGCGGATGCGGAAGCGGAGATGCTTGCCCTCGCCGACGACCCCGGGCTGAACCGTCTCGCAGGCCGGCACGAGCAGGGTGACATCGGGGTTGCCGAGCCCGAACGGCGCCAGGCGCTCCAGCTCCGACGCGAGCCCGAGCGTGAGCGCGCTCCCGGGCACGATTGCGTCGATCTTCGTCACGGGCGCGAGATCCTCGTCGTCGAGGCTCGCATCCGCGTGGGCGGCGAACGCCTGCGCGAAGTCCTCGAGGTCGGACGCCTCGATCGACAGCCCGGCGGCGGCGCGGTGCCCGCCGAAGCGGCGGAGGTGGTGGGCGCACGCGGCGAGCGCACCGTGCAGGTCGAACGCCGGCAGCGAGCGGCCCGAGCCTTTCCAGTCGCCGTCGGCTCCGGCGATCAGGACGACCGGACGGTTGAAGCGCTCGACGAGGCGCGAGGCGACGATGCCGATCACACCCTCGTGCCAGTCCTCGCCCCAGATCACGTAGCCGCGGCGTGCGCGCTTCTGCTCCGGCCACGACTCGACCTCGGCGACGGCGGCCCGCAGGATCCTGTCCTCGACGGCCTGGCGGTCGCGGTTGAGCGTCTCGAGCTCGTCGGCGAGCCGCGCGCCGTCGGCTGCGTCGGTGGTCAGCAGGAGCTCGAGCGCGGCGTCGGGGCGGCCGAGGCGGCCGGCGGCGTTGATCCGCGGCGCCAGCCGGAAGCCGACGGCGGCGGCGTCGACGGCGGCCGGGTCGACGCGCGCGTTCCGCATCAGCGCCTGCAGGCCGGGGCGCTGCGTCCGGGCGAGCGAGCGCAGGCCGGCGATCGCGAGCGAGCGGTTCTCGTCGAGGAGCGGCACGACGTCGGCGATGGTCGCCAGGGCGACGAGGTCGAGATAGGGCGACACGTCCGACGCCGAGCGCCTGCGCGAGCTTGCAGACGACGCCGGTGCCGCAGAGCTCCGGGAACGGGTACTCCGACGGGCGGGTCGCCACGATCGGACAGTCGGGGAGCGTCTCGCCTGGCCGGTGGTGGTCGGTGACGATCACATCGAGCCCGCGCGCCTTCGCGGCGGCGACCTCCTCGACGGCGGTGATGCCGCAGTCGACGGTGATGCAGGAGCGCGCAGCCTTCGTCGGCGAGGCGCGAGATCGTGTCACCCGAGACGCCGTAGCCCTCCTCGAACCGGCTCGGCAGGTGCCACTCGACATCGGCACCGAGCCCGCGGAGGGTGAGGACGGCGAGCGCTGTAGCGCAGAGGCCGTCGACGTCGTAGTCGCCGTGGACGCAGATGCGCGTGCCCGCGGCAATCGCGGCGTGGATCCGGTCGACGGCCTCGCGCATGTCGCCGAGCAGGAACGGGTCGTGCGGCTCGATCTCGCCGCGGACGAAGCGCCGCGCGTCCTCGAGGTCGGTGTAGCCGCGGCGCACGAGGATCGAGGCGGTGATCTCCCCCAGCTCGAGCTCGTCCGCGAGCGCCTTCACGTCGGCGTACTCGCAGGGCTGAATCGTCCAGGAACCGTCGCGCATGGGCTGACGACGGTACGGAGGGCGTCGGACAGTACCCGTCGCATGGCCGAAATCCGCAAGGGGCGGATTCCGGCCGCGCAGATCCCTAGAGCGCTTCGCGGCCCAAGAGCGCTCGCTAGTGCTGGTCGGGCGCGCCGCGGCGGCGGATCGACTCGCGCACGATCTTCACCCAGAGCAGGATCAGACCGACGAAGGCGCCGAGCGCGGCGATCGCGACCGGCGTGTAGACGGCCATCTCGGAATAGGAGAACTTCGTCACCCAGGTGCCGACGAGCCAGACCACCAGGACGACCACGATCATCGGGAGCACGAGCCGTCTGTCCACGGGACGAGGGTACCCTTCGAGGGAATGAGCGAGCCGAACTACGCGTCGGGTGACGAGTACGTCGTCGAGTTCCTGGGCTACCGCTTCGGCTTCAACGCCGAGGACTTCGAGGAGCGCGTCACCGGGGCGGCCGTCCGGCTCGGCCTGATCAGCTCGAACGACCTCGACGAGGAGGAGACCGCGGACCTGGTCGAGCTCGCCGCCGACGGCCGCATCGCCGAGGCGCGGAGCCCCCTCGGGCGCTACCTCGTCCGCCACTGGGAGCGCGTCGGCCTGCTCGAGGGCGAGTCGCTCGTCTACTGGCTGCGCAAGCTCGTCTTCCGCGGCGCCTGGCTCGACCACCGCGTCAAGGAGGGCCTGCTCGAGGTCGCCTGGGACGAGGAGTCCGGCGACTTCGGCTACGCCGAGCCGCGCGGCGGCCGCGCGCTGCTGGAGCTGGCGCCCGTGCCGTCGTGGCACGAGCTCCAGTTCCGCCGTTGACGCGCGCGCTCGCGCTGCTCTCCTTCATCGGCGTCCTGCTCGCCGTCGACACGCAGGTCGACGCCCGCGCCCAGCTCCTGCTCGGGCTCGCCGCCTGGATCGCGCTCGCGGCGGCGCTTCGAGGGGTGCCGCCGCTGCTCAGAGCGCAGGCGCTCGTCGTCGTCGTGGTCGCGACCTGCGCCGAGGTCGTCGGCTCGATCATCTGGGGCGTCTACACCTACCGGCTCGAGAACCTGCCCTCGTTCGTGCCCGCCGTGCCACGGCCTCGTCTACCTCGCCGGCGCGTCGCTCGCGGCGCCTGGGCCGCGCCGCGCAGGCGGCTGGCTCGTCCGCGTCGCGCTCGTCGCCGTCCTCGCCTGGGGAGTCGCGGGCGTCACCGTGCTTCCGCGCTCCGACGTCGGCGGCGCCGTCGGCGCGGCGCTCCTCGCGGTCTACCTGATCCGCGGCCGCGCGCCCGAGATCTACGCCGGCGTCTTCCTCGTCGTCGCGTGGCTGGAGCTCTACGGGACCGCGATCGGGACCTGGGAATGGGCCGTGACGATTCCCGGCACCGGCGTCCCGCAGGGCAACCCGCCGAGCGGCGTCGCCTCCGGCTACGTCTGGTTCGACATCGTCGCGCTCGCCGTCGCGCCGCAGCTCATTCGCTGGGGAGCGAGAATCCGATCGGGCTCTCGGGCTCTGCCCGACTCAGCGTGAGCTGACGGATCGCGCCGATCGGGACGATCAGCTCCTGCGGCTCGCCCTCGGGCGCGTGCGGGACGAGCGTGAGGAAGCCGTAGCCGGGCTCGGCGGAGAGCGATGCGAGCCGGAGCACCGCGCCGTCCGAGAGCTCGACCTCGACCATCGCCTGCTCGAGCCCGTGCTCGGACGCGAACGCGTCGATCCGGCGGTGGATGCGCGACACGAGGTCGATGAGCGGGCCGGCCATCCCGGGCGTCCAGAGCTCCGACATCGCAGCGGACTCTAGAGGCCGAGCTCGGACGGCAGCGGCCGCGCGTGCAGCACCACGAGCGTCGTCGTCGGCCGGGTGAGTGCGACGTACAGCTCGCGCAGGCCCTGTGGGTGCGCGGCGACGAGCGCCGGCTCGACGACGATCACGTGGTCGAACTCGAGGCCCTTCGCCTCGCGCGGCGTCAGCAGCGGGATGCTGTCGAAAGCGCTCTCGTGCGCGAGCGCCGGCTCGACGAGCTCGTCCGGGACGATCAGCGCGACGAGCCCGTCCTCGCGTGCCAGCCGTGCCGCCTCGCGATAGGCCTCGGGCAGCAGCGCGTCCTCGTCGACCTGCCTGATCGACGGCTCGGCCGCCCCGAGCCGATAGGCGAGCGGCCGCTCGATCCCCGGCGCGATCGTGTCGAGGAGCGGCAGCGCCAGGTCCATGATCTCGCGCGGCACGCGGTAGGCGTGGCGGAGCTCCTCGACCTCGGCATCGTCCGAGCGCGGCAGGTGCGGGAGCACGTCCGACCAGCTCTCGTAGAGGACCGGCCCGGTGCCCTGGGCGACGTCGCCGAGGATGGTCAGCGCGCCTGCGCGCGAGCGCCGCGCGATCATCCGCAGCTGCATCGGCGAGAGATCCTGCGCCTCGTCGACGATCACGTGGTCGTACGTGCGCGCCGGCTCGCCGACGAGCGCATGCGCCTCGTCGAGCAGCGCCACGTCGGCGTCGCTCCAGCCCGTCGCCCGCCGCCGGAGCAGCTTCTGCTCCTCCTCGTCGAGGATGCCGTCGGCCGCGTCGGCGAGGAACGCGGGCGTCGTGAAGAGGGCGCGCACGAGCTTCTCCGGCGTCACGGCCGGCCACGCGCGCTCGAGCACCTGGTTGAGGTAGCCGTTCGCCTTCAGCGCCTTCTCGATCTGCTCGCCGTCCCGGATCGCCGCGCCCTGGAGCAGCCGCCCGTACTCGGAGTAGAAGCTGCGGACGATCCCCATCCGGAAGCGCTCGCGCGCGGCGGCGGTCGTGCCGTGCTGCTCGCGGATCTCCTCGAGCAGCCGCTCCTGCTCGCGGACGCGCACCCGGATGTACTCCCCCTCGAGCTTCAGGATCAGCTCCTCGGGCTCGGCCGCCAGCCGCAGCTCCGCGGCCCGCGCGATCACCTCCGCCAGCCGGGTGTCCGACTTCAGGCGCGCGACGGCCGGTGCGTCGCGCAGCGTCGGTTCGACGCCCGGGACGAGCTCGGAGACCGCGAGCTGCTCGACGCTGCCCTCGCCGAGCGCCGGCAGGACGTGCGAGACGTAGTCCATGAACGTTCGGTTGGGCCCGACGACGAGGACGCGGCTGCGCGCGTTCCGCTCTCGCTCCGTGTAGATCAGCCACGACGCCCGGTGCAGCCCCACCGCCGTCTTGCCCGTGCCCGGACCGCCCTGGATCACGAGCGGGCGGTCGGGCTCGCGGGTGATCAGTCGGTACTGGTCGGCCTGGATCGTCGCGACGATGTCGCGCATGTGCGTCTCGCGGCTGCGCTCGAGCTCCTCGAGCAGGAAGTCGTTGACGCTCGCGCCCTCGAGCCCGGAGCCGTCGAGCGCCTCGTCGGCGATGTCGATCAGCTTCCGGCCCTGGGCGCGGAAGCGGCGGCGGAGAGTGACGCCGTGCGGATCCTGCGGCGTCGCCGTGTAGAACGGCCGCGCCGCCGGCGCCTGCCAGTTGACGACGACCTGGTCGCCCTCGTCGTCGTGCACCCAGCGGCGGCCGACGTAGAGCGGCTGCTCGACGACCTCGAAGTCGAGGCGGCCGAACATGAGCCCGCGTTCGGCGTCCTCGAACGTCGCGAGCCGCTTCGCCGCCCACGCGTCGAGCGCCGCCTGCGCGACCTCGCCGTCGGCCGCGTCGCCGGCGCGCAGGACGATCTCGCGCATGCGCTCCAGATGCTCGTACGCGCGGTCGACGTACGCCTGCTCGGCGGGAAGATCCGGATGGCTCATGCTCCGAGCGTAGCCCTAGACTCGGCGGCGTGAAAACGCTCGTCCTCGCGGCTGCGCTGCTCGCCGCGCCCGCTCCGGCGGCACCGCTGCCCGAGGCTCCGGCCGCCGTCGCGGCGACGCTGAAGCAGACGACGGCGAGGCTCGAGGCGGCGATCGACCGGTGGCAGGACGGCCCGAGCGCCGGCGGCGCGACCCCTCGGGACGTGACGCTCTGGGGCCTGCACCAGCAGCGGCTCTTCCTCGCGCTGACCTACGACGCGGCGCTCGGTCGCCGCGCGTGGCCGCTGCTCGGCCGCGAGGCGCGCGCCACGCTGAGCGCCCGGCGGCGTCTCGTCAGCCTGACGCCGCCGACGAAGCTGCCGCCGAGCGCGTTCCGCACCGGCCCGGCCGCCCCGGCCGCGTCGCTCCTGCGCTGGTACCGCGAGGCGGAGCGCCGCTTCGGCGTCGACTGGGAGGTGCTCGCGGCGGTCAACTTCGTCGAGTCGGGCTTCGGCAGGCTCCGCTCGTCGAGCAGCGCGGGCGCCCAGGGGCCGATGCAGTTCCTGCCGGCGACCTGGCGGGCGTACGGCCTCGGCGGGACGTGCACGACCCGCACGACGCGATCCTCGGCGCCGCCAACTACCTGCGCGCCTCCGGCGCGGCGCGTGACCTCCGCCGGGCGCTCTACGCGTACAACCACTCGTCCCGGTACGTCGACGCGGTGGCCGCGTTCGCGGCCCAGCTGCGCCGCGACGAGCGGATCTACTTCGCGTACCACTCCTGGCAGGTGTTCATCAAGACGCCCGCCGGCCCTCGGCGGATCACCGGGCCCTAGAAGAGCGCGGCCGCATCCGGTGCCGGCGGGGCATCGATGTGCGCACGGCCGAGCTTCGTGATCACCCGGCCGCGGGGCGTGCGCTGGAGGAAGCCGAGCTGGAGCAGGTACGGCTCGTAGACGTCCTCGATCGTGTCGGTCTCCTCGCCGAGCGTGACGGCGAGCGTCGAGAGGCCGACGGGGCCGCCGTCGAACTTGAACGCGATCGCGTGCAGCAGCTCGCGGTCGGTGCTCTCGAGGCCCTCCTCGTCGATCTCCATCAGCTCGAGCGCCTCGCGCGCGACCGCGTTCGTGACGGCGCCCTGGTGCCGGACCTCGGCGACGTCGCGGACGCGCCGGAGGATGCGGTTGGCGATCCGCGGCGTCCCTCGCGACCGGCTCGCGATCTCGGCGCACGCTTCGGCGTCGATCGCGACCCCGAGGATCCCGGCCGAGCGTTTGACGATCGCGCTCAGCTGGTCGGTGTCGTAGTAGCCGAGCCGGAAGGTCATGCCGAAGCGGTCGCGGAGCGGCGTCGTCAGCAGGCCCGTGCGCGTCGTCGCGCCGACGAGCGTGAACTGCGGCAGGTCGAGCGTCAGCGTCCGGGCGGCAGGCCCCTGCCCGACGATGATGTCGAGCCGGAAGTCCTCGAGCGCCGGATAGAGGATCTCCTCGATCGCGCGGTTGATCCGGTGGATCTCGTCGACGAAGAGGACGTCCTTCAGCTCGAGGCCGGTGAGGATCGCGGCCATGTCGCCCTTCCGCTCGAGCGCCGGGCCGGCGACCGTGCGGATGCCGACGCCGAGCTCCTCGCGGATGATCTGTGCGAGCGTCGTCTTGCCGAGCCCCGGCGGGCCGACGAGCAGGACGTGGTCGAGCGCCTCGCCGCGCGCCTTCGCCGCCGCGAGCGCGATCGCGAGCTGCTCCTTGACGCCCTCCTGGCCGACGAACTCGTCGAGGCTGCGCGGGCGGAGCGAGCGCTCGAGCTCCTCCTCCTCCGGGCCGAGCACCTCGGCGGCGACGGCGCTCATGCCGCCTGCCTCAGCGCCAGCCGGACGCGCTCCTCGGCGGGCAGCTCGGGGTCGACGGAGGCGAGTGCCTGCTCGGCCTCGACGACCGAGTAGCCGAGCTCGACGAGAGCGTCGCGCGCGGTGACGTGGACGGAGGTGCCGGTCGCGGTCGAGATCGGAACCGGGTCCTCGGCGCCGAGCTTCTCCTTCAGCTCGAGCACGATCCGCTCGGCGGTCTTCTTCCCCACGCCGGGCACGGCCTGGAACCGCGCCGCGTCCTGGAGCACGATCGCGCGCCGGAGCTCGGCGGCAGGCGCGCCGGAGACGATCGCGAGCGCGACCTTCGGCCCGATCCCCGCGACGGTGAGCAGGTGGAGGAAGAGCTGCCGCTCGGCTGCGTCGGCAAAGCCGTACAGCTGGAGCGCGTCCTCACGCACGTGCAGATAGGTCTCGACGACGGCTTCGCCTTGGCCCTCGGCCGCCCGTACGGCTCCGGGCGTGGCGGCGAGGAGGTAGCCGACGCCGTTGACGTCGAGCACGATCCCCTCGGGGGTGCGACCGACGAGCTGTCCGCGAAGCCGCGAGATCATCACGTCCTCCTCAGCCGGCGATCCGCAGGAGCGGCGGCGCGAGCGCGTGGCAGATCGCGACCGCGAGCGCGTCGGCGGCGTGGCTCGGCGTCGGGTTCGACTCCAGCGCGAGGATCGCGCGCACCATCCGCTGCACCTGCGCCTTCTCGGCGCGGCCGTAGCCGCACACAGCCTGCTTGACGCGCGCGGGCGGAATACTCGACGCACTCGACTCCGACGGCCGCCGCGGCGACGAGCACGGCGCCGCGCGCCTGACCGACGGAGAGCGCGATGCGGGCATCTGCCCCGACGAACGACTCTTCCACTGCGACGGCGGAGGGCTCGTGCTCCGCAATGAGCGCCTGCACCCCGTCGAAGATCGTCTTGAGGCGCAGCTCCGGGCGCTCCCGAGCGGACGTTTCCCACCACCCGTGGCCGAGTGCCCTGATACGGCCTCCGCTTTCTTGGACGATCCCGTACCCGCAAGCAGCCGTCCCCGGATCGATGCCCAGAACCTTCACGAGGAAAGGTTAGGGACCCCGCCGGACGTTCCTGCGTTCGCCGGCGCAGATCGTCATCCGCAGAAGCGGATGCCGATCGCGCAAACCCCTGAAGGGGCCGCCCGCGGCCCTGCTCCGCTCTGCGAGCGGAGCTCCCTACCCCGCGACGGCTTCGAGAACCTGCTCGGGGATGTCGAAGTTCGCGGAGACCTCCTGGACGTCGTCGTTGTCCTCGAGCGCCTCGATCAGGCGGATCAGCTTCTTCGCCGACGCCTCCTCCGCGATCTCGACCGTCGTCTTCGGGATCATCGACAGCTCGGCCGACTGCACCTCGATCCCGGCCGCCTCGATCGCCTCGCGCACGCCCGTCAGCGCCTCGGGTGCGGAGAAGACCTGGAAGACGGAGCCGTCGCGCTCGACGTCGTCCGCCCCGCCCTCGGCCGCAGCGAGCGTCAGCTCGTCCTCGTCGGCTCCGTCCGCCTCGACCAGCACGACGCCGCGCCGCTCGAAGAGCCACGCGACCGCGCCGGTCGTTCCGAGGTTGCCGCCGTGCTTCGCGAACGTGTGGCGCACGTCGGAGGCGGTGCGGTTGCGGTTGTCGGTCAGGGCCTCGACCAGCACCGCGACCCCGTCGGGCCCGTAGCCCTCGTAGACGATCGTCTCGTACGCGGCCGCGTCGGCGTCGGTGCCCGCACCGCGCGCGATCGCGCGCTCGATCGTGTCCTTCGGCATCGAGTACGACTTCGCCTTCTCGATCGCGTTCTGGAGCGAGAGGTTGGCGGCCGGATCGGCCCCGCCCTCCTTCGCCGCGACGATGATCGCCTTCGACAGCTTCGTGAAGAGCTTGCCGCGCTTCGCGTCGGCCGCGCCCTTCTTGTGCTTGATCGTCGACCACTTGCTATGCCCTGACACCGGTCTCCTCTCGGATCAACTCCAGGAACCTCTCGTGCACGCGCGTGTCGTCGGTCAGCTCCGGATGGAACGACGCGACGAGGAAGCGGCCGTCGCGCAACAGCACGGGGACGCCGTCGTGGGAGGCGAGCACCTCGACCCCGGCGCCGGCCTCGGTGACGCGGGGCGCGCGGATGAAGACGCCTCGCAGCGGCTGCTCTTCCCCGTCCAGGTCGAGATCCGCCTCGAAGCTCGCGACCTGGCGGCCGTAGCCGTTGCGCTCGACGTCGACGTCGACGAGCCCGAGGTGCGCGCGATCGAGCAGGATCATCCCCGCGCAGGTGCCGAACACCGGCGCCGCGAACGAGCGGATCGCCTCCTCGAGCCCGTAGAGCCGGATCAGCCGCATGATCGCCGTCGACTCGCCCCCCGGGATGACGAGGCCGTCGAGCCCGCTCGAGCTGCTCCGGCAGCCGCACCTCGACGACTTCCGCGCCGAGCCCCCGCAGCATCGCCGCATGCTCGCGAAAGTTGCCCTGCACTGCGAGGACGCCGATTCTCATGCGCTCATTCTAGGAACGAGGGCTCTGCTACGGTCGCCACGCTCTGCGCCGGATCAACATCTCCCAGCCCGACTTCACCTACGACGCGGCCGACCCGGACGGGTATCGCGCCGGGATGTTCCGGCTCGGCACCGTCCTCGACCCCGCCGAGACCGGGATGAGCGTCTACGAGCTGCCGCCGGGGCAGGCGATCTGCCCGTACCACTACGAGAACGGCGAAGAAGAGTGGCTGCTCGTGCTCGCCGGGCGCCCGACGCTGCGGCATCCCGAGGGCAGCGACCCGCTCGAGCCCTGGGACGTCGTCTGCTTCCGCTCCGGCCCGGAAGGCGCGCACGCCGTCCGCAACGACACCGAGGAGACGGTGCGCGTCCTGATGTTCTCCACCGTCCGGCATCCGGCGGTCACCGTCTATCCCGACAGCGACAAGCTCGGCGTCTGGACGTCGAAGGACAAGATCGACAACGTGATCGTCCATCGCTCCAGCAACGTCGACTACTACGACGGCGAACCGACCGGCGCCGCCTGACGGCTACGGGTCGACGGGCTCGCCCGTGCGGCGCAGGCGCGTCGTGATCCGCTCGTCGAGCAGTCCGAGCACGGCGAGCAGGAGGCCGGCCACGACGAAGTACGACGTCGCCTGCCACGGCTCGATTCCCTCGCCGCCGCCGACGCCGAACGGCAGGAACTCGCCTGCGAACGAGAAGCTGTCGAGCGTCACGTACGTCGTCGTCGCAAGGATGCCGACCGCCCCGAGCACGGCGTAGCCGGCGCGCTCGAGCCAGTAGGCGATCGCGACGTAGACGAGCGAGAGGAGCCCGACCAGCGCCCAGCCGCCGTCCCCTTCGACGAGCGTCAGGACGGCGCCGCCGAACGCGATTCCGGCGACGGCGTGCAGCCAGAAGCCGTACGGCCGGAGACCCTGGCGATCGACGATGACACCGGCCGCGGCAAGGCCGACGCCGACGACCATCGACAGGAGCTCGCCTGCGTTGTTCGCCGAGAGCGCCGAGGCGAGGTCGGCGACGGTGAACCAGATCGCCAGCGCGATCGGGAGGATCAGCAAGGGCGCGCGGAAGCGCTGCAGTGCAGCGAGCGAGGCCGCGATCGCCGCGCCCTCCACGATCAGCGACCCCGGCTGGTAGTCGTCCGTCTCCGCATCGAGGATCCCGAGCCAGCTCTCGACCGAGCCGACGAAGACCACGAAGAAGGTCACCGCGAGGAAGGCGAAGACGCCGGCGGCGACGTCGCGGGAACGCTCCTGGAGCAGGAAGGCAAGGCCGAGCGCGCCGGCCGCCGCGAACAGGCTCGCTCCCACGAGCGCCTCCTCACCGTGGTCGTCGGCGACGATTCCCAGGAGGACGGCTGTCGCGATCAGCGCGACGAAGGCGCCGATGTAGACGAGCGCGCTCCCGCTCGACCAGCGGGGTCGGAGCGCGTCCACCGGCAGCAGTCGGCCGAACGTCACGTGCCGAGCGTGACGAGCGGACCGGACGGAGCGTCTCTACCAGCCGCGCGACTCGAGCAGCTGCTCGGGGGCGAGCTCGGCGGCGGAGATGCCGACCATCGGCTCGCCCAGGCCCGCGGAGACGCGGGCGAGAATCTCGGCGTCCTCGAAGTGCGTGGTCGCCTCGACGATCGCCTTGGCGCGAAGCGCCGGATCGCCCGACTTGAAGATGCCGGAGCCGACGAAGACGCCGTCGGCGCCGAGCTGCATGCAGAGCGCCGCGTCCGCGGGCGTCGCGATCCCGCCGGCGGTGAACGTGACCACGGGCAGCCGGCCGTTCTGGGCGACCCACTTGACGAGCTCGTAGGGCGCCCGCAGCTCCTTCGCCTCGGCGTAGAGCTCCTCCTCGCGCAGCGACCCGAGCCGGCGGATGCCGCCGAAGACGGCGCGCATGTGCGTGACGGCGTTGACGACGTCGCCCGTGCCCGCCTCGCCCTTCGTGCGGATCATCGCCGCGCCCTCCGCGATCCGCCGCAGCGCCTCGCCGAGGTTGGTCGCGCCGCAGACGAACGGGATCTCGAACGCCCACTTGTCGACGTGGTGCGCGACGTCGGCAGGGGTGAGCACCTCGGACTCGTCGATGTAGTCGATCTCGAGCGCCTGCAGGATCTGCGCCTCGACGAAGTGGCCGATGCGGCACTTCGCCATCACCGGGATCGTGACGGCTTCCTGGATCGCGGAGATCATGGCCGGATCGGACATGCGGGCGACGCCGCCGTCGCGCCGGATGTCGGCCGGAACGCGCTCGAGCGCCATCACGGCGACGGCCCCGGAGTCCTCGGCGATCTTCGCCTGCTCGGCGTCGACGACGTCCATGATCACGCCGCCCTTCAGCATCTCGGCCAGGCCGCTCTTGACCCGCATCGTCCCGGTCTCGGTCATGCGAGCAAGTGTAGCCACGCTCGCATCCGACGCCCGAATATGCGATGACTATGGGTGCCGAACGCGACTCCTCTCCCCCTCCAGACGGAGTGGCCGTTTCGGCGGCTTCGCCGTCTGGCCCAGAAAGGAGCGTTCGGCAGAGGGGCCTGCTTCACGGCAGGCCCCTCGCCTTGCGCAAAACGCCGCGAGCGGCTAGCCGCCGGTCGCGACCGAGTTGCCGAGCTGCTTCGACCACCAGTCGCTCTCGCGCTGGTCCATCTGCTGCTGCAGCTGGCCGACGTACTGGGCGAGGTCGCTCTCCTTCTTGCCGAGGCGCAGCTCCAGCTCACCGACGGTCTTCTCGCGGTGCTCGAGCTTGGCCTCGCGGATCTCGGCGTCTGCCTCGAGCCGGGCCCAGCGGGCCTCGATCTCGGCCTCGCGCTCGTCCAGCTCCCGCTGGCGGTCGGAGATCGACTCCTCGGTCTGGCCCAGCCGCTTCTCGCGCCGCTCGACGCGCGCGCGCTGCGACTCGAACAGCGTCTCCGAGCTCGTGATCTCGGCTTCGCGGGCCGCGAGCTCGCGGCGGAGGTCGTCCAGCCTGCGCGCCTCTTCCTCGAGATGCGCCGACGTCTGCTCGTCGGCCTCCTCGCGGCGAACCTGCGACTCGCGCCGGTTGAGCTCTGCCTCGCGGGCGGCGAGCTCGCTCTCCTTGGCGGTGATCTCGGCCCGCTTCGCACTCATCGCCGCGACGACCTCGCCGCTGCCGGAGCGCTCCTCCGCCAGCCGCTCCAGATCCGCGGTGAGCCGGTCCGTCTTCGCCTTCAGCTCCGCCTCGCGCGACTCGAGATGCTCCTCGCGGGCGGTCACCGTCGCGCGGGCCTTGACCAGCTCGCGCTCACGGTCGGCGACGCTGCGGTCGCGCTCCGCCAGCTCGGCCTCCTGATCCCTGAGCACCTGCTCGCGGGTCGCGAGCACGGCCTCGCGGGCGTCGACGCGAGCCGTCCCCTCGGCCGCCTTGCCTTCCATGTCGGCGATCGAGCGCTCGAGCGCACGCTCGCGCTGTGCGAGCGCCGCCTCCAGCTTCGCGAGCTCCGTCGCCGCCTCCGTACGCTCGCGGTCGGCGTTCGTCAGCTCGCGGAACTTGATCGAGATCTGCTTCTCCCGCTCGGCGGTGCGGGTCTCCGCGGCCGCGAGCTCGGCCTTCAGCTCCGCCAGGCGGTGCTGCTCGGCCGCTGCGGCCTCGGCGCGCTGCCCGAGCTCCCGCTCCCGGTCCTCCAGCTCGGCCTGAGCGGCCGCGAGCTTCGCGGCGCGCGTGTCGACCTCGGCCGACCGGAGCGACAGGCTCTGCGCCCCGACGAGGTCCTGCTCCAGACGGCTCTGGATGTCGGCCAGCTCGGCCCGCGCCTCCTGCTCTCGCGCCAGTGCCTCGTAGAGCTCCTTGCGGAGGGCGTCGACCTCGCCGAAGTCCGGGCCATCAGCGGCCACGACCTCGGCGGCCGGCGGGAGCACCGGGGTCTCGGGAGCCGCGGGCTCGGGCGTCGGCTCGTCGTTCTCGCGCCGCGCCTCCAGCTGGGCCCGGAGGCCCGTGCCGAATCCCTGCTCGATCTCGTGCTCGCCGGGTGCCATTAGAAGAGCTTCATCAGGTTGAGCATCGCGGGACCGAGGATGACGATGAACATCGACGGGAAGATGAAGATCACCGTCGGGAAGAGCATCTTGATCGGCGACTTCATCGCCTTCTCCTCCGCGGCGGCCTGCCGCTTCAAGCGTGCGTCGGTGGCCTGGACGCGGAGCAGGCGGCCGAGCGAGATGCCGAGCTGGTCGGCCTGGATGATCGCGCGGCAGAAGCTCGCGACCTCCGGGGCGGACGCGCGCTCGGCCAGCTTCTTGAGCGCGTCGTGGCGCGACTCGCCGATGCGCATCTCGCCGAGGGTGAGCGAGAACTCCTCCGCGAGCGCGCCGTCCATGTGTTCCGTCAGCTTCGCGACGGCGCCGTCGAAGCCGAGACCGGCCTCGACCGACACGGCCAGCAGGTCGAGCGCGTCCGGCAGCTGAGCCCGCAGCTCCTCGCGGCGCTTGCGGCCGCGCATGCCGACGACGAAGCCTGGGATGACGAAGCCGCCGAAACCGAGGCCGAACGCGAAGGCGAAGCCTCCGAGCGGGCCGACGGCGGCGGTGCCGAGAATGAACCCGAAGACGCCGCCGATCATCGCGCCGCCGCCCTTCATGGCGAGGAACGCGGTCGGCGTCAGCGACCGGCCCATTCCGGCTGCCATCAGCCGCATCGCGATCGCGTCGAGGTTCGCACGCGGGTTGAGCTTGAGCGCCAACCGCGCGAGCGAGCCGGTCGCCGGGACGAGCACCCGCTCGCTGAAGCGGAGCCGCTCGAGGCCGGTGGCCTGGACGCGGTGACGGCCGTAGTTGGCGGCCCGCCGGACGGCGCGGTCGCGCTCCCGGCCGGGCTGGGTCACGACCTCGCCGACGAGATACGCGGAGGCGGCGAGGAAGAGGAATGCGAGTGCGGAGAACAGTTGCATGTGTGATCAGCCCTTGAAGGAGACGATTTTCCGGAGCATCAGCGATCCGATCGAGATCATCACGCAGCCCAGGATCAGCAGCTGGTGGCCGGTGGACGAGTGGTACAGCGGGTCCATGTACTCCGGGCTGAGCAGCGTGATCGTGCCCAGCATGAAGAAGGGGACCCCGACGAGCACGTAGGCCGACGCGCGACCCATTGCGGTCAGCGACTTGATCTTCCGCGCGAACTGCTGCCGGTTGCGGACGGCGTCGGCGACCATGTCGAAGATGCCGGCGAGGCTGCCGCCGACCTGGCGCTGGATCGTCACGGCGGTGACGACGAAGGTGACGTTCTTGGAGCCGATGCGCGCAGCCATGTCGGCGAGCGCGTCGTCCATCGGCCGGCCCAGCCGGGTCTCCGTGAGCACCCGCTTGAACTCCTTGCTCGAGGGCGGCTGGCCCTCGTCGACGACTGCCTGGATGCCCTGGCGGAAGCTGTGCCCGGCCTTCAGCGAGGCGGCGAGCGTGACCAGGAGGTCGGGGAGCTGCTCGTCGATCGCGGCGAGGCGGCGCCTGGCCTTCTGCCAGACGATCAGGATCGGCAGCGCGCCGCCGACGACCATGGCGATGAAGGTGACGAACGTCGACATCCCCGCGACGGCGAAGAGCAGGCCGGCGAGAATGCCGCTGCCGACCGCGGCGTAGACGAGCTCGACGGTCTTCAGCGGGACGTCCGCGCGCTCGAGCAGCCGGTGCAGCGCGTGCCAGGCGCGGAGGTGGCCGAAGGCCTTCTCCGTCGACCGGAGCAGGCTCGACGCGGTCGTGAAGCGCTCCTGCACGGGGTCGCGGGAGCGCTTGCGCTCCTGCTCGCCCAGGTGCGGGTTGATCTGGCGGCGGAGGCGCGAGCCCACCGGCGCACGAAGCAGGAACAGCCCGCCGATCAGCCCGAGGAAGCCGACGATCGTCGCGACCGCGGCCGGGCCGATCGTGAAGAACTGCTCCGGCAGGATCGAGCCGGCCGGCTTCGAGACGACGCGGGCTCCCGGCACGACCGACTCGGCGTGCGCGCCGACGGCCTCGACCTCGATCCGGTCGCCGGGGCGGGCGGCGGTGACGTAGCTGAGCTGCCACGTCCGGCGGAGCTCCTCGGCGAGGCTTGCGTAGATCGCCTTCAGGTCCTTCGTGCCGTTGGCGCCGACGTAGCGGCCGCCCGTCTTCTCGGCGAGCCGCTGGAGCGGCGCGGGCCGGAAGCTCGGGCTCTCGATCCCGATCGCGTAGACGGCCACATGGGCGTCGCGCGCGGCGGAGATCGCCTGCTCGAGGCTCGCGTCGCTCGAGACCTCCTGCCCGTCGGTGAGCAGGATCAGCACGCGCGTCGGGTTGATGTCGGCCGCGAGCGCCTGGGTCGAGACGAGAATGCCGTCGTAGAGCGCGGTGCCGCGGACCTTGTCGACCTCGATCGTGCGCAGGGCGGCGTCCGACTCGGCCGCGTTCGAGGAGAACGCGGTCAGCTGCACCGCCCGCTTGCCGACGGCGACGACCGCGATCCGGTCGCGCGCCGGCTTCGAGCCGACGAACTGGCGTGCGGCGGCCGATGCGTCCACGATCGCCTGGCCGATCATCGACTGCGAGCGGTCGAAGAGCAGCATGACGCTCTTCTCGCGGCCGAGGTTGACGGCGCGAAGGCCGACGACCGGCTTGCCGTTCTCCTTCACCTCCGGCGCCCGGCTGACCGGCTTCGGCGTCACCGCGGTGGCACGCACCGTCGGGTACTCCGAGGTGTCGAGGCTGGTGATCCTCGGCGACGCCGCGAGGGCGACTCCCGGGAGTGCCGCTGCGAGAACTGCGATGACGAGCAGACGCCTCACGAAGCGCTCCCGTACGGCGCGGCGCTGAAGGTCGGCCGTCCGCCCGGCGCCTCCGTGCGGAAGAACGTCGGGGCCAGGATGACGCCGTTCTGCGCCATCTTCTCGAGGAAGTGCGGCTTCAGGCCCGTGCACGCGAGCGGCAGCAGCAGCCGCGCGGCGCGCGACGTGCCCATGCTCTCCTCGTCCGGGGCCTTGGCGACGAACAGGTCCTGCAGCGTGATCACGTCGGACTCCATCCGGAGCACCTCGGTGATGTGCGTGACGCGGCGGGAGCCGTCGACGAGACGCGAGATCTGCACGAGCACGTCGAACGCGCTCGAGATCTGCTCGCGGATCGCCCGGTGCGGGAGCTCGACGCCGGCGGTCATCACCAGCGTCTCCAGGCGGGCGAGGCAGTCACGCGGCGTGTTCGCGTGGATCGTGGTCAGCGAGCCCTCGTGGCCCGTGTTCATCGCCTGGAGCATGTCCAGGGTCTCGGGGCCGCGGACCTCGCCGACGATGATCCGGTCGGGGCGCATGCGGAGGGAGTTGCGGACGAGCTCGCGGATGCGGATCTCGCCCGAGCCCTCGATGTTCGGCGGGCGCGACTCGAGCGTGATCACGTGCTCCTGCTGGAGCTGGAGCTCGGCGGCGTCCTCGATCGTGACGATCCGCTCGTCGTGCGGGACGAACGACGACAGCGCGTTCAGCATCGTCGTCTTACCGGAGCCCGTACCGCCGGAGATGAGGACGTTCAGCTTCCCCTTCACGCACGCGGCGAGGAACTGCGCCGCCTGCGGGGTCAGCGACCCGAAGTTGATCAGGTCGTCCATCGTGTACGGGTCGCGCGAGAACTTCCGGATCGTCAGCGTCGGCCCCTTCAGCGCCAGCGGCGGGATGATCGCGTTGACGCGGCTGCCGTCGGGCAGGCGGGCGTCGACCATCGGCGAGGCCTCGTCGATGCGGCGGCCGACCTGCGAGACGATCTTGTCGATGATCCGGAGCAGGTGGGCGTTGTCGACGAACGACACGTTCGTCCGCTCGATCCGGCCGTCGCGCTCGATGAAGACCATGTCGTGGCGGTTCACCATCACTTCGGTGATGGAGTCGTCGCGGAGGAGCTCCTCGAGCGGCCCGTAGCCGAGCACGTCGTCGGCGATCTCGCGGACGATCCGGCGGCGCTCCTCGCGCGTCAGCGGCGTCCGGTCGAGGGCGAGCTGCTCGGTGACCGCGTGCAGCACGCGCTCCGTCAGGTCCTCGCCCGTCTCACGCTTGAACAGCTCCGGGCCGAGCTTCGCGATCACGGCATGGTGGATGCCGCTCTTCAGCTCGCCGTAGGGGTCGCTGGCGCCCGCATGACTGGGCGCCGGCGACTGCTGCTGCGTGGGATGGGCAACGGGGCCGGCCAGCGCGGCCGGACGCTCGGCGGTCACGCCGGCGGCCCCGTTTCCGTTCTGCTTCGAGAGTCTGTCGTGAAGACCCATGGCCTACGCCTTTGCCAGCGCGGCGAACATGCGCCTCTTCTTCGGCTGCTCGGTCACGAGCAACGACTTGGCCACGTCCCGGATCGCCTTGGCGAAGTCCGAGCCCGTGTCGGCGACCGCCGGGGGAGCGCCCCGGTTGACGCCGAGCGGGACGGCCCGGTCGGACGGCACTTCGAAGCCGATCTTGACGTCGAGGGCGCCCTCGACCTCGCTCTTCTTCATCCCGACCTTGGAGTTGGCCCGGTTGAGGACGAAGCGGATGCGTGACGCCGGGAACGAGAGCAGCTCGAGCGTCTGCATCGAGAGGCGCACGTTCTTCAGCGTCGGCACGTCCAGCCCGCAGAGCATCAGCAGCTCGTCGGTCCGGTCGAGCGTCGCCAGCATCGGCCCGTGGAAGAACGGCGAGGTGTCGACGACGATGATGTCGTAGGACTCCCGCGCGACCTCGAGCAGGCGTGCCAGCTTCGTCTCGGTCACGAGCTCCGCGTCCTCCGGGCGCAACGGCGCCGGCAGGATGTCGAGCCCGCACGTGTGCTTCGTGATGTAGCCCGCGAGCTTCTCGGAGTCGAGCTCGCCCGGGGCGACGACGAGGTCGTAGATCGTCTTCTCGGGCTCGAGCCCGAGCATGATCGCGGCGTCGCCGAACTGCAGGTCGAGGTCGAGCAGCAGCGTGCGCTTCTGCTCGTGCTTCGCGAACGAGGCGGCGAGGTTCGTCGCGGTGACGGTCTTCCCCGTGCCGCCCTTCGGCGAGAACACGGTCACGATCCGTCCCTGGCGACCCTGCGCCGCGCCCTCGGCCATCAGCCGGCGGCCGGCGTGCGCCGCCTTGCGGAGCGCGAAGACGACGTTCTCGGTCAGCTGCGGAAGCAGGAGGACGTCAGCGACGCCGTCGGCGTCGAGCGCCTCCTCGAGCAGGGCCGAGGACTCGCCGGAGGCGAGGATCACGATCGGCGAGCGGGTGTGCTCGCGGATCGCGGCGATCTCGCCGGCCGGGAACGACGTCGAGCGGGTGGCGTGGACGACGACCCGGAGGTGGCCGCCCGCGAGAGCGGTGGTCGCCTCGGCGACGTTCTCGCTCCAGCCGACGAAGTCGAGGTCGGGATGGTTGGCGAGCTGGTCGCGGAGGTTGTCGAGGCCTTCGCACGAGCCCGTGACGTAGATGCGGATGCTCTCGTTATTCATCGCTGTTTCCTCCGACGGCCGGGATCTGATCCACGCCCGCGTCGTTGAGCTGCTTCTGGCGCACGCCCTCGCGGAGCACCGAGTACCAGGACTCGACGTTCTCGGGGCTGTCCGCCGCGTCGATGCCGGGGCGAAGCTCGAGATGCCAGTGCTCGGCCGTGGTGAAGACCCACGCGAGCTTCTGCACCTGCGTGTCGGTGATCTTCAGCATCGCGGCGAAGGCGCCGTCCTTGTCCGACGCGGAGGTGATCTTCGCCTCCGCCCCGCCACCCGACGGCGCGCGCAGCACCTCGATGTCGCGCAGGACGATCCGGGAGACGTTCGGCCCGTTGCTGCCGCCGACGCCGAAGGTGGCGACGAGGTCGACCTTGTCGCCGGCCTTGAGCGTGCCGACGAGCAGCTGGTGCTGGTCGCCCGGGATCTCGATCGCGCGCTGAACGCCGGTCAGCTGGGCCTTGATGCCCCGCTGCGACGGCGTCGAGAAGCGGCGCGTCGAGACCTGCTCGCCCGCGTAGATCGGCTGCGAGGTCACGAGCTCCGCGACCTGGTCCGGGTTCGAGATCGCGCCGGGCACGACGCTGCGGCGGACGATCTCGCTCTTCTCGAGCATCCCCTTCCGCTCGATGTCTGCGCCCGTCGTGCCGGCCGGGATGTCGCGCTTCGCGACCCAGATCGGCACGTTGGTCTCGTCCTGGCGGACGTTCCGCTGGTAGTTCGTCACGTAGAAGCTCGTCAGCAGGGCGGCGACGAGGGCCAACGCGACGGCAATGGAGATGTTTTTGACCCTGTACGTCATGAGCGTCTCTTTTCTTCCTTCTTTCTGGTTGGTTATTCGACGAGCTCGACGGAGCGGACACCGAAGTCCTCTGCCTCCGACCCGGACTCCGAGAGGATTCCCTCCCAGATCACGCGGACGAAGTGACCGTCGACGGTGCCCTTGTTGCCTTGTGCCTTGAAGCCGGTGACGACGAAGCCGACCCAGCCGACGACGTGGTACTCGAAGTTGGCGCCGCTGCCCCTGACCGAGTCGTAGATCGGGAAGAGCAGCTCGTCGCCGATGCGGATGTTCAAGCGCTTCCTTCACCTTGCTGTCGTTGAACGCGGCGCCGGGATCCGAGCCGTACCAGCCGAGCGGCATGAAGCCGTCGAAGCCGCGCAGGATCCAGCTCGGCGTCGATCTTGCCGCCGGTGCCGCCGTGCGAGCGGTCGAGGTTGAGCAGGCGGAAGGCGCCCGGCCCGGTCTTCTGGAGATCGAGCGTCGTCGCCTGGTTGAAGCACGGCCGCGGCGAGCAGTTGAGGAGCGGATGCTTGCGGTCGACGGCGATCGGCGCGGCGTAGCGCGCCGTGTCGGGGTTGCCGGAGCGCGCGCTCGCGTCGGCGTGCACGTCGACCGAGTCGATCCCGAAGATCTTCGCGAAGAAGCCCGTCGGCCTGGCGCGTCACCTTCACGGTGACGGTGTCGTTCGCGACGTTCTTGCTCGAGAAGGTGATCTGGCCGGCGCCGCCGCCGTTGGCGGCGAGGTACTGGTTGGCGAGCGCGGTCGACGTGCCGGTGCTCTCCGGCAGCGCCTGCGCGCCGGCGAGCGCGGCCGCGTCGGCGGCCGACTGGGTCGCGCGCTGCTCCCGGAACCAGGAGCCGACGTCGAGCACCATGGCGATGGCGCCGAGCAGGGCGGCCATGAAGATGACGGTCAGGACGGCGGCCTGGCCGGCGTCGCTGCGTAGACGGTTCATTCGACACGCTCCGTGGTCTCGGAATGCAGCTCGCCGGACGCCACGACGAAGCCGAGCAGGTCGATCTCGTACGGATACGTGCCCTCGACGGTGACGGTCTCGCCGTGCTCCCAGGCGGTCGCGCTGACGGTGAAGTCGACGTCGCGCGGCATCGAGCCCGCTCGCGGAGCTCCGCGCCGCGGCCTCAGCGGCCCCGGCCGGATCGTCCTCGTGCCGCGAGGTCGCCGCCTTGCGTGCCCCGACGCGCGTGGCGTCGGTGAGCGTGACGTAGTCGTTGTAGAGCGCGCCGAACTGCAGGATCCCGAAGAGGACGACACAGAGGATCGGGACGACCAGCGCGAACTCGACCATGGTCTGGCCACGTTCGTTCCGGATGATGTTGCGGCGGCGGCTCATGGATGACTGGCCCTTCGTTTACAGCGTCAGAAAGCGGTTTCGACGATCTCCAGCGTTCGGATGAACGCGTCGTTGATCGTTCCGGACAGAACCGCGAGGGTGGCGACGATGGCGATGGTGATCACACCAAGAACGACCGTGTACTCGGCCATCGTCTGGCCGCCCTCGGCCTTGGTCTGAATTTCCCTCGACATCGTCACCACCTTTTCTCGCGTGTTCATTGAGCTTGTTGCGTTCCTGCTCGGGACTAGAGGATCCCGGTGACCTCCTCCAGGGCGCCGTTGATGGCACCGGAGAGCGCCAGCAGCGTTGCCACGATGACGAGCGTGATCACGGCGAGAACGACGCCGTACTCCGCCATCGTCTGGCCCTCCTCGCTCCGAACCTCGGCGAGCTTGCTCTGAATGGCGACGAAAAGCTTCAGCATGTAATTCACCTCCCTTCGAGCAGGAGAGAGCGGATGGACTCCCGGGCACAGGCGGCGGCCCGGACACTGGTGGGACTGGAGTTGCGCTTGGCGTTGCGGTGCTTCACCCGAGAAACCTTTCCTCTCATCGGCGAGCCGCTTCGCCTGTCGTGTTTCTGTTGCGCTGACCCCAAGATCGATCAGCGGTCGGACACTTAGAAGCCCCATCCGGGGGACTTCTTGCGCCGCGTTTTCAAGTTCACCCGAACGAGTGAGAAGCGCTAAAGCCCCTGCCGATAAGAAGGGTTCACACGGAAACCGTTGGCGGCGCGGTCGGAAAATCATCAGGCGCCGGAAGGGCAACCCGGCGCCCGAAATTGACGGAGGAGTCGGGTCGATGCCGCAACGGAAGCAATTCTTTTTGAAAGCACTTCTGCCGCTGGGCCTCCTGGCCATGGCGGCGGCGATCTTCCGGCGCAAGCCGGACGCCTGGGAGTACGAGCGGGCCGAGGAAGAGGTCGAGGTCGTCGAGACCACCCTCCCCGCGTCGGCCGCGCAGCGGCGGCCCGCGAAGCGCATCGCTGCTCGCCGCCGGGTTCACGACCCTCTTCTTCGCCGGAGCGGCGTTCACCGCCGGCGCCGGCGACCAGATGGTCCGCCTCGCCGACGAGGACGTCGCGGCGATGGCGGCCGCCGAGCTGAGCGCACCTCCGCCCGCCGAGGCCGAGCTCGCGCCCGAGGACGCAGCCCCCGCCCCGGAGGCCGCACCGGAAGAGCCGGCACCTGCCGAGGCTCCGGCGGCCGAGGCCGCACCCGCAGCCGCCGAGCCGAGGCGCCGGCAGCCGAGGCCGCGCCGAAGCCGCCGCACCCGAGGCTGCACCGGCGCCCGCCGCCGAGCCTGCCGCCGAGCCCGCCCCGTCGACGGCGGCCGCCCAGGCGGCCGAGCCGGCTGCCGACGCGAGTCCGTCGAGTCCGCGCCGAGCAACGTCGTCTCGCCGGCTCCGACGAGCCGGGCCGGGTCGCCGCAGGCAGCGGCGACGAAGCCCGCTCCCGCCGCCAAGCCGAAGCCCGCCGCCGCGACCAAGAAGTGGGTCGTCAAGCGTGCGGCCGCACCGCCGGCGAAGGCCCCGGAGGTCGAGATCGAGCACGGCGGCGAGCCGACGATCTGGCTCAACCGCTCGCTGCCGGATCCGACCCCGGCGTCCGCGCGGCTCGCCCGCCCGTTCGCGAAGCGGCTCGTCGCGACGTCGAAGCGCCACGGTGCCGACTGGGCCGCCGTCCTCGGCGTCCTCCGCGCCCAGGGCGAGCGCGGCTCCGTGCCGGCGTCCGCGCGCGAGCTCGACACGCTGGCCGCCCGGATGGCGGGCACCGACGCCTGGAAGGGCGCGCTGGCGCTCTCCGGACGCACGGGCTTCGCCGACCGCGCCGCCGCGTTCGCCGACCTGTACCGCTTCGTCGGCGTCGAGGCGCTCGTCCGCGGCTACAACGCGTCGAAGGGGCGGCTCGCCCAGAAGGTGCTGTCGACGCCCGGCATCCTCATCTACGGGGGCGGCCGGTCGGACATCATGATGGGCCGGATCGACGTCCGGGTCGTCGTCCTGATCGGCTACCTCGCCGAGCGGCACGGCTCCGTGACCGTGTCGAGCCTCTTCTCGGGCCACCGCAAGTTCGCGCGGCCCGGGGTCGTCTCCGCGCACATCTACGGGCACGCGGTCGACGTCGCCGCCGTCGGCGGCACGCCGATCGCAGGGCACCAGCAGCCGGGCGGCCTCACCGAGGCAGCGGTCCGGTCGGTGCTCCTCCTGCCCGGCGAGCTCCAGCCGCAGCAGGTGATCTCACTGCTCGGCCTGGGCGGCCCGTCGTTCCCGATGCGCGACCATGGAGACCACATCCACGTTGGCTTCTAGGTCGACCAGCTTGACCCGCGAGGACGGGCGCGTCGTCTGCGAGCACCTGCTCGTGGCGGCGCGCCCGCTCCGGCGGATGCGCGGCCTGCTCGGCCGCGCGGAGCTGCCGTCCGACGAGGGCATCCTGCTTCGCCCCGCCGGCTCGGTGCACACGTTCTTCATGCGCTTCCCGATCGACGTCGTCTTCCTCGACAGGGACGAGGTCGTCGTCGGGATCGAGCCGTCGCTGGGCCCGTGGAAGACCGCGGGACGGCGGGGCGCGAAGGCGGTCGTCGAGCTCGCCGCGGGCGAGTGCGAGCGCCGCGGCGTCCAGGTCGGCGACCGCCTGGTCGCCGCCTAGACCCCGAAGGCTTCAGCGCGAGAGCCCGAGCGCCGTCTGCGCGTGCTGGAGCACCCAGATCGTGCAGAGCAGCGCGTAGACGAGCGCCGGCAGCACGAACAGGAAGACCACGGCGAAGGCCGTCGACGACTCGCCGAACATCGCGGTCAGCTTCAGCAGCCCGAACGCGGTCGCGGCGTGCAGGATCGTCCGACCGAGCTTGTCCGGCGCGAGCGACGGAAAGCGCGTGTGCGTCCACATGGCCAAGAGGCCGGCGCCGGCCGCGAGGACCAGCACGAAGGTTCCGTTCGACATTCCATTCCCTCCTCGATCGCCACAGTTGCCACAGGTACCGCAGTTGCCGCTGTGCCCCCTGAACGGTGAGAGTTGCGGGGCTCGCCGCAGAAGCCCCGCTCGCTCTCGTGAGAAACCCCTCGGGCCCACCGCAGGAGGCCCGTGAAGCTCATGTGCCGTCTAGAGACACCATGCATCAGGCCCCATCGGTTGACCTATCACCCAACGGGTGGTTCACCACGGTTGTTGACGGTGAAGCGGCGCGGAAGGCCCGCGGACGCCTGCGTTACGCTCGTCCCGGGGGCCCGTAGCTCAGTGGTCAGAGCAGCGGACTCATAATCCGTCGCGCCCTGGTTCGAATCCAGGCGGGCCCAAATCCACCCGCTTGCCTAGTGGCGTTTCCGCTTAGGCAAGCGGGTCAGGTGTGCCACGGATGCCGCCTTTGCTCAAGTGGTGTTCACTCGGTGCTCACTCAGACGAAGGGCCGTCGTCCTCGACGAGCCACGGCTGCCGGAACGGCGCCAGCCAGTCCTCTTGAATCTGCGGCGTGAGTTCCGCGAGCATCTCAGCCTTGAGCAGCGATGCGTACTTGCCGACAATCTCGCCGACCGCGTCCATTGCGCCATGCAGATCAGCGAAGGTCGGGATCTCGGCCGCCTGGATCTCAGCTCTGTGGGCCACGTACTCGTTGACGTAGTTCTCCACCTTGCTAACGGCGGCACGAGTAGTCGCGATCTCTGCGGCGACAACCCTCTTGTCTAACCCATGACCGGATGAATCCGCGAAGCGGTCGTAGTTGCGATTTGCCTCGCGCTCGAACCATGGGTCAGTGCCCCAGAGCGCGACGTGCCGCTTGCGATCCATCACGCCCGGGTTTTGCCTGATCTCGTCGAGCAGCCGAACGAGAGACACGACCCGCCGATCTGTGTCCACGAGTCTCCGCAAAGCGGCGCTCTGGGTCGTTGCGTACCAGAGCGCCATGCCGTCGAAGAAGACCGACGGCGGCAGGTCGGCAGCGACAGCAATGTCGCGCACCTCCTGGAACACGTGCCGATAGTGGTGAAGGGCGTAGACGTCCTGGACGATCAGCTCAAGCCGACCGACCCAGGAGGCGTATCGCTCATCATCCTGCATCGCGGGAGCGTAGACCGGGCCAGATCACGGCGGCGAACTCCCGAATCTCCTCGAGCGTGAACCGACGATTTTTCAGCAAGCTCGAACCAACCCCACCCCCGCATGACCGCGTCTATTCGCAGAACGACACCGCGTTCTTTAAGCCAGCCGCCGCCTCCCTGCCCCCGCCTGAAAAAATCCCTCCCCGCGGTGTTCGAGCGTCTTTCGGGCTTCGCACGGGAATCAGACGTTGTGCGGGTCGTGCCGGAAGGGGCGCGTGGTCACGTCGTCCGCTGGTCTTTCGTTCGCGACCCGCTGGTGCGATGGTTGCGGCTCGGAGTTCGTGGCGCGGGCGCCTCAGCAGCGGTTCTGTTCGCGTGGTTGTACGCGGATGGCGCGGGCGGGCCTGGAGGCGCGGTTGTATGCGTCGCCGGAGCATCGTGGTCGGCGGGCTCGGTGGCTTCCGCTTGTGGTGGCCGGCGGGGTTCGCTGTGCGCGTGGGTCGGCGTGCTTGTACGCGGTCGAGGTTGACGGGGAGCTCGTTGGCGGCTTGATCGACCCAAGCTCGAAATGGCATTTGGGGCATGCGGATGGTGAGTCGGCCGGGGGGCCTGAGCATGTGCGCTGTAACTCCGGGGCGCCGTCGCGGCGGCTGCGGGGCCGGGAATGGTGACCGTCGCGATCGTCTACGGCGACGTGGGTGAGCCGGTCGCGGTGTTATGCGATGCGGCGACGGATCCGCCGGATCAGCGTTGGTTCACAGTCGTTCTCGAGGTCTCGCCCGGCCCGGACAGTCCGCCGCAGGTGCCGGTCGACATTGGCTGCCTGCTGGACGAGTTCCCGCGGCTCGATCGCGGGTTGGACGTCGCGCTTGAGCACCGGGGCGCTCAGTGGCGGGATGGCGGTTGGGTGCCGGCGCCGGAGCTGTGGGACTCGTGAGCGGGCTACTGCTGGGCGTCGGCGAGGGCCGTTGCGGAGCCAAGGGCTTTTAGTCGCCCGTGCCACCGAACATGTGAGTGGAGTCACGCGAGTCGGGCGACCAGCGGCCCCTCGTCTTACCGCAGTCGCGGCAACGCTCGTAGGTCACCTTGCCCTCAACGACGCGTTCCCACCCGTGGCCGATCGGCCACCGCAGGAAGCAGCGCCAGCGTGGCTGACTCACTAGGAGTAGCCATCCCCGCCGCCGCCGTATCGACTCTCGACCTCCCGGCGGTGGTTCTCAGCGTCCTTGACCGAGCCGCCGCCGCCGTTCAGCCAAGTGAGAAATCGCTTCAGCTGCCCGTAGAGCGCACGGAACATTTGAGTCGATGCTACTCCCGGGCGCTAGCAGAGTCCATGGCCGGTCCGCCACTGAGGATCGGCGAGGAGCACGGCGCGGAGCTCGGCGAGTTCGTCGGGCGGATCCTCGAGCGCGTTGAGCATGAGGGCGCGTTCGGGCTGGGTGAGCGCGAGCAGCCGGACGCCGTCCAGGAGGCCTTGCTTGAGCCGGCCGGCCAGGTCGGCGGCGCCGGTTTCTCTGACGAGGCTTGCGAGCTCCTCGACGGCCGGCGCAGGAACGGGGAGGCCGGCGAGCATCATGGCGGTGAGGCTACCGGGCTACGGCGGCGGGTCTTCCGGCTGGCGGGAGCGATAGAGCGTGATGTTCTGGAGCTCGACGAGGCGTTTGCGCCGGCGGTAGAGGACTTCGGCGCAAGCGCGGAGGTAGTGGTCCTGAGCGGTGGCGCCCTTGTCGAGCGCTTTGTCGATCAGCTCCTGCAGCAGGGCGATGTCGGCTTCGACAGCCTGGATCTCCGCCGCAGGATCCTTCACAAGCAGCGGTCTTCCACAGAGTCTTATGGGTTGAAACGCATAAGGCGTTTGCCGTGAGTGGACGCGGGTGCGGCTCCGCGCGTCGACCACGAAGACACGGCAGGCGTTTGTGGGTCGATCTCCCCGACGTGCTGGCCGACGCGCTGGAGGCGTTTCTGGGGCCACGAGAGGACCGTGACGCGGACGCGAGACTGTTTCCCGGTGTTAGTGCCGACCGGCTCCGCACCGCGATAGCGCGGGCGTGCAAGGCGTCAGGCGTTCCGGTGTTCAGTCCGCACGACCTCCGGCACCGCCGGATCAGCCTCCTGCATCGTCAGGGGCGGTCATGGGCGGAGATCGCCCGCTTCGTCGGTCAGCGCAAGTTGAGCATCACCGCAGACACCTACAGCCACGTAATGATCGACAGCGAGGAACTCGAATACGCGTCCCTCCTCTAGGCCGTCTGACACTCGCTCGTGCGGTGGAACACGCCTCGCGTCGTGCGTTGACTCAACCTACGCCTCTGTGGGATTGTCTCAGAGTTCACAAGCTCGGGCGTCTGGGCTTATAGCCGGGGGAAGGCGCAAACTGCGGCGACTCCATCCTCGGGAGGGGCAATGAATCACTCACGCAAGCTTCAGTTCAGCGCCGTTCTGGTGCTTCTTGCATCAGCGGCGATCACACTTGTTGCGACCGCGAGCGGCGGCGGCCAGCTCTTTCGGGAGTCGATAGACGAGACTGAGATCTTCGTCGAAGAAGACTTCTGCGGCGTTGACGGTCTATCGGTGGAGTTCGCGAGGCATACCGTCGGAACGGTTCATGCCGTTCCGCACGGAGAAGATGGCCTCGTCTACTTCGGTTTCAACCTGAAGGTGACCGAGGTGGTCACGAACCTCGCGAACGACAACTTCGTGACCTCGTCCGCCACGATCCGGGACAAGGATCAGCGGGTCACCGACAACGGAGACGGCACGCTCACCGTGCTGGTGCTCGCCACCGGTAACGCGACGTTGTACGGGCCAGACGGGAAGGCGATCGCGAGAAACCCCGGACAGGTCCGCTACGAGGTCCTGATCGACCACGGCGGCACCCCGAGCGACCCCAGCGACGATGAGTTCCTCGAGTTCCTCGGAGACGTGAGGGAGTCGACCGGGCGAACCGACGACTACTGCGCAGCCGCGCTACCAATCCTCCTCGGCAGCTGAACCAGACTTCGCGTTGGCGGGCGGACATTTGAGTCCGCCCGCCGACAACTTCGATCTGAGCACGCAGCCCTCGCGCCACGACTTCCCGCTCGCCGAAGTTGTGACCGTTCGTGCTCGCGTGGTGTTCACTCGGTGCTCACTCTCCGCAGCAAATATGCCAAGTAGCAGGGAGTCTGAATCCAGGCGGGCCCATCGACACCGCACGCGTGGCCTGAAGCGGTCGTGAGCGATGAGTCTGTCGCTCTGACGAGCGAGGCTCAAGAGCTGATCGGTCGGCCGTTGTCGCAGGACCGGACGCCGGGTCTCGGTTCCAGCTCACTGTTGGTGTCGAGACGCGGACGCTGCCTGCGAAGCGCTCGGCCGCCGTGGTGTAGACCTGCTGAACGGCCAATCGACCGCCCGTGGGGCATGCGCACGGCCGCATTCGCCGACCCCGACGGCCACATCTGGGAGGTCGCAGCCAGGATCTCGTCCATCGGGTGTCGAGCCCGCATCGGCCGAGGCCGAAACGCGGTGATTCGCCTCGGTCAGTAGAGGTAGACGTCGACGAGGAAGGCGGCCAAGCCGCACAGCAGCGCGAGCAGCGCGACGCGGCGGGCAGCCTCGCGGCGCGCCGGCCCGAACCCGAGCAGCACAACGGCAACGGCGACCGTGAACACGCCGGAGCCGGTGTCCTGCCAGCTCGCGGGCATCACGGACAGCGGCGCGTCGACGAAGAACTCGCTCGCCTCGACGCGGTGCAGGATGGCGTTCCACAGAAGCGGCCCGAGAGCGCCGGCGGCGGCGGCAGCCAGGAGGACGTCGAGGCGACGATCGCGACGCACGAGGAACACCGCCAGCCCCGCGGCAAGCGCGGACAGGAGCGCCCCGTAGAGGATCGTCCCCCAGGAGATCACGACGCTGCGGGAGTACCCGTCAGGCGACGGTGCGAACCGAAGCGACGAGTGCCGGCGAGGCTCGCGCCAACCCACCAGACCGGGCGCGCGAGCCATCAGCCGGTGTACCGCTGGAGACGGGCTCGCCCCCCGTCTCCAATAGACAACGAATCACCCCGTTGGAGGGATACGAGGCACAGCCCGGTGCGCACCGTCAGAATCGGTGACGTGAGCGAGCAGCCGCCGCCGTGGTCGCGAAGGAAGAAAGGTCTCGTGGCGATGTACGCGCTCGCGTTGCCGCTCGTCGGGCTGGTGCTCGGCGGCTGGTGGATCGCGGTCGCGCTGGTCGGGGCCGTGTCGGGTTTGTTCTCGGTTCGCTCGATCCCCTAGCCGTCGGTCGGAGTCTCGCTCGCAGCGTCGTGCGCGCGACGGCCGGCGGACACGAAGGCGAGAATCAAGATGACGACGCCGGCTGCTGCGGCGACGAACATCACCGGGAAGAAGAGGCCGAGGACGGCCCCGAGGGCGATCAGGACGAGTGCGGTGACGATCATGAGGACCTCGATTCCTCGAGTGTTGTCGGATGTTCACCTGCACAACGGTCGTTCGGAGATCGCGGTTACGTGGCCCGCGGATCCCCGGCGGTTCCTCGGACGGAGTTCGTCCCGCGACTGTCACAATGTCGGCCGATGAAGGCCTACCAGCAGGTGACCGAGCTGCGGACCGCCGGAGGACTGTCCGTCAAGGACATCACCGAGGAAGTGCAGGAGGCCGTTACCGCAAGCGGGATCCGGAACGGGATCTGCTCCGTCTACTCGCCGCACACGACCTGCTCGGTGCGCGTGAACGAGTTCGAGACCGGCTTCCTCGAGGACTTCGCGCTGCTGCTGAAGCGGCTCGTCCCGACGGACAACTACTACGCCCACGACGACTGGGACCGCCGCACCGAGAACGTCTGCCCGGAGGACATGGACTTCGGCAACGGCCACTCGCACTGCATGTCGATGCTGCTCGGCCCCGCCGGCGAGTCGATCCCGGTCTGCGACGGCGAGCTCTGCCTCGGCACCTGGCAGCGCGTGCTCTTCCTCGAGCTCGACCGCGAGCGCGACCGCCGCTGGCTCGTCCAGGTCGTCGGCGTTTGACCTTGTGTTGAACCAACACGAGGTCCGACCCGCCCCGCACCTCGCGCGCACCGGCCGAGAGACAGGCCGTTTCCTCAGCGCGAAGAGGGAT
This sequence comes from uncultured Gaiellaceae bacterium, assembly GCA_963827015.1. GTDB lineage: Bacteria > Actinomycetota > Thermoleophilia > Gaiellales > Gaiellaceae > Gaiellasilicea. The sequence continues at coordinate 391,648 of CAWGZI010000010.1, read as the reverse complement.
TGTGTTGAAGCAACACAATCGCGTCTTGCGTGACGGTCACGTCACTCGGGCGTGACGTACGCGGCCGTGAGGCCGCCGTCGACGAGGAACGTCGACGCGTTCACGTAGCTCGACTCGTCGCTCGCCAGGAAGAGCGCCGCGTTGACGATCTCGCGGGGTTTCGCCAGGCGGCCCGTCGGCCAGTGGATCCGGCGCCGCTCGAGCGCCTCCGGGTTGTCGCCGAAGATGTTCAGCAGCAGCGGCGTCTCGACCGGCCCCGGGCAGAGCGCGTTCACGCGCACGCCCTGCCGGGCGAACTGGACGCCGAGCTCGCGCGACATCGACAGCACCGCACCCTTCGACGCCGAATAGGAGATCTGCGACGTGGCGGCGCCGAGGATGGCCACGAACGAGGCGACGTTGATCACCGAGCCGCCGCCGCGGTCGAGCAGGTACGGGATCCCGTGCTTGCAGCAGAGAAAGACGCCGCGCGTGTTGACGGCCTGGACACGGTCCCACGCCTCGACCGACGTGTCGAGGACGGACGCGTCGTCGTCGGGCGAGATGCCGGCGTTGTTGTAGAGGACGTCGATGCCGCCGAAGCGCTCCGCCGTCGCGGCCATCATCGACTCGACGTCTGCTTCTTCGGCCACGTTCGCCTGGAATGCGAACGCCTCGCCGCTGCAGAGGCCGGCCGTCTCCTCCGCCGCCTCGAGGTTCATGTCGGCCGCGCACACCCTCGCGCCCTCTTCGGTGAAGAGCAGCGCCGCCTCGCGGCCCATGCCGCCGCCCGCTCCGGTGATCACACACACCTTGCCGTCCAGACGTCCCGCCACCTCAACCCTCCGTCGAGAAGAAGACCGACTTGACCTCGGAGTAGCCGTCGAGCGCGTGCATGCCGAGCTCGCGGCCGAACCCCGACTGCTTGAAGCCCCCGAACGGCGTCGTCACGCGCACGGACGAGTTCGAATTGACGCTGAGAACGCCCGTGTCGATCGCGCGGGCGACGCGGAGCGCGCGGGCGCCGTCGCGCGTCCAGATCGAGCCCGAGAGCCCGTAGGGCGTGTCGTTCGCCAGCCGCACCGCTTCCGCCTCGTCCGCGAACGGGATCAGCGCCGCCACCGGGCCGAAGACTTCCTCGCGCGCGATCCTGTCGTCGTTCGACGCCTCGACGATCGTCGGCGGATACCAGAAGCCCTTCCCGTCCGGCGTGTCGCCGCGGAAGAGCGGCTCCCCCTCGACGAACCCGGCCACGGTCTCGCGATGCGCGGCCGAGATCAGTGGCCCCATCTCCGTCGCGTCGCTCTCGGGGTCGCCGACGACGACGCCTCGCGTCGCCTCGACGAGCAGTTCGGCGAAGCGGTCGTAGGCGCTGCGCTCGACGAGGATGCGCGAGCGCGCGCAGCAGTCCTGGCCGGCGTTGTCGAAGACCGCGTAGGGCGCCGCCGCAGCCGCGCGCTCGAGGTCTGCGTCGGCGAAGACGACGTTGCCCGACTTGCCGCCGAGCTCGAGCGTCACGCGCTTGATCGTCCCGGCCGCCCCGCTCATCACGAGCCGGCCGACCTCGGTCGAGCCGGTGAAGCCGATCTTCGCGACCTCGGGATGCTCGACCAGCCGCGTCCCCACGACGGAGCCCTTGCCGACGAGGACGTTGAGGACGCCTTCCGGGATCCCCGCCTCGAGCGCGAGCTCAGCGAGCCGCAGCGCCGAGAGCGGTGTCAGCTCGGCGGGCTTCAGCACGACGGTGTTCCCGGTCGCGAGCGCCGGCCCGACCTTCCACGAGGCGATGTTGAGCGGGAAGTTCCACGGCACGATCAGGCCGACGACGCCGAGCGGCTCGCGGAAGGTGAACGCCTCCCCGCCCGCGACGGGAATCGTCTCGCCGTAGTGCTTGTCGACCGCGCCGGCGTAGAAATGGAAGACCTGCGCGACCATGCCCACCTCGCCCCGCGCCCCGGCGATCGGCTTGCCGACGTTGCGCGACTCGATCCGCGCCAGCTCCTCGCCGTTCTCCTCGACGAGCGTGGCCAGCCGGCGGAGCAGGCGAGCCCGATCGGCAGGCGCGAGCGCCCGCCACGCCGGAAAGGCCGCCCGCGCGCGCTCGACCGCCGCATCCGTCTCCTCGACCCCGGCCTGCTCGAGCTCGGCCAGCGGTTCCTCGGTCGCGGGGTTGAGGACGGTCAGCATCGCGCTATTCCACCATCTCTTCCTCAAGGGCGGCGCCCCGACCGCCGATGAAGAGTCCGTGGGAGCGGAGAAGGAAGCAGCCCAGCAGGCCGTCGAAGAGCTCGTCGCGCATTACCAGGCGAAGGCTCGCGCGGTCAGCCGCGCAGGTGTCGCAATCGGCGCCTTCGCCGGCGTGCTCGTCGGCTCGATCCCGCTCAGCCCGCTGCGCGCCGCCTGGCCGATCCCCTCGAGCTACGGCTTCGCCACGCTCCTGGGGGGCCTCGTCGTCGGCGTCCTGATCGGCTACGTGATCGGCGACCCGCGCGGGAAGCTCTACCAGCGGATGGCCGAGCAGGCCCGGCTGCAGCTCCAGCTCGAGCAGCGCCTCTCCCAGAACGACGCACGCATGGCGCAGCTGCTGACGGCGCTCACCGCCCGAGCCGCCGCAGCAGCCCAGCGCCAGGAGCCCCCACAACCGCCGATCCAGGCAGCCCCGCCGCCTCCGCCTCCGGTCCCGCCGGTGCAGGCAGCGCCGCCGCTGGTGGAGCCGGCGGGCTTCGACGCCCCGCCGCCGCGCCTGCGCACGGTGAGCGCCGTCGAGCCCGCCCCCACCGCGCCGCCGCTCTCGCCGCCGATCTCCGGCTAGTTCTTCGCCTCCCGGTAGGCGCGCGCCTCGTCGACGAGCGCTTGGAAGAGCGCCCTGTCCTCGCCCTCTTCGGGATGCCAGAGCACGCCGACGGCGAACCGCTTCCCGGGATCCTCGAGCGCCTCGAGCGTGCCGTCCTCCGCCCAGGCCGACTCGACGAGGCCGTCGCCGACCTTGCCGAAGCCCTGGTGATGGTGCGACTTCACGGGCGCCCGTTCCCCGAGCAGCGACCCGAGCCGCGTCCCCTCTTTCAGCTCGACCTCGTGGTCGGCGAACTGGCCGGGCGTGTGCTTGTGCTTCTCGTCGCCGAGCACGTCCGGCAGATGCTGGACGAGGTCGCCGCCGCGGGCGACGTTGAGCACCTGCGAGCCGCGGCAGACGGCGAGCACCGGCATGTCGCGGTCGAGCGCCGCACGCAGGAGCGCGAGCTCGCCGCGGTCGCGCTCCGGCCGCGTCCCTGTCGTCTCCGGATGCGCATCGTGGCCGTACTCGGAGGGATCGATGTCGGACCCGCCGGAGAAGAGCACTCCGTCGAGCGCGTCGAGGGTCTCGTCGATCGCCTCGTCGCTCGGGGGCACCAGCAGCGCCCGGCCGCCGGCCGCCTCGACCATCTTCACGTAGGCCAGCGGGATCACCGCTGCCGGCACGTCCCAGACGCCCCAGCGGACGCTCGGCTCGGCGTAGGCGGTGATGCCGATGACCGGTCTAGCCACGCTCGAAGAAGCGCTGCCGCTCGTAGGACGTGACGACCCGGTCGAAGAGCTCCTGCTCCGTGCGCGCGTAGTTGAGGTAGTGGTCGACGACCTCGTCGCCGAAGGCCGCGCGCGCCATCGTGCCGCCCTCGAGCGCGTCGATCGCCTCGCGCAACGAGTGCGGGAAGCGATCCGCATCCGACTCGTATGCGTTGCCCTCGAGAGCGGGCGGCAGCTCGAGCCCGCGCTCGATCCCGTCGAGGCCGGCGGCGATGATCGCCGCGAACGCGAGGTACGGGTTCGCGTCCGCACCGGGGATCCGCGTCTCCGTGCGCAGCGCCGGCCCGTGCCCGACGATCCGGAAGCCGCACGTGCGGTTGTCGCGCCCCCAGGCGAGCGTCGTCGGCGCCCACGACCCGGCGGCGTAGCGCTTGTACGAGTTGACGTTCGGAGCGAGGAAGATCGCCAGCTCCTTCAGGTTCGCGATCTGGCCCGCGAGCCAGCCGCCGAACTCCGCCGTCTCGCCGGCGAAGGCGCTGTCGTCGCCGCGCCAGAGCGAGGAGTGAATGTGACACGACGAGCCGATCCACGTGTGGTCGGGCTTCGCCATGAACGTGATCGAGCAGCCGTTCAGGTGCGCGATCTCCTTCGCGCCGTTCTTGTAGATCACGTGGTTGTCGGCCATCGTCAGCGCGTCGGCGAAGCGGAAGTTGATCTCGTGCTGGCCCGGCCACGCCTCGCCCTTGGAGGTCTCGACCCTCATTCCCGCGGCCTGCATGCCGTTGCGGATCTGGCGGATGAATGGCTCGTCGTAGGTCGAGGCGAGCACGTGGTAGTCGAGGATGTAGGGCACGGACGGGGTCAGGTTCTCGTACCCCTGCGCGTGGGCCTGGGCGTACGTCTCCTTGAGCAGGAAGAACTCGAGCTCGGAGCCGATCATCGGCGTGTAGCCCGCCGCCTCCGCCCGCTCCACCTGCGCGCGCAGCACCTGCCGCGGCGACGGCCCGACGGGCGAGCCGTCGTGCCAGCCGACGTCGCAGAGGACGAGTGCGGTCGCCTCGAGCCACGGGATCCGCCGCAGCGTTGCCAGATCGGGCTGGAGCGCGAAGTCGCCGTAGCCACGCTCCCAGCTCGCGATCGCGTAGCCGGGGACCGGATCCATCTCCATCTCGAGCGCGAGCAGGTAATTGCAGCCCTCGACCGCGTGCCCCTCGCCGATCTCCTCGACGAAGAACTCGCCGTGGAGCCGCTTGCCCATGAGGCGGCCCTGCATGTCCGTGAACGCCACGACGACGGTGTCGATCGCGCCCGACTCCACGTCGGCCTTCAGCTCGTCGAAGCCAAGCACGAAGGCGATCCTAACGCTCGTGCTGTCCGACACGTTGACAACGCTTGTGAGAGACGCGCGTAATAGCGCTGTCATGACACCGACGTTCTAGGAGGGCGGATGGAAACGGCACCACCCCCCGGCCCGCGCCAGCACGACAGCGACGAGCAGACCCTGCACAAACTGGGGTACGCGCAGGAGCTCTTCCGCGGCATGGGCGGATTCCAGAACTTCGCGATCTCGTTCACGATCATCTCGATCCTGGCGGGCTGCCTCACCTCGTACTTCGTGGGCTTCGAACGGGGCGGCCCCGTCGCAGTCATCTGGGGTTGGCTGCTGGTCGGCCTCTTTTCGACGATCATCGCCCTCGCAATGGCCGAGATCGCGTCGGCCTATCCGACCGCGGGCGGCCTCTACTACTGGGCCTCGAAGCTCGGCAGCCCCGGGTGGGGCTGGGCGACCGGCTGGTTCAACCTGATCGGCCAGATCGCAGTTACCGCGGCCATCGGCTACGGGCTGGCGACCTTCGGCACGGTGCTGTTCGACTACTGGTTCAGCTACTCCGAGCACATGAACGACTGGTTCGGCTTCTCGGCGAACGCGTCGATCTTCGTCCTCTACGCGATCTTCCTGATCGCAGCGGGGATCATCAACATGTTCCAGGTCAGCGTCACGGCGCTGCTGAACACGGTCTCGGCCTACTGGCACATGGCGGGGGTCGCGTTCATCGTGCTCGTTCTGATCATCGTCCCGGACAACCACCAGAGCGCCGGCTATGTCTTCGGCGAGACGGTCAACGCGTCGGGCTACGGCAGTGCGACCGACAACTTCTCGAACCCGGCGTTCTGGTTCGTGTTCGGCCTCGGCTTGCTGCTGTCGCAGTACACGATCACCGGCTTCGACGCGTCGGCGCACATGGCTGAGGAGACGCGTCAGGCGTCGCGCCAGGCGGCGATCGGGATGTACATGGCGGTCGTCGTCTCCGTGATCTTCGGCTGGATCCTGCTGCTGGCAGTGACGTTCGCGATCCCGAGCACCGAGGGGGCGCTCGAGAACATCGGCATCGTCGTCCCGTGGATCTGGGCGGAGTCGATGAGTCAGGGCTGGGCCGAGGCGCTGCTGTTCATCTGCGTCGTCGCGCAGTTCTTCTGCGTGACGGCCTCGGTCACCTCCGCGTCGCGGATGATGTACGCGTTCTCGCGCGATCGCGCCGTGCCGGGTCATCCACTCTGGAGCAAGGTGGCGGCGAACCGGGTCCCGCGAAACGCGGTCTGGGCGATCGTCGTCCTGGCGGGGATCCTGATGATCCCGGCGATCTGGAACTATCTGGTCGGTTACGGGGTCGGCACGGCGATCGCCGTGATCGGCCTCTACATCGCGTTCGTGATCCCCGTGTACCTGCGCTACCGCATGCACGACTCTTTCGTTCCGGGCGCATGGAGCCTCGGTCGGCACTACAAGTGGATCGACCTCCTCTCGCTCGCCTGGGTGGCGTTGATCACGATCCTGTTCGTGTTCCCGCTCTACGCAGCGGGACTGCCGTGGCGGGACGACTTCACCTGGGACCTGACGAACTACACCGTCCTGTGGTTCGCCGGGATCGGGATCGTCTTCGGCGGCTGGTGGTTCATGTCGGCGAAGAACTGGTTCAAGGGCCCGGTCCGGCAGGGCACGGAGGAGGAGCTCGAGCGCAGGGAGGCCGAGCTCGCCGGTCGCGGCAGGCCGGACGTCGGCCCCGAGCCTGCGGCCTAGGACATCGGCGCGGGAAGGGGCGCTCAGGCGCCCCTTCCCGCAGGTCACCCCGTCCAGGCGCCGCCGTTCTGGTCGATCGCCTGGCCCGTGATTCCGCGCGCGTCGCGCGAGAGCAGCCAGGCGACGGTGCCGGCGATGTCCTCGGGCTGACCCATGCGGCCGAGCGGCACCTCGCGCATCGCCTCGGCGACCGCCTCCTCCCGGCTCATCCCCGTGGCGTCCACGATCGCATCGATGCCCTGCCAGGCCATGTCCGTCTCCACCCAGCCGGGACAGACCGCGTTCACCTGCACCCGGTCGGAAGCGAGCTCGGCGGAGAACGAGCGGACGAGCCCGAGCAGCCCCGCCTTGGAGGCGCTGTAGGCCGTGTAGCCGGGAACGGCGATCCGGGCCATGATCGACGCGATCACGACGACGTCGCGCTGCTCCGGTCCTGGCGCGAGGTGGCGGAGGGCGGCGCGGATCGACCAGTAGGTGCCGAAGAGGTTCGTGTGCACGATCTCCTCGAAGCGGTCGTCCGGCCCGTCGGCGTTCGCACCGCCGATGCCGCTGTTCGCGACGAGCGCGTGAAAAGGGCCGCGCGCCTCGGCGGCCGCGGCGAAGGCCGTCGCGACGCCGTCGCGGTCGGAGATGTCGCAGAAGTGGGCGCCGCCGCCGACGCTCTCCGCCACCTGCTCGAGCGCGTCGAGGTTCGGGGCGAGCAACGAGAGCAGCGCCCCCTCGGCCGCGAGTCTCTCAGCGATCGCCTTCCCGATCCCCTTCCCGCCGCCGGTGACGACGACGTGCCTGCCCTCGAGTGACTCCATCGCGCTCCTTTTCCCGCTCTTTGCGTGAACTTCGTCCCGCCGCGCCTCTTGTCGGCCGCGGGGGCGCAGCATAGATTTTCGGTTCCCCGCGGCCTGTCTCTTCGCCTTGCCGGCCGGATCCGCCTCCGAATCGCCCTCCAGAGCGTTCAGCGCGATGCGCAAATACGCCATTGATTAAAGAAAAAGTCGCAATTTGCGGACGGCGTGCTCCGAGAGCTCTTGACGCTTCCCGGTCGAGGCCGTAGCTTCCCCCTTGCAGCGAGCACGGGACGCGAGTAGGTCGAGCCCGATCCGGTAGGCCGTAGGCGGAAGCCGAAAGTTCGTCGGATCGGAGGACGAAAGCGCACCCGGCTCGCTGAATTTTTTGTGGTCCAAAAGGCGCGGATCGCAATGTGGGCCTCTCACAAGGAAAAACCCGCAATTTGCGGAGACGGCGTTCCCGAGGCCCTTGACCCCCGTCCCGCCGGCCCCTAGATTCCCCCTTGCAGCGAGCACGGAGCGCGAGTAGGTCGAGGCTCCACCGGAGGACGAGTAGGCGGAAGCCGAAACGTCAGTCGGAGGAGCGGACGAAAGCGCAACCGGCTCGCTGAATTTTTTTGGGCGCAATCAGAAAAAGGATCCGCGGAAGCGGATCCTTTTTCGCGCCAAGACCCCTGAAGGGTCGCTTCGCTCCCGGGCTCAGGGACGATCGGGATCGGTAACGTCGGCGGCGGCGTGCGCCGCTTGCTGATTCTCGTCTCGGTGATCGTGTTCGTGGACGCGATGCTGTTCGGTGCGCTCGCGCCGCTGATCCCGGGGTACGCGGACGAGTTCGACCTCTCCAAGACCGGTGCCGGCCTCCTCGTCGCCTCCTTCGGCGCCGGCGCGCTCCTCGGCGGCATCCCGGGCGGGCTCGCCGCCGCGCGCTGGGGGCCGAAGGTCGCCGTCGTCGCCGGCCTCACGCTGCTCGCCGTCGCCAGCTTCGCCTTCGCCGCCGCCGAAGGGCCTTGGGCTCTCGGCCTCGCCCGGCTCGTGCAGGGCATCTCGAGCACGACGACCTGGGCCGGCGCCCTCGCCTGGCTGACCGTCGCGACACCGCGCGAGCGCCGCGGGGAGCTGATCGGCACCGCGTTCGGCGCCGCCGTCTTCGGGGCGATCCTCGGCCCGATGTTCGGCGCCGTCGCCGATGCCGTCAGCGTCCGCGCCTCCTTCGCCGTCGTCGGCCTCGTCGCGGCCGCGCTCGCGGCGTGGTCGGCCACGCGGCCCTCGTCGCCGCCCGAGCCGCACGCGCCGGGCGCGGTCTCGCGTGCCTTCGCCGACCGCGGCTTCATCGGCGGCCTCTGGCTGAACACGCTCCCGGCCTGGCTCTTCGGGACGCTCGTCGTCCTGGTGCCGCTCCGGCTGGACGACGGCGGCTTCGCACCGCTCGCGATCGGAGCGGTCTTCCTCGCCGCCGGCCTCGTCGAGACCGTCGTCAACCCGCTGCTCGGGCGCTTCTCCGACCGGCGCGGCCGGATGCTGCCGATCAGGATCGCGCTCGCCGCGTCGATCGTCGTCGCGCTCGCGTTCATGGCCGCACATGACCCGTATCCCGTCGCCGTGCTGACGGTCCTCGCCGCCATCACGTTCGGCGCCTTCTACACGCCGGGGATGGCGCTCGTGTCCGACCGCACCGAGACGGTCGGGCTCTCCCAGGCGATCGGTTTCGGGATCATGAACACGGCCTGGGCGCTCGGGAACATGACCGGGCCGGCGCTGGCCGGGGCGATCGCCGAGACGATCGGCGACGCGGCCCCCTACGCGCTCGCGGCGCTCCTCTGCCTGGTCACGCTGGTGGCGACGGGAACCGTTCGAGCACCCACGTCGCGTCGAGTGGCGGACGGCGGTAGCTCCGTCCGTTGACGAGCGCGTAGTCACCGGTCCTCGGGTCCATCGGCAGGCGCGACTCGGCGGGGTACCAGCGGTTGTGCCGGTCGATCAGCTCGTTGACCTCGGAGAAGTCCCACGAGTGCGCGAGTGAGCGCCACGCGTCCGCGTCCTCCCCGACCAGGACGTAGGCCGCCTCCAGCTGCTGCTCGTGCTGAACGGTGAGCGCGTCGATCTCGCGCAGTCGGGCCATGTACGGCAGCGGCCCCCCGAGCGAGGCGAGGTAGCTCCCCGCGTCGGGGCGGAAGTTGCGCAGGCGCAGCGGCAGCTCGCGGCCCCGCAGCGGGCTGTCCTGCAGGTCGGCCTCGAGCCCCTCAAGGTTGCGGCGGTCGCGGGGCGTCTCGGGCAAAACGACCCCCTGCCGCAGGATCCGCTCCCGTTCGCGCCGCCTCACCCGGCCAACGGTAGCGCTAGCGGCCGAGCAGGCGACTCAGAAGCCCGCGGCGCGGCTCGGGCTCCGGCTCGACGGCCGCGGCCGGCCGGTCGAGCAGCTCGAGCACGTTCTCGGTCGACCGCTGCCGGGACTGCTCCGCCCGCTCGCGGTCGCCGCGGAGGGCGGCCCGCATCTCCTCGATCTGGCTCTCCTCTTTCACGCGTCGAAGCTTCGATCCGGCGCCGGAGGTTCCTCCATCTCGATCACCGCGACCCGCCGGCCGTCGCCGGGCAGGGGCGAGGGGGCGTGGCGGAGCACGCGATAGCGAGTGCCGTTCAGGTCGAGCTCCTCGCCAGGCGGCGGCAGCGAGCCGTCCCGGTCGACCAGCTCGTAGCCGTGCGGTGACGGCACGAACGCAAGCCAGCCGTCGCCGTCGGCCGAAGGCGCCGGCAGCGCGGGCCGTCGCTCGGGCTGCGGCTGCCGCTGAGGCTCGCGCCGCTGCTCGGGCTCTCGCGGCGCGGTCGACGGTGCGCCCGAGACCTCGTCCACGAGCTCCACGACGCGCTCGATCAGGCCCGCGAGCCGGTCGAGCGACGGCAGCACGACGGGAGGCGGAGCCGCCGCCGGTTTTGGACGTCGCCAAATTCGCATCGAGGTCGGGCGGATCACGTCAAAAGTAATGCGGCAGAAAACGGTGGTACGAGACAATCGTAGGCGTCACATACGATCGCTGTGTGGACGAGCGCGGCCGGTACCTCGTCTACAGCGTCACGAAGACCTTTATCGGCGTTCTCTGCCTGCGGCTGGAGCTCGACCTCGAGGCCCCGCTCACGGCCTGGATCGACGACGAACGACTGCCGCCGGCATCGCTGCGGCAGCTCCTGAACCACACGAGCGGGATCCCCGACTACGGCCGGCTGCCGGAGTACGTGCAGGCCGTGCGGGACCGCCCCGGCCGGCCGTGGAGTGACGAGGAGTTGCTCGCTCGCGCGCTCGCCGGCGGCCCCGACTTCGAGCCCGGCCGCGGCTGGGCCTACTCGAACACGGGCTACATGCTCGTTCGCCGCATCGTCGAGGCGGCGGCAGAAGGCGGCTTCGCCGGCGCCCTCCAGCGCGAGCTGCTCGGCCCGCTGGCGCTGAGCGACACGTCGCTCGCGCTCGAGCTCGGCGACCTCGACGCGCTCGTCCCCGCCGTCAGCGCCCAGATCTCCAGCGCCCCCGAGGACGTGCGCGGCCGGTACCACCCGTGCTGGGTCGGCCACCGCACCCTCGTGTCGACGGCGGTTGACCAGCGCCGCTTCTGGACGGCTCTGGCGAGCGGCGAGCTCTGCGACCTCGAGTTGCTGGCCGAGTCGGTCGAGATCGGCTTCGCTGCACCGGGCTTCGTCCGACCGAGCTACGGCCTCGGCTTGATGACCGACCCGGGTTGGCCGAACGGCCTCTTGATCGGCCACGGCGGCGGCGGGCCGGGCTACGCGGCCGCGTGCTTCGCGCTCGTCCGGGAACGCGACGACCCGCTCGTCGCCATCGAGCTCAGCGGCGACGAGCGGGTCGACGTCCAGAAACGGGCGCTGGACGCGTTGCGCGAGCGCTCTACCTGAGGAAGAAGGTCTTCCGGACCGGCGCGCTCGTCCGGCCGGAGGTGTCGCGAACCGCGATCGTGACCGTGTAGCGCCCCTTGCCGCGGAAACGCGCGGCGGGCGTCCAGCTGCGGGTGTAGACGCCGCACGGGTTCGGCGCGATCCGCGTCGTGAAGCGCCGCGTCTGAGACAGCTTCCCGGGCCGCGAGTCGGTGGCCAGGATGGTCAGGTTCCGCGGCGAGTCGTCGCAGATCCGAAACCGCGCGTAGACGCGGGCACCCAGGAAGCGGACCGAGATCAGCTTCACGGTCGGGCGCTGGTTCGTGATCGGCACCGACGGGACGACGATCCCCGTGGGCAGCGAGAGCGCGGAGCCGGAGCCGTTCGCGTTCTTCGCCGTCACCTCGACGCGGAGCCGGAAGCCGACGTCTGCATTGCGGACGCCGTACGTCTTCCCGGTGGCACCGGTGATCGGCCCGCACGCGATCGCGTCGACGTCACACCGCTGCCACTGGTAGGTGAACGACGTCGGCGAGTTCGTCCAGGACCCGTCCTCCGCGGTCAGCTCGCCACCGGACTCGGGCTCGCCCGTGATCGTCGGCCGGGCCGTGTTGCGCGGAGCGGCGCTCGGAGCGACGACCCCCGTCGGGCCCGAGCGCGCGTTGACGGCGCCCTCGGCGTTGATGCCGGTGACGCGAACGCGCATCGTCCGGCCGGCGTCGGCCGGCGTCAGCAGGTAGGTCTTCGCGGTGGCGCCGCCGATGTTGACGCACGAGACGCCGTCGGCGTTGCAGCGCTGCCACTGATACTGGAAGGCGGTCGGGTTGTTGCTCCACGTGCCGTTCTGCGCCGTCAGCGTCTCGCCCACCTTCGGCGTCCCGCTGATCGCCGGCGCGGCCGTGTTGGCGGGCGGGGCGGCCACGGCCACCGTCGCCCAGATGCCGAAGGCCGCGATCAGCGCCCCCAGGCTTGGAATGAGTCGTCGCATCGTCACAGTCGAAGATCCTTTCGTCAGGATTACGACTTGTAAACGACAAGACGAACAGCCCGGGTGCTGGCCCTTACGGAGTCCTTACGACTTGACGGAGGCTCCACGGCTCGAATCCGATCGCTCCGGGTAGCAGTAAGGAAAGAAAACGACACGAGGGGGAAACGGATGCGACGAATCCTGCTGACACTCGTCCTGCTGGCGCTTGCCGCGCCGGCCGCGTTCGCCCAGGCCGCCTTCCCGGAGAAGATCGCCCTGCCGAACGGCTTCGCGCCGGAGGGGATCGAGATCCACGGTCACACCGCCTACGTCGGCTCGGTCGGCAGCGGCGCCGTCTGGGTCGCCGACCTCCGTACCGGTGAGGGCACCACGCTCGTCGCAGGTGCGCCGGGCACGCGTTCGGCGACGGGCATCGAGTACGACCGCGGCCTGCTCTGGGTGTCGGGCGCCCGCTTCGGCAACGCCCGGGTCTACGACGCGGCCAGCGGCAATCTCGTCCGGGAGTTCCAACTCGCAACGGGTCCGGGCGCCACGTTCATCAACGACGCGGCGGCGACCAGGCAGGGGCGTCTACTTCACCGACTCGCAGCGGCCCGGTGATCTACCGGGCCTCGCTGGGGGTCTTCGGAGGCCCGGCCGGAGGTGTCACCACGATCCCGCTCTCCGGCGACTACGTCCACGTCGCGGGGCAGTTCAACCTGAACGGCATCGTCGCGACGGCGAACGGCAAGACGCTGATCGCCGTCCAGACCGTCGCCAAGAAACTGCTCACGATCGACCCCGAGACCGGCGTCGCGAAGGCGATCGACATCGGCACCTACGATCTGACGAACGGCGACGGACTGCTCCTGCAGGGGCGCACGCTGTACGTCGTCCAGAACCGCGACAACAAGGTCGCCGTCTTCGAGCTCTCACCCGACCTGACGAAGGCGACGTTCCTGCGGACGATCACGGATCCCGACCTGGACGTCCCGACCACGATCGACAGGTCGGGCAACCGGCTCTACGTGGTCAACGCCCGCTTCGGCACGACCACGCCGACCGACCAGGCGTACCACATCGTCCGGCTCAGCTGAACGTCACGAGCGCGCCTTCCCAGGTGCCGGCGCCCGCCAGACAGGCACGGCGGGCGCCCGGCGCCTGGAGCGCAGGGCAGCCCTTCCGAGCGAACGCGCCGTCGGTGAGCACGTTCACCGCCTTGCCGAGCCACTGGTAGCAAGCCGCTCTCACGCGGCCCGCGAAGGCCTCGCAGCCGCGAAGCAGCCTCACGTACGCGTCCGTCGTCGCCCCGAGCAGGTTCTGCGCCTTCGTCCCGCGGATGCAGGCAACCGCGTCCGTCGAGCGTAGGCCGGCGCAGAGCTCGAGCTGCTGCTCGGGGTCCGCAGGCCCGATCACGGCGGCCCCGGTGATGCAGGCCTCCCGCTGCAGGCCACCGAGATCCCGGCAGAGGACGTCGAGATGGACGGCTGAGTCGACGACGACGCCCTCGGGCCTGTTGTCGACGAACGCGCGGTACCAGCACGGGCGCACGAACGCGGCCGGCTGACTCGCACAGAGGACGCGTGGATCCGTGGACGCCCCCGCGGGCAGCGTCGCCTCGTCCGCGCCGGCGACCGCGAACCAGTAGTCGTGGTACGCCCCCTGGGCGCAGTCGGGCCCCGTCCCGGGCCCGAGCGTGCGGCACAGCGCGAGCGCGGGCGGCAGTCGATCGCCGTGGATCCGCATGAAGGCGTGTCCGAGCCCGTGGACGCAGCTGTACCGGCGGTACCGCGTTCCCGCCTCGGCGCAGACGTCCGCGGCGCGGCTCGGCCGCCGGATGTCGATCGACGGCGCCACGCCGGTCACCAGGCCGTGCGCGAAGCCGGCGCTGCAGCCGGGGTCGTTGCTTCGGGGGAGCACGTCCTGGAGGTCACCGAGCGACAAGTCCTCGTCCAGCGCGTAGGTCCTCCCCACCGTGTGCATGACGCCGTGGCAGTTGGCGAGTACGAAGCCGCCGTCGCGCCGGGCAGCGCGTTCGATCGCGGCAATCGCCGGCCGCGGGTCGTCCACGCCCGCGACGAGCCGCTGGAACTCGCGCGTGAAGCATTCGCGGGTCGCGTCGGCCAGCAGGCCGCGGCACCGGTCGAGCTCGACGGCGACCGTGGCGGGCGGGTCGTCGCCACCGTCCCTCGCGAGCAGGAGCGCCGCCGTCAGCAGCGCCGCGACGCCGACCGCCGCCGCGAGAAGGAGGGCGGCCCGGGCTCGCGGGCCGCCCTCCCCTTCGTCGTCCTGACCTACTTGATCGTGAACGTGGCCCTGCCGGTCGTCTGGTTCCCGGCCATGTCGGTCGCCAGCCAGCGGAACTCCGTCGTCTTCGTGACGACGAACGACTGGCCCGGCTCACGCGGCCCGGTCGATTCCCAGAGCGTCGACGTGTTCGAGGGCTTCGACCCGTCCGTCGTGTAGCGGATCACGGCCGGCTCGCTCACGTACTGGAACGTCGTCGTGATCGACGTGCTCGACGTCCGGGCGCCGGTCATGATCACCTCGGGGCCCTTGTCGTCCTTCGAGTAGTCGTAGGCCGACTCGAGCAGGCCGAAGTTCCCGGCGGCGAACTCCAGCGCCTCGAACTTGCCCTCCGTGGCGTACGGCGGCTGGAAGCCGACGCCCTGCTGCGTCAGGTCCTGCCCTCGCATGACCGCGCCGGCGGCGTGTGCGAACTGGAGCGGCTCGCTGAACGTCATGTTCGGAGCCGGACTGGTCGGGTTGTTCACCGAGACAGTCGCCACCGTCCTCGTCTCCTCGGTGGGCAGGCCCGGGTCGAACGTCACCTTCTCGAGCGGGGTGAACAGGTTCCGGTTGTTCGAGCGCACGGCCGTCGCCCCGGCAGCCGCCGGCTGGGCGAGCGTCGTCTGCTCGAGCGCGCCGAAGCGGTCCGCCCCGGTCTCGAACGAGTACGCGATCACGCCGCGGTTGTACCAGTGCTCGTCGGCGCTGTTCCCGGCCGCCGAGTAGAGCACGTCCGCGATCGGACCCGTGCGCTCCGGCAGGATCGCCGTGTTCCGGACCTCCTTGATCCGGTTCAGGATCCGGTCACCGGCCTGGAAGAAGTACTTCTCGACGCCGATGTTCGCGTGCACCGCGGCGCCCTCGCCGCGATCCGGCAGGTAGGTGCCCGGCGCCCACATGAAGTAGCCGCCGAAGCTGTGGATGTTGTTCGAGAACTTGATGTTCTTGAACGTGTCCGCGATCCAGAGCTCGTTCTTGATCTCCGGCTCGGAGGCCTCGAAAGGCCCCGCGAACGTCTCACTAGTGCAGTTGACCGACGCACCGATGTAGCCGTCGATCAGCGTCCCGAACGTGTTGTTCCTGTTCATGTCGGTGCCCCAGGCGTTCCGGGCCGCCGAGTCGTTGAACGGCTGGGCGACTCCTCCCGGGAGCGTGTTCGGGCGCGGCGTCCAGAAGTTCGACGCGTTCGGGTCGTCGGTCTCGAGGCCGCCGACCATGCACCAGTTCGTCAGCGTCTTGCGCTGGCTGTTGAAGTTGTGCATCGAGTAGTGCGCACCATCCGGGTTCGACGACGGCAGGATGAAGATGTCGAGCTCGTCGACGAGTTGCCGCGTCGTCTTGTCGAGCCCGTAGTTCCGGAGCAGCTGCTCCGCGGTCTCGAGGCACGTCAGCGGCGTCGCCCACTCGCGGGCGTGCTGCTGGCAGTAGAGGAAGACACCGACGCGGCGGCCGTGGACTCCCTGGTCGACGCTGTTGCCGGGACGGTTCTTCCCGATACGCATGACGAAGTACTCGTACGGCCCGCGCGGGACGTGCGCGTTCGTCACCTCTCCGTTCACGACCGCGGTCAGGAAGTCGGACAGGTTGCCCTTCGGCCGCGCCTGGACGATGCCTCCGCCCGCGTTCCCGCGGTAGGTCTGCGCGACGAGCTTGGCAGCCGCACTCGCGTTGGCGTTGATCGCCGCCGCCACCTGGGCGGCCGTGCTCGTGAGCGCACCGGTCGGGCCGGTCGCCAACGTCACGGTGAGGTCGTTGCCGACGAAGCTCACCGTCAGCGGCGAGTTCGCGACGAGCGGATTGATGAACACGGCGGTGAGGTCGTTGCCGCCCTCGTGACCCCACGCTCTCGACGTGAGGATGACGGCCTGCGGCTGCGCGGCCGCGGGAAGGTTTCCCGTGAGAGCCGGGTTCGTCATGCCCGCCATCAGCGCTTGTGCCCGCCGCTGGTACCCGTTGGTCTTGTAGGGGAGCGGGATGATCGTCGTCAGATCCGGGAACTCCGCGGCGAGCTCGCGGAAGCGTCCATAGAGCTCGGTCGGGTCGAGATACCGCGTGGTGAAGTCGCTCAGGTACCCCTCCTTCATCGGCGGCAGGCCGCCGCCGAGCCACGTGTTCACGGGCGCCACGACGAACGCGCCCAGGCTCGAGCCGATCCGGATCTCCGTCGGCGCCGCCGGCGTCGCGCTGCCGAGCTCGCCGACCTTCACCAGGATGCGGTGCTCGATGTAGGTGTCCGGCGTCGTGTCCGTGTCGATGTTCACGTTCATCGTCCGCGGACCCTGGTCGATCGCAGTGCCCGCGCCCGTGTTCCACGAGAGCGCCAGCGATGCGCCCGTCGTCGCGAGGCCGCGCGTGCCGTCCTTCGCCTCGACGGAGAGGAAGCGGCCGGCGTAGTTCTCGAAGTAGTCGACGCGAAGGACGATGATGTCGCCGCGCGGCGCGATCTCCGCAGCCCCCTCGGCGAGCGCGGCGGCGTCCGCCGCCTTCTCGGCCTTCACGTCGGCCTGCCAGTCCTTCGCGCGTTCGCGCCAGGTCGCCGGGCCCTCGATCGTCGTGCCGAGCTCGTAGCCCGCGGCGGTGAGCGCCTGCAGCTCCTCCTCGGTCCCGAAGACGGTCACGGTCACCGACCCGTCGGCGTTCTTGCGCAAGTAGTGGTCGTTGAAGTCGATGCCGTAGTCGTCGGCCTCGAGTTGCAGCTCGATCGCCGCGGCCTTGTCGGACACGGTGACCTCGACGAGACTGCGGCCCTGGTTGGGGTCGATCCCCCGCTCGGCCTCCTGCGCCCACGCGCTGCCTGCGGTCGCCAGTGCGACGACCGTCACGGCGAGCAACGCGATGCGTGCTCCCCTGCTTGTCATGACGGCACTCCCCCTTCTCCAAAGAAGATTTGGAAGGCGAGGAAATCACGGTCGACCCGCCTGGTCAAGCCTCGGCGGGCTCTCTCAGAGCTCTTCGACGCCCTCGAGTCGCATCAGCGCGTAGAGGACGAGGTAGCTCGTCGTCAGGAAGCCGGCGAGGAGCACCGTCATCCCGATCGCACGCGGGTCCGCAAGGACGCCGTTCAGGTCGAAAACGAGCCGCGGGTCGGCGAGGACGTCCCAGCTGTTCCAGCGCAAGACCCGGCCGAGGTAGATCCCGAAACTGGCGAGCCCGAGCACGCCGATGGCCGCGACCCAGGCGACGCGCGCGCCGGCGAGGTCGCGCACGACCGACTGGACGAGGTAGAGCGAGAGGAACCCGAGCAGCAGCCCCGTCCACGCCGGCGCCGCGATCACGACGACGTCGACCCAGAGCGGCACGACCGGGCTCGGAACGAGGTGCTTGAAGTCGGTGAGGATGTAGGGCGCGTTCGGGAGGAAGAGGAGCCACAGCCCAGCCAGCGGCAGCAGTGCGACCGGCCGCGCGCCGGCGCGGTGCCGGTCGTAGATCAGGATCGAGAGCCCGAACGGGATCCACGCGAGGAAGAGGTTCCAGATCAGGCCGCCGAAGAGCGGCTCGCTCGAGTAGACATAGCGAACGACGATCAACGCGACGGAGAAGAGGGACAGCAGCGCGAGCGCCGCATAGACCGCTCGCCGCCGAACGCTGACGTCGGGGCCGGACATCTGCAGCAGACTCTACCCACCGACCCTCTCGCCCCTCGTCAATCGGGCAGCATCGGCATCGTGTAGCCGCTGTCTCGGCCGAGGAGGAGGGCCCGCGTGACGGCCTTCGAGCCGTAGCGGTCCCGGACGTCGTCCACCGCCTCGTCGAGGAACAGCTCGTCGCGCGGATGAAACGGCAGCGGCAGCTGGAGGGCGTCGTCGTTCTCGAGGTTCGCGACGGCCACGCCCACCAGCGTCAGCCCGCGTTGCTCGATCAGCGGCGTCGCGGCCGCGAGGAGCCCTCGAGCGACGGCGAGGACGGTCTCGGTGTGCGCCGTCGGCTGCGCGAGGGTGTGCGAGCGCGTGGCACGCGTGAAGTCGTCGAACCGGAGGCGCAGCACGACGGTGCGGCCGACCCGGCCCGCCTTGCGCATGCGCCGTGTGACGCGGTCGACGAGGGCGACGACGTCGGCGTCGACGTCGTCGAGCCCACGGCGACGGCCGGCCCGCTGCGAGCCGATCGAGCCGCGACGGCGGCCGGTCCGGACCGGCCGCGGGTCGAGATTGTGCGCGAGCGCGTGTAGATGGCGACCCGCAGCCCGGCCGAGCATCGCCACGAGCAGCGGCTCGGGCAGGAGCGCGACCTGCCGCACCTTCTCGATCCCACGCGAGCGAAGCTTGGCGGCGGTGACCGGGCCGACGCCCCAGAGCCGCTCGACCGGCAGCGGGTGCAGGAAGGCGAGCTCGCGATCGGGCGGCACGACGAGCAGCCCGTCCGGCTTCGCGACGGCGCTCGCGACCTTGGCGAGGAACTTCGTCCGCGCGATCCCGACGGTGATCGGCAGGCCGACGCGCTCCCGCACCTCACGGCGGAGCCGCTGCGCGATCTCGAGCGGCGTCCCGAACGCCCGCTCCATGCCGCTCACGTCGAGGAAGGCCTCGTCGATCGAGATCCCCTCGACACGCGGTGTCGTGTCGTCGAACACCTCGAAGACGGCCTTGCTCGCCTCGACGTACGCGTTGAACCGCGCTTTGACGACAACCGCATGCGGGCAGAGACGCCGAGCCTGCCGCTCGCCCATCGCCGTACGGATCCCGTACGCCTTCGCCTCGTAGCTCGCGGCCAGGACGACGCCGCCGCCGACGATCACGGGCTTGCCACGGAGGCGAGGGTCGTCGCGCTGCTCGACGGCCGCGAAGAACGCGTCGAGGTCGGCGTGCAGGATCGTCGCCTTGCCGGACACGAACATATGTTCGCACAGTCAGAGCAGGCGCGCCAACCAGCCGGCGACGGCGTCACGGACGGGCGCGGCAGAGCGGAGGCTGTGATCTCCGGGGACCTGGGCGACGGTCCGCGTCGCAGTTCCCGGCGGCATGCCGAACGGGTCGCGCTCTCCCTGGACGACCAGGATCGGCACGGGGACCGCTTCGAGCTCGGGAAGCCGGCTCGGCGCGGACGCCCGTCCCGGAGGCTGCAGCGGGAACGCCAGACAGAGGACGCCGGCGGCACCGGTCTCGGCCGCGGTGCGGCACGCGACGCGCGCGCCGGACGAGCGACCGCCCGTCAGCAGCGGCAGCCCCGCGAGCTTCCCGGCTTGCAGCTGCGCAACCACGGCGATCCAGGCCTCGTCGAGTTGCGGCGCGGGCGCCGGCGACCGGCGTCCCGCGACGCGGTAGGGCTGCTCGACGAGCGCCACGGTGACGCCCGCGTCGAGTGCCGCCGACGTGGCCGCGACGAGATCGGGCGCCCCCACGCCACCGCCGGCGCCGTGCCCGAGCACGAGGGCCGCCCGCAGCGCCTCGGTCGGATGGAGGTGGACGCGCGCGGTACCGCGTGGGGTCTCGAGCTCGAGCATCTCGTGAACAATGCTCCCATGAGCGAGACGCTCTTCGTCGTCGACCGGCCCGCCGGATCCGAGTGGGTCACCGGGAAGGGCGCCCGTGAGCAGCCGCTCTGGGACGAGCACGCGGCGTTCATGGACGATCTCTTCGCACGCGGCCTGATCGCCCTCGGGGGCCCCTTCCTGGACGGCTCGGGCGCCATGGTCGTGATGCGCGTGGCCGACGAAACGGAGGCGCGGGCGTTGCTGGCGCCCGATCCCTGGTGCAGCGGCGGTCGAGACGTCCAGGGCGTCGGCCGAATCCGGCCCTGGACGATCTTCCTCGACGGACGATGACCTTCTTCACCGTCGCCGATCGCGAGCGCGTGCGCGACCGCGTGCTCGAGCTGGCCCAGACGGACGAGCGCGTGGTCTCCGGCGCGGTCGTCGGCTCGCTCGCACACGGCGACGGCGACCGCTGGTCCGACCTCGACCTCACGTTCGGCGTCGCCGACGGGATCGCCGTCGAGGACGTGCTCGAGGACTGGTCGCGCACGCTCACGGACGAGCTGGCGGCGATCCGCCTCTTCGACATCTGGGGCGGCGCCGCGCTCTACCGCGTCTTCCTCCTCCCCGGCTGCCTCCAGGTCGATCTCTCGTTTGCGCCGCAGGCGTCGTTCGGCGCCCGCACGCCGCGCTTCCGACTGCTGTTCGGGACAGCCGCCGAGCTCGACCAGGTCGAGCCACGCCGGCCCGAGGAGCTCCTCGGCTACGCCGCCCACCACGTGCTCCGCGCGCGCTTCTCGCTGGAGCGGGACAAGCGGTGGCTGGCGGAGTACTGGCTCAGCGCCGCCCGGGACTACGCGCTCGCGCTCGCCTGCGCGCTGCGCGGCCTGCCGACCATCGAGGGCCGTGGCTTCGAGGAACTGCCGCCGGAGGTGCTGGCCGGATTCGAGGGCGCACTTCCGCGCTCGCTCGACAGCGACGAGCTGCTGCGCGCGCTCGCCGCGACCGTGGAGGGCCTCCTTCGAGTCGCCGGGGAGCTCGGGGAACCGCTTGCGGAACGGCTGCGGACGGCCGCGCAGTGACCTTCACCGCCCTACATCGGGGCGGCGCCGGGCCGCCGCTCGTCTGCTTGCACGGCTTCACGGACACGTGGCGGACGTGGGAGCTCGTGCTGCCCGAGCTCGAGCGCCACCACGACGTGCTCGCGCCGACCCTGCCCGGCCATGCGGGCGGGCCGCCGCTCGTCGAGGCGACGGATGCGGCGCTCGCCGACTTCGTCGAAACGGTGATGGACGACGCAGGTGTCGAGCGCGCACATCTCGTCGGGAACTCGATGGGCGGCTACCTGGCTTTTCTCGTCGCCGAGCGCGGGCGGGCGGAGTCCGTGGTGACGCTCGCACCGGGGGGCGGCTGGGCGATCGACGACGACGCGTACCGCGAGAACCTCGCGTTCTTCGCGGCGACGTACGAGCGGTCGCGGGAGGCGGCGCCTCACGCGGACGCGATCGCGGCCTCGCCGAACGGGCGCCGGCGTGCGACCGAGTTCATCGCCGAGCGCCACGAGCACATCCCCGCCGACCTGATCGCGCACCAGATCGTCGGTGCCGCCAGGTGCGACGCGACGCTGCCGCTCGTCGACCGCGCCCTCCGCGACGGCTGGAGCATCGACGCCGAGAAGGTTCGCTGCCCCGTGCGGATCGTCTGGGGTACGCACGACCGTCTGCTCGAGTGGCCGCGCGCGGCGGCACGCTACCGGCACGACTGGTTCCCGCAGGCCGACTGGGTGGAGCTCGACGGCGTCGGCCACTGCCCGCAACTCGACGTCCCGCTCGAGACAGCTCAGCTGATCCTGGGGTTCACGAGCCGGTGAGCAGGCGAGCCGTGGTGCTGGTCGAGGGTGACAGCGACCGGATCGCGCTCGAGACGCTCGCTGCCCGACGCGGCCGCGACCTCGCCTCCGAGGGCGTCGCCGTGCTCGCGATCGGCGGCGCGCAGGCGGTCGAGCGCACCGTCCGCGGTCTCAGCGGCGTCCACATCGCCGGCCTCTACGACGTCGGCGAGGAGCGCGTCGTGCTCCGGGGGCTCGACCGTGCGGGCGTCGACGCCGGCGGCTTCTTCGCCTGCGACCCCGACCTCGAGGGCGAGCTCGTCCGCGCGCTCGGCGCGGAGCGGATGCTCGAGCTCGTCGAGTCACGCGGCCAGCTGGGTGCGTTCAGCACGTACCGCAAGCAGCCGGCACAGCGCGAGAAGCCGCTCGACGCGCAACTGCACGGCTGGCTCCACAACTGGAAGATCCGCTACGCCGCCGCGCTCGTGGAGGCGCTCGACCTGCGCCGAGTACCCAGGCCGCTCGACGGCGTGCTCGAAGCCGTCAGCGGCTCGGATCCGTCGAGCATCTGATCGCGGCCTCTACACTGCGGCGATGACGACCACGGTCGACCCCGGGGACGGCGTCGCCTTCGCACTCGCGCTCGTCAACACCTGGGACGAGCTCGAGCCCGACCCCGAATGCCTCCGCGACGTCGGCTTCGTGCAGCGCTTTCTCGGGCGCCAGGGCCTGCCGGATGCGGCACGCGTCGCCGGCCCCGACGACGTCGATGCGCTGCGCAATCTGCGTGGCCGGCTCACCCGCGCGTGGGACGCTCCGAATGAGGAGACCGCGGTCGCCGAGCTGAACACGATTCTCGCCGGGGCAAGCGCCCAGCCGTGGCTCGCCCGCGACGCGGGCGGCACCCGCTTCCGCTACGACCGGCCGGGCGCCGCCGTCCGCGAGTTCGCGGACGCTCTCGCCGCCCGGGGGCTGCTCGAGGAGATCGCTGCGGGGCGCTGGGCGCGCTTCGGCCGCTGCGACGCCGGGCCGTGCCGGTGCGTCTTCATCGACCGCACCCGAAGCGGCGTTCGCCGCTACTGCTGCCGGCTGTGCGCCGACCGCGCCGCGCACCAGGCGTTCCGACGCCGCCGCGCGAAGACCTAACTTCGAGGTCGTCATCACGTCAATAGCGTTTGACGTATGACTTCGACGAAAGGAGCACCATGCGGTTCCTCGCCGCCGCCTTCGCGGCCGCAGCCGTCTTCGCCCCGGCGGCACTGGCCGACCCGCCCGACACGCGCACGCACACCGACTTCAACAGCACCCGGACGATCACCGTGTGCGGCTTCCCCGTCGTCCTCCACTCGGAAGGGACCTTCACGACGTGGAACTACTTCGACGAGAGCGGCAATCTCGTCCGCCAGCGCCTCCATGTCGAGCGGGCGTTCACGGTCACGTGGTCGAACCCCGCGAACGGGAAGTCGATCTCGTCCGTTCTCGGCGGGCCGGTCGTGAACGACTTCGCACCGGACGGCACCCTGACGCAGACCGTCGCGGGACGCGAGCGGCTCTTCATCGCTCGGGGCGAGGGCCCGATCGCGCAGCAGGTCGGCCGGATCGTGTTCGTCGTCGCCCCGGACGGGACGGAGACGATCCCGTTCGTCGCCGGCCAGTGGGATCTCGACATCACCCCGGAGCTCTGCGCGTACCTGGCCTGAACCGCTCGGTCGGAGCCGGTCGGCGTCGGTCGACCGGCTCCGGCCGGCGTCACTCGTACTGCAGCGCCCGCAACGGGTCGAGCTTCGCCGCCCGGCGCGCGGGGGTGATCGCGGCCATCAGGCCCGCGATCACGGCCACGACGACGAGCACGACCAGCTGGCCGACCGGCAGCTCGAAGCGAATGTCGTACTGGCCGAGCGCGTTCGTCACGAGCGCCGCCAGGAAGATCCCGAGCGGCAGCCCGAGCGCCGCGCCGATCAGCGCCGTGATCACGCTCTCGTGGCGGATCATCCGCCGCGTCTGCCGCCGGGTCATCCCGACGGCCCGCAGCATCCCGAGCTCGCGCGTGCGCTCGAAGACCGACAGCGCCAGCGTGTTCACCATCCCGAAGAGGCTGATGATCACGGAGAGCGCGAGCAGGACGTAGAGCAGCAGCAGGAACTGCTGGATCTCCCGATCCTCCTTGTCGATCCACTCGGAGCGGGTCTGGATGCGCGTGTCCGGGAACCCTGCGAGCGCGCTCTCGACGGCCGGCTTCGCCGCCGACGCGTCACCCGCCACCTGGAGGAGCGTGAAGCGGTTGCGCGGACGCTCGTAGAGCCGGTCGAAGGCCGCTTTGGAGACGCTCGCGGTCCCGAGCAGCGGATAGAACGGACTACCCTCGTAGATGCCCCGGACGACGAAGTCCTTCGCCTCTCCCCCGGTCGAGCGGACGGTGAAGGAGTCGCCGACCTGGAGGTTGCGGTCCTCCGCGACGTTGTCCGGAAGCACGGCCCCGTCGGTGCCGAGCTGCGCGAGCACCTGGTCGGAGCCGTCCTCCCAGCGAAAGTCGTAGACCTCGTTGACCCGGTCGTCGAGGCCGGTGAGGTTGGCGCCGTCACCGTCGATCTGCGCGATGTCCTGGCGGACGTTGCTGATCGTCTCGACGCCCTCGGCGTCGGCGGCCGCGTCGCCGACCCCGGCCGGGAACTCGGAATAGCCGTCCTGAGAGGTGACGATCAGGTCGGCTTGGATCTGGCGCTCGATCGCATCGCTGTTCGAGACGCGGAGGCCGTTCGCGAGCACGGAGATGAAGGTGACGAGCGCGATGCCGATCATCAGGGCCGCGGCCGTCGCGGCGGTCCGGCCCGGGTTGCGCTGGGCGTTACGCTCGGCGAGCTTGCCGGCGGCCCCGCCCACGCGACGGGCCGGGATCCCGACGACCCGGGCGAGCGGGCGGACGAGCCGCGAAGACAGCATCGCGACGCCGATGAACAGCGAGAGGACGCCGACGCCGAGGAGGGCGAAGCGGTCACCCGTGGCGAGGTCGTCGTCGAGCGTCCCGTAGCCGAGCGCGAGCACGGCGAGCGCGACGACGACGCTCGCGATGTACGGCGTCAGGCGCGCGAAGCGTCCGCGCGGCAGCGTCGCGCCCTCGCGGACGGCAGCGATCGGCGGGACCTTCGTCGCCCGGATCGCCGGGAAGAGCCCGGCGATCAGCGTCACGAGCGTCCCGACCAGAAGTGACACGACGATCGTCCGCGTGGCGAAGACCGTCTCTGTCTGCGGCAGGTCGAGATTCAGCGACTTGAAGAGCGCGTTCAGGCCGACCGCGAGGCCCAGGCCGCTGAACAGCCCGATCAGCGAAGCGCCGAGGCCGATCACGAGCGCCTCGAGGATCACCGATCGCAGAACCTGCCGCCGCGAGGCGCCGAGCGTACGCAGCGTCGCGAACTCCCGCATCCGCTGCGCGACCGTGATCGAGAGCGTGTTGAAGATCACGAACGCGCCGACGAAGAGCGCGATCCCGGCGAAGGAGAGCAGGAAGTAGCGGATGATCGTCGTGAACGTGGCGATCTCGCTGGACTGCTCGTCCGCCTCCTCGACGCCCGTCCGGACGGTGTAGTCGCCGCCCAGCTCGGTCCGGATCCGCTGCGTCAGCCGATCAGGCGTCGTCCCGTCCGCGGCGGCGGCCTGCACCGCGTCGAGCTCGCCCTCCTTGTCCAGCAGCTTCTGCGCCGTCGGCAGGTCGAAGATCGCGAAGGTGGCGCCGCCGATCGAGCTCAACTCGCCGTACTTCGCGATCCCGACGATCCGGAAGTCCTGCGCCGGCCCGAGGGCGGCGATCCCGATCCGATCGCCCAGCTGGAGTCCCTCGTCGTCCGCGACACCCTCGTCGATCGCGACCTCGCTGCCGCCGCGTGGCCACCGGCCGTCGACGAGGTTCAACGGGTTGAAGCGGTCGAACTCGGGCGCGGTCTCGAGCCCGAAGGCGAACGAGGGCGCGCCGCCCGTGTCGATCGCCTCGCCGTCGGGCCGCAGCATCTTCGTCTGGAAGTCCTGGACCGAGCCGGTGGCGACCTCGACGCCCTCGACGTCGCGGACCCTGGCAAGCGTCTCCTCCGGGATCGGGGGTGCTTCGGCCGACTCGCCCTCGAAGCTGAAGCCCGGGTCCTTCCCGGTCACGACGGCGTCCGTGCCCGCGTACGAGTCCACGAAGATCGCGTCGAACGCCTTGTCGATCGTGTCCGTGAGGACGTACGCGCCGCTCATCATCGCGACGCCGAGCACGATTGCGAGTGCCGTGAGCGTCGTGCGCAGCTTGCGGCCGGCGAGGCTTTTCAGTGCGAACCGGATCATCGGGCCGCCCCCGACTCTACTCCTCGACCGGCTAGACGCTTGCGACGAGACGCAGCATGGCGTCGACGGCCTGCGGCGATGAAAGTCCCTGCCGGTGGACGAGCGAGCGCCACGTCTCGAACTCGAGCGCATGCCCGACGGCCGCGCGCACCGTCTTCCGTCGCGGCAAACCACGCATGAGCTCGCCCGCCAGCTGGGCCAGCTTCCGATCGTCCTCGGCGATGATCTCGGCGTTCAGCTCGTGCACCTGGGCGTCGCGGCGGAAGATCGCGACGTCGCTCTCGACCTCCTCGTACCACCGGTAGAGGTCGCGCAACGCCGCCCGCAGGCGTGCCTGCGGATCCTCGATCGCCGCCCAGCCATCCGGGTCGGGGAACGGATGCCGTGCCGCCCAGTGGGCGGAGCAGGCCGCGAACAGCGTGCGCTCGTCCGCGAAGTGAGCGTAGACCGTGTGCCGCTCCACCTTCGCGCGCTGTGCGATCGCGGAGATGGTCGTTCGGGCCGGGCCGACCGACGTGTGCAGCTCGACGGCAGCCTCGACGATTCGCTCCCTCGTCTCGGCCTGCCGGCGCGCTCGTTCCTTCAGCTCATACCTGCGCTTCATTGCACAACAGTGTACCCGGAAACTTGACACGCTGCCGCACCTTCTTCATAATCACTACACACTATCGTGCAACGAAAGGAGCAGCGGATGTACACGTTCGACCTCGACGACTACGAGCTGGCACCGACCGCGCCCGGCCTCCGCGTGAGCTTCCCCCTCGACAGCGCCCGCGGGGCGGCGAGCACGGCGACCGTGCTCTTCGAGCTCGATCCGGGCGCCGAGCTCTACATGCACCAGGACAGCGCGGAGGAGCTCCTGATCGTCGTGCAGGGCACAGCCGAGGCACGGGTCGGCGACGAGATCGGCCGACTCGAGGCCCACCAGGTGGCCCTCGTGCCGGCGATGGCGCCCCACGGGCTCCGGAACGTCGGCGACGACGTGCTGCGCGTCCTCGGCACGTTCTCCGCGTCGACCGTCGTCTCCACCTTCGAGCGGCCGTTCGAAGAGGACGGGCCGCAGGTCGTCGTCATCGGCTCACCGGTCGCACTTGCTGGCTTCCTCGAGGAGCCGGTCCCAGCCTGACCCACTCCGTTGAGAGGCCCCGCAAGGGGCCTCTTCACTAGGGGCGGTTGTCGCGCGGATCCCAGAGGGGGATGGGCGCCGTCGCCTCGTACGCCATCCCCTTCGGATACGAGATCAGCTCGACGTAGGTGCCGAACGGTGTCCGGAAGTAGTTGATCGACTGCCCCGCCGCCGGCCCGTCCGTGACCGCGAGCGGGCCGAGCAGCTTCGCGACGCCCTTCGACTGCATGTAGCGCACGGCCTTCTCGATGTCGCGGACGTAGAACGCGATGTGCTTGCCGCCGTAGTCGGAGTTGCGTCGGAACGTCCGATCCTGGTCCGGTGACGTGTACTGGAAGAGCTCGATGCTCGGGCCGTCGCCGCACCGGACGAGCCTGATCTGCTCGATCACCGCGCGCGGGTGCACGCCGAGCAGATCCTGCATGAACGTTCCGACCGGGTCTGAGAAGGGGCCGAACGCCAGCGGCTGGCGGCAGCCCAGGACGTCCTCGAACCACGCGGCCGCCTGCGCCACGTTCGGCACCGTGATGCCGACGTGATCGAGCCCGAGCAGCCCGGGCACCGTCGTGGCGACGGACGTCAGCCCGTTCCGCTTCGGCGACCAGAGCGGCCGTCCCGGATCGCGCTCGTACGCCATCCCCCTGGGTACGAGATCAGCTCGACGTAGGTGCCGAACGGCGCGCGGAAGTAGTTGATCGTCTGGCCGGCGGCTGGGCCGTCGGTGACGGGGAGCGGGCCGAGGAGCTTCTCCACGCCCTTGGCCTGCATGTACGCGACGGCCGCGTCGATGTCGGTGACGTAGAAGGCAATGTGATGCCCGGCCCAGTCGGAGTTCTTCGGGAACGTCGTCCGCTGGCCCGGGGCGTCGTACTCGAACAGCTCGACGTTTGCACTCCGGCCACAGCGGATCATCGTGATCTGCTCGATCACGGCTCTCGGGTCGACGTCGAGCAGGTCCTGCATGAACGTCCCGACCGGATCCGCGAACGGGCCGAAGGTGAGCGGTGCGCGACAGCCCATCACGTCCTCGAACCACGCCACTGCCTCGTCGATGTCCGGCACCGTCAGGCCGACGTGGTCGACGCCCACGAGGCCGAGCAGGCCGTTCGCCTCGCGCACGTCCACCGCCTTCGGCGGCGGCGCCGCGGCCGCCGGGCCTCCGACGAGCGCGACGACGGCCGCACCGACGGCGGCGAGGGCTGCAACCGAGCGGACGCGGGCGGTCATGGTGGGTCGATCCTCCGCCGTCGCGAAGCCGCTGTCAATCGCCGCCGGTCGCCGGAAGCTCGAGCGCAGCGAGGATTCGCCGTGCGACCTCGGGCCACGTGAAGCGGCTCGGCACGTGCGAGTGCGCGTGCCCCAGCCTCTCGCGCCGTGTCGCCGTCCGCCAGCGCAGACATCGCGTGGAGCAGCCCGTGCTCGTCGGCGGGATCGACGACGCATCCGCCGTCGCCGATGAGGTGCCCGGATCCGCCCACCGACGAGCCGATGCTCGGGACTCCTGCGGCCGCTGCCTCCACGTGCACGATCCCGGAGGGCTCGCACCAGGAGGGCATCACGAAGCACGTCGCGCTTTCGTACAGACGCTCGAGTTGCCGGCGCTGACCCTCGTCGGCCAACGAGAGCCAGCCGTGCCCGACAACGCCATCCCCGCCGACGCGCGGATGATTGCCAACGAGGTCGAGGCGAGCGGTCGGGAGTCGCTGCTGCAGCCGCGCGAAGCCCCGGACGACGGCGTCGCCGTTCTTCCGCTCCCAGTCGCGTGCGACGAAGAGGAAGCGGGGCGTGTCCCAGTCTCGAGGGGCCGGGCGCGGCGAGTGGTTGCGTCCGATGCCGACGACGTGCACTTTCGCGGGCGAGACGCCGTAATCCCTGATCGCGGAATCGGCCGCCCACTGCGTCGTGAAGCAACACGCAACCGACCGCGCATACGCCGTTGCCTGCAGCTGCATGCGCGCCCGCTGCTCGTCTTCGGACAGGAACCGCCACTCCGGGTAGGGAAGCGTCACGGCCTGCGCGACGGTCATGTCCTCGAAGGTCGCACTCCGAAGGCATCGCGGCAAACCGAACTCCGTGCCCAACTGGACGACCGCGTCGAGCGTCGCCGTCTTTCTCAACCGCCCGCGGAGTGCATGCGTCCGGAGGCCGGACAGCTGAGGACCCGTGCGACGCGCAATCGTGCGGCTCACCCGGAGGCGTTCCCGCAGGCTCGCTGCCGGAGTCCTGTGCAGGCGCAGCAGCGCCAGGAAGTGGACAGCGGCCCACTCCACCGGCCGCGACGGCCCGGCGTTCAGCGGCTCGACGGTCACGCCGGCCTCCCTCATCGCGTCGGCGAGACTCGCGGGGATCCCGGACCATGCTCCCGCCGCGCGGGCATCACCTGCAAAGGCGAGCCCGAGCCGAGCGTCGCGCCGATCGACCATCACGCAAGCGTCGTCACCGGCCGGGTCGGCGTCAACCGGGCTAGCCGTTCAGTCAGGCCCCGGCTGGAACCTCAGACCAACAGCCACTTTTGTCCTCGAAGCAGCCTTCGTAGGCTGTTCGGGTGAAATCGCCCGGCGCGTCACCGGTGACGGGCGCCGCCGTAGGCGGCGCGATCGCGATCGTGGTCCTGACCCACAACCGCGTCCATCTCCTGCGCAAGTGCGTCGAGAACGTCCTCGGGTCGACGTCGGCCGCCACCCGCGAGATCGTCATTTGGAACAACGGCTCGACCGACGGAACGCGGGAGTTCCTCGACACCGTCGCCGATCCTCGCACGAGGATTGTCCACAGCGACGCGAACATCGGCATGAACGCCTACGCGCGGGCGTTCGCGATGACCTCGGCGGAATATCTCGTCGAGCTCGACGACGACGTCGTGGACGCTCCGCCGGGTGGGACGCAGTCCTGCTCGACGCCTACCGTCGCCTGCCGACGATTGGCTACCTCTCCGCGGATCTCCGCGACGATCCGCACGACGCGGCGACGCACTATCGCTATCGCGTCTACGAGTACACGGAGACGGAGCTGAACGGCGTTCGGCTCCTGAACGGCCCCGTCGGTGGCGTGTGCTCGATCACCTCCCGAGACCTCAGCGACCGTGTCGGCGGGTTCCGCCAGCGTCCGGGGCGAATCTTCTGGCTCGAGGATGCCGCGTATGTCCAGGCGATCGAGCGCGTGGGACTCGGCGCGGCAGTCCTGGCGGATCTCAAAGTGCATCACACCGGCGGCGACTACTACGGCGCCGGCTCCCCGCTGAAGGACGCCTACTGGGCTACGGAGATGAAGCGGAGGGCGCGTCGCACCGCGATCAAGAAACTGGCATTCCGGGTGCCGCTGTTCCGTCGGCTGAACGCCCGCTTCGGCTGGCGCACGGAGCCGACGTGAGCACGGTGAGCAGCTATGCGCTCATCACGGCCGCGCGTGACGAAGCGGAAAATCTCGCCGCACTGGCGCCGACGGTCATCGGCCAGTCGATCCAACCCGCCGCGTGGGTGATCGTGGACGACGGGTCCAGCGATGCGACGCCGGTCATCGCACGAGAGCTCGCCGGGATGCACCCATGGATCGTCGTCCAGCACACCGGCCGGGCCGGGCACGGGCTGCGGCAAGGACGCAGAGAGGGCCGTGACCTGCTCGCGCTGCAGCAGGGTCTGCAGGCGCTTCCCTGCGAGGTCGACCTGATCACGAAGCTCGACGCGGACATCACCCTGCCGTCGAACTACTTCGAGCGGCTCGTCTCCGCGTTCCGGTCCGACCCTGACTCGGCATGGCAACGGGAACACGCTGCGAGCTGGAGGACGGACGCTGGGTGCCGCGCCATCTGACGGCATCGGCCGTCGCAGCGCAGTGCCGGACATACCGCTGGGCCTGCTGGGAGCAGGTCCAGCCGCTGGAGCCGTGCCTCGGCTGGGATGGGGTCGACGAGGCGCGTGCGGTGCTCGCCGGCTGGCGCACGCACGTCGTCCCCGGCCTCCTGTTTCGGCACCACCGCCCGATGGGCGAGCGCGACGGCGGCGGCCTCCGCGCGCGTGCTGCCGAAGGAGTCGCCGCGTACTACATGGGCTATCGCCCCTCCTACCTGTTCGCGCGCGTCCTCTGGCACGCCCGCCGCGACGCGACGGCCCTGGGGATGATCTGGGGTTGGGCCAGAGCGCTCGCGGGTCGCGAGCGCCGCTGCCCGGATCCCGCCGTCCGCGCGTACGTGCGGCGCCAACAGTCAGCCCGCTTTCTGGCTCGCCGCCTGCGGGAGGTTCGGCGTGGCACCGGCTAGGCAACCGCGCCTGGACGTGCTCGTCGTCTGCTCGTCGGGTGGGCATCTGTTCGATGCGCTCGCGCTCGCGCCCGCGTGGAGTGAGCGCACGCGCGCCTGGGTGAGCTTCGACAAGGTGGACGTGCGGTCGCTTCTCGCCGGGGAGCGCGTCTACTTCGGGCACGGCCCCACCAATCGCAACATCCCGAACTTCTTGCGGAACCTCGCCCTCGCCCGGCGTGTGATCGGTGAAACGCGGCCGCGGACGCTCGTCACGACGGGCGCGGGCATCGCCGTGCCCTTCGCATGGGTCGCGCGGCTGCGCGGGGCAGACGTGATCTACGTCGAATGCGCGGGCCGAGTCGACAGGCCCTCGCTGAGCGGGCGTCTGATCGCTCCTGTCGCGGCTCGGATCTACGCGCAGTGGCCGGAGCTCGCGGCCAAGTGGAAGCGCGCGCAGTACGGCGGCAACGTCATGCTCGCGCAGCGAACGGCGCCGTCCGGCCGGGCGGGGCTCCGGCGTCGTCGTCACGGTCGGGACGAACGAGGCGCCGTTCGACCGCCTCGTGGAGGCGGCGGCACGCCTCACCCACGAGCCCGTGACGGTGCAGCACGGCCCGTCGAAGATCCGCTCACACGGGGCGCAGTGTGTCGATTACCTGGCCTTCGCGGAGTTCGACGCGCTCGTCGCTTCCGCCCGAGTCGTCGTCACCCACGCCGGGATCGGCTCGATTGCAGCCGCGCTCGCTCACGGACGCCGCCCGGTTGTCGTCCCGCGCTTGCGTCGGCACGGCGAGGCGGTCGACGACCACCAGGTCTCCTTCGCGCACCGGCTCGAAGACGCCGGCCTCGTGACCGTCGTCGAGGATCTCGACCGGTTGGCAGAGGTGGTTGCGTCGCGGGACCATTCCGCCGCACCGATGGCGGGGCCCGACCTCTCGGCCGAGATCCGCACGGTGCTCGACGAGCTGCTCGACGGCGAGCCGGCCGCCTCCCGAAGCACCGTGGAAGGCTACGCCGAGAAGAAAGCGAGAGCCGCGTCCTGAGCCTGGCGGGGTGGGCCTACCGGGTCGTGGCTACCGCGTCTTGCGGAGCCGGGCTCGACCGCCCAGGGACTCGGTGACCCGCGTGACCCCGAGGGCCTCGAAGGCATGGTCACCCAGACTCGCCGCCCGCGTGAAGGCGACCACGGTTCCGGCACATCGGCCCTCCGGCACGTGCCCGAGCGCGAACGACGCTCCGGCGACGTACAGCCTCTCTCCATCCTCGGTTCGGATGAAGCCGTGGGCCGTCTGCTGGTTGAAGAAGAGCAGTTCGCCCCGCATCGGCACTCCGACTGCGAGGGGTGGATCGAGTTCCTGATCAGGACGCGACGCGGGGCTGGTCGACATGAGTGACCTCCAGACGAAGCACGAGTACCGACGAAGGCGGACATCGAGAGACACGAACATCCCGTGGGATGCTCGCTGCGTCTGGGTCGGGCGCGATACGCGCACGCTCACGGTACCACTTGCGGCCGGGTCGACTCGGCGCCGGCGGCGAGGGAATCGAACCGACGAAGCGTTCGGCTCGTATGGCGGTTATAGAATCCAGCCCCAGATCGCGGCCAAGGCTCTGCGATCCCAGCGTCCACCCCACCGACCCGTGGAGGTCACGCGATGAGCAGCCGACTTCGGCGTTCCCTTCTGCTGACGACCCTACTGGCCCTCGTGCTGGCGATACCGGGCGCCGCGGCGCTGATCGGCCGCGCCGCCGAGCCGCCGCCGACGAAGGTCTTCGGGCTCGACGTCGACGCGACGACGATCCCCGAGCTCCAGACGTTGATGAACTCGCAACGGTTCAACGCCGTCGCGTTGACCAACCTCTATCTCCGTCGCATCCGTCAGCTCAACCCGGAGCTGAACGCGGTGATCACGGTCAGCCCGACGGCCCTCGAGGACGCACGGGCGGCCGACAGGGCGCGACGCAACGGCGATCGCCGACCGCTACTCGGGATCCCGATCATCGTCAAGGACAACGTCAACACGAGCGGCATGCCGACGACCGCCGGCTCCTGGGCGCTTGCCGGCAGCACGCCCGGCGACGCGTTCATCGCACAGAAGCTGAAGGCCGCAGGCGCGATCATCATCGGCAAGGCGAACCTCTCCGAGTGGGCCAACTTCCGCTCCGGCCCTTCGTCGAGCGGCTGGAGCGGCATCGGCGGCCAGACGAACATGCCGTACGTCCTCGATCGCAACCCGTGCGGCTCCAGCTCCGGCTCCGGCGTCGTCGCTGCTGCCGATCTGGCCGTCGCGGCCGTCGGCACCGAGACGGACGGCTCGATCGTCTGCCCGTCGGGCGCCAACGGCGTCGTCGGCATCAAGCCGACGCTCGGGTTGTGGAGCCGTGCAGGCGTCGTGCCGATCAGCGCCGACCAGGACACGGCCGGCCCGATGGCCCGCAACGTGACGGACGCAGCCGTCCTTCTCGGCGCAGCGACCGGCGTCGACCCGAAGGACGCGGCGACCGCCGCTCAGGTCGGCCATGCCTCCACCGACTACACCCAGTTCCTCGACGACGAGGCGCTCGAGGGCGCCCGCATCGGCGTCTGGCGCGCCGGCACCTACGACCCGGCGTTGGTGGGCCCGGTGGTCGAGCCGATCCTCGACGACGTCATCGACGCGCTCGAGGCCGAAGGCGCGACGGTGGTGGACGGGACCGACATCGACCTGTCCGCGACCGCCGGCGAGTTCGCCGCGCTCCTGTGCGAGTTCAAGACGGACATCGCCGCCTACCTCAAGACGTACGCGCAGGGGACGAACCCGGTCACCCGCCAGCCGTACCCGCAGACGCTGGCCGAGCTGATCAAGTTCAACAAGGACCATCCGCAGCTCGAGGGACCGTGGAACGACCTCGTCTTCGAGCTCGCCGAGGCGACCAACGGACGCGACGCAGAGTGCGCCGACATTCGCGCCGACGTCACGCCGCCCGTCCAGGAAGCGATCGACGACCTCATGGCCGCGAACGACCTCGACGCGATCGTGGCGCTGACGAACGGCCCCGCCTGGCCGACCAACTCGAACCCCGACGAGGGCGACCTCGACGGCCACTTCGAGTACTTCGTCGGCTCGTCGGGCGCGGCTGCGGTGTCGGGCTACGCCGACATCACGGTGCCCGCCGGTTACGTCGCAGGCCTGCCGATGGGGATCACCTTCATCGGCGGCCGCTGGGCCGAGCCGAAGCTGCTCGGCCTCGCCTACGACTACGAGCAGGCGACGGAGGTTCGTGTCCCGCCGCAGTTCATCCCGACGATCGGCGACGCACTGTTCCCAGGCGTCCCGAACCCGCCGGCGGCGCTCCGTCAGCGGGCGATCCAGAGTCAGCGGGATCTCGGTCTGCGCGCCCGGTAAACAGGCATGGCGCGGTGACGAAGCCCGGCCGATGGGCCGGGCTTCGTGCATCGTGCGGCCATCTCATCAGCGGGGAAGCCCAGCCTCGCCGCCTTGCCGCGCGACCGCCGCGACGAGGAGGAACAGCGCCGCCGCGGCTGCGGCGCCGAGCAGCCCCGTGGCGAGGCCGTGCCGGGCCGGGATGGCGGCGGCCAGGAGGGCGACGGTCGCGCCGGCGAACGCGAGCAGCGCAGCGACGAGCACGCGTCCCACCAGGACGGCGGTGACAGCGGGTCGCTCGACCACCGCGTCCGGCGCCGGGCCGCGGGACAAGGAGACGAGCTCGAAGAGCGTGAGGACAGCGGCGGCCAGGAGCGGAATGCTCCAGACGGGGGCGTCTTCGCCGTAGAGGAGCGCGAGCGCACCGAGGACAGCGCCGGGGCCGAGCGCCGCGATTGCGGCGGCACGCCGAAGTCGCCGCCCGCTCATCGTGCGGCGGCGAGGGCTTCGACGGGAGCGGCGACCGGCTCGTGCGGTCCCCACGACGCGAGCGCGATCCCGGCGCCGGCAAGCTGCGTTCGGACCGCGTCCCGCTCGAGCAACCAGGTCCGCCAGGCGAGCGGCCCTGCGGCGGCTTCGGCGTCGGCGAGGTACGGGAGCGGATCGACCTCGACGATCGAGACCTGGTAGCCGCGGCGGCGCAGATGGAGGAGCGCGCGCGTGACGCGCCAGTCGAGCCGCGGCGTCAGCGCCACGATCAGCGACTGGGGCGGAAGGATCCGGCGGGGGATGAGGCTCGTGTCGCGCCAGCGGTGCGTTCGCGCGACCTCGCTCTCGAGCAAGGCGTCGGCGATCCGATACTGCTGGCGCAGGCCTGAGCCGGGGATGATCCACTCGATGTCGCCGCCGAAGCGGAGGAGCCCGACGCGGTCCCGCCGGCGGAGATAGGCCTCGGTCAGCGAGGCGGCCGCCCGCACCGCGTGGTCGAGCGTGCTCGCCGCGCTCGTCCCGGCGGCTCCGAGCGCGTCGAGGAAGATGACGACGTCGGAGCTCCGCTCGGGCAGCCGATCGTTGACGAGCAGCCGGCCGCGCGCGGCGGTTGCACGCCAGTTGACGCGCCGGGCACGCTCGCCGGGGCCGAGGAACCGGAGCTCCGCGAACTCGATGCCTTCGCCGGCGACCGCAGCCGGACGGCTGCCGGTCACCGGGCGTGTCGACCGCGGCCCGGCGAGCCGTCGCAGCCTCTCCACGGACGGGTAGACCCGCAGCGTCGTGGTCGGCTCGAGCACCACCTCGGCAGAACGGAGGTGAAGCTGATCGCGTGCCGAGAGGCGGATCGAGGCGATGCGGAAAGCGCCCCAGCGAGGGCAGGTGATCGCGTACTCGAGCGTCCGCGTCTCGCCCGCATGGAGCGCGAGCACGCGTCGCCTCGGCGCTCCGCCCGGATGGAGGCGTTCCGGAAGCCGCAGCTCGACGTCGAGCCAGCTGCATGCCTCCGACGCGGCTAGCGTCAGCTCGAGCTCGACCCGCCCGCCCTCGATCACGCGATCGGCCGAGACCCGGACCCTCGCTTCGGGCAGCCGTGGCGGCCGCGCCGCGAGCCCGAAGAACAGCGGAAGCAGGAAACCGGCACCGGCCGCGACCAGCACCGGCTGCGCAGTCGCAAGGCCGGCGAGGAGCCCGGCCGAAACGACGGCGAACCAGAGGACGGCCCGCTGCTCGAACCTCACGGTTCGTCCAGGACCGGCACCGGGACGGACGCGACGGCGGCCCGCACCGCTTCGGCCGGATCGATCCGCTGCACCCAGAGCTCCGGCGCCAGCGTGAGCCTGTGCGCGAGCGCGGGGATCGACACCGCCTTGATGTCGTCCGGCGTGACGAAGTCACGGCCGAGATACGCCGCACGGGCGCGGGCCAGCTTCATCAGCGCCAACGAGCCCCTCGGCGAGGCCCCGACGGCCAGCTGCGGCGACTCCCTCGTCGCGCGCGCGATCGCGACCGCGTACTCGGCGAGCGGCGGGGCGACGTGCACCTCCTCGATCGCCGCCTGCATCGCCCGCAGCGTCTCGCGGTCGCAGACCGGCTCGAGCTGGATTCGCTCGCTCCGTCGACGGGAGCGCTCGAGGAGGATGTCGCGCTCCGCTTCCTCCGACGGGTAGCCGATCGCGATGCGGACCAGAAAACGGTCGAGCTGTGCTTCCGGCAGCGGGTACGTCCCCTCGTACTCGATCGGGTTCTGCGTCGCAAGCACGAGAAAAGGCGCCTCGAGCTGCCGCGTGGTGTTCTCGAGCGTCACCTGCCGTTCCTCCATCGCTTCGAGCAGCGCGGCCTGCGTCTTGCCCGGCGCGCGGTTGATCTCGTCGGCGAGCAGGATGTTCGTGAAGATCGGCCCACGCTCGAACGTGAAGCTGCCGCTGGAGCGGTCGTAGATCGAGGCCCCGGTGATGTCGCTCGGGATCAGGTCCGGGGTGAACTGGATCCGGGCGAAGTCCATCGCACACACCTGCGCGAAGGAGCGGGCGAGCAGGGTCTTGCCCAGCCCTGGGAGATCCTCGATCAGCACATGGCCGTCGGCGAGCAGAGCGAACAACACCAGCTCGACCGCCTCTCGCTTGCCGATCACCGCCTCCTCGACGGCGTCGGCCACGGCGACCGCCAGCTCCTGGACGTCGACGCCTGCCTTCGCCTCGCCGGTCACAGCTCTTCCAGCCTCCCGATCGCGGTTCGCAGGTCGTCGCCGGCGAGACCCCGGCCGACGCGGTACGCGGCGGACGGACGGTCAGGACGGACGATCTCCCACAGCACGTCGCCGAGGAGCTCCTGCGCACGCTGGGGCGCGAGCGCCATGTCGACGCCGCGGCGACCGAGACGTGCGGCGACGATCGGGACGAGCAGCGGCCGGAGCGACCGGTCGACGCCGAACTCCGATTGCTCGCTCTCCCGCAAGACGCCCGCGATCTGGCGCAGCCGCAACGGCATCTCGGTGTCCCGCGCACGTGGCAGTGGCTCTTGCCTGCGCGCGGGTCGAAGCCGCAGAGCGGCAGCGACGGCGAGCGCTGTGGCGAGCGCCAGCGCGGACGCGAGCGCGACGGTGCCGCCCTGCCCGAAGACGAGACCCAAGGCGGTCGCCGCGACACAAGCGGCGGTGACGACGAGCAGCGGGCGGCGGGCGTTCACCGCGGCGCCACCTCTGCCTCGACCCGGCGCACCGACGCAATCGCGCGCCGGCGGTGATCCTCGTCCATCGGGTGATGGCTGAACCGGGCGATCTCGAAGAGGCCGGTGAGGTCGGACGCTGCTGCAGCGCTCGCGCCGAGCACCCGGAGGACGCGGGCCGTGAACTCGGTCGGGGTCTCGTCCGGCGCTCGCGAGAGCTCGATCTCGCCGAGCGACTCCTCCATGCGCGCGTAGGCGCGCTGGACGGCACGCCGCGGGTCTCGCTCGGACTCCAGGTCTGCGAGCGACCGCCTGAGGCCGAAGCCGACCTGCGCAGCCGCATCGGGGACAACCGCCCCGCGTTCGCGCCGCGCGCGCCGGCGACGGACGAAGACTGCCGCCGGCGCGAGCAGGAGCAGCGCCGCCGCCGAGCCGACGACGAGCCACGTCAGCGCGGTCGAGGTCGAGGGTTGTCCCGCCGGCACGGGACTGCTCGCGTCGCCACGTGGCACGGCGTTCCCCGGCGTGGCGCCGGGCGGCGTCGCCGCATTGGGAGCGAGCAAAGGCAGGGTGACGAGCAGGAACACGCCGATCGCTCCACCGACGATCGCAGCGGCCTTCCCCGCCGCCGACAGCGACGACCCGAGCCCGTCGAGGTCGCTCGCGCCGAGCATTCGCCGTCGTCGCCGGCGCCTTTCCGCCGAGGGCGTCCCGACCCAGAGGAGCAGCAGCGACCCGATGACGAGCGCGCCCGCGGCGGCGGCGACCGCATTGACGACGCCGACCTGGACGTCCTGCCGGCCGCCGGCCTGCCAAGGTGACCCGCCGCTGGCCAGCGCGACGAGTGACACCAGCAGGAGCCCCACCGCGGTGGCGGCGATCGTTCGGCCGTCGCTCAGAGGTCTGACTGGCACGGGCTAGATCATCGTCGATTCGCTGTGCGGGAGTCACTTACACAGACCGCGCAGGCGAGGCCAGAGAGTGGAGGCGGCGGGAATCGAACCCGCGTCCGCGGACGCACCGGGAAGAGCATCTACAAGCGTAGTCCCGGATTCAGATTCGCCCGCCGGTCGGTTCCGAGACGACACACCCGACGGGCTAGCCATCCTAGAGAGTCGCGCCGCGGGCGATTGGCTCTCCCTTGGCGCCGAGCCCGACGTTGGCGCCGCATTCCCCACCTCGGGCCGAGCGGGGAGCGACGTCGCCAGTCCTAAGGGTTACTTAGGCAGCGAGTGCGAGTTCGTTCTTCGCATTTGTTTCGTTCCCGGTGGTTTTACGAGGCCGACCGGGGACCTCGGCTTGCAGCTCTGCCGGAGAACCGACCACGTCGAAACCAGGTCGCCCCCGTATGTTTGTCGGACGTAGTGTAGCCGCATGGCGACGATTCGAGAGATCGGCGAGGCCGAGCTGGAGCGCTTCCTGGCCGTCGTCGCGGCGGCTGCGCCGCGCGCCGACATGGGCGGCGTCACCGGCATGGTCGACTGGCGCCGCCAGGCGCAGGACACGATCTGGCTGCTCGCCGACGAGGACGACGAGCCGGTCGGCGCGGGCTTCGCCGTGACCGGCTGGCACACACCGCCGCATCGCGGGATCGCCGGCGCGCTCGTGCGGCCCGACGCGCGCGGCCGCGGCCTCGGCGACGAGCTCCTCTCCGTCCTCGAGCGCTGGGCGGCGGAGCGCGGCATCACGGAGCTCGACGCGCCCGTGACCGAGGACGACGAGGGGAGCATCGCCTGGGGCGGTGCCCGCGGCTACGAGGAAGCGGGCCGCAACTCGAGGATGGTGCTCGACCTGACCGCGATCGAAGCGCCCGCGGTCGAGCCGCCGCCCGGAATCGAGATCGTCACGTGGGCGGAGCGGCCCCAGCTCGCCGAAGGGCTCTGGGAGGTCGCACGCGAGGCCGCGCCGGACATCCCGGGCGAGGAGGAGACCGACGTCGGCCCGCTCGAGGAATGGCTCGACCGCGACATGCGCGGCAGCGGCGACCGGCCGGAGGCCGTCTTCGCCGCGGTCGAGAACGGTGAGGTGCTCGGCTACGCCAAACTCGCCTTCTCGGACGACCGAGCCGACCGGGCTTTCCACGACCTCACCGGCGTCAAGCGGGCGCATCGGGGCCGCGGGATCGCCGCGGTGCTGAAGGCGGCCCAGATCGCCTGGGCAAAGGAGCAGGGCTTCGACTCGCTTCAGACGTCGAACGAGGTCCGCAACGCTCCGATCCGCCACCTGAACGCAAAGCACGGCTACGTGCTCGAGCCCGGCACGGTGATCCTGCGCCGGACTATCGCCGAGACTTGAGCGCCCGGTCGATCTGGCGCTTGGCGTCGCGGTCGACGATCGTGCGGCGCTTGTCTGCCTTCTCCTTGCCTCGTGCGAGAGCGACCTCCAGCTTGACCTTGCCGTCCTTGAAGTAGAGGCGGGTGGGTACGAGCGTCTGGCCCTTCTCCCGCACCTTGCCGACGAGGCCCGCGATCTCGCCGCGCTTCAGGAGCAGCTTCCGGTCGCGGGTGGGCTCGTGGTTGGCGATGTTGCCCTGCGCGTACTCGGCGATCTCGGCCCCGATCAGCCAGACCTCGCCGTCGCGCACGTCCGCGTAGGCCTGCGCGAGCGTGACGCGCCCCTCGCGGAGCGACTTCACCTCGGTGCCGACGAGCACGATGCCGGCCTCGAAGCGCTCGAGCAGCTCGTAGTCGTACCGCGCACGGCGGTTCTCCGCGATCACCTTGGTTCCGGTCGGCCGGGCCACCCCGCCAGTCTAGGGACGGCCCGGCCGACCGAAGCCGCTAGACCGGCTGCAGCGTCGCCGGCCTGCTGCCGCGCCAGAGGAGCGCGGACACGAGCAGCAGCCACAGCGGGAAGGCGAAGACGACGACCGCCCAGCCGATCGGCGGGACGAGCGCGACGAGAGCGAGCACGAGCGAGATCCCGCCGACCCAGGCCGGCAGCACGCGCGCGCGGATGCTCGCGAGCCCGACGACGAAGAAGAACCCGGCGAGCATCAGCTCGGCGGCGATGAAGAAGCCGTCACCGAGGCTCGTCATCGCCTCGGCGGCACCCGCGTCGAGCGACCGGTCGAAGTTGTCGCTCGCAAGCGCACCGGCGACGTCCGGAAGCACGGACGCGAGCAGGAACAGAGCCGCAGCGAACCCGAAGCCGTAGGCGAGGCGGGCGAGCTGGCCGGACGCGGGCAGGATGTGCGTCCGCAGCCCGTCCAGGAACCAGATCAGCGCGATCGTGGCGACGCCCCAGAGGACGGTCCCGATCGCGAGCGTGCCCAGGTTGTCGGCGAGATACTCGGCGAGCTCCGCACCGGACGCGTCGTCGTCTGTGACGCCGCTCGACTCGACCACGAACACCGAAGCGACGAACAGGATCACGCTCAGAACACCGGCGAGCGGTGTCAGATGCCGTTCTTCCATGGGACCCCTTCGGTTGGTTTGACGGGACGAACGTCTCACACGGACCGGACGCCGAGCCGGGTACGCTGAGCCCGTGGTCACCGCCCTCGCGTTTGCAGCGGCGACGTGGGGCGTCGCGATGGCCGTCTCCCCCGTCCTGCAGATCCGGAAGATCGTCCATCACCGGTCGTCGCACGGGGTCTCGCTGGGCTACATGATCGTGCTCTTCGTCGGCTTCCTGCTCTGGCTCTCGTACGGGATCGCGCTCCGGAACTGGGCGATGATCGTGCCGAACGTGATCGCCGCGATCGTGATCGTCGCGACGATGGTCGTGGTCGCCCGCTACCGCCGGCCGTAGCAGCGCTCGCAGAGCGCGAACCACGGCGCGCAGCTCTGGCCGCACTGCTTGCAGCGGCCTACCGACGGCGAGCTCACCTCGGCGGCGAGCTTCTCGCTCACACGCCGCGACGCCGCCTCCTCGAGCGCGGCCGCCCTCTCCAGCGTCACGCCGCCGACGTCCGGGTACTGGAGCGCGAACCAGCGCAGGATGCTGGCCGTGCGGGCCGCCTGCTCCGCCTCTTCGAGCGACGCGTCGCGGAGGCGGTTGACGTCGAGCAGCCACTGCAGCACCGGCCGGACGGCGCGGTCGGCGGCGACGGCCAGCGCAAGCGTGCCCAGCAGCTCCGCGTTGTCCTCGTCGACCGGGGCGTTGATCAGCTTCCAGACCTGGTCGAGGGAGAGCTTCCGACCCCGCTCGCGCAAGCGCCGCTGGACGACGTCGAGCCGGACGAGCAGCGGCCCGATCGACTCGACGGAGAGCCAGCCGTCGGTCGCCCACTGGCGCAGCGCGGCGGTGTGCCACGCACGGAGAGCCGCAGGCATCTGCGCGGGGCTCTCGATCGGGAGATCCTCGAGCCGCGGGCGGATGCGGGCGGTGTCGACCACGCGGTAGCCGAGGTGTCCGCCCGGAAGCGGGACGTGCGGATGCAGCGCCGACTCGATCAGCTCGGGATCGGCGTTCGCCCAGACGATCCCGGTCAGGACGCCGACATGGCCGCGCTCGACCAGGCCGAAGCGGCCAGCGCGGCCGGCGATCTGCGCGATCTCCCAGGCGTGCAGGTCGCGCCGCTCTTCGCCGTCGAACTTCTGCGACTCGGCGAACAGCAGCGTCTCGCAGGGCAGGTTGACGCCGTGGCCGAGCACGTCGGTGGCGCAGCAGACGGTGGCCTGGCCGGTCATGAAGCGCTCGATCTCGAGCCGCCGCGACGCCAGCGGCATCGCGCCGTAGAGGACGGCCACCTTCCCCGGCTGGCGGCGGTTGAGCTCGCCCGCGAGCGCGAGCACCGCCCGTCGGCTGAAGGCGACGACGACGGTGCCGGGCCGGAGGCTCTGGAAGGAGACCGCGCCGGTCCAGTCGAGCGGCGCCTTGCGCTCGAAGAAGCGCACCTCCGCCTGCGGAAAGGCGTTCTGGACGAGCGGCAGCGCTTCGACCGCGCCGAGGAGGAGGATGTGGCGGTACTCGCCTGCGAGCAGCAGCCGCGTCCAGGCGGAGCCGCGCTCGGCGTCGTCGGCCCACTGCACCTCGTCGAGCACGAGCACCTCGCCCGAGAGCGGCGCCATCTCGGCCGTGCAGCAGATGATCGGCGCGTGCTCGTTGACGCGCTCCTCGCCGGTGACGAGCCCGACGCGGTCGGCCCCCAGCTGGGCGCTCAGGCGGCGATGCGCCTCCTGCGCGAGCATTCGGAGGGGCGCGGCGAAGACCCCTCGGCCGGTCTCGGCCAGGAACTCGAGCGCAGCGTGGGTCTTGCCCGAGTTCGTCGGCCCGACGTGGGCGACGACCGTGTCCGGCTGCGTGCG
The DNA here is from genome assembly GCA_963827015.1 of uncultured Gaiellaceae bacterium. Lineage (GTDB taxonomy): Bacteria > Actinomycetota > Thermoleophilia > Gaiellales > Gaiellaceae > Gaiellasilicea. The sequence goes on along the minus strand of CAWGZI010000010.1, from coordinate 348,472 downwards.
CCTCGAGGGGAGGACGATCTCCGGCTCGGGGACGCGGAGATGCGCTTCACGACGCGCGCGGCGCTGACCGCGGCTCGGCCGCTTCTGGCGGCCGCGATGCTCCCGTCTGGAAGCCATCTCCCCTGCCTAGACTTGCAGGAAGCGGCGCAGCGTGATTCCCGAGCCGATCGCGCCGACGGTGAGGCCGACGAGGACGACGATCAGCGCGATCGTCGAGAACGACCAGGCCTGGACACCGGCGCCCGCGTCGAAGCGGTCGGTGATCCGCTCCAGCACGACCGCCTTGCCGATCAGGAGCAGGAGGATCGCGGCGAGCGAGCCGACCACTCCCGTGATCAGGCCCTCCAGCATGAACGGGCCGCGGACGAACCAGTTGGTGGCGCCGACGAGCTTCATCACCTCGATCTCGCGCCGGCGCGAGAAGATCGAGAGCCGGATCGTGTTCGCGATCAGGAGCGCGGACGAGATCAGAAGCACGATCGTGGCGACGAGGAACGCGCTCGAGAGCACGCGCGCGACCGTGACGACGCGCTCCGAGACGACGCCGCCGTCGTTGATCTTCTCCACACCGGCGGGCAGCGCCGGTGTGCTCAGGCTGCGGCCGATGCCCTTCGCGTCCCTGCCGTCGATCGGGGTCACCTCGAACGCATCGGGCAGAGGGTTGCCGGGCAGGTTCTCGACGATCTCGGGCTGCAACCTCCGCATCCGCTCGAGCGCCTCGGCCTTGGAGACGAAGCGCACTCCCCCCTCCGCGACGCGCGGGTCGGAGTTCAGCTTCACGCGGACGGCGTTGATCTGCTGATCCGTCGCCTCGGCCTTGCAGGTCGAATCGGTGCAGAAGTACACCTTCACGAGCAGCTTCTCCTTCTGCTTGTCGCCGAAGTCCTGCGCCCAGGAGCCGAGAGCGATGAAGAGGCCGAGCAGGAACATCCCGATCAGCACCGTCATCGTCGCGGCGATCGTCGTCGAGAGGTTCGCACCGAGCGACCGGATCGACTCGGAAAAGAGAAGCCTGAGCCTCATTCGCTCTCGTAGCCTCCGCGGCGCTCGTCGCGTGCCAGGCGGCCGTCCTCGAGCGCGATCACGCGGCGGCGCATCTTGTCGACCATCTCGCGGTCGTGCGTGACCATCAGGATCGTCGTACCCGCGCGGTTGATCCGGTAGAGCAGCTGCATGATCCCGACCGACGTGTCCGGGTCGAGGTTCCCGGTCGGCTCGTCGCAGATCAGGAGCGGCGGATGGTTGACGACGGCGCGCGCGATCGAGACGCGCTGCTGCTCGCCGCCCGAGAGCTCGTCCGGCAGCGACGACATCTTCTCGGAGAGCCCGACGAGCGAGAGCACCTCGGGCACCTTCCGGCGGATGTTTGCCGAGCTCTCCCCCTGCACCTTGAGCGCGTAGGCGACGTTCTCGGCCGCCGTCCGGTTCGGCAGCAGCTTGAAGTCCTGGAAGACGCAGCCGACGTTGCGGCGCAGCAGCGGCACCTTCGAGTGCTTGAGCCGGGTCAGGTCGCGGCCCCCGACGAAGATGCGGCCGCCGGTCGGCTCGAGCTCCTTCAGGAGCAGGCGGATCATCGTCGACTTGCCCGAGCCGGACGCGCCGACGACAAACACGAACTCCCCCTTGTCGATCACGAAGGAGACGTCGTTGAGCGCGACGACGTTCGGGTCGTAGACCTTGGTCACGCTCTCGAACACGATCATCGTGCCCGCGGTCGAGGGGTCGACCGGCACGCCGTTTTGCGGCGCGGCCACGGGTTCAGTCACGGTTTCGCTCAGGTCTGTCTGCATGTCGAGGTCAGTCACCGGAATCGAGAGGAGTTCGGCCGCACGGGGCCGCTCCGGCAATCTGTGGAGTGGCTCAGTCTAGCCAACGGGTCGGTTAGACGGCCTTCCCCGCAGCCTTGGCGAGCAGGTACTCGCGCACGAAGCCGTCGAGGTTCCCGTCGAGGACGCCCTGGGCGTTGCCGACCTCGAAATTCGTCCGCAGGTCCTTCACGAGCTGGTACGGATGGAGGACATAGCTCCGGATTTGACTCCCGAAGCCCGTGTCCTGCGCCGCCCCGCGCTCGCGGGCGAGCTCGGCCTCGCGCTCCTCCTCCTGCTGCTCCACCAGCCGGGACTTGAGGATCCGCAGCGCCGTCTGCTTGTTCGACGTCTGCGAGCGCTCGTTCTGGCACTGGACGACGATCCCCGTCGGCAGATGGGTGATCCGGACGGCGGAGTCGGTCTTGTTCACGTGCTGGCCGCCGGCTCCCGACGCGCGATAGGTGTCGATGCGAAGGTCGCTCTCGTCGATCTCGACCGCGCTCTCGTCCGGAAGCAGCGGCGCGACCACGACCTGCGCGAAGGCGGTGTGGCGGCGGTGGGCGCTGTCGAACGGGCTGAGGCGGACGAGGCGGTGAACGCCGCGCTCGGCCTTGAAGAGCCCGTACGCGTTCTCGCCCTTCACCGTCATCGTCGCCGACTTGAGGCCCGCCTCCTCGCCGGGGCTCGCCTCGACGAGCTCCGACTGGAAGCCGCGGTCGGCCGTCCATCTGAGGTACATGCGCAAGAGCATCTCGGCCCAGTCCTGGGCGTCCGTCCCGCCCGCGCCGGCGTGGATCGACACGACCGCGTCGCCGCCGTCGTACTCACCGTTGAAGAGCGCGTCCTCCTGGAGCCGCTCCAGCTCGCGGCGGAGCGGCTGCAGCTGCGCCTCGATGTCGGCGGAGAGGCCCGGCTCGAGCTCGAGCAGCTCGGCCGCGTCGTCGTGCTCCCCCTGCAACCGTTCGTAGCGCTCGAGCCGCTTCGCGAGGCGCGAGTGCTCGGTCGAGACCGCCGTCGCACGGGCCTGGTCGTCCCAGAACCCCGGCTCCCCCATCTCCTGCTCGAGCTCGGCGACGCGCCCCGTCAGCGAATCCGGGTCAAAGGTAATCACGAACCCAGGCGAGCTGGGCTCTGATCTCCTCGAGCTGCTGGTCGAGCGGGATCGCGGTCTCGGACACGCCCGGATGGTAGCGCCGCGAGGGAAGGCGACCGGCGGCCGCCCTCCGTCGCGGACGCGCTGGCTCAGCGAGACGTCAGGCGCCGTGGCAGCGCTTGAACTTCTTGCCGCTGCCGCACCAGCAGGGATCGTTGCGGCCGACGTCCTTGTGCTCGTTGACGGCGGTCGCCGTCGAGCTGCCCCCGCCTGCCTGCGGCGCGAACGAGGTCGCGACCGAGCCGCTCGTCGCCCCGGCACCGGCGGCGGCGATCGCGTCCGAGCCGGCGGCCGTCTCGTGGGCGTACTGGAGGTTCCCGTTCCCCTGCTCCGGCTCGAGCTGCTGCGGCTGGTCGAGCTCGATCTCGGCGTGGAAGAGCGTCAGCACGACCTCCTCGCGGATCGTGTTGCGGAGGTCGTTGAACATCGCGTGACCCTCGGCGCGGTACTCCGCGAGCGGGTCCTTCTGCGCCATCGCGCGCAGGTGGATGCCGTCGCGGAGGTAGTCCATCGAGTCGAGATGCCCGCGCCAGCGCGAGTCGACGACCTGGAGGATCACGTAGCGCTCGATCTCGCGCATCAGCTCCGGGCCGTACTGCTTCTCCTTCTCCTCGTACGTCTCGAGCGCGTCGTCGACGAACTCCTCGATCAGCGCCTCCCGGTCGAGCTCGACCTCCTCCTGCAGCTCCTGGACGGTGATGTCGGTGCCGTAGAGCGCCTGCATCTGCTGCACGAGCGCCGCGAGATCCCAGTCCTCGTTGAACTCGGCCTCCGTCGCGTTCTGGACGTTCGCCTCGACGACCTCGCGGATCCACTCGCGCACGTCCTCGGAAAGGTCGTCGCCCTCGAGCACGCGCCGGCGCTGCTCGTAGATCACCGTGCGCTGCGTGTTCATGACGTCGTCGTACTTGAGGACGTTCTTCCGCGCGACGAAGTTCTGCTCCTCGACCTTCTTCTGGGCGTTCTCGATCTGGTTCGAGAGGATCTTCGCCTCCATCGGCTGGTCGTCCGGGAGCTTGAAGCGCTCCATGATGTTCTTGATCCGGTCGCCCGCGAAGAGGCGGACGAGATCGTCCTCGCCGGACAGGTAGAAGCGGGTCTCGCCGGGGTCGCCCTGACGACCGGAACGGCCGCGGAGCTGGTTGTCGATCCGGCGCGACTCGTGCCGCTCGGTCGCGAGCACGTAGAGGCCGCCGAGGTCGACGACGCCCTCGCCGAGCTTGATGTCGACGCCGCGGCCGGCCATGTTCGTCGCGATCGTGACCGAGCCGGGCTGGCCGGCGTCCTTGATGATCTCCGACTCGCGCTCGTGCTCCTTCGCGTTGAGGACGTTGTGCGGGACGCCGCGCCGGCGCAGCAGCTCGGACAGGTATTCGGACGTCTCGACCGCGATCGTGCCGACGAGGACGGGCTGGCCCTCCTCGTAGCGCTCGACGATGTCGTCCAGCACCGCCTTGAACTTCGCTTCCTTCGTCTTGAAGATGAAGTCGTTCTCGTCGTTGCGCGCGACCGCGACGTTGGTCGGGATCTCGACGACGTGGAGGCCGTAGATCTCGACGAACTCCTTCTCCTCCGTCTTCGCCGTCCCGGTCATGCCGGCGAGCTTCTCGTAGAGCCGGAAGTAGTTCTGCAGCGTGATCGTCGCGAGCGTCTGGTTCTCCTCCTGGATCCGGACGCCCTCCTTCGCCTCGACGGCCTGATGCAGGCCCTCGCTCCAGCGGCGGCCCTCCATCAGGCGGCCGGTGAACTCGTCGACGATCTTGACCTCCCCGTCCTGGACGACGTAGTCGACGTCGCGCTCGTACAGCGACTGGGCCTTCAGCGCCTGGATCAGGTGGTTGACGAGCTGGACGTGGCGTGGGTCGTAAAGGTTCTCGATCCCGAGCGCGCGCTCGACCGCGTCGATCGTCGTCTGCGCCGGCGAGACGGTCTTGTGCTTCTCGTCGTAGAGGTAGTCGGCGCCGGACAGCTCGGTCTCGTCCTCGCCCTTGTCCCCCTTGCGGGTGGCGGGCGCGCCGTGCAGCTCCTTCACGATCCTGGCAAAGTCGTAGTAGGTCGTCGCAGCCGTCTCGGGCTCACCGGAGATGATCAGCGGCGTCCGCGCCTCGTCGATCAGAATCGAGTCGACCTCGTCGACGATCGCGAACGAGTGGCTGCGCTGCACGAGCCCGTCCTTGGTGACGGCCATGTTGTCGCGCAGGTAGTCGAAGCCGAACTCCGAGTTCGTGCCGTAGGTGATGTCGGCGGCGTAGGCCTCGTGCCGCTGGGAGAACGGCATCATGTTCTGGATCGCGCCGACCGTCATCCCGAGCCGCTCGTAGACCGGCCGGTTCCACTCGGCGTCGCGCTTGGCGAGGTAGTCGTTCGTCGTGACGAGGTGGACGCCCGTGCCGGGGAGCGCGTTCAGGAAGAGCGCGGCGGAGGCGACGAACGTCTTGCCCTCACCGGTCTTCATCTCGGCGATGTCGCCCTCGTGCAGGACGATCGCGCCCATCATCTGGACGTCGAACATCCGCTGCTGCGACTCGCGCCAGCGCGCCTCGCGCACGGCTGCGTAGGCCTCGAACAGGAGCTCGTCGAGCGGCTCGCCGTTGTCGAGCCGCTCGCGCAGGCGCGCGGTCGTGCCCCGCAGCTCCTCGTCCGAGAGGGCCTGGAAGTCCGGCTCGAGCGTCGCGATGTAGGCGGCCTGCTGGGCGAGGCGCTTCAGACGCCGGCCCTCGCCGACGCGCAGGACCTTCTCGAGCTTGCCGAAGTTGGCGGTGGCCATCGACACAGGGTAGCCGCTGGGGGATTTCTTCACTCCGGCTTCACGGCGGTCTAACAGGCTCTCTGTAGCGTCCGTCGCGATGCGGCGAGCCGTCTCGACAGGAGCCTTTCTGGTTCTCGCGCTCGCGACGGCCGCGGGGGCGGCGACGGCGCCCGAGCGACAGACGGCCGGCCCGCTTTCCGCAGTGGCGATCTCCGGCACGAACGTCGGCTACGCCGACGAGTACAGGCGCGGCTGCCACGAGGTGCGGCTCTGGAACGTCGCCACCCGTGCCGACCGCCGTGTCGCGAGCCACTGCTTCGTCAGCACGAGCACGGGCAGCGGCGTCGCCGGTGTGATCGCGTCCGAGGGCCGGGCGGTTTGGCTCACCTATACGGGCGGCAACATCCGCGAGTGGTCGCTGTGGACGAAGCGCGGGTCGGCGAAGGCTCGCCGGCTCGCATTTCTGCCGGCCGACGTGGACGGGCCTGCGCCGGTGGTGCTCGGGCGCGCCTGGGAAGGGTCGCTGCCGTACGCCACCGGCCGCGCGATCATCGTGCTCGCACCGAACGGGTCGCGACGGTTCACGCTGACGGCGGCGGACCGCGTCGTCGCGCTGAGCGCACACACGCGCGGCTACGCGGCCGTGCTGGCGAACGGAACCGTGCTGTCGATCTCCCCCGTGGGCAAGGTCGTGCGCGAGCGGACGTTCGAGCCCGGTGCGGTTTCGGACGCGGTGCTCGCCGGGCCGGGCCTGATCCTGAAGACGCGGGCAGGGCTCGAGATCCACGGGAACACGGACGTGCGCACGCTGCCCTTGCCCGCCGGCGCCCGCTTCCTCGGCTACTCCGCGGGGACCGTCGCCTACGGGATCGGGCGCGACCTGCGGCTGGTGCGGCTCTCCGGCTCGGAGGACCGGCTGTTCAAGCGCCTTTCCCCGCGCTTCGACGCCCAGCTCGGCCGCCGCGGCCTCGTGTGGGCGTCCGGCCGGACGCTCGGCTTCAGCGTCTGGGCGAACCTCTAGACCGGCGAGACCTGGATCTCGAAGAGATCGCCGTCGAGCCGGCGGCCGATCACGATCTGACCGTCCTCGACCAGCTCGAGCTCGTCCTCGTCGTGGTTCGGGAACGCGCGGACCTGGATCCGCTTCGCCCCGACCGCCCACACCGTCTCGTCCCGGCGGACGCCCTCGGCGTAGTACGGCGGTGCGATCGCGGCCTCGATCGCCTCGGCCAGCGGCGTCAGAGCGCCGTCGGGCAGCTCCTCCTCGACGAGCAGCGTCCCGTCCGGAAGGGCGGTGAAGTGCACCTCGGCGCCCGGAAGGCTCGCCTCGGCGCTCGCGACCGTGTCCCACTCGCGGGCACGCGGCACGCCGTGGAAGGCGACTTCGCCGAAGGGCGACGGCCGCCCGAACTCGTCGGGCGGCGCCGAGAGGAAGCCGTCGGCGAGGCCGTGCATCAGCCCCGCGAGCCGGGACGGCGTGCGCTGGCCCGCCTCGTCGTCGTGCGAGGAGGCGCCGATGTCCAGGTCTGCTTCCTCTGCGAGCTGCTCGTGCAGAGGCTTGCCGCGGCGGAAGAGCCCCACTACTGCTGCGGCTCGATCAAGCCGTAGCCGCCGTCACGCCGCCGGTAGACGACGTTCTGCTTGCCGCTCTCGATGTTGACGAAGACGAAGAAGTCGTGTCCGATCAGCTCCAGCTCGACCGTTGCCTCCTCGGGCGTCAGCGGCTGCAGATCGAACTGCTTCGACTTGACGATCATCCGCTCGAGCTGCTCCTCCGAGAAGGCCGGCTCGTCCGAGCCTGCGCCGTTGGCGCGCCGTCCGGTCTCGCGGCGGCTGCGCTTCTCGCGGTAGCGCTTGACCTGGCGCTCGAGCTTGTCCGCCAGCTGGTCGATCGACGCCTCGAAGCCGGCCGAGCGCTCGCGCACCGCGCAGGGTCGAGCCCTTCGTCCAGACGGTGGCCTCCGCGATGTGGTCGTCGGCGATCGACGGGTTCGTCTCGAGCGTGAGCTCGACCTCGATCTGCGTCGGCTCGGGCAGCTGCTTCTCGATCTTGTCGAGCTTGTCGGCTGCGTACCTCCGGATCGAATCGTTGACCTCGACGTTTCGGCCTTTGACCTCGAGTCGCATCGCGTCTCCTCCGTCCGGTGGTTGACCTCAGGGTAACCGACCGGGCATCAGCGCACCGCGCGTGCGAGCGTCACCACCTCCACCTTCCGCGCACCGCCCTGCCGCAGGGCCGTCGCGGCCGCGCCGGCGGTTGCGCCGCTCGTGTAGACGTCGTCGACGAGGCACACGGACCTGGGCGACGCCCGGGCGGATGCGAAGGCGCCACGGACGTTCCGCTTCCGTTCCTGCAGCCCCAGGCCACGCTGCCGCTCGGCCGAACGCGCCCGCCGGACGAGCGGTGCGACCGGCAACTCCCACACCCGGCCGAGCTCGCGGGCGAGCGCCTCCGCCGGCCGATGTCCCCGCCTCAACGCTCGATCGCCCTCCGCCGGGACGAACGCCAGCACCGGTGAGGCAGGTCTCGCCAGCGTCTCGGCGACGATCGTGGCCGCCTCGCGCGCGAGCGTCCGCTGGCCCCGCTCCTTCCAGGCGTGGACGAACCGGCGGGCGGCCCCGTCGTAGACGATCGCCGCCCGCGCCGTCGCGAACGCCAGCCGCCGCCCACTGCACTCGGCACAGCGCTGCACCGGCCAGGCACCCGGCGAGCCGCAGCGGGCGCACAGCGGTGGTGCGAGCCGAATGAGCTCGTCTCGGCAACGAGCGCAGAACGCCCGCCCGGGGATGCCACAGGAGGCGCAGCGAAGCGGGAGCAGCAGGTCGAGCAGCACGCTGTCGACGCTACGGCGTCGCGCGTCACGGGTGTGTGACGCGATTGCGCCGAAAGGCTAAAACTCGAGCTCGTAGCGCTCGCGCTCCGGCAGGCCCTGCGCGCGCCTGAGCATGTTGTCGGCCGCGAGCAGCTGCTCAGCGTCGCCGATGTCGAGCCAGGGCCCCGTGAACCAGTAGCCGTAGACCGGCTCGCGGGTGCACAGCCATTCGATGAAGCTGCCGGACTGGTCGGGCGCGTTGCCCTCGGCGAGATAGCGCCCGACGAGCGGCACGTGCTCACGGTGGTAGATGTAGGTCGCGGTCGCGCAGAGGGTCGTCGCGGGGTTCGGCGGCTTCTCCTCGAACGAGATCACACGGTCGTTGCCGTCGAGCTCGACGATGCCGTACTGGCTCGCGAGGCGGAGGTCGCCGACGTCGCGAACCGCGACCGCGCTGGCGATGCCACCCTTGCCCCGCCAGAAGTCCACGTACTCCTGGAGGTCGTAGTCGAACAGGTTGTCGCCGGCGATCACGATCACGTCGTCGTCGATGCCGGCCCGCTCGAGCGTGAAGGCGACGTCCCCGATCGCGCCGAGGCGGTCGTCGTTCGAAGTCGTGCCGTCGTCGTGCACGGTGACGCCCTCCTTGAACATCGCCCAGTGCTGGAAGTCCTGCGCGAAGCGGCTGTTCGTGACGACGTGGACGCCGTCGATCTCCTCGACCTCCTCGATGCGGTCGAGGATCCAGTCGACCATCGGCCTGCCGCCGACGGGCAGCAGGCACTTGGAGAGATCGTCGGTGAGCGGGCGCAGGCGCGTCGCGTAGCCGCCGGCCAGGATGATCGCCTTCATCGGAAGGGGTGCTCCTTCAACGGCTGCAGGTCGTCGTCCGGCCCCCACTGATGCGCGACCCCGCGCGACTCGAGCAGCGCCTCGACCCTGAGCTCGAGCTCCTGCTGGAACGTCGGATCCGCATCCCGCACGAGCCGCAGGATCGCGTCGGCCAGCTCTCCCGCCGCCCAGCCCTGGGCGACCTCGAGCTCGCCGAGCGGCGCCGTGAGCTGATCGTGGTAGGGGTACCAGCGGTGCTCGAGAGCGAAGAGCGTCCGGACGAGGTAGAGCGCGGACTCGGCGGCCTGCATGCGACCGCCAAGCTCGTCGCCGCGGCGCCACGCCTTCAGCGAGCGAACGAAGCAGTTGAGGTAGCCGTCGTAGAGCTCGTCGAGGTCGGCGAACGCGTGCTCGCCCGCTCGGCTCAGCGTCTCCTCGACGAGCGCCGCGAGCGGGCCGCTGTCGACGAGGACCCGGCCGGTGACGAGCATCCCCACCCGCCAGTCCGGCCGTTCTGCGAGCTCCCGCAGTCGCGCGGGCGAGGAGTAGAACACGTCGGCGGCCAGACCGTCCGCGCCCGTTCGCTTCTCGCGGAGCGCAGCGCGTGGCGCATACGTGTCGTCGGTCACGACCCGCATCAGATCGAAGTCGGAGCCCTCGCGAGCCGTTCCGGCGGCACGCGAGCCGTGTAGGACCAGGCCGACGGTGGTCGGATCCGCCTCGACCTCTCTCGTGATCTCGTCCAGCACGCTCATCGCGGCAGCGACGCCTCGTAGGGAGCGCGGTGGACGCCTTCCTCGGTCACGATCGCGGCGATCAGCGCGGCCGGGGTGACGTCGAAGGCGGGGTTGCGCGCCGTGAAGCGGGTCGTGATCTCCTCCCCGTCGCGCTCCTCGATCGGGATCCCCGCTCCGGTCGGCGTCGCCGCGTCGATCGTGGAGGTCGGTGCGACGACGTAGAGCGGGATCCCGTGGTGCGCCGCGGCCACGGCGAGACCATACGTGCCGATCTTGTTGGCCGAGTCGCCGTTGGCGGCGATGCGGTCGGCGCCCGTGACCACGCAGTCGACCTCGCCGCGGCTCATCAGGTGCGCGGCGGCCGCGTCGGCGATCACGGCGTGCGGGACGCCGAGCGCCTCGAGCTCCCAGGCGGTCAGGCGTGATCCCTGCAGCAGCGGCCGCGTCTCGTCGACCCAGACGTGTGCGAGCAGCCCCTGCTCCCAGGCCGCCCGCACGGCGCCGACCGCCGAGCCGTACCCGCCCGTGGCGAGCGCGCCCGCGTTGCAGTGGGTCAGCGCCCGCGTGCCGGGGCCGAACAGGTCGGCCGCGTGCGCGCCCATCCGCTTGCAGCGGTCGACCTCGTCGGCGTGAAGCGCGCGCGCCCGCTCGGCAGACGGGTAGGGCCGCATCTGCTCGAGCGCCCAGACGAGGTTGACGGCCGTCGGCCGCGACTCCGCCAGCACGCGATAGGCGTCGTCGAGGTCCTCCCCGCGCTCGGCCGCCAGGGCGTAGCCGTAGGCGGCCGCGACCCCGATCGCGGGAGCACCGCGCACCGCGAGCGTCCGGATCGCGTCGGCCACCTCGGCAGCCGACTCGCACCGGAGCTCGAACTCCTCGTCCGGAAGCCGGCGCTGATCGAGCAGGACGACCGCGCCGGCTTCCAGACGAATGATCTCCTCGGGGCTTAGGTTCCTTCGTCCCACGAGGCCAGGTACTTCGCCTGCTCCTCGGTGAGCTGGTCGATCTCGACACCCATGGTCGCGAGCTTCAGCCGCGCGATCTCGTTGTCGATCTCCTCCGGGACGACGTAGACCTTCTTCTCCAGCGAGGACGCGTTCTGGACGACGTACTCGGCCGAGAGCGCCTGGTTGGCGAAGGACATGTCCATCACCTGGGCCGGATGGCCTTCGGCGGCGGCGAGGTTGACGAGCCGGCCGTCCGCGATCAGGAAGATCCGGCGGCCGTCGGCGAGCGTGAACTCCTCGACGAACTCGCGCGCATGCCGCGTCTCGCTCGCCAGCGCGCGCAGCGCCGGCAGCTCGATCTCGACGTTGAAGTGGCCCGTGTTGGCGAGGATCGCGCCGTCCTTCATCCGCTCCATGTGGCCCTTGGCGATCACGTTCTTGTCGCCCGTGGCCGTGATGAAGATGTCGCCGATCTCGGCGGCCTTCTCCATCGTCATCACCATGAAGCCGTCCATGACGGCCTCGATCGCCTTCATCGGGTCGACCTCGGTGACGACGACGTTCGAGCCCATCCCCTTGGCCCGCATCGCGACGCCGCGGCCGCACCAGCCGTAGCCGGCGACGACGAGCGTGCGCCCGGCGAGGAGGACGTTCGTCGCGCGGATGACGCCGTCGAGGGTGGACTGGCCGGTGCCGTAGCGGTTGTCGAAGAGGTGCTTCGTCTTCGCCTCGTTGACCGCGACGACCGGGAAGCCGAGCTTGCCGTCGCGCTCGAGCGCCTTCAGCCGGATCACCCCCGTCGTGGTCTCCTCCGTGCCTGCGATCACCTCGCCGAGCTGCTCGCGGCGGGCGGTGTGGAGGACGCCGATCACGTCGGCGCCGTCGTCCATCGTGATGTGCGGCTTGTGGTCGACCGCAGCCTCGATGTGCTGGTAGTAGGAGTCGTTGTCCTCGCCCTTGATCGCGAACGTCGAGATGCCGTACTCGTCGACGAGCGCGGCCGCGACGTCGTCCTGCGTCGAGAGCGGGTTGGACGCGCAGATGACGACGTCGGCGCCGCCCGCCTGGAGCGTCCGCATCAGGTTCGCCGTCTCCGTCGTCACGTGCAGGCAGGCCGAGACCCGGTAGCCCGACAGGGGCTGCTCGGTCTCGAACCGCTCGCGGATCGCGGCCAGCACCGGCATCTGCCGGTCGGCCCATTCGATCCTGCGCACGCCGTCTGAGGCGAGCGCCAGATCCTTCACGTCGTATCGTTTCGTCGCTGCCATCGGGTCCCTTCGTCAGGCGGCCGAGATCAGCCGCTCGTGCTTTCGCTGCTCCCACTCGACCCAGTCCGCGCCCGGTCCGGCCGAGTGCATCCATGCGTCGAGGGCGGTGCGGAGCCCCGGTTCGCGCCGGAGGCGGGCCGCGAACGCGACCTCGTCCAGCTCGATCCGGTACTGCTCGCGCAGCAACCGGAGGTCTCGGAGCTGCTGGAGCTCGTGATCGCCGTAGACCCGGTAGCCGCCCTGGGTTCGCGTCGGCAGGACGAGCCCGACCGACTCCAGGTAGCGCAGCATCCGGGCCGACCACCCCGTGTGGGCGGCGGCCTCGCCGATCGTGAGCGCCTGCATCGCGCCCAACCTTACCAAATCTCTGTCAAGGTTGGCGCTAGGGGTCCGACGTTCCTGCGCGGCCGTAGAGATCGTCGAGCCGGACGACGTCGTCGAGGTGCGGCGTCGAGACCTCCAGGATGGTCGTGTCCTCGAGCGCGGTGACCCGATGGACCGTGCCGGGCTCGTAGTGGAACGCCGCGCCCGGCCCGATCACCTCCTCGTCGAGGACGGACTGCCCCACCCGGCCGAGCTCGAGCTGGGCTCGGCCCGACTGGACGTACCACGACTCGTCCTTGACGTTGTGGAACTGGAGGCTGAGCGACGCGCCCGCCTTCACGAACAGCACCTTGCCGCAGTAGACGTCGGTGAGCGCCCAGATCAGCTCGTATCCCCACGGCTTCTCGACCCGGCGGACGGGGAACGCCCAACGTGCGAGCGGATCGAGGTTCGGCGAGTCGATGCTCACGAGAACGACACCGCGCCGTCCGCAATCGTCTCGTCGGCTGCCACCCGCATCCCGTGGTCGAGCATATTCCGGTCGCCGACCTTCGCGCCAGGGCCGACGACGGAGAGGCCGCGGACCTCGCAGTCGGCGCCGATCTCGGCCCGCTCGCCGACGATCGAGCCGTTCACGTGCGTACGGGCGCCGACGACCGCGCCGGCGCCGATCACCGACGACTCGACGGCAGCGCCCTCGCCGACCACGGCACCGGCGCCGATCACCGCCAGGCTGCCGATCCGGGCGCCGGCGCCGATCTTCGCGCCCCGGCCGACGAACACCGGCGGCACGAGCCGCGCGTCGGCCGTGTCTGCGCCCTCGGCGACGAGGGTGTAGTCGGAGCCGAGCCGGTCGCCGATCTCGGTGACGAAGTTCCGCTCGAGCACGTCGCGGTGCGCCTGCAGGTAGGCGTCGGGCGTGCCGATGTCGAGCCAGTAGCCGGCGAGGGCGACCCCGTGCACGGCCTGCTCCTCGACGAGCTGCGGGAAGATCTCGCGCTCGATCGAGACGGGGCGTCCGGGCGGGATCAGGTCGAGGACGTCGGGCTCGAGCACGTACATGCCCGCGTTGATCAGGTTCGTGTCGATCTCCTCGGGGCGGGGCTTCTCGAGAAAGCTCAGCACCCGGCCGTCGCCGTGCACGCGCACGAGCCCGTACCGGCTCGGATCCTCGACCGGGGTGAGGAGGATCGTCGCGCGCCCCTGGCGCTCCCGGTGGAACGCCACGAGCGCGTCGAGGTCGGTCTCGCGGAGCGAGTCGCCGTTGAGGGCGAAGAAGGGCTCCTCGATCCCCTCGGCGGCGAAGCGGATCGCGCCGCCGGTCCCGAGCGGCTCCTCCTCGATCCTGTACTCGAGCCGGAGGTCGCCGTAGCGGTCGCCGAAGTGCTCCTGGATCTGCGTCGGCAGGTACCCGCAGGAGATCACCGCCCGGGTGACCCCGAAGCGACGCAGGTGCTCGAACGTGTAGGCGAGCTGCGGCCGGTCGACGAGCGGCAGCATGTCCTTGCGCGTGCGGTCCGTGAGCGGCCGCAGCCGGGTGCCGAGGCCCCCGACGAGGATGACGGCCGGCAGGCTCACGCGGAGGGGCGGCCGATGCTCTCGTACACCCAGCCCGCCTCGCGCATCGTCGCGGGGTCGAGCATGTTCCGGCCGTCGACGAAGACGGGCCGCTCCTTGCCCGTGCCGGCGCGCGCCCGGCCCCAGTCGAGCTCGCCCAGCTGTCCCCACTCGGTCACGAGCACGGCAGCGTCCGCATCTGCGAGCGCCTCGTCGATCGACTCGACCTGGCGGACGCCGGGAAGCTCGTCGATGCGGGCGATCGGATCCCACGCGCGCACGTGCGCGCCTTCGGCGACGAGTCGGCCGGCGAGGACGAGGCTGGGCGCCTCGCGGATGTCGTCGGTGTTCGGCTTGAAGGCGACGCCGAGCAGCGCCACGGTCTTGCCGCGCAGGCTGCCGAGGTGCTGCTGCAGCTTCCCGATCACGCGCCGCTTCTGGAGCTCGTTGACCTCGATGACGGCGTTCAGGAGCTGGAAGTGGTAGCCGGAGTTCGCCGCCAGCTGCTTCAGCGCGAGCGAGTCCTTCGGGAAGCAGCTGCCGCCGTAGCCGATCCCCGCGCGGAGGAAGCTCGGCCCGATCCGCCGGTCGAGCCCGACGCCCTCGGCGACCTGCACGACGTCCGCGCCGGTCGCCTCGCAGACGTTCGCGATCTCGTTGATGAAGCTGATCCGGGTCATCAGCGCCGCGTTGGCGGCGAGCTTGATCATCTCGGCCGAGGCGACGTCGGAGCGGACGACCGGCCCGTCGATCCCTCGATGCAGCTCCTCGACCGCGTCGCCGTCGGCGTCGTCGAACGAGCCGATCACGATCCGGTCGGGCTGCTGGAAGTCGCGGACCGCCGTCCCCTCGGCGGTGAACTCGGGATTGGAGGCGTAGCCGACGTGCTCGAGCCCGCGCTCGTCGAGCCGGTGGCGCACCTTCGCGCCGGTGCCGACGGGGACGGTGCTCTTCATCACCATCACGGCTCGGCCCTCGAGCCCGCTGAGCTCGTCGACGACGGTCCAGACGGCGGAGAGGTCGGCGTCGCCCGAGTAGGTCGGCGGCGTGCCGACGGCGACGTAGAGGAAGTCGGCGCCGCGGACGGCCTCGGCGACGTCGAGGGTGAACGTCAGCCGCTCGGCGTTCCGCTGCAGCAGCTCGTCGAGCCCCGGCTCGAAGATCGGCACCTCGCCCGCGCGGAGCCGCTCGATCCGCGACGGAACGACGTCGCGGACGACGACGTCGTGCCCGAGCTCGGCGAAGCAGGCGCCGGTGACGAGACCGACGTAGCCCGCGCCGAAGACTGCGACTCTGCTCACGGCCGGTGGACCCTCCCTACCTGATCTTGTCGCAGCGGCTTGAGACCCTTGGCGATCGCCAGCATCGTCTCGTTCGAGAGCGTGTCGAGCAGGGTGTTCACGACCCAGTAGGTGGCGCCGCCCTGGCGAAGCACGACCATGTGCAGCTTCGGGCCGGTGTAGTGCAGCTCGTAGCGGCGGCCGCCGATCGAGCGGACGAAGTTGCGCTCCGAGAGGACGGGCGCCTCCTCCCAGTCGGTCATCTGCACGCCCCAGTACTCGTTCGTGCCGGTGCCGAGCCGGTAGGTGAGCCGGATCGTCTTGTGCTCGCCGTCGGGGTCGATCCGGTACATCCGCACCGGCCGCTCGCGGTCGATCCAGGACGTCTGCTCGATCACCGTCGGCACCATCACCTTGAACGGCACCTTCTTGGCGCGCTCCTGCAGGTATGCGAGCGACGCCTCCGTCCCGGGCGCGACGTTCGCCTGCTGCCGCTGCGGCGTCTTGTCGACGGGCGCCTCGGCGAGCGTGCCGTGGAAGGTCTGGCCGACGATCACGGCCAGCATCGCGCCGTTCGCGAGCGGGCCGACCTTCGCGTCGAGCGGGACGATGTCGTCGGTGCCGAAGAGCGTCGCCACCTTCTTCGCCGCCGCGGCCGCGCCCGCCTGGGCCTTGTCGTAGTGGATCCGCGTCTTGAAGTACTCCCAGTTCGGCGCGTTCGCGTTCTTGCCGTCCGGCGGGTAGACCATCTGGTAGCTGCGCTGCGAGAGCAGATAGCTGGCGGTGCCGGCAGAGCCGGTGACGCCGTTCCCGTTCAGGACGGTGATCGTCGTCTCGCGCGCCGGCGGCGCCTTCGTCGCCGACGGCTTCGGCTTCTCGTTCAGCGCGACCTGCGTCGCGCTTCGCGGCGACTCGACGTCGGGATGCGAGAACTCCTGCACCGCCTTCTGGACGTTCGCCTCCGGCGCCAGGAGGTCGAAGCCGGACGTCTCCTCGAGCCCCTCGATCTTCGACTGGAAGAAGTGGCCCGGCGGCAGCGAGTAGGCGAAGAGCGCGTACTCGAGCACGGTCTTGCCGTCGAGCTCCGTGTTGCCGCCGACTGCCCGACCTCGACGTTGCTCGTGATCGTCTTGATCACCTTCGGCAGGTCGAGCGGGCCCGCGCTCGCCTTGATCTGATCCTTGAACGCGCGCACGAACAGCTGCTGCCGGGCGACGCGGTAGAGGTCGGAGTCGGTGTGGCGGTAGCGGACGAAGTCGAGCGCCTGGTAGCCGCCGAGCTTCTGGTAGCCGGGGAAGAGGTTGATCGTCGCGTAGCCGAAGTCGCCGCCGCGGTCGTTGAAGTAGCGCCGGTCGACGTCGAGCCAGATGCCGCCGATCGCGTCGACGAGCTGGCGGAAGCCGCGGAAGTTGACCGTGATCAGGTAGTTGATCGGCACGCCGGTGAGCTTGCGCACGGTCTCGAGCGTGCCCTTCGTGCCGCACTCGGAGTAGGCGTCGTTGATCCGGGCGCCGAACGGGGCCTTCGCCCGGGCAGTGGATCTCGACGAAGAGGTCGCGCGGGAACGAGAGCAGCGAGATCGACTTGGTCTCCGGGTCGGCGCGGACGAGCATGACCGTGTCCGAGCGCGACTGGACGCCCTTGCCCTCGCCGGCGCGGCGGTCGTAGCCGACGACGAGCGCGGTCGCCGGCTGGCCGGGCAGCGCGACGTCGAGTCGCTTGGCGGCGATCTTCACGTCCGGCGTCCGCGCCGACGACGTCGGCGACGCTCTCGTGGAACCAGAGGTAGGCGCCGCCGGCGGTCGAGCCGACCACGACGAGGAGCGCGACGCCCGCCCAGGCGAGCGCGGTGCGCAGCGACGCCCAGCGCGAGCGCGGCGGCGGCTCCGGCTGGCGGTAGATCGTGATCGGCGAGAGCGCGCCGGGCGGGAGCACCGGCCCGTCCGTTCCCGTTCACGGCCGCCCCGCGGCCAATGCCTCTCTTCAACGTCGTCCGCATACGCAAGACGCGGGCGCCGGCACCCGCGAGCGGCCCAGGATAGCCGAGCGCTAGGTCGTCGCTGCCCGGACGGAGGCGAGCGCCTCGGCGAAGAAGGCGTTCTCGTCGGGCGTGCCGACGGTGATCCGGAGCGCGCCGGGTGCGCCGAAGCCGCCCATCGGCCGGACGATCGCGCCCTGGCGGAGCAGCGCCTCGAAGAGCGGCGAGCGCGTCGTCGCCGACCTCGGCGAAGAGGAAGTTCGCGACGGCGGGGCCGGCGGGCTCGAGCCCGTGCTCGCGCAGCGTGCGCTCGAGCGTCGCGCGTCCCTCGTGCGTGAGGCGGCGCCGCTCCGCGAGCTCGTCCTGCCCGTCCATGCTCGCGAGCGCCGCCACCTGGGCCTGCGTGTTGACGTCGAAGGCGCGCCGCGTCTTGCCGATCGCCTCGATCACGTCGGCCGGCCCGACGCCGTAGCCGACGCGGAGCCCGGCGAGGCCGTAGATCTTCGAGAACGTGCGCAGGACGAGGACACGCCGGCCGGCCTTCAGCGTACTCCGCGACGCCGTCGGGATAGTCCGGGCCGGTCGATGTACTCGAAGTACGCCTGGTCGAGCACCGTGAGCACGTGCTCGGGGACGCGCTCGAAGTAGGCGTCGAGCTGCTCGCGGGTCGTCATCGTCCCGGTCGGGTTGTTCGGCGTCGCGATGTAGACGAGCTTCGTGCGCGGGCCGATCGCGGCGAGCAGCGCGTCGAGGTCGTAGTGGTCGTCGACGAGCGGCACCTTGCATCGGGACGGCGCCGAGCTTGAGCGTGTCGAGCACGTAGCTGATGAACGACGGCCACGCGGTGACGACCTCGTCCCCGGGATCGAGCGTCGCGACGGAGAGGTGGCCGATGAGCGCGTCGGCGCCGGCGCCCGTGACCACGTTCGCCGGCATCGACGCCGTGGCGCTCGGCGAGCGCGTTGCGGAGGTGGAAGGCGCCGCCGTCGGGGTAGCGGTTGAGCGCGCCGGCGCTCCGCTCCATCGCCTCGAGCGCGGCCGGGAACGGCCCCCACGGGCCCTCGTTCGAGGCGAGCTTGACGACGCGGTCGAGCCCGAGCTCGCGCTGGACCTCCTCCTCGGGCTTCCCCGGCTCGTACGGAACGAGCCCGTCGAGGGCGGCGCGGAAGAGGCTCATCGCGCGGCTAGTCGCCCGCGGGCGGCGGCTGCTCGTCGTCCGAGCTCTTGCGCCGCCAGAACCAGAGCACGCCGCCGATCGCGGCGAGCCCGGTCGCGATCGCGCCCTTGTTCGGGCGCTTCGACCCCTCGACCGTTCCCGGCACGGCTTCCTTCGCCTTCTTCTTCAGCACCCGCTTGGCGACGATCCACGTCAGCCAGCCGGTGAGGGCGTTGCGCCTGTTGAAGATGCTCATGCCGAGGCAGGCTAACAACCCTCGCCCGTGACCGTTCCGGCCATGTCCCAGGGACTGTCCCTGGGACACGTCCATCACGGACAGGCCGCAGTTCGGAGCCGGGAGCGAAGCGACCCTTCAGGGGTCTGCGCGCCGTGGGATCCGCGTCTGCGGATCCCACGGCATGCGACGAAAAAAGCGAACCGCCCCCTCTGCGGCAAGGGGGCGGCTCTGGGAGAAAGGCGGGGCCGGCGGGCGGCACGGCCCCTATGTGGGGACGAGGGCACGTCCTTGGCTATAGAGATGCCGTCCTCGCGAAAACCTTGCGCGACTTGCGAAAACTTTTGTCGCGTCAGGTCTGTGCGGCGCGCCTTCTTCTTGTTCGGCAGGTGGATCGCGCGGCCGAGCGCGACGAGGCCCGCCTCCTTGATCGCCTCGGAGAGGGTCGGGTGCGCGGCCATCCCGTCGGCGACCGTCTCCACCGTCGCCTCGGCGTCGATCGCGACCGTGCCCGCCTCGATCAGGTCGGTCACGTGCGGGCCGACCATGACGATCCCGAGCAGCTCGCCGTACTTCGTCTCGTGGATCGACTTGACCCAGCCGACCGTCTCGGCCTGCATGACGGCGCGCGCGTTCGCGACCCACGGGAACACGCCGACGGCGACGTCGTCGCCGTGCAGCTCGCGCGCCTGCGCCTCGGTCAGGCCGACGCCGGCGATCTCCGGGTCGGTGTAGATCGGCCGCGGCACCGCCGGATCGCCGATCGTCGCCTCGTGGCCGCACGCGTTCTCGGCCGCGACCTCGCCCTCGCGGAACGCGGTGTGCGCGAGCTGCCAGTAGCCGGCGCAGTCGCCGACCGCGTAGATGTGCGGGACGGTCGTGCGCCGGTGCTCGTCGGTGGCGATCCCCTTGCGCTTGTCGAGCTCGACGCCGATCTCCTCGAGCCCGAGCCCCTCGACGAGCGGCCCGCGGCCGATCGAGACGAGCATCAGGTCGGCCTCGACGGTCTCGCCGTCGCCGAAGTGGACGGTCAGCTTGGAGCCGTCGTCCTCGACCCGTTGCACTGCTTGCCGAGCTGGAGCGCGATCCCGCGCTTGCCGAACGCCTTCGCCAGCTCCTTCGCCGCGTCCGCGTCCTCCTGCGGGATCAGCGTGTCGAGCATCTCGACGATCGTCACCTCGGAGCCGAAGCGCTGGAAGATCGAGGCGAACTCGCAGCCGATGATGCCGCCGCCGAGGACGACGAGCCGCGCGCGGAACCTCGGTCTGCGCGAGCAGGCCGGTGGAGTCGACGCAGCGGGGCGAGTCGAGCCCCTCGATCGGCGGCACGATCGGGAACGAGCCGGTCGCGACGATCGCGCTGCTTGAAGGTGACGTCCTCCCCGCCCTCGACCGCGATCGTGTTCGCGTCCGTGAAGCGGCCCTTGCCCTTCACCCACTCGACGCCGTTCGACTTGAAGAGGCCGGCGATCCCGCCCGTCATCTGCTTGACGACGCCGTTCTTCCACTCGACCGCCGTGCCGAAGTCGAGCTGCGGCTTCGCGACGTTGACGCCGAACTTGGCGAACGACCTCGCCCGCCTGGTGCAGCGCGTGCGCGGTCTGCACCCACGCCTTCGTCGGGATGCAGCCCACCCGCAGGCAGGTGCCGCCGAGCTCGGGCTCCTGCTCGACGCAGACGTCCTTCGCGCCCAGCTGGGCTGCGCGGATCGCTGCGGTGTACCCGCCGGGGCCTCCGCCCAGGACGGCGACGTCACATTCCATTTCTCAACTCTTCCGTCGGAAGTCTGCTCTCGATGCTAACGATGAGCTCGGGAAGCCGCGCCGACTCGGGCTAGAGCGACGCGACCATCGTCCACGCCTCGGCGCCCTCGTCGACGACCTGCGAAGCCGTGGCGCTCGTAGAGCTTGCGCGCCGGGTTGCCCGGCTCGACGCTGAGGCTGAGCCGTTCGTAGCCCGCCGCCTGCGCCTTCGCGATCAGCGCCTGCAGCAGCTCGTCGCCGACGCCGTGGCCGCGCTTCGAGGGCACGACCGCGATCGCCAGCTCCGGCGTCCGCTCGTCGACGAAGCCGTAGCCGGGCTCGTCGCCGCCGAAGACCCGGAACCAGGCGGCGCCGACCGGAAAGCCGTTCTCGAGCGCGATCACCGCCGTGTCGCCGGGCCGCCCCCAGCCGCGGACGTAGCGGGAGACGAGCGAGCCCGGGCACGCGCTCGCGCCAGTAGTAGGCGTGGTGGAGCATGTCCCGGAGGAAGCGGACGTCCTGGGCGCCGCCGCGACGCAGCGACGACGGCCCATCAGTCGAGCGACTGCGCCAGCTGGATGCGGTTGCCGTCGGGATCGAACACGTCCACGAGCCGGATCTGCCCGTGCAGCTCGAAGACGACTCCGACCTCGACGCCGGCCGCGCGCAGGCGCTCGGCCTCGGCCTTCACGTCCTCGACGTCGACGTGCGCGACGCCGCTCGACTCGTCCGGGCTCGCCCTCGGCGAGCGCGATCTCCATGCCGCCGTGCTGTGAGCCGCGACCAGCCGTCGTCGAAGTCGACGAACACCTCCTCGAAGCCGAGCACGTCGCGGTAGAAGGCGCGGCCGGCGTCGAGGTCGCGCACCCGGTACCAGACCGTCGCCATCCCGCTAGAGGGCGAGCGCGGGCTCTTCGAGCAGCTCCTTGACGGTGCGGAGGAACTCCGCGCCGTCGGCGCCGTCGATCGCCCGGTGGTCGCACGTGATCGTCATGCTCATCAGCGGCCGCACCTCGACCTGCCCGTCGCGGACGACCGGCTTCTCCTCGGTCGCGCCGACGGCGAGGATCGCGGCCTGCGGCGGGTTGAGCACGGCGACGAACTGCTCGATCCCGAACATGCCGAGGTTCGAGATCGTGAACGTGCCGTCCTCGAGGTCGTCGCGCTGCAGCTTGCCGTCGCGCGCGCGGCCGACGAGGTCCGCGCGGGCGGCGGCGATCTCCTGGATCGTCTGCCGGTCGGCGTCGCGGATCACCGGCACGACGAGCCCGTTCGGCGCCGCGACGGCGATGCCGACGTGCGCGTACGGGAAGCGGAGGATCTTGTCGCCGGCGAAGTGGGCGTTCACGGCCGGGTGGCGCACGAGCGCGGCGGCGGCGACCTTCGTCAGCAGGTCGCTGACGGTCGGCTTCGTCTCGCCCTCCTGCAGCCGCGCGACGAGCCGCTCGCGCAGCTCGAGCGACCGGGTCATGTCGACCGAGACGGTGAGCTGGAAGACCGGCGCCTGCCAGGCCTCGGTCAGCCGGCGCGCGATCGTCTTGCGGGTCGAGGTGAGCTCGATCTCCTCGACCTCGCCGGAGGGCACGGCGACGGCCGCAGCCGCAGGCGCCGCCTTCGGCGCCGCGACG
Source organism: uncultured Gaiellaceae bacterium (assembly GCA_963827015.1). Lineage (GTDB taxonomy): Bacteria > Actinomycetota > Thermoleophilia > Gaiellales > Gaiellaceae > Gaiellasilicea. Next base: position 326,267 of record CAWGZI010000010.1, on the reverse strand, counting down.
GCGCCGCGCTCGACGTCCTCGGCGACGATCCGGCCCTCGGGCCCGCTGCCCTGCAGCGTCGCGATGTCGATCCCCTTCTCGCGCGCGAGCCTGCGCGCGAGCGGCGAGGCCTTGACGCGGCCGTCGCGGTCGCGCCGGCGCGTCGGCGAGCTCCGCCGTCGCAGCCTCGGCCGTCGCGGCGGCGGCCTCCTGGCCGCGCGCGCGCTGGTCGTCCATCCCGGGCGCGGAGCGCGCCCTCGGTCTGCGCCTCGTCCTGCTCCTCGACGGCGGCCTCGTCCGACTCGGCCTCGTCGGCCTCGGCCTCGGCGGCCGCGGGCGCGCTGCCGTTCCCGGACGGGACGTCCTCGCCCTCGGTGCCGATGAAGGCGATCGTCTTGCCGACCTCGACCTCGCCGGAGTCGACGACGATCTTCAGCAGGACGCCGTCGGCCTCGGCCTCGACCTCCTGCGTCACCTTGTCGGTGTCGAGCTCGTAGAGCGGCTCGCGCTTCTTGACCGGCTCGCCCTCGCCCTTCAGCCACTTGACGATCGTGCCGGACTCCATGCCCTGGCCCAGCCGCGGGAGCTTGACCTCGGTCGCCACTAGCTTCTCGCCACCGTCCGCTTCACGGCCTCGAGCACGTCCGCGGCGTGCGGGACGACCCACTGCTCCATCGCCGGCGCGAACGCGAGCGGCGCGAACTTCGCGCCCACGCGCTCGATCGGCGCGTCGAGGTAGTCGAAGGCGCCCTGCTGGATCACGGCCGCGAGCTCGGCGCCGAAGCCGCCGCGCGTGACCGCCTCGTGCGCGGTGACGCAGCGCGTCGTCTTCTTCACGGACGCGATGATCGTCTCCTCGTCGAGCGGCAGCAGCGTGCGCGGGTCGACCACCTCGACCGAGATCCCTTCCTTCTCCGCGTCCTCGGCCGCCTTCAGCGCCTCGGGCACCATCCGCCCGATCGCGACGACGGTCACGTCGGAGCCCTCGCGCAGCACGCGCGCCTTGCCGAGCGGGATCGGCTCGATCTCGTCCGGCACCTCGCCCTTGAGCGGGTAGAGCAGGCGGTGCTCGAAGAAGATGACCGTGTTGTCGTCGTAGATCGAGCTCCAGAGCAGGCCGCGCGACGTCCTCGGGCGTCGACGGGAAGACGACCTTCAGGCCGGGCACGTGCACGAACCACGACTCGAGCTGCTGCGCGTGCTGCGCGCCCGGGCTCCAGCCGGCGCCGCCCTGGGTGCGGATCGTCAGCGGCACCTTCACCTGGCCGCCGCTCATCGTCCGGTGCTTCGCCGCCTGGTTGACGAGCTGCTCCATCGAGAGCGTCAGGAAGTCCTGGTACATGATCTCGACGACCGGGCGCATCCCCTGCATCGCGGCGCCGATGCCGGTGCCGACGATCGCCATCTCGGAGATCGGGGTGTTGCGGACGCGCTCCGGGCCGAACTCGGCGAGCATCCCCTGGGTGACGCCCATCGAGCCGCCCATCTCGGCGATGTCCTCGCCCATGATGAAGACGTCGTCGTCGGCGCGCATCGCGCTCGAGAGCGCGTCGCGGACGGCCTCGCGGTAGGTCAGCTCAGGCATAGACGTACTTCAGCGCGTCCTCGGGCTTCGGATCCGTGCCCGCCTTCGCGAACTCGACCGACCCCTCGACGATCGCCTCGATCTCGGTGTCGAGCCCCTCGAACTCCTCGTCGGAGAGCTCGAGCCGCGCGCGCAGGAGCTCGATCGGATCCTTCGTCTCGCGCAGCTCCTCGATCTCGCTCTTCTCGCGGTAGACCTGCGGGTCGCCGATGTAGTGGCCGACGAGCCGGTAGGTGCGGACGTTGAGGAAGACGGGGCCCTGGCCGGAGACGGCGTGCTCGCGCGCCTCGCGCGTCGCCGTCGTAGACGGCCTCGACGTCCTGGCCGTCGACGTCGATCGAGCGCATGCCGAAGGCGACCGCGCGCTGCGAGAAGTCCTCGATCGGCGCGTGCTGCGCTATCGGCGTCGACTCGGCCCAGCCGTTCATCTCGAGCACGAAGAGCGCCGGCACCTTCCACAGCTGGGCCAGGTTGAGCGACTCGTGGAACGTGCCCGTGTTCGTGGCGCCGTCGCCGAAGAACGCGACCGCGACGCGGGGCTGGCCGCGGAACTGGAACGCGAGCGCGGCGCCGACGATCGCGGGCAGCCCGCCGCCGACGACGGCGTTCGCGCCGAGGTTCCCCTTCGCGATGTCGTAGAGGTGCATCGAGCCGCCGTAGCCCGCGCGAGCAGCCCTCCTGCTTGCCGTAGAGCTCGGCCATGACCGCGTTCACGTGCGTGCCCTTGGCGATCGTGTGGCCGTGCGCGCGATGGGTGGAGGCGATCACGTCGTCGGGCTCGAGCGCGGCGCAGACACCGGAGGCGACCGCCTCCTGGCCGATCGCAGACGTGCAGGAAGCCGGGCAGCTCGCCGGCGCGGAAGCGCTCCTCCACCTTCTCCTCGAAGCGGCGGATCAGCAGCATCTCGCGGAAGAGCTCGTGCAGCCGCTCGTCCGAGAGGGCCTCGTGTCGCCTCGGCCTTGTCCTCGACCTTCGCCATCGGGCCTCATTATGCTGACGCCGCATGGGACTGGTGGAGCAGTGGCGTTCGATCCGGGCCGAGCTGCCCGAGGACTGGGGCGAGGCGAAGCTGAACGTCTCCGTCCCGCGGGAGGAACTGCGCGCGCGAGCGGCAGCGCTGCTCGGCCCCGCAAGCCCCGGCCGTCTGGGCGACGACCTCCGCCTCTCGGTGTTTCGCGCCGGCGGCGGCATCGGCCCGGACCAGGCCGAGAAGCTCTTCCGCAAGCTCGACGAGGAGGCGATCCGCGGCGCTCTCTCGCTCGTCACGGTCGACGAGCGCGAGGAACGCGAGGAGGCCGTTCGCACGCCCGCCGCGGAGCTCTGGGACCTCGCGGTCGCGACCCTGCCGGCGGACTGGAGCGACCTCCTCTGCGAGCTCGAGCTGACCTCGAGCGACCATCTCTCACGGGCGGCGCTGCTGGTTGCGCCGCTCAACCCGACTCGCGTGCCCGGCCGCAGCATCTTTCGCTTCCGGGTCGCGCAGACGTTCGGCTACGGCGCGTCGCCGCAGATGACGCGCCGCTGCCTCGAGCGCCTCGACGCCGAGGGCATCCCCGCCGCGCTGCAGGTGCTCTACGTGCTCTCCGACACCCACAACGTCGCCACGCAAGGCCCCGTCTGGCGTCTGGCGGGAAAGGCCGTCTAGCGTGACCGGCGATCCGGTCTCCTGGCTCCTGATCGAGCCCGGCTGGACGGTCTACGACGCCGCCGGCGAGAAGGTCGGCAAGGTGAAGGAAGTCCTCGCCGACGAGCAGACCGACATCTTCCACGGCGTCCTCGTCGAGCGCGGCCTGCTGGGCGAGGACGAGAAGGTCGTCGCCGAGCGGATCGCCGAGATCCACGAACGGCCACCTCCACCTGAGCTAGGCCCAGGTTTGCCGGACCCGCGGGTCGGCAACTCTGTGAGCATGCTTCGGAAACTCCTTTGGACCGGCCTCTACGGCGCGATCGGGGCGGCCGCGACGATCGCGTCGCGCCGGCTCGCGTCGGGCATCTGGCGGGTCGCGACCGGCGAGAAGCCGCCGGCGAAGCGATGAAGGGCGACGGCGCGATCGAGTCCGGCGCGGACAAGCTCGACGAGCTGTCGGACAAGGCGGCCGCGAAGGGCGGCGTCGCCGGGAAGCTCGCCGACGAGCTCGCCGACGACGCCTCGTTCCTCCGCAAGCTCAAGCCGTCGCTGATCGTCAGGCGCGCGAAGGGCGAGCTGCCGAAGGACCAGGAGCCCGGCACGACCGCGCGCCGGCCCGCGGCGCCCTCCGGGCCGCAGCACGCAGGCCGGAAGCAGAGCGGCGGCCCGAATCCGTTCGTCGTCGCAGGCGCCGCGTTCGGCGTCGGCACGCTGCTCGCGAAGCTGATCGACTGGAGAGGCCATGCCCACCCGCGCCGCTGAGACCGACCAGCCCGGCGTCGGCGCGGCGGCGAAGCAGGTCGCCGAGCACGCCAGCACGCTGGCCAAGCTCGAGCTCGAGCTGGCCGGCCTGGAGCTGAAGCAGAAGGTGGGGGCGCTCGGGACCGGCGTCGGCCTCGGGATCGGCGCCGCCGTCGTCGGCGTCTACGCGCTCGGGTTCGTCTTCGCCACGATCGCGGTCGCGCTCGCGCTCGTGCTCGATCTCTGGCTCGCGATGCTGATCGTGACGGTCGGCCTCTTCGCGGTGGCTGCGCTGCTCGGACTGTTGGCCGTCCGGCGGATCAAGCGCGGCACCCCACCGGTCCCGCAGCTGGCGATCCGGGAAGCGAAGCGGACCTCCGAGGCGCTGAAGGCCAATGGCCACCACTAGCCTGAACGGGCGCACGCCCGACACGCTCCGCCGGGAGATCGAGCGCGAGCGGCGCGAGCTGGCAGCGGCCGTGGAGCAGCTGCGGGAAGGGCTGGGCGAGGCGACGAACGTCGCCGCGAAGCTGCGCTCGAACCTGCCGGTCGTCGCGGCCGGAGCGCTCGGAGCAGGGTTCTTCCTCGCCGGCGGGATCGGCGCGACCATGCGCTTCCTCGCCCGCAAGGGCCGCGACCGCTGACCGCGCTTGGCGTCGCCCTCCGTTGAGATCGGACGTGCCCCGTCGAGCCCGTGGCGGCTCTCGGTACGCGACTGGATCACGGTCTTCAAGCGAGCCTTCAAGGCCTTCCTCGCCGACGACGCCATGGGTCTCTCGGCGCAGGTCGCGTTCAGCTCGCTGCTGGCGTTCTTCCCGGCCGTCGTCTTCCTCGTCGGCCTGCTCGACCTCGTCGGCGCCTACGGCACGCTGAAGGAGTTCCTCGCCCCGGTCGCGCCGGGAGACGTGCTCGAGACGATCGACACCCTCCAGCGGGACACGTCGACCGGCACCTCGGTGGTGGCGTTCGTCGTCGGCGCCGCCGGTGCGATCTGGGCGGCGAGCGGGGCGATGAACGCGGTGATCAAGGCCGTCAACCGCGCCTACGACCGCGTCGAGACACGGCCGTTCTGGAGGACGAGGCTGATCGCGATCGTGCTCGTGGTGCTGATGGGGCTCGTGCTCGCCGGCCTGCTGCTCCTGATCGTCTTCGGCGGCCCGCTCGGGACCGCGATCGCGGACAAGGCGGGCCTCGGCGGCGCGTTCGAGCTCGTCTGGTCGATCCTGCGCTGGCCGATCGCCTTCGTCGCGATCCTGCTCTTCTTCTCGCTCGTCTACTACCTCGCCCCGAACCTCGATGTGCGCAGCTGGGAGTGGCTGACGCCGGGAGCGCTCGTCGGCAGCCTGATGTGGCTCGCCCTGTCGGGCCTGTTCGCGCTCTACACGAGCTTCTCGGACTCCTACTCGAAGACCTACGGCGCCCTCGCGAGCGGCATCGTCCTGCTGCTGTGGCTCAACTACTCGGCCTTCGCGCTCCTCTTCGGCGCCGAGCTCAACTCGGAGCTCGACCGTCAGGCGGAGATCCGGGCGGCCGGCGGCGAGAACGCGGGCCTGATCAAGCCCAGCCGGCGCGACTAGCTAGGTGACGCGGAGGGAGCCCTTGACCGTCTTGGGCGCCTTGTCCGAGTAGAAGCGGAGCAGGCCCTTCGCGAGCTTCAGCTTCCACGTCGTCGTCCCCGTGCCGCCGACGGCCGACTTCCGGTTCACGCCCGTGCCGACCAGGTGGAAGTTGTGCAGCTTCGAGCGGTCGCGAACGACGATCGAGTAGGTGCCCGCCTTGACGCTGGCGATGGCCTTCCCGCTAGCGTTTCCGAGCGAGATCGTGTTCTTCGGGCCGACGGTTGCGAGGAGCTTCGGGGTCTGCGTCGGCGCGGGCTTCGGCGGCAGGACGGCCGGCGGGTTGCCGACGACGAGCTCGCGCACCATCTGGTACGGGTGCAGGTCGCAGACGTAGGTGTAGCGGGCCTCACGGAACGTCACGGTCCAGTTCTTGTCCTCGATCGCGTCGACGCTCGTCATCTCCTCGACGCCCGGGCCGTAGAGGTGGAAGTTGTGGTCGACCGAGAGGTCGCGGACGGCGATGTCGTACGTCCCGGGATCGAGCCGCGAGACGAGCGTGCCCGCCTCGTTCTGGAGCGTGATCGAGAAGCCCGGCCCCGCCGTGCCCCGCAGCTGCGTCGCTGCGGCCGGTACGGCCGAGGGCACGAGGATCAGCCCAACAAAAAGGACGAAACCGATGACCCCTCGCGCTCGCATCGTCCGACACTACGGCTGCGCAGAGCGATCGGATTGCAAGACGAGAACGGGGCGGCACACGTGCCGCCCCGTTCTCCGGTCTCCGGCTGAGCCCGCGTCAGTGCTGGGACGCGCGCCGGAGCGCGAAGCCCGTCGTCAGCAGGCCGGCGCCGATCAGCGCCGCGATCCAGAGCGGGATGCCCGTGAATGGCAGCGTGCCGCTCGTCGCCGTCTCGGCGATCGAGTCCTGTGGCTCGCTCGCGGTCTCGCCGAGGACGCCCGAGGCAGGCTGCTCCGACGCCGCCGCGGTAGACGCGGCGGCCTTCGCCTTCGCGGCGGCAGCGGTCGGCGAGCCCGTCTTCCGGGCGGCGGCCGAGGCCGACTTCGGCGTGGCCTTCGCCTCGACCTTCGCCTCTGCGACGGCAGCGACGTTCGCGGCGACGCAGTTGCCGCTCGCGTCCTTCACGAGGCCGGTCGGAATCACCGACTGCATGCCCTCGAGGTTGGGGCAGACGTCCGTCGGCTGCAGGACGCAGTTGCCCTGCGCGTCCTTCACGTACCCGGCAGGCACCGTCGCCTGATGCCCAGCGATGTTCGGGCAGACGTCGGTCGGCTGCGCCTGGGTCGGGACGACGACGGTCGGAGCGGCCGGGGCGCCGCACGAGCTCTTCGTGAAGCCGTCCTTCGACCCGGGCCGCGAGGCGGGATCCTTGAGCATGACGTCGTGCCGGCCGTCGAGGTCGGGATGCGAGCCGGTGTCGGGGCTGTGCGCCTCGCTCCAGGCCGTCCACGGGATGTTGATGACGACGTACGGGTTCGATGCCGACCCGGTGCGGTGGCAGATGATCACGTGGTGGTGCGCCTCGGCCGAGCGCCCCTTCGAGGGGGTCGCCTTCGGCGTGGCCTTGGCGTGGCCCTTCGGCTCCGGCTTGGCCTTCGCCTTCGCCTTCGCCTTCAGCTTCGCGTTCACGTGCACCTTCGCCTGTGCCTTCACCTCGGTCTTGTGGACGGTCTTCGCCTTGGCCTTGCCGTTCGCCTGCGCCGGCGCAGCAGCCTGCACCGGGGCGGCCACCGGCGTCGCCGCAGCCGGCGGAGCCTGCTGCTCTGCCTTCTTCTCCTGGCCCGGCGGGGTGCCGCCGTTGCCGTTGCCGTTCCCGTTGCCCGGATCGGCGAGCGCCGAGCCGCTGAATGCGAAGACACACAGGCAGACGCCTGCCGCGCGCTTCAGAGTGATAGATGGCCGCATTTTCGTGCTCCCCCTCATTGCAGTGGTCAGTGACGCAAGAGCAACGAAAGGCAACTCGAAAAGGATACGGCTTCTAAGACATATTCTCCCTGCTCAGAATGGGTTACGCGCGCAGCTCGGCGCCGAACCGCGCGGCGAGCGCCGACACGATCCGCTCGCGGACCTGCGCCGCGTCCTCGTCGGAGAGCGTCCGCTCGGGCGATTGGAAGGCCGCCGCGAGCGCGACCGACTTCTTCCCCTCCCCCACCTGCTCGCCGCGGTAGACGTCGAACACGCGCAGGTCGCGCAGCTCCGGCCCCGCCGCCTCTCGGGCGGCCGCGATCAGCTCGCCGGCCGCGACCGACTCGTCAACGACGAAGGCGAGATCCTGCTTGACGGCCGGATAGCTGATCACGTCCTCGTAGAGAACGACCTCCGGGACGTCCTCGAGCAGCGCATCGACGTCGAGCTCGAAGTACCCCCAGCCGCCGGCAAGCTCGGCGAGCTCGCCGTGCTGGGTGCGGGCAGAGCGGCCGGGGCCGCGCTCGCGCACGTCGAGCGGAACCCCGAGCGCCTCGTGAAGCGCCTCGGCGGCTCCCTTCGCCCGGAAGAAGCCGCCTTCGGTGATCGCGGCGACGTGCCATCGCTCCTCCGGCAGCTCCTCGCCGCTCGGCCGGAAGACGCGCGCGAGCTCGAAGAGCGCGATCCGCTCCACGGCGGCGTTCCGGTTCCGCTCGGCCGACTCGAGCAGGCCGAGGCGGAGGTCGGTGCGCAGCGACGCCATCTCCGTCGTGTACGGCTCCTCGAGCGGCAGCCGCCCCGCCTCCGCGGGAACCAGCGTCCACGTGTACGCCTCCGAGAAGCCGGCGCCGACGAGCACGTCCTCGATCCGGCGACGGAGCCGCTGCTCCCTCGACAGCTGGACCGAGGGGGCGGCGCGCGCGGGCAGCGTCGACGGCACCTCCTCGATCCGGAACCGCACGACCTCCTCGACGAGGTCGACTGGGCGCGTCACGTCGTTCATGCGCCACACCGGCACCGTCACCTGGTCGCCGGCGACCTCGAAGCCGAGCCGCTGCAGGCGCCCGACCTGCTCGTCGACCGGGATCGACATCCCGCTCAGCCGCTCGGCGAGCTCGGGCCGGTGCCGGACGACGGGCGGCGCGGGCAGCTCGCCGTGGACGTCGGCTTGACCAGTCCAGCGAGCGCCGGCGAGCGCGACGAGCAGCTCGGTCGCGTAGATCGCCGCCTGCTCGGCCGCGTACGGGTCGACGCCCTTCTCCCAGCGCGTCGACGCGTCCGTGCGCAGCCGCAGCCGCCGGGACGTCCGCAGGACCGTCAGCGCGTCGAAGTTCGCCGCCTCGAGCAGGAGCTCGGTCGTCTCGTCGCGGACCTCGCTGTCCTCGCCGCCCATGATCCCGGCGATCGCGACGGGGCGCTCCGCGTCCGCGATCACGAGGTCGGTCGCTGCGAGCTCGCGCTCGTGGCCGTCGAGCGTCCGGATCTTCTCCTTCGGCTGCGCGCGCCGGACGACGATCCGGCCGTCCGCGAGGAGCGAGCGGTCGAAGGCGTGCAGCGGCGAGCCGAGCGCGAGCATCACGTAGTTGGTGATGTCGACGACGTTCGAGATCGAGCGCATGCCCGCCGCGAGCAGCCGCGCCTTCAGCCACGGCGGCGACGGTCCGACGCGGGCGTCGCGGAAGACCCGGCCGATGTAGCGCGGGCACGCCTCGAGGTCGTCGACGCGGATGTCGACGGGCTCGTCGCCGGCGCGCTCGGGCTCGCGGCCCGGCGGCGGGGCCAGCTCGGCGCCCGTCAACGCGGACGACCTCGCGCGCGATCCCGTAGATGGCGGTCAGGTCGGGCCGGTTGAAGCCCGTCTCGATCTCGAGCACGGTCTCGGTCAGCGGCAGCACGTCCACGAGCGGCGTCCCTGGCTCGAGCTCCTGCTCGAGCACCATGATCCCGCTGTGGTCGTCGCCGAGCTCGAGCTCGCGCTCGGAGAGGATCATCCCGCGCGACGTCTCCCCGCGCAGCTTCGCCTCGCCGAGCGGCTGCTCCGCCCCGGGAAGGAGCGCGCCAGGCAGCGCGACGGCGACGGTGGCGCCGGCGCCGAAGTTCCAGGCGCCGCAGACGATCTGGCGCGGCTCGCCCTCGCCCACGTCGACGAGGCAGAGCTGGAGCCGGTCCGCGTTCGGGTGCTTGCCGGCCTCGACGACGCGTCCGACGAGGAAGCGGCCGAGGTTGCCGTCGGCGTCGACCGCGCCGCGGTGGACGATCCGGTCGACCTCGCAGCTCGTGAAGACGAGCTTCCGCGCGAGCTCCTCGACCGGCCCGTCGAAGTCGACGTACTCGCGCAGCCACGAGACCGGGACCTTCATCAGAACTGCCTCGTCATGCGCAGGTCGTTGTCCCAGAAGAGCCGCAGGTCCGGCAGGCCGTGGCGCAGGAACGCGATCCGGTCGATCCCGAGGCCGAACGCGAACCCCGACCACTCCTCGGGGTCGTAGCCGACCGCCTCGAAGACGTTCGGGTCGACGACGCCGGCGCCGCCCATCTCGATCCAGCCCGAGTGCTTGCAGACCGGGCACCCCTTGCCGTCGCAGAGGTAGCAGGTGATGTCGAACTCGACCGACGGCTCGGTGAACGGGAAGAAGCTCGTCCGCATCCGCACCTCGCGCTTGCCGAAGATCGCGCTCGCGAAGAGCTCGATCGTGCCGCGCAGGTCGGCGAGGGTGATCCCGCGGTCGACGGCGAGCCCCTCGACCTGGTGGAAGACCGGCGTGTGCGTCGCGTCGAGCGGGTCGCGCCGGTAGGTGCGGCCGAGCGAGACGAGGTAGATCGGCGGCTCCTGCGCCTGCATCGCGCGGATCTGCGACGGCGAGGTGTGCGTGCGCAGCAGCGTGTTCGCGTCGACGTAGAACGTGTCGCGCGGGTCGCGCGACGGGTGCGCCTCCGGCTGGTTGAGCGCGTCGAAGTTGTGCCAGACGGTCTCGACCTCGCGGCCGTCGTAGACCATGTAGCCCATCCCGAGGAACACGTCCTCGATCCGGCGTCGCAGCTGCGTGATCAGGTGCAGGCTGCCGCGCGGGACGGGCTCGCCGGGCAGCGTCGGGTCGAAGGCTCGGGTCGTCGTCGGGCACCGCCGCGAGCTCCGCCTCGCGGGCCGACAGCGCCTCCTCGACCGTCTGCCGCGCGGCGTTCAGCGCCATCCCGGTCTCGCGGTCGCGGACCTCGCGGAGCGCCAGCTTGAGCTCGCTCTTCCGGCCGAGGTAGCGCACGCGAAGCTCCTCGAGCTCCTCGTCGCTCGCAGCCCCACCGATGGCGGCGACCGCCTCTGCCGTCAGCGCTTCCGCGTCCACGGCGGCGAGACTACCTCTCCTGTCCTCCATCTCTTCCTCCGGGTGTCGTGGGTACGGGAACGGGGTGCCCCGACTCGGACCGGAGGTGCGGCTACAGGCGTGCCGCCCCGGCGAGCCGGGGCCGCGTAAACAGCTGCAGCGCGTACGTCATGACGTGCTAACGATAGCCGAGATGAGCGTCTACGACCCCTTCGCGCCGATCTACGACGACTGGTCGGCGCACCTGACCGAGGACGTCGCCCACTACGTGCGGCTGGCGCAGGAGACGGACGGCCCGCTGGTCGAGCTCGCCGTCGGGAACGGCCGCGTCGCGATCCCGGTCGCGCGCGAGACCGGCCGCCGCGTGCTCGGGATCGACGCCTCGCCGGCGATGCTTGCGCAGGCCCGCGAGCGGGCGGCGGCCGCCGGCGTCGACCTCGACCTGCGCGAAGGCGACATGCGCGACCTCGAGCTCGACGAGCCCGCCGCCCTCATCTACGTCCCCGCCCGCTCGCTCGGCCACCTCCCCACCTGGGCCGACCGACGCCGCGTTTTCCAGCGCGCGTACGCGTCGCTTCGTCCCGGCGGCCGCTTCGCCTGGAACTTCTTCGTCTTCGACCCGCGGATCGCCGCGGCGAACGACGGCGAATGGCTGGAGCAGAACGGGGTCCGCCACCGGATCGACCATTCGAGGCACGACAACCGGATCGACATCACGCTGGAGTCGGGCGACGCGATCTCGCTCTGGTGGCTGAGCCGGTCCGAGTGGGAAGGCCTGATCGAGACGGCCGGGTTCGAGGTCGAGGCGCTCTACGGCGGCTTCGACCGCGAGCCGTTCGACGAGAACGCGAACGAGTTCGTCTGGGTTGTCCGCAAGCCCGTATACGACCCGATCGCGCGGCTCTACGACGCGTGGAGCGCGAGCGTCACCGAGGACATCGAGTTCTACGTCGAGGAGGCGCGCGCGGCCGGCGGCACCGTCGTCGAGCTCGCCTGCGGGACGGGGCGGATCTCGGTCCCGATCGCGAAGGCCGGCGTGCACGTGATCGGCGTCGACGCCTCGGCAGGGATGCTCGAGGTCGCCCGCGAGTACGCCGCCAGGCACGGAGTCGAGCTCGACCTCCGGCTCGGCGACCTGCGCGAGCCGCCGGTGCCGGAGCGCGTCCCGCTCGTGCTGATCCCGTTCCGCTCGCTGCTGCACATGACGACGGAGCCCGAGCGTCTGCGGGCCCTTCGCGCCGCCCGCGAGCTGCTGCTCCCGGGCGGCCGGCTCGTCTTCGACGTCTTCGCCCCGAGCGCCGAGGACGTCGAGGACACGCACGGCCGCTGGCTCGAGCGCGAGCCGGGCATCTTCGAGCGGGCCGACTGGGACGAGGACGACGCGCACGCTGACGCTCTCGGTGCGGCGCGGCGAGGAGGCATCGACGATGCAGCTCGCCTGGCTCTCGCCGCCGGAGTGGCGCCTGCTGCTCGACTCGGCCGGCTTCGACGTCGAAGCCCAGTGGGGCTGGTTCGACCGGCGGCCCTACAGCGGCGGCGAGGACGTCGTCTTCGCGGCGGTCCGCCGGGACGCGTAGAGTCCGCGCATGCTCTGGATCATCCTCGGGGATCGTCGCGCTGCTGCTGGTCGCGCTCGTCCTCCTCTACAACCGGCTCGTCAGCCTCCGCAACCGCGTCGAGAACGCGTGGGCGCAGGTCGACGTCCAGCTGAAACGCCGCTACGACCTGATCCCGAACCTCGTCGAGACGGTCAAGGGCTACGCGGCGCACGAGCGCGAGACGTTCGAGGCCGTCACGGCCGCGCGCACGCGCGCGCAGCAGGCGCAGGGCCCCGCCGAGCAGGGCGCGGCGGAAGGGATCCTCGGCCAGGCGCTCGGCCGCCTCTTCGCCGTCGCCGAGGCGTACCCCGAGCTGCAGGCGGACGAGAACTTCCGTCAGCTCCAGGAGGAGCTCGCGCAGACGGAGAACCGGATCGCCGTCTCGCGGCAGGTCTACAACGACACCGTCCTCACCTACAACACCGCGATCCAGACGGTGCCGGGAGTGCTCTTCGCGGGGCCGTTCGGCTTCACGCGCAAGGAGTTCTTCGAGGTGGAGGACGAGGCCCGGGAGGCGCCACGCGTCGCGTTCTAGCGCTCGCCGCGGCTGCGGCAGCGGCGCTCGCGCTCGCCGGCAACGCCGCGGCGAAGTCCTTCTCCCTGCCGGCGGCGGACGTCACCGTCCAGGTCGAGCAGGACGGCAGCCTGATCGTCGACGAGGTGATCGCGTTCTCGTTCGTCGGCGACTTCAGCGGCGCCTTCCGCGAGATCCCGCTGCGCGACGGCGAGTCGGTCGACCAGGTCTTCGTCGCCGAGGGCGACCAGCAGTACGCGCCGGGCGGGTGCGCCGAGCTCAGTGCTCGAGCCCGCCCGGGACGTTCGGCACGACGCCGCACCGAGGAGGGAATCCGGATCGTCTGGCACTACCGCGCGGCGAACGAGCCGCGGCGGTTCCGCGTCCACTACCGCCTGCGCGGCCTTCCGGTCGCCTACGACGACGTCGTCGACGTCAACCTGCAGATCTGGGGCGACGAGTGGGAGGTCGGGCTCGACCAGCTGACCGGCATCGCTGATCGCGCCCGGCGAGATCCTCCGCGCCTGGGGCCACCCCGTCGGCGTCCGCGGCGACGTCACGATCGACGGCCACGCGGGCAGACCTGCGCGCCGAGCGGATCCCGTCCGGCCAGTTCGTCGAGCTGCGCACGCTCGTGCCGCGGCGGTTCTTCACCTCCGACGGCGGCGATGCAGGTCGCCGAGGGGCTCGGGCTCGAGAAGATCGTGGCCGAGGAGCGGGAGGACGCGGCCGCGTACGAGCGCGACCGGCGCAAGATCGACGACGCGCTCGACAACCTCGGCGCGCACGCTCGCGAAGCTGCTCGCGATCGCCCTCCTCCCCGCGCTCGCCGTGATCGGGTTCGTCTGGTGGCGCTGGGGCCGCGAGCGCGGCACGAGCTACGACCGCGAGTACGAGCAGGAGCCGCCGACCGAGACGCAGCCCGCGCTCGTGACCGGGCTGCTCGCCCAGGGCGGCACGCCGGGCTCGCTCGAGTTCACGGCGACGCTCTTCGACCTGATCCGGCGCGGCCGCTACCGGGCCGACCAGGTGACGACCGAGCGGAAGATCTGGGGCGGCCTGAAGACGCAGCAGGTCGCCGACCTCGAGCTCTCGCTCGGCGACGTCGAGGCACCGGTCGAGGCCTTCGAGGCGCCGGTGGCCCAGGTCGTCGACTCGATCCTCGCCGAGGGGCCGGAGCGGCTCTCGCGCTTCCGCGACCGGATCGAGGACGACCGGACCGGGAACTCGGAGCGCTTCACCTCCTTCAAGTCCGCCGTCGGCGTCGGAGATGAAGAACCGCAACTGGTTCCAGAACGTCGGGCTCGCGGCGCTGCTCGGCGGTGCCGCCGTACTCGCGCGTCGCGGGCGGGCTGACCCTCTTCGGCGGGATCGGCTCGTACGACGCCGTCGCGCCGACCTGGAACAGCGTCGTCGCGATCGCGCTCGGGGTCTGCGGGCTCGTCGGCGCCGCCGTGCTCGTCGGCCGCGGCGTTCAACCGGCGTCTCTGGCGCCGCCGCTCGCCGGAGGCGCAGGCCGAGGCCGAGCGCTGGGAGGCGTTCCGCCGCTACCTGACCGACTTCCCGCGGCTCGACATCGCCCCGGCCGCATCGCTCGAGCTCTGGGAGCGCTTCCTCGTCTACGGGATCGCGTTCGGGATCGCCGAGCGCGTGCTCCAGGGCGCGCAGCTGCACATGCCCGAGGCGCTCGCGCAGGCGAGCACGCTCTACTGGATCGGGCCGCACGGCGACCTCGCCTCGGGCCCGACGTCGCTGGGGATCGGCGACCTCGCCTCGGGCTTCGGCTCCGCGCTCGCACCGCCCTCGTCGGGCTCGGGCGGCTTCGGCGGCGGCTTCTCGGGCGGAGGCGGCGGAGGCGGCGGCGGCGGAGGCGGCGGCGCCTGGTGAGCCGGTGGCCGGTCGTCGCGGTCGCGCTGCTCGCCGCCATGGCGGCAGGGTGCGGCGGAGGCGACGACTCGGAGGTGCAGGTGGTCGACGTGACGACGGGCGGCCGCAAGCAGGAGCAGTTGTGCAGCCCCGGCGAGCATGCGCTGACGCTCTCGAACGGGCAGCCGGCTCGGATGCGGGTGACGCCCGGCAGCGGCCCCCGTGCGCTCGTCGTGGTCCTCCACGGTGCCGGCGGCACGCCCGCCGGCGCGCTCGACGCCTTCCGCGGCGGGTGGGACGAGCCCGGGCTCGTCCTGATCGCCCCCGCCTCGAAGGGCCAGACCTGGAGCATCCTGCGCTCGGAGCAGGATCTCGACCTCGAGTCGGTCAACCTCGCCCTCGCCGAGGCGTACGAGCGCTGCACGATCGACCGGCGGCGGATCGCCGTCGGCGGCTTCTCGGACGGGGCGACGTACGCGCTCACGCTCGGCGTCTCGAACGGCGATCTCTTCCCGGCCGTCATCGCGCTCTCGCCCGGGCGGGATCGTCGCGGGCGAGCAGCGCGGCGTCCCGCGCTTCTTCGTCTCGCACGGCACCCTCGACCCGTGCTCCCGATCGCGCGCGCCGGCGACGCCGTCGTCAAGAAGCTCCGGGAGCGCGACTATCCGGTCACGTACCGCCGGTTCCGGGGCGGCCACGAGGCCTCGCCGGAGACGTCGGCCGCGGCCGTGCGCTGGTTCCTCGACGGCAGCCCGCTAGCCGCGGCGCGAGCGCTCGTAGAGCGCGATCGCGCCGGCAACGGCGACGTTGAGCGACTCGGCCGGCCCGGTGGTCGCGATCGTGCGCGAGATAGTTGCTGTCAGCAACTATCTCCTCCGGCAAGCCCTCGCGCTCCGCGCCGAGCAGGAACGTCGTCGGGCCGGAGAGCTTCAGCTCGTGCAGCGGCGTGCGCGCCGTGCGGCGACGAGCGCGACCCGCTCGCCGGGTGCGTCGTCGAACGTCGAGCAGCGGCACGCGGAAGATCGCGCCGGCCGACGCGCGCAGCGCCTTCGAGCCGAGCGGGTCGGCGCAGCCTCGGTGAGAGCGCGACGGCGGCGCCGAAGGCGTCGGCAGCTCGCAGCAGCGTGCCGATGTTGCCCGGGTCGAGACGCGCCAGAGCGCGAGCGTCGTCTCGCGCGGCTCGGTCGGCAGGGCGGCGGTGCGGTAGACGCCGACGACGCGCGCGGGATGCGCGAGCGTCGAGATCGCGGCGAGCAGCTCCGGCTCGACCGTCTCGCCGGCGACGAGCAGCTCGACCGGCTCGATCCCGGCAGCCGCCGCGGCTTCGACGAGGTCCTCGCCCTCGACGGCGAAGAGCCCGAGCTCCTCGCGCTTGCGCTTCTGCGCGAGGAGCTTGCGGACGAGCTTCAGCGTCGGGTTCGACGCCGAGGTGATCAGAGGGCGCTACGCCGCCTTGTCGGACGACTCGAGCGCGGCCTTCGCCTGCTCGACGACCGCGGTGAACGCGGCCGGATCGGCCACGGCCAGATCGGCCAACACCTTGCGGTCGAGCTCGATGCCGGCCTTGTGCAGCCCCGAGATGAACTGGTTGTACGACATCCCGTTCGCGCGGGCGGCCGCGTTGATGCGGACGATCCAGAGCTGGCGGAACGTCCGCTTCTTGTTCTTCCGGTCGCGATAGGCGTAGACGAGCGAGTGCTCGACCTGCTCCTTCGCGTAGCGGTAGCTCTGGCTCTTGAGCCCCCAGTAGCCCTTCGCCTCGCCGAGGACCTTGCGGCGCTTCTTGCGCGCGTGGACTGATCGCTTGACGCGTGGCATCTACTTCAACCCCAGCAGCTTCTTCAGGCGCGGCTGGTCGCTAGACGCGACCAACGTGTCCTTGCCGCAGGCGCGCTTCCGCTTCCGGCCGACTTGTGCTCCAGGTGGTGGCTCTGCATCGCGTGCCGGCGGAGCAAGATCTTGCCCGTCCCCGTCACCTTGAAGCGCTTCTTCGCTCCGCTCCCGCTCTTCATCTTTGGCATCTGGTTTCACTCCTGCGTTCTTCGTGGGGCCGAGCAGCATGACCATGTTGCGCCCGTCGAGCAGCGGCGGCGACTCGACCACCGCGATCTCCTTGATCTCCTCGGCGAGACGGAGCAGCAGGTCGCGACCCCGCTCCGGATGCAGGTTCTCCCGGCCCCGGAACATGATCGTCACCTTGACCTTCGCGCGCTGGTTGAGAAAGCGCACGACGTGGCCCTTCTTCGTCTCGTAGTCGTGAATGCCGATCTTCGGCCTGAACTTGATCTCCTTGACGTTGATCTGCGTCTGGTGCTTGCGGGCGAGCTTGGCCTTCTGCTCCTGCTCGTAGCGGTACTTGCCGTAATCCATCACCCGAGCGACGGGCGGATCCGCCCCCGCAGCGACCTCGACCAGGTCGAGGCCCTTGGAGTAGGCGTACTCGCGCGCTTCGTCGGTCGACTTGATCCCGATCTGCTCGCCGTCCTCGCCCACCAGGCGGACCTGGGGAACGCGGATGTTCTCGTTGATCCGGTCCTGCGGCTGTGGAATGCGCCGGTCTTCCGGACGGCGTCTCGGCCTCAAAGGCTCTTCACCAAGCTCGTTGAATCCTCCTCATCGACGACAAAAACCGCTGCAAGCAGCGGCCACGTTTTCCTCGTCCAACCGGCTCGGTTGAACCCTCGCGAGCTCGTCGGCCCGGGAAGGTGAGGGGCAGTGGTCCGCTCCTTCTTTCAGGAGCTGATCGTAGCAAGCTCGGCCCGGAACCGTTCGAGCAGCTCGGAAAGGCTCAGCGTCGACTGCCCGCCGCCGCGCTCGCGGACGGCGAGAGACTCGTACGGACCGCCAGGCGCGAGCGGCGTCCGCCTCGCGGTCGCCGTAGACGACCGTGAACGGGACCTTCTCGAGCTCGGCGTCGCGGATCCGCTTGCCCAGCGTCTCGTCGCGCTCGTCGACGTCGGCGCGGAGCCCTCCTCCTCCAGCCGTGCGCGCAGATCCTCGACGGCGTCGCGGTGGCTCTCGCCGACCGGGATCAGCCGCACCTGGACGGGCGCGAGCCAGAACGGGAAGGCGCCGCCGTAGTGCTCGGTGAGGATGCCGATGAACCGCTCCAGCGAGCCGAGCAGCGCGCGGTGGATGACGTAGGGCGTGTGCTCCTTGTTGTCCGGGCCCATGAAGCTGAGGCCGAAGTTCTGAGGCATCTGGGCGTCGAGCTGGATCGTCCCCATCTGCCACGAGCGGCCGAGCGTGTCGGTCATGTGCAGGTCGATCTTGGGGCCGTAGAAGGCGCCGTCGCCCTCGTTCACGACGTAGTCGATGCGCCGCTTCTCGAGCGCCGCCTTGAGCGCCCCCTCGGTGAAGTCCCACTCCTCGTCGGTGCCGAGCTTCTTCTCGGGCCGCGTCGAGAGCTCGAACCGCGCGTCCATCCCGAACAGGTCGTAGAGGTACGACGCGAAGTCGAGGCAGCCGAAGATCTCGTCCTCGATCTGCTCCGCGCTGCAGAAGATGTGGGCGTCGTCCTGCGTGATGTGCTTGACCCGCAGGAGCCCGTGGAGCGTGCCGCCCAGCTCGTCCCGGTGCAGGGTCGACGACTCGGCGTACCGGAACGGCAGGTCCCGGTAGCGAGCGGAGCTGCGAGCCGAAGAGCAGCATGTGGCCGGGGCAGTTCATCGGCTTGAGCGCGAACTCCCGCTCCTCCCCGTGCGAGGTCGTGAAGAACATGTTGTCGCGGTAGTTGTCGTAGTGCCCCGACGTCACGTAGGTGTCGATGTCGTAGAGAAGCGGCGTCTTCACCTCGACGTAACCGCGCCGGCCGTTCTCGCGCCGGCGTACGTCCTCCAGCTGGTTCCAGATCACCATCCCCTTCGGGTGCCAGAACGGCGAGCCCGGCGAGTGCTCGGAGAGATGGAACAGGTCGAGCTGCGTGCCGAGCTTCCGGTGGTCGCGCGCCCGAGCCTGCTCGAGCCGCTCGAGGTACGCGTCGAGGTCGGCCTGCGAGTAGAACGCGGTGCCGTAGATCCGCGTCAGCTGCGTGTTCCGCTCGTCGCCGCGCCAGTAGGCGCCCGCGAGCGAGGTCAGCTTGATCGCCTTGATCGGCTTCGAGTCCTGCAGGTGCGGCCCGCGGCAGAGGTCGGTGAACTCGCCCTGCGTGTAGAGCGAGATGTCGCCCTCGGCGGTGTCGACGAGCTCGACCTTGTACGGCTCGCCCTCGGCCTCGAAGCGGCGCTTGGCCTCGTCGGCGGAGATCTCCTCGCGCTCCCAGGAGCGGCCCTCCTTCAGCTCCCGCATGATCTCGGCCTCGATCTTCTCGAGGTCGTCCTCGCGGATCGGCTCCGGGAACTCGAAGTCGTAGTAGAAGCCGTTCTCGATCGGCGGGCCGATCGCGATCTTGACGCCGGGATAGAGGCGGCGGACGGCCTCGGCGAGCAGGTGCGCGGCCGAATGGCGCAGCACGTAGAGGGCATCCGGATCGTCCGTGTCCCGCGTCGTCAGGATCTGGATCGGCTGCCCGTCGGCGAGCGGCAGGCGCAGGTCCTGGACGTTGCCGTTCTGGCGGATCAGCACGGCCTGCTCGGCCAGCTTCGGCCCGATCGCGCGGGCGGCGTCCAGGCCGGTGGCGCCGTCCGGAAGTTCGAGTTCCGAGGAGTCGGGGAGAACGACCTTCATGACGAGTCAGGATACTGAGCACCCACGCGAGGACGACCGGAACGACGAGACCGAGGGGACACCGGTCCCGGACCCCGAGGAGGAGACGGGCGACGCGGAGGACGTGCCGACGGCGGACTGACGGGCTGGAACCGACAGCCGGGCCCTGGTGTACTTCCTCCAGACGATCATGCTCCGGCGGCTGCTCATCGCGGCTTCGCTCCTGCGCGCTCGCGCTGCCGTGGAGCGCGTCCGGCTCGAGCGTCATCGCCTTCGACCGGGCGAGCGCGCTGCCGAACGAGCGCGTGAAGGTCACGTCCGCCCTCGACGCGCCGCTCCGGCTCTACCTCGTCCGCGAAGGACGTCGCGCGGACGGTCACGCGGCGCCTGGATCGCCGCCTCAATTTCATCGGCGTCGTGAAGCGCAACGGCTCGCTGATCTTCAGCATGCCGCCCGCTCGACGCCGGGACATACCGGCTCGCGGTCTGGGACGGCGACGGGCCTCAGGACGACCGGCGCACGTCTTCGGTTGCTGCCGACGGTGGGCTGCCCGGTGACACTCCCCAACGGGAACCGGCCGCCGGGGCAGCCGCGCGGCGTGACCTGGTACGGCAACGGCTCGCTCTGGGCCGGCGTCGCGCGCGACGGGATCTGGACGGCGCGTGCCGGATCAGGTCGACGCGGACGGCACGATCGGGAACAAGCTGCTGTGGGTGACGACGCCCCGTGGGAGAAGCCGACGTCTCGGGCGAGCGAATCGACGCGCACGCGGAGCCTCTGCGCGTGACCCGCGTGAACACGGGCTCCTTCTCGAGCGCAGCCCCCCTCGCACATGACACCGGTCGCGTTCCCCACCCCGGGCTGCTGGCGGCTGCGGCGCGACTCGGCGACGTCAGCCTGACGTACGTCGTCCAGGTCGCCTCTCGGGCTAGGAGACCGCGTCGCGCCAGCGACGGTGGACGACGACGCCGGCGACGAAGAGCCCGAGCACGAGCACGAAGCCGAAGCCGAGCAGGAGCAGCGACGTGTCGCGCGAGAGCGCGACGACCTCGAGCACCGGCGCCTCGGACTCGCCTGCGACGACGACCCGGTAGCGACCCGCCGGAACGTCGGGGACCTCGGCGGTGAGTGTCCCCTGCGGGCCGATCGCGCCCGAGCTGCAGCGGGCGCGTGTCCGTGTCGAGTGCCTCGAGCACGACCGCGCGGCCGGGGCTGCCCGTCACCTCGATCTCCTGGCCGGACGCGGCGCTGCCAGGCTGGAGGGAGACGGCGGCGAGGAGGAGGGCGACAGTTTTCAGACCGCCGCCGAGGGTATCCCTTCCCAAAGACGAAAGGAGCGGACACATGGGGCACCAGACGGTGCAGGAGGCGATGACCTCGAATCCCACGGCGATCACGGCCGAGACGACCGCCCGGGAAGCGGCGCAACTGATGAAGACGCAGGACGTCGGCTCGTTGCCGATCGTCGAGGACGGGCGCCTCGTCGGCGTCGTCACCGACCGCGACCTCGCGATCCGCGCACTCGCGGAAGGCCGAGGGGGCAGAGACGGCGGTCACCGAGATCGCGTCGAAGGATCTCGTCACGGTCGATCCGCAGCAGAGCCTCGAGGAAGCCGCGCGGCTGATGGCGGAGCACCAGGTGCGGCGCCTGCCGGTCGTCGAGGAGGACGGCCGCCTCGTCGGCGTGCTCGCCCAGGCCGATGTCGCCCAGGCTGGCCACGACACGCTCACCGGCGACGTCGTCCAGAAGATCTCGCAATAAGGATAAGGAAAGGGGTCGTTCGATGCCGAGCAAGTCGGCGAACGTCAAGAACGAGAAGCAATACGAGGCGCTGAAGGACAAGGGGATGTCCAAGGAGCGGGCGGCGAGGATCGCCAACTCCCCCGACGCCTCGAAGCACGGCGGCGAGAAGTCGCATTCCGGCAGCGGCGATTCCTCGCAGGGCGGCACCACCGCCCAGAAGAAGGCCGCGGGCCGCAAGGGCGGCAAGGCGACGGCCCGCAAGAGCTGAGTCCCGAATCAGGGGTGAAGGAACTCCCCCGTCCCGCCGATAGGCAGGTGGGATGGGGGTTGCCGCCTACAAAGGCCCCTTCAGGCGCGAGCATGCGGAGCGCCTGCTCTGGCGTGCCGGCTTCGGCCCGCGCAAGGGCGAGGCGGACGCGCTCGCCAAGCTCGGTCTCGACGGCGCCGTCCACTCGCTGACCCATCCGAAGGGCGAGAAGTTCGTCGGGCCTGCGCCCCGCGACGACAAGGGCCGCGCGCTCGCGCCCGGCGACGCCTGGGGCCACGATCACCTCTGGTGGCTCGACCGGATGGTGCGCACCTCGCGCCCGCTCGTCGAGCGGATGACGCTGGTCTGGCACGACTGGTTCGCGACCTCGCTCGACGGCGTCGGCTCGCAGAAGCTGATGCTGAACCAGAACAAGCTGCTGCGCCGCCTCGCGCTCGGCTCGTTCGACACGATGCTGCGCGAGATCACGAAGGACCCGGCGATGCTGCTCTGGCTCTCGGGCACCGAGAACACGAAGTGGTCGCCGAACGAGAACTACGCGCGCGAGCTGATGGAGCTCTTCACGCTCGGCGCCGGCCGCGGCTACACCGAGCGCGACGTCCGCGAGCAGGCGCGCGCGCTGACCGGCTTCGACAACGACTGGAAGCGCGGAGCAGGCAACGTCAACTTCCGCTTCGACCGCGAGCGTCACGACGCCGGGACGAAGCGCATCTTCGGCAAGAGCGGCTCCTTCGACTGGCAGGACGCGGTCCGGCTCTGCCTGAAGCACCCGCAACATCCGTCCTTCTTCGTCGACAAGCTCTGGCACTACTTCATCCCGGTCGCGCCCGACGCGGGCACGCGGCGCGCGCTCGAGGCGATGTACCGCAAGAACTACGACATCCGCCCGGTCGTCGACGCGATCCTCCGCCACCCGGCGCTGCACACGGGCCCTCGGATGGTCAAGCCGCCGGCGGTCTACACGGCCGGCCTGCTCCGCGGCATCGGACGCGGCATCGACACGACCTCCTGGGCCTGGCTCGCGTCCGGGACCGGCCAGCGCCTCTTCATGCCCCCGAACGTCGCCGGCTGGGACGACGAGCGCTGGCTCGACACCGCCACCTTCCGCGGCCGCTGGTGGGTCGCGAACTACGCATCGCAGCCGTACTCGCTGACCGACAAGCAGTCGGCGTCCCTCCCCGCCGAGCCGAAGGAGCTCGTCGACGCCGCGATCGCGTTCTGGGGCTCCCCCACGCTGCGTCCGGCCACGCGCGCCGCCCTGCTCACGTTCGCGAACCGGGCGATGGGCGACGCGAACGCGAAGTGGAAGAAGACGAGCTACCGCTTCCTGACGGCGAACGCGCTCCGCCAGCTGATCGCCGTCAGCCCCGACCTCCAGACCTCGTAAGGACGACCATGGCCCGCTGCTGCTCCGACTTCTCCCGCACCGATCTGCTTCGCCGCGCCGCCGCCGAGGCCGGCCGCGGCCTGCCGGCGATCGAGTCGGGCATGCCGCTCCCCGCCGGCACCGGGCTCGACCGGCGCAGCTTCCTCGCGCGCAGCGCCGGGCTCGCGCTGGCCGTCTACGGCGGCTCGTCCCTGCTGCCGCGAGCGTTCGAGGAGGGAATCGCGGCCGCCACGGCGGCCGGGCCGCAGAAGGTGCTCGTCTCCGTCTTCCTCGACGGCGGCGCCGACTCGCTCTCGATGCTCTTCCCGGACGGCGACCCGCTCTACCGCAAGCTGCGCCCGCGCCTGGCGCTGCCCGGATCCGCGGGTCTGCCCTTCGCCGAGGACAGCCGCCTGCGCTGGCACCCGTCGCTGGCGGGGCTCGCGCAGCTGCACGGCGAGGGCAAGGTCGCGGTCATGGCCGGCGTCGGCTACACCGGGCCCGACCAGTCCCATTTCACGTCGCGGCACTTCTGGGAGGTCGGCGCGACGAGCGAGCAGCTGCGGACCGGCTGGCTCGGCCGCTACCTCGATCGCACCGGCACTCCCGACAATCCGCTCCAGGGCCTCTCGCTCGACTGGCGGCTGCAGCCGTCGCTGGCGACCGCGAAGATGCCTGTCGCCTCGATCGACGGCCCCGACCAGTACGGCTTCTGGGCCCGCAACGTCTGGGGCGAGGTGGAGTCGCGGATGCTCGACGCGATCGGCGCGCTCGGCGCGCTGCCGACGAACGGCGACCCGGCGCTCGCGCAGGCCACGTCGGCCGCGCGCCAGTCCGCCCGCCTCCGGCAGCAGCTGCTCCCGTTCACGCCCAAGGACGACAAGCCCGGCTTCACGAGCCCGGTCGCGTATCCGAAGGGCGACGACGAGTTCCCGCGCCGCCTGGCCGGCCTGGCGGCGATGCTCGGCGCCGGCCTGCCCGTGCGGGTCGTCGCGCTCTCGGCGCCCGGGATGTACGACACGCACGACGACCAGCCGCAGGAGCTCGCAGACGGGCTCAAGCTGACGGCCGACAGCCTGCTCGCCTTCCAGCGCGACCTCGAGGCGCGCGGCCTCGCCGACCGCGTGCTCGTGCACGTCTGGTCGGAGTTCGGCCGCCGCGTCGAAGGAGAACGGCTCGAACGGCACCGACCACGGCGCCGCAGGCGCGGGCTTCCTCGTCGGCTCGCGGGTGAACGGGACGATGATCGGCGAGTTCCCGGGCCTGGCGAAGCTCGACGAGCAGGGCAACCTCCGCGCGACCTCCGACTTCCGCGGGCTCTACAGCGCCCTGCTCGAGCAGTGGCTCGGAGCCGACGCCGAGGCCATCATCCCGAACGCGCGCAAGTTCGCCCGGCCGAAGGTGATCAGGTGATCGCAACCGCCCTCGCGCTGCTGACGCTCGCCGCGCCGGCACGCGTCCAGGTCGGCGCGGACGAGTTCGGCTACTCCCTGTCCCGGCCCGCGATCAAGGCGGGCCCGGCGATCGTTCAGCTGGCGAACTTCGGCGAGGACGAGCACGACCTGCGCCTGCGGCGGATCGGCGGCACGAGGACGTACCGCGTCGGCACGGTCGCGCCCGGCGACGTCGGCGAGCTCGAGGCGCGCTTCCTCCCCGGCCGCTTCCGCCTCTGGTGCTCGGTGGCCGACCACCGTGCTCGCGGGATGACCGCGACGCTGCTCGTGAAGAAGACTTGACGCTGCGGCCGCAGGGCGCGACAACTTCGGGAACGGGGGCTTCCGTTGCGGCGGGAGCTCCCGCTCCCTAGGATCGGCGCTCACCCCCGAAGGGAGCCGCAGATGTCGCTGATGGACAAGATCAAGTCGTTGTTCTCGGGAGGCTCGGACGGGCACTCCCATGCCGACCACGACCACGCCGGGCACGATCACTCGCACGAGCCCGTCGCGCCGCCGATGCCGCCCGCCGATCCTGCAGGGATGCCGACTGCGGACGCTCCGGCAGACGAGTCCGGGGATCGCGTCGACTAGCGTTCGCAACTAATATGGAGCCCGAGGCGTTGTAGTTGCAGACGTCTCGAACGGAGGTCTGCGGCAGATGTCCCGGCTCGGAAGACTGTTCGGCGTATTCCTTGCACTGGCTGGGTTCGCGGCTGCGCGGACCCTCGCGCCCGAGGGCCACGCAATGCAGGTGCCGACGGTCACCGTCAGCGTCCCCTCGCTCCCCGCCCCGATCCCGTCCACGCCGACCGTCACGGTTGCGCCTCCCCCGGTTCCGACGCCGACGGTGACGACGCCGACGGTGACCACGCCTCCGGCGCCGGTACCGACCCCGACGGTCACGACTTCCGTCCCCACCCCGCCGCCGGTGCGTCTTCCACCACCGCCCGCTCCTGTCGTGACCGTCCCCATCACGACGACCGGGACTGCGCGGCCGCCCGCGACGACGGCCGGGACGACGACCGCGTCGGCCCCACGCTCGAGCCCCGCGCCGACACGCGGATCCGTCCCCGTGACCGGAGGAAGCTCCGGCGGCACCCCCTCGTCGCCGGGGAGCTCCACGAGTGCGGGAGTCGGCCCGGGCGCGGCCACCGGTCGCAGCGCCGTCTCGACGAGCGACCGGCGGAACAGCACGACTCGTTCCCGCGCACTCGCCACCAAGACGCACAAGACCAAGACGCGCGTCAGCGTCAGGCTCCGATTTGCACTCCCCGCCGCGGGCAGGCTCTTCCTGATCGTCCGCGGCCCCGTCCCTTCGTGCCGCGTGGCCGGGGTCATCCCGCTCCGCGGCCGCAAGGGCGTGAACACGGTCTACTTCGCCGGCCGCGTGCACGGGCGCCGGCTGCAGCCGGGGCTCTACCAGCTCTCGCTCTCCAGCACGCGCAGGCCGCAGCCGGGAGCGCCGGCGACCCCCGTGCGGGTCGTGTCGGCTCGTCGCTCTGTTCCCGTGACCAAGCCCGTTCGGCTGCCGGCGTGCGCCGTCGCGCAGGCCTACTTCGACGACGGCACGAGGCGGATCCTGGTCATCGAGACGAAGCAGCAGCGCCCAACCGCGACGCTCGCCGCCGTCCCGAAGGCGCCCCTGCGGCCGCCGCTGAGCGGCGACGTCGCCGACGGGGACGACGAGGGGTTCGCCGGGTTCCTCCCGGATCCGGGATCGGTCGGCGGAGACTCGGCCGACAGCGGGCTTAAGGCGTTCGCCGCGATTGCCGTGCTCGTGATCGTCGCGACGCTCCTGCTCGGCATGGTCGCGCTCGTTGCGCGCTTCCTCCGGGGCAGCTGGAACCCGTAACGAGGGTTTCGACGCCGCGGCGAGAACACGCGGATCGTGAGCGACCCCCAGACCAGAGGCACGGCGGGAATCGCCGGAATCAGCTACCGCACGATCGCCGGCCTCGTCCTGGCGCTGGTCGTGCTGCTCTTCGTCGTGCTGAATCGGGACGAGACGGAGATCTCGTTCATCGTCTTCGACGCGCGCACCGCCCTCTGGATCGCCCTGCTGCTCGCTGCGCTCGGCGGCTTCGTCGCCGGCTTCCTCATGAGCCGCGCGTACTACCGCCGCTAGCGGCCGCCGGCCGCTGGGCGAACGCGTGTGTGGGAGGCGACCGGTTCGCCGCCTCCCACAGTGGTTCTCAATCGCCGCGGTCGTGCGGGACGACGATCGAGGCCGTGCATCGGGCCGTGTTGCCGGCGACGTCACGTCCGGCGTAGACGAGCCGATAGGCGCGGTCGCTGCCATTGCCGGCCCGCTCGGCCCGAAGCAGTCCGGCAACGTCGGGCGTGCCGACGTCGAAGCCGGCGGCATCGGACATCGGCGCGTCCGTGAGCAGGAACCCGGATGCTCCGGACGTCGCATCGGTGAGAGCGACGTCGACGCTCACCGGGATCAGCTTGCCATTCGGCGGCCAGAGCTCCGACGGCGTCGGCACGCAGGTGAGGCTCGGTGGCGTCGCGTCTCGCCGCACCGTGACGGATCGTGCGCTGGTGCCGCCCTCGCTCGTGGCGATACACGTGAACGCCGTCCCGGTCGTGTCGGCGCTGATCGTGACCGTCGCACAGCCGCTCTGCGCCGAGAGCGTCGTCTGCGGGTCGCTGACCTGCCAGCTCACCGTGACGTCGCCGGTGTACCAGCCTCCGTCGCCGAGCAGGCCCTCGACGGAGGGCACGACGACCGGCGGTGTCGAGTCGACGAAGCGCGCGAAGGCGCCCAGCACATCCGTCGTCCCGCAGCCGGGCGACGACGTGACGTCCTGCCAGCCGGCGTCCGACCGCTCGAACACGTGGCCCGTCGCCGGCCCGAGGCAGATCCGCATCTGCCCCGTTGCGATCGCCGTGGTGGCGATCGCGTACGTCGGACCGTCTGCACTCCAACCGGCGGGCGCGCCCGCAGTCGGCGAGCTCGAGAACCAGGTAACGCCACGCGCTCCGACCTTGTCGAAGCGGACCGCGACGCCTGCGCCCACCTCCACCTCGACGTTCTCACCCTCCTGTGTGTTCGCCAGTGCCTTCCAGGCCTGCGTGAACGCGGCGCCCGCGACGTCGAAGTCACACGATTCGCCGGCGGCAGTGCAAGCGCCGATGGGATCGGACTGGGAATCGCGGATCGCAGCCGCGATGCGAGCCTGGATCGCCGTCCGTTCTGCGGCGACGTCGCTCCTCGGCACGACCGCAAACCCCAGCCTGGTGCGCAGCGAGGAGCGCATCGCGTACGTCTGCGCGGAGACGAACCGTTGCATCCCGATTGCCCCGATTTCCGTGAAGCCGAAGCTGATCACCGAGACGGGGTTCGCCGGCGCCCACCGAAACGACCCGTTTGCGATCGGGACGTACGCCTCGGCGAAGAAGGCACGCGCCGCCGCGGTGGCGTCGTCTCCGTCTGCAGCGACCCGCAGCCCGTGCAGGAAGTAGTCGTTCAGGAAGGCCGTCCGCTCCTCGAGCGGAGACCCGGCCACACCCCACGCACGCGCGTCGGCATACGTCTCCTGCGCCCACACGCCGACGTACCGCCGCATGTCCTCCCAGAAGGGCGCGTCGGCGTACCAGCTCGCGAGCTTCTGCGCGTAGCCGGCGACGTTCGGCGCGAGCTGGGCGGCGTCGGCTGCGAAGACCATCCCCGGCAGCGCGGGGCCACCCGAGCCCGTGTACAGGCCGCGGACGAAGTCGCGGAAGCCGTCGCGAGCGCCGGGGAGACCGTCGAATACGTCCGTGTTCACGGTCGAGTCGGACGGGCTGCCGACCTCGTTCACGATCCAGGTATCGCCGCGCGCAGGGTTGTACCCGACCGCGAGCATCGCGTCGTGCAGCTTCACGCCGGTCTCGTACCAGCCGTGCTCGGCGGCATAGGTCGCCCACTGCTTCGGTTGCAGCTCCGCCAGCGCGTGAAACTGCGGTCCCTGCGCCTGCACCGTCGTCAGGGCCGGCCCACCTCGCGGCAAGCCGGTGTTCGGCGCCGCCGTGACCGGCGAGATCGAGACGTAGTAGTCGGCGCACTCGGACTTGTTCGCCCCGAGCGCCCTGGCCAGATTCTGCGTGTCCGTCGTGTAGAAGACGGCCTTCGTCTGCGGACACGGCACGTCCGCCGTCGCGGCTGGCGCCCCGGCGCCGACCGTGACGACCAGCGCGACGGCCAGCGTTACGCCAAGCAGGTGCGGCTTCATGCTCGACCCCTTTCTCGGCTCGTGACTCGTTGGAACGATCGACATCGGCCAGAGGGTGGCGCGTGGGCCTCACCGCCGTCTAACGCCACGCTCACGTGCGCGCGGCCTGAGCCTCGATTACAGAAGACAAGACATGCCCTGAGTGTGCGCCTCGAACGGGCTACGGATCAAGAGCAAGGGGCTCACACGAACGAAGGCCCCGTTTCCGGGGCCTTCCTCAACGGGCCGGACGGCCGACTCAGCGGTTGGCAGCTGCCGGCTTGCGCGCGGTGCTCCGCCGGCGCGCGGCCGGCTTCTTCCTCTGCCTCGTCGGTCGCGACTGTGTGCTTCCGTTCTGGCTCGTCGAGCGCGTCGTCTGACGTACGAGGCCGATCAGCTCCTCGGGGAGCTCGGCCGCGCGCGTCTTCGCGTCGCCCATGACGTCCTTCGCCTGACGGGAGAACGAGTCGCTCTTGACGATCGCGTACAGCGCAGCGCCCGAGGCGGGCAGGAGCAACCAGCGCTTGCCCGAGGCTGCCTGCCGGTGATTCTTGCCCTGGGCGGCATCCGCCACGTCGGAGAGACGCTCCGCGTAGTCGATCACCTGCGCCGAGAACTTGTGAATCCCATTCATCTCGTGGACCCCCTGTGGTCAACACGGCGCCTGTTTCGGCTCCGTGGTGGAAAAACGAACGAACCTCGGGCCCGGTTACGGCGACCAGCCTGTCGCCAGGAGCTAGTCGTTCTCCGCTCCCGCTAGTTGGGCCAGGGGGTGACGAGCCAGATCAGACCGATGAACAGCGCCAGCGTCGCGAGGTACAGGAGCGGCACTGCGGCGGCTCGTGGCACGCGAAGCTTCTCGAGCCGCGTCGTGGGGCCGGTCAGGGCAGCCGCGAAGAGGACGCTGATGAAGATGAGCAGCAGCACGTGCTCGAGCCGCGCCAGCGCGAGCAATGCGACGACCGAAAGGATCGGGAGCAAGAGCGCGACGTAGATCGGCAGCGCGCGCCGCAGCAGCGATCCATGCTTGTCGACACGCGCGCTCATCGATGCACGCTTCAGCTACCCACCACCGACCGCCTCATGCCCGAGCCGCAGAACACTGCCTGGGACCCCGAGCACCGTGGTTCGCGCGTCCGCCGATCAGGGAACGTCGTCTCCCATGTCAGCCGGGCCAGAACCGGGCGGGACTCCCTCCTCGGGGCAGAGCTCGAGGCGCGAGGCACACGAGGCGGTCTCCCGGCCGCGCGCCCCGGGGATCCTGCTCGGCATCGGTCTCGGCGGCTTCGTCGACGGGATCGTGCTCCACCAGATCCTCCAGTGGCATCACATGCTGACGAGCGAGGGCAGCTATCCGGACACGACGGTTGGCGGACTGGAAACGAACACGCTTTGGGATGGCCTCTTCCACGCAGCTACCTGGGTCGCGGTCGCCCTCGGTCTCTACATCCTCTGGCGGCGCACGGCGGACCGGCGCTGGGCGATCAGTGGACGAGCGCTCCTCGGCTGGATGCTGGTCGGCTGGGGGCTCTTCAACCTCGTCGAGGGGATCGTCGACCACCACATCTTGACGATCCACCACGTCCGCGAAGGCTCGAACCAGACCGCCTGGGATCTCGCGTTTCTGGGGTTCGGCGGTCTGCTCGTCATCGGTGGCTGGGCGCTGGCCCGCTCCCACAGCATGCTCGGCGTCTCAACCGACGCCGCCAACCCGCCGTAAGCGGTCTTTGGGGGCCCGCCGCGAGCGGCGGGCCCCCCTCGCGCTTCAGCCGGCCTCGGACGAGGACGTCTTCCCTTCCGCGATCTCGCCGCGCCAGGCGCCGCTCTCAACGCCGCGCCTCTCGATCAGTTCCTTGAACCGCTCGAGGTCGCCGCGGACACGGCGGTTATCGAGGTTCAAGGCCGAACCCGCCCGCTCGAGTGAGCCTTCCGGCGTGTACGTCATCGTCAGGCGGATGCGCGTCCGTTGCTCGCCTGCCGGCTCGAACGTGACGGCGCCCGTCGTGTGCTTGCCGTCCGTGGACTGCCAGCTGATGCGCTCGTCCGGATCCTGGTGGAGGATCTTCGCCTCCCACTCCGCCCGCTTCCCTGCGACCTTGGCCACCCAACGGAGGCGCGCATCGTCGAGCTGTTCCACTGTCTCGACGCCCTCCATGAAGTCCGGGAAGTCCTCGAACTGCGTCCACTGGTTGTAGACGCTCCTGAGAGGCGCATCGACCTCGATCTCTTCCTTGATCATCGTCGGCAACGATCCTGCACCGGCCGAGCCGAGACGATCCTTGGTGCCGGCGACGAGCTCCAGTACACGTGCTCTGACGGCCGGAACGGCCACGACAGCCGTTGCAGCGCCGGCGCCGCCGAGGAGCAGCGAGACATTGCGGACCTTGTGGCTGCGCCGCCGCTCGACCCTCTGCCGCGCCTGCTGCAGCGCCACGAGCATGGTCACCGCATTTGCGCGGAGAACCGGATCCTCTGCGATGCGCCGAAGCAGCCCCGACAGGCCTGTGTGCCGCTTCGCTCGCTGCCGAGCGGTAAGGCCTGCGGTCAGGGCGGCGACGACCCGCCGCCGTGCCTTGTCGTCCTCAAGCACCTCGCCGCCATAGCTCGTGATGTCCTCGGCGGCGTCCATCACCGCTTGGCCTCTTCCGTTTCGTCCGAACATGCGACCCCCAATCGTCGATTTGAGCTTGTAGAGCAACGCTGCTCGTTCGGCGGCCCGAGCAAACGTGCGAAGCGGGATGGCCGCTACTGAGGTCGAACCTCACCGCTGTGCTTCTACGTTGAAGCCACACTCACTGCGAGCAACGTAAAGAGGGAAGAGAGAATGCTTCGACTCCGGACAATCATCCTGGTGTGGCTCGCCCGGCGCGCATGGAAGCTCGCGAGCTCCCTGTACCGGCGCCGTCAGGCGCGTCGGCCCCGTACGGCGTAAATTGGTACCAGTCCTCCCGACGTGGGGCGAGCCGGCATCCAGGCGGAGTCCGCTCTGGCCGTGGGTCACGACGCCGTTCTTGACCCGTCCCTGAGCAGCATCAGCAGCTCAAGGGCGTTCGTGAGAGCCGCGCCGGACGCGGTGTTGTCGAAGATGCACCAGTCGCCGGGCTCGAGGCGCTTCGCCAGCGAGCGGAGAAACGGCCCCTCGTAGGCGGAGCGGTACGTGACGGGCGACCCGTGGAGGCGGAAGTATCGAAGCCCGCGCCAGCCGGCCGGCTCCGCAGCGCGAGGGACGACGGCAGGGTCGGCCGCGACCCGCCCGACGTGCCGCTCGGCGAGGAACGAGTCGACGTCGTCTTCGAACCACGACGGATGACGTGGCTCGACCACAGCAGCGACGGGCACACAATCCGAGAGTCGCCGGTGGAACCCGTCGAAGGTCTTCGGGTCGAACGTGAGGCTCGGAGGGAGCTGCACGAGCACGACCGCGAGTTTGTCACCGAGCAGGCGTACTTCCGCGGCGAAGCGCTCGAGCAACGCGTCGACCTCGACGAGCCGCCGCTCGTGCGTGATCGCCTTGGGCAGCTTCACCGAGAAGCGGAAGCTGGGCCCGACGCTCCTTGCCCACCGACCCCACGTGGCGTGGCGGTGCTCGCGGTGAAATGACGAGTTGACCTCAGCCGCGGTCAGGCGCGCGGCATACCGCGCCAGATTCCCGCCCGGTAGGTGCGGCAGAAGATGGTCATTCGCGGACCCCACCGCCCACGTGGCGCAGCCGACGTACACCCGCCCGAGCTTCGTGCACGCTGACATGACATCCCGTTCTACACGCCTCCGAACCAACACAAACGCCGGGCGACAGCGGGGCCGCCTCCTCGGGGCGGCCTCACCACGCGCATGAGCCATTCGGCCGTTTCGTTCGGGTTTTCGTCTAGCTGGCGCATGCCCCCCAGACAGCGACGCACCCCGGGACCCTAAAGCGCGATGCTCGCCGGTGCCGCCGGCCTCGTCGTGGGCATGTTCCTCGCCCTGGCACTGACGGCGACGCGCTCTTGGTCACGACGCGCACGAGGGTCGTGCGGCATGCCCGGCTCTCGCCACCACCCCGCCGCAAGGAGACGGAAGCCCCGCGTTTGCGGGGCTTTCGAAGGTGGGCGGTACTGGGCTCGAACCAGTGTCCCCCAGCTTGTCGAAACGCAGCGGGCTTCCCCGCCTCTGCCTACCTCTCGGCGGCAAGCGGGATTGCGACCACTTCAGCGTGCTGCGACACCCTTCGGTTGCCCGTGTTTACCCACCTGACCGGTCCAGGTTCGTTCCACAAAGACGGCACCCATCGCGCGTCTAATCGGTTGCGTCGTGAACGACGAAGTTACCGGCGGTGATCGGCACTTCAGGAAACGGGATGATCGGGCATCCCGTCTCTTCTGGATCGAAGCCGAAGAAGTTGATGTTCGTGTCCTTGAGCTTTCCGGGGGATCCGTTGTCCGTCACCTGAATCTGAAACTGAGAACCGACAGGGTTTTCCGGCGTGGTCGATTCCTCCACGATCGCGCGCGCGGCCGCTCGATTCCCGACGACGGTCACGCAGATGACGCGGCCCCGATGGCCCGTTGTGCCCAGATCAGTCTCTCGGCGTACCCAGTAAGAGCCCCGGGCATCTTCGCCAGCGGGTCCACTTCGCGCATTCACCTGGAACTGAATCGCAACGCCGGCAAGGTTCAACCTCTGGCCTGCCCCGTTGACCTGATCTTGTTTGTCCGCTCCGGCTGCACCGGGCGCCAGCGCCAAGATCGCGATGGCAAATGGGACCACAGCGCTTCTGGCGGTCAGTCGGTCGACGCTCCAACTCTTCATGACACGCCCCTCTAGTCGCTAGTGCGGATTTGCACACCATGGATCGCTCGAAGTCGCCGGTCAAGCACCTGTACGCGCGGTGCCCCTACCCGCTTCGAGTCCGCCTGTTTCCCCGCCCAACCTTCCAAGGCTCGTTTTAGATAGGCGGGGTCCGAAGGCGGCCTGCATCCCGGCCCGCGTCCGCTCCCGGCTCTCGCGCCGCTGAAACTCGTGCGAGTAGACCGACTGCGTGATCGCCTCGTTCGCGTGGCCCATCATCCTCGAGACGACCGCGACCGGCATCGCCGCTTCGAGCAGCAGCGCCCCGAACGTGTAGCGCAGCTGGTGCGGCGTGATCCGAGGCTCTTCTTCCATGTCGAGCTTTGCCCGCTTCACCGGCCTGCATCTTCGTGCCCCGCACTCTCCGGCGGCGAGCAAGCTCGCGGACTGTCCTAGGCGCGAGGCGCATCCGGTCGCGGCAACCTCCGCGGCGCGGATCATCCGGCTAGGGGCAGCTGCGGCGCTCATGGCCCTTAGTATCGGCTCGTCGCGAGGAAGGTCCGATGAGGTTCTATGGTGCGGCGCGTGTCCATGTTGAAGATCGCGCTGTACGGCTTCGGCGGTGTGGGATCTTCCTCGTAGCCGCACCCGACCTGCCCCTCGGGTGCATGCAGTGCGGCGCAACCTGCGGGACGCGTGGAGCGGGGTTCGCTCACGCCTGCGCGCGCTGTTTCAACGACGTAAGACTGCGGGCGCAAGCATCAGCCTGGCGCAACGTGGGCGGGTCGTTTTCACCGGCACGGTAGACGACGTGTGGCGGGTAGGCCGAGCCTGCACCCGCCGGGCCGGTGACCGTTCCAAAAGCGTTCCAGAAGCCCGATTCGCTCCAACCCTTGCACCTAGCCGAGAACAGAAAGGCCCCGTTTCCGGGGCCTTTCAGAGTGGGCGGTACTGGGCTCGAACCAGTGACCCCCAGCTTGTCGAGCTGGTGCTCTCCCAACTGAGCTAACCGCCCTTGCAGCGGCTCATCGTACCTCACGCCGGGCAGCGCTTCATCGGCTCGACCTCGTCGGCCAGCGCGACGACGCGCAGCAGAACGCCGGCCGGTCGCTCGTCCCCGTTCGGCGGGCCGTCCGTCGGATCGCGGTAGACGCCCGAGACGATCGGTGTGCGGATCGTGACCCGCGCCGTCCCCTCCGGCGGCACGCAGAGCTCGAGCTGCTGGTCGACGGACGTGTTCGGCGCGATCGATCCGCTCCAGCTCTCGAGATTCGACCGGATCGACACGGGCCGCTGGCGTGACTGGTCGGGGCTCGCGACCGCGAGCGTCACGAACCGGCGCAGCGGCGTCTGCTGACCCGGCTTCGCGAACACGGTGACCGTGGCCGCTGCGTGCGGCCGCGTGAAGCCGTCGGAGTAGATGCCGCTCGTGATCCAGTCCGCGCGCCAGGGCCGCTCGGGCTCGACGATGTAGGCGCCGCGGTCGTAGGTGTGCTGGATCCCGGCGAGCCGGAAGCGGACATCGTTGCCGTAGAAGAGCGCGTAGCGGGTCGGCAGCGTCTCGTGCGCGGCCCCTGTCCGCGAGTCGAACAGGCTCTGCCACGTAGGGGCATCGTGCAGCGACATGTCGGCCATCGTCGCGACCGCGCTCTCGTTCCAGAACTCGACGTCCCACCAGTAGCCCTGCCCCGACCACCAGTCCTGGCCGCCGACGGGGTACTTCACGACCGTCATGCGGCCCTCCGCGCCGACGTTGCGGTCGAGCCAGCCGAAGACGCCGGCCTGGTCCAGCGTCACCGGCAGGCCGTTCGTGCCGTTGACGGCGAACAGCCGGTCGAAGGCGTAGACGGTCTCGAGCGGCAGCGCCACCGTCGCGAGCACGGCCGCCGAGGCCGCAACGGCCCGCCAGCGCAGGAACGCCTTCGCGAGCAGGACGCCCTGGAGAAGGACGACCACCACGAGGACGAGCAGGACGTGCGCCCACCCGACCGTCGTCGCGAGCTCGAGCAGCTCGCGGTTCAGGATCGCGACGACCGAGTCGACGTTGAGCTTCTCGTACGGCGTCACCGGGATCGAGACGAAGCCGATCGCCGCCGCGGCGGCCGGCACGACGAGCGCCCACCAGCGCGGCCACGCACGCGAGACGGCCGCGGCCGCGAGGCCGAGCAGCACCACCGGGACGACGTAGAAGAGGTAGCGGTCCTTGACGAGCCCGGCGCCGAAGCGCTGGTTGAACGAGGCGACCTGGACGGTCACCAGCACGAGCGTCGTGCAGCCGACGACCGCGAACGCCCGCTCGCCGGGCACGGCCGACGGCCGGCAGCGGTCGATCAGCCAGCCGACGCCGACGATGAACGGCAGGATCGCGAGACCCAGCGCCAGCACGGCCACGTGCTCGAACACGAGCTGGACGAGCGCGAAGTCGATCCGCACGTTCTCCGCGGTCACCGAGTAGGCGCCGAGGAGACGTGAGCCCTTGCCGATCGCGATCGCAGCGAGCACGACGAGCAGCAACGCGCCGAAGAAGAGGACGAACGGCCGGCGCGTCCGCCAGAGCTCGCGCAGAGCGGCGCGCGGCGACCTCTCCAGCACCGCCTCGGCGACGACAGCGACCAGCAGGACGGCAAGGAGGACGACGAACTGCGTCCGCGCGAGCACGGCGAGGCCGATCATGGCGACGGCGAGGAGATCCGTCGTCCACCGCTTGCGTTCGACCGCGTAGGTGATCGCGAGCAGCGCCCAGCAGAACGTCGGGTACGCGACCACCTCGGTGAGCAGGAACGAGGAGAGCACGATCCACGGCACCGCGACGGCGAGCGCGCCGACCCAGAGGGCGAGGAGCGTGCCGAGCCCGAGCCGCCGCGCGAGCAGGAAGACCGGCACGGCCGCAGTGACCATGACGAAGGCGTTCAGGCGATGCGCGTCGGAGAAGCTCGCCTGGACGTCACCGTCGCCGTAGACGGTCGAGAGCACGACCGGGTAGAGCTGATTCACGTTCGAGACGATCTCGCCGTGCAGGCGCGGCAGCAGCGACCCGGTCTGCGCGACCGAGATCGCGAGCCGCTCGTAGTAGAGCTCGTCCGTCATCACGAACCAGTTCTTCACGCGCGTCGTCGCGTGCGCGAGAACCCAGCCGAGCACGAGCGAGACGCCGACGATCGCAGCGCCGTCTAGCAGGGGGCGAGGCCGCATCGGCGGCCACGATAGTCGTCAGCCCAGGAACTGGAGGGGATCCACCGGGACGCCCCGCCGCTCGACCTCGAAGTGGAGATGGGTGCCCGAGCAGCTGCCGGTGCAGCCGGCGAGTCCGATCCGCTGGCCCTTGCGGACGCGCTGTCCCGGCCGCACCCGCACCGACGAGAGGTGAGCGTAGAGCGCTGTGTACGGGCCGGGGAGGTCGAGGAGAATCACCTGGCCGTAGCCGTCGTAGCCCGAGACGTAGCCCGTCCGCTTCGACCGTGCCGGCGAGCACCGAGCGCAGCCGCAGCGTCCGCAGCATGCCGATGTCGATCCCGGCGTGCCGGTGGCTACCGCGCCACTCGCCGAACCGAGCGGTGACGGTGCCGTTGGCAGGCCAGGCCATCTGGAGACGCGCAGGAGTGTCCGGGCGTGCCGAGGCCGCTGGTGCGACGGCGAGAGAGGCGAGCAGGACGACGAGCGCGCTCCGCAAAGGGAGCGTCCGTGTCATGGGCAGGGCGCAACGTAGCCCCGGCTCCGCCGCGGTGCCATCACTCCGACGGGGGAGATCCGGCTACCCGAGATAGGGGAACGGGTCGATCGGGACCCCGTTCTTCCGCAGCTCGAAGTGGAGGTGCGTGCCCGTGCAGGAGCCGGTGCAGCCCGCCCGGCCGACCGGCTCTCCGGCCGCGAGCCACTGCCCCGGGACGACCTGTGCGACCGAGAGATGCGCGTAGAGGAGCGAGTAGCCGCTGCCGATGTCCACGGTGACGACGTTCCCGTAGCCCTCGTAGCCGGTCAGCCAGCCAGCCGCCGTCACCGTCCCGCTCGATGCCGAGCGCACGTCGAGCGAGCGCAGGATGCCGACGTCGACGCCGAGATGCATCCGGCCCCAGCGCGGCCCGTAGCCGTCGGTCATCGTCCCGTCCGCGGGCCAGTCGAGCGAGAGCGGCTCGACGTGCTCGAGGTAGATCTCGAGCGGGACGTCCGGCACCGCCTGGGCGGGGGCGGCGAGGACGAGCATGGCGAGCAGCGCGGCGAGCGCTCCGAATGGGGGTCGGAACAGCAAGCGCGGGAGGGTAGCAGCGCCGACGGAAGCGCCGGGCGAACCTGAGCAGGGCGAGCGCGAACGCGATCAGCAGGATCACCGCCAGCAGCGGCAGCGCGAACGCAGCACGACGAGTGCGAGCGAGCCGACATCCTCGCCCAGGGAGAGAACGGGGTTGCCGAGCCCGGCGGTCGTCGCGGTCGACACCGGGCGCACGGCGCTGCGGATCGCGTGGACGACCCGGCAGTGACGCCCCGAGCAGGACTGCCGGCAGTGTCGGCAGGTCGGTCTCCGTCCCGGCCTGCCCGGTGAAGAGGACTGCGCCGCTGGCCGGCGCGACCCCGAGCCGAGCAGGTGCAACACGTGGTCGACGACCGGCACCTTGTCCCCGACGAAGTCGGCGGTCGTCAGCACGCCGAGCACGACGAGCCCGAGAGTCGAGGAGAGGTCGTCGAACGGGGCCGCCAGCTCGACGACTCGAGCCGGTCGAGCAGCGCGCTCGCGAAGAGCGGCAGCCAGGCGTTCAGGCCCGCGGCTCCGGAGAGGCCGAACGCGGCGAGCACCGCTCCGATCGCCGTGCCGGTGTCCACCTACGCGCTCAGAAGATCTCGGGGCACCAGGGCTTTGGAGCGTCGACGAGGAAGACGGCGTCCGCGCGTGCCGCGCCTCCCTCCCGCGCCTCCCGCACGAGCCCCGATCGCACCAGCTCGCCGAAGGTGAAGCCGCCGAGGTAGACGGCGCCGAGCTCGCCGACGTCGAGCGCCATGTCCGGTTCGTCGTCGGTCCGCTCGGCTGCGCCGCCGGCGACGCGCCAGCGCCCGGGTTCTCGGGCAGGAAGGCGTCCTCGACCTCGAGCACGACCGGCTCGTCGGAGCCGTACGCAGCGCGCCGAAAGCGCCGCGCCGACGTCGACGAGCCGCACCCAGAGCCCGTCGCCGACCCGCAGCTGCATCCGCCGCGGGTAGCGCAGCAGGTGCACGAGCGGGTGGTCGATCGGGAGCAGGTACGCCTTCAGCGTCGCCTTCCAGTCCATGTCCAGCAGCACGCGCCAGAGCTCGCGCGTGGCCACGGGGCCGTCGGCGACCGCCTCGATCACGTCGACGTGGCCGACCGAGGCGCCGCCCTCGAACTTCGTGTGGATGCGGTAGAGCGCGTAGCCGGCCGGCTCGCCGTCGAGGTCGAGCACGACGACGTTCTTCTCGCCGCCGCCCTGGCGCCGCTCGGGCGGGTCGGGGAGGTTGCGCGTCTCCCACCACGTGTCGGTGCGCTCGAACATCCCCGGCGTGCGCGAGGCGGGCGCGGTCGTAGATCGGCGCGATCACGTCCTTCGCCTGGTCGAGCGGGACGAGACGCGCGACGGCGCGCTCGTCCGGCGGCTCCCGCAGGCCCGCGAAGCCGGTCGGCAGCGCCATCTCCCCCGAGAGCGAGGCGAGCCCGTAGCCGAAGCGCCGGTAGATGACCTCCTCCGACGCCCAGAGCGCCGCGACCGGCTCGCCGCGCTCGCGGATGTCCTCGAGCTGGGCGCGCATCATCGCCGTCAGGATCCCGCGGCGGCGGTGGGTCGGCAGGACGCCGACGACGGTGACGCCGCCGCAGCGGACGGTGCCGCCCGGGACGGTCAGCTCGAACGGGAACGCGCCGGCGCCGCCGACGATGCGGTCGCCGTCGAACGCCGCGTGCATCCGCTCGAACGGCAGGTTGCTGGAGAACCGCTGCGCCGCCTCGTCGTCCGCGGGCCAGCCGCCGAAGTAGTGGCCGATCGCCCCGACGGCGCGCTTGAACTCCTCCAGGTCCCGGGTGGGGCGGACGTCCCACGCCATCAGAAGACCTCCGGGCAGTAGGGCGGCAGGTCGGTGCGGAAGAGCAGCGTCGCCGCCTCGGCCGCGCCCTCCCGGCGCTCCTGCGCCCGCCCCGAGCGGACGAGCCGGTGGAAGTCGAAGGCGCCGAGATAGGCGGCCGCGAGGTCGGCGACGTCGAGCGCGAGATCGGCCGTGTCCTCGGTGCGGCCGGCGTCGTCGCCGACGCGGTAGCGGCCCGCGTTCCAGGGGCAGAGCTCGTCGGTGACCTCGAGCACGACCGACTCGCCGGGCTTGTACGAGCGGGCCTTGCAGGGCCGCGTCGACGTCGACGAGCCGCAGCCAGAGCGCGTCGCCGAGCCGAAGCCCGAGCGCGCGCGGGTCGCGGACGCTGAGAAAGAGCGGCGACGCCGGGTCGAGGCTGAAGACCTCGACCTTCTCGGTCAGGTCGATCCCGTGGAGGAACCGCCAGAGCTCGAGCTCCACCTGCGGCGAGTTCGCGTACAGCCTCGACGACGCGGACCTCGCCCTTCGCGAAGCCGTCCTCCCACTCGCTCCTTGACGCGGTAGGTCGCAGTAGCCCTCGGCCTTCCCGTCCACCTCCGCGACCGCGTAGAACTTCTGGCTCGCGCCGCGCCGCCACTCCTTCGGGTCGGCCAGCCGCAGCTCCTTCCACCACGTCTCCGAGCGCGAGAGCATCCCCGCTCGGCCCGTGCGGAAGCGGTCGTAGACCGGGGGGAAGAGCCGGAACGCCTCCTCGGCATCGGTCAGCCTGACGGTCACGTTCGCCTGTGGCTCGTCCTTGAGCGCGAAGCGGCGCGGATTCGACTTGGCGACGATGCCGGGCGCGGCCAGGCCGTAGCCGAAGCGCCCGTAGATCGATGCCTCCGACGCCCAGAGCGCGGCGATCGGCTCGCCCCAGCCGTGCACGTCCTCGAGCTGGCGGCGCATGAAGTCGCGCAGGATCCCCCGGCGCCGGTGCGTCGGCAGGACGCCGACCCACGTGACGCCGGCGCACGGCAGCTCGCCGCCGGGGATCGAGAGGTCGAACGCGTAGGCGGCGGCGAGCCCCACCGGCCTGTCGCCGTCGTACGCCGCGAGGGCGCGCGACGGCGGCAGGATCTTCTGCTCGCGTTCCCAGTCGTGATCCTCGACCTCGGAGCCGAAGGCCGCCTCCGCGGCCTCCATCGCCGCGCGCAGCTCGTCCTCAGCGGGGTGCCCTGATCTCGATCGCCATGAGCGACTTCTACCGGATCGGAGCTAGGCGATCTTCTCGAGCGGCGCGTAGTCGAGCATCAGCTTGCGCTCGCTGCCGTCGCTCGCGAAGCGCACGGTGACGACGCCGCCGGGCTCGATGCGCGTGATCACGCCCTCTCCGAGCGTGCCGTGGCGGACGCTGTCGCCCGTCGAGAGGGCAGGATGGTCCGCCCGCGGGGCGATGTCGCGCGTCTGCGCCGGCGTGCCGTAGCTGCGCCAGGAGGACGGGCGCAGCCGCTCGCGCTCGACGTGCCGGTCGGGCAGCTCGTCGAGGAAGCGCGAGGGCAGGTGGCTCGTCGTGCGACCCCAGAGCAGGCGCGACGAGGCGTGCGTCAGCGTCAGCCGCTCCTCCGCCCGCGTCAGGCCGACGTAGAACAGCCGGCGCTCCTCTTCGACTCCCTGCTCCTCGATCGAGCGCGAGCTGGGGAAGATCTCCTCCTCGACGCCGACGACGAAGACGGCGCGGAACTCGAGCCCCTTGGCGTTGTGAATCGTCATCAGCGTCACGTTCGACTGCTCCTCGCCGAGCGCGTCCTGGTCGGAGTAGAGCGAGATCTCCTGGAGGAAACCCGAGAGCGTCGGCTCCTCCGTCTCCTGCGTGTACTGGCGGGCGCCGTCGACGAAGGCCTCGAGGTTCTCGATCCGGCCGCGGGCCTCGATCGTCCGCTCCGCCTCGTACGCCTCGAGCGTGCCCGAGCGTTCGAGCACCGTCTGGAGCAGCTCCGGCACCTCCTCTTCCTGCGCGGCCGAGCGGAGCGAGTCGAGCAGGTTCTTCAGGCTCGTCACGGCCTTCACGGCCGCGGTGCCGAGACCGGCCTCGACGGGGCGGTCGAGCGCGTCGAAGAGCGTCAGCCCGTGGTTCTCGGCGTACGAGACGAGCCGCGAGATCGTCGTGTCGCCGATCCCGCGCTTGGGGCGGTTGGCGATCCGCATCAGGCTGACC
This sequence comes from uncultured Gaiellaceae bacterium, assembly GCA_963827015.1. Classification (GTDB taxonomy): domain Bacteria; phylum Actinomycetota; class Thermoleophilia; order Gaiellales; family Gaiellaceae; genus Gaiellasilicea. The sequence continues at coordinate 284,913 of CAWGZI010000010.1, read as the reverse complement.
GCGTCGGCGGGGTTGTCGAGCACCTGCAGGTAGGCGATCGCGTCCTTCACCTCGGCGCGCTCGTAGAAGCGCGGCCCGCCGATCACCTGGTAGCCGATCTGGTGCAGGCGCAGCGTCTGCTCGAGCACGCGCGACTGGGCGTTCATCCGGTAGAAGACCGCGATCTCGCTCCCGGAGTAGCCCTCCTCGATCAGCCCGGCGATCTGCGCGGCGACGTAGCGCGACTCGGCCTGCTCGTCCTCGACCTCGATCACGCGGACGGGGTCGCCTTCGCCGAGCTCCGACCAGAGCCGCTTCTCCTTCCGCTCAGAGTTGTGCGCGATCACGGCGTTCGCGGCCTCGAGGATCGCGTTCGTGGAGCGGTAGTTCTGCTCGAGCGGGATCGTCCGCGTCTCCGGGAAGTCGCGCTCGAACTCGAGGATGTTGCGGATGTCGGCGCCGCGGAAGGCGTAGATCGACTGATCGGGGTCGCCGACAGCGCAGATGTTGTGGTGGTGCTCCGCGAGCAGCTGCAGCAACCGGTACTGGGCGTGGTTCGTGTCCTGGTACTCGTCGACCATCACGTAGCGGAACGCGTTCTGCCAGTGCTTCCGCGCGTCCGGGAAGCCCTCCAGGATCTGCACCGTCAGCATCAGCATGTCGTCGAAGTCGACGGCGTTCGAGGCGGCCAGCTTCTTCTGGTAGAGCGCGTACGCCTCGGCGATCGTCTGGTCGTAGAAGGAGGCGATCTGCTCCGCGTACTTCGCGGGCGTGATCAGCTGGTTCTTCGCGTTCGAGATCTGCGCGTGGACGCCGCGCGGCACGAAGCGCTTCGGATCCTTGTCGAGCTCCTCCAGCACCTGCTTGACGAGCCGGACCTGGTCGGCGCTGTCGTAGATCGTGAAGTTCGACTTGTAGCCGAGCCGCTCCGCCTCGCTGCGGAGCATGCGGCCGCACGCGGCGTGGAAGGTGAGGATCCAGATCGCCCGCGCCATCGGGCCGAGCATGTTCGTCAGGCGCTCGCGCATCTCGCCCGCGGCCTTGTTCGTGAACGTGATCGCGAGGATCTCGTTCGGCTTGACGCCGATCGCGGAGGTCAGGTGCGCGACCCGGTGGGTGAGCACGCGCGTCTTCCCGGAGCCGGCGCCCGCGATCACGAGGAGCGGCCCCTCGGTGTGCAGCACGGCCTCCCGCTGGGCCGGGTTCAGGTTGGCCAGGTACTGCTCCGGCGAGGCGACCGAGGACACCCGTCGATGCTAGCGGGCGCTCTGGTCGATGGCCGCGCCCGCCCCGCCGCTACGCGGCGACGAGGTCGGCGAACGCAAACCCTTCGCGAAGGACCTGCTCGCCGAGCCGACACGGCACGGGGCGGTCGAAGCAGGGGCCGGCGTAGACGAACGAGTGGAACTCACCGTTTTCGCCGCACGGGTCGATGCCTCGGCGGCAGGTCGTCGAGGAAGCTGGCGTCGTACGTGCGGCCGGCGAACGACGCGTCGAGCACGCGTGTGTCGACGCAGACCACGTAGGCCTTGTAGCCGTCGTCGATGAACGAGCGCGCAAGCGAGGCCGTGTCCCGTCCCCAGAGCGGGAAGAGGGCGGATTTTCCCACGCTCGCGAGCCGCTCTTCCCGGTACGCGCGGACGTCCTCGAGGAACAGGTCGCCGGACGCCACGGCGTCCAGCTCCGCGAGTGGCGGAGACCGGAACGCCGCCTCCATCCGCGCAGCGTAGACCTCTTCGACGCAGCCGGCGGGAATCCCGATCTCGACGAGCCGGATTCCCGCCGCGCTCGCTTGGTCGCGGACGAGCGCACTGCGAACGCCGTGCATCGACACCCGGTCGTAGTCGTCCGTGAAGGTCGTGAGCAGTGCTGCAACAGCCGTGCACTCCCGCCGAAGCGCGGCGAGCGCGAGTGCCGAATCCTTGCCACCGCTCCACGCCAGCGCGACCGGCCCGGCCCTCATCGGATCGGGAACGGCCGGCGGGCGAGCGCGGGAGCTACCTGGGCGGTCGTCCAGAGCCGGGAGCTGTCGTAGCGGGCGCTGTAACGGATGCTGCCGTCCGGGCGCTGCAGCCGCCGCAGGTACGCGAACGCAGCTGGGCCGGGCTTCGCGCCTGCAGCGAGCAAGGCCTGGATCGCCCAGGCAGTCGAGGGTGCGTCCGAGCCCCGCCCCACGGTGAGCTCGAAGCCGCCGTCCCGGTTCTGGTGGCGGCGGAGGAAAACGACGGCCCGGTCGATCGGCTTCCCGCGGACACCTGCCGCGCGCAGCGCCTGGATCGCTGCCGCCGTGTCGTTCGAGTCCGCCGCGCCGCCGCGGAGCCACGACCAGCCGCCGGAGGGACGCTGCGCGCGGAGGAGCGCCTCGACGAGCGCCGGCGGCACAGGTTCGCCGGCCTGCCGGAGCGCGAGGATCGTCCAGATCGTCGCGTTGACGAGCTTTCCGGGCCGGTGAGCCCGTAGGCGCGCCAGCAGGTCGTCGGGCCGGTCGCCGGCTGCGGCGCGGGCCATTGCGAACAGCGCGACGTCAGTGGCGCTCTTGGGCTCTTGACGGGCGAGGTACTCGGCTGCCGTCCCCGTCTCGACGCCTGCCGCGACGAGGCCGAGGGTCGCCCACGCCGTGACCTGCCCGTCGCCGAAGCCGCCGTCCTCCCGTTGCTGCGCTTGGACGTAACCGGCGGGCGTCGCCAGCGCGGTCGCGGTCGCGAGCACGGCGAGGAGCTTCACGCCCACACCACCTCGGTCCGCGAACGCCGCTCGTAGCGCTCGAGCACTCGTCTCAGCTCCGGCCCGGCCACGAGCGCGAGCACGACGTTGCCCGCGGCGTGAGCGATGTTGAAGGGGACCCCGGCCGCGAGCCGCGCGACCAGCGCCGCCTCGGTGTGGGGGTAGAAGGCGAGCCAGAGCCAGAGGTCCATCACGGTGCCGAACGCGAGCCCGAGCAGCAGCGCGAAGGCCGCGAAGGCGAGGCGGCGGCGGAGCAGTGCCTTCCCGAGTCCTGCGAGCAGCCCGCACCCGCCCCACGCCAGCATCTGCCACGGCGTGTGCGGCCCCTGGCCGAGGAAGAAGTTCGAGGCGATCGCCGCGAGGGCGCCGACGGCGAAGCCGCGCCGCGGCCCGAGGGCGACACCCGCTGCCGCGACGATCACGGTCACGGGCTGCACGCTCGGGATCGGCGCGAAGAGCACCCGCCCGGCGGCCGCGAGACCTCCGAGGGTCGCCACGAGCGTGAGGTCGCGTGCAGAGACGGTGCCGCCCTCGAGCCAGGCGAAGCCGGCGACGAGCACCGCGAAGGCGGCGAGCAGCGTCGCGAGCCCGCCGCGGGCGGGGTCCAGTGCCGCCCAGGCCGCGAGCGCGAGCGCCGCCGCGGCGCAGAAGATGGCGACCCTAGACGCCAACGCGCTCCCCGAACCGGGCTTGTGTTGGTTCAACACAAAGTCGCACGCGGCGGTGCGCGGGGAAGTCCGGGTCGTGCGTGGCCACGACGACGCCCCTGCCGGCGGCGGCGTACGCGTCGAGGCGCGCGGCGAGCGTGGCCTTCCGGTCCGGATCCAGACCGCGTGTCGGCTCGTCGAGCACGAGCAAATCCGGTTCCGCCACGGCGACGGCCGAGAGCGCGAGCCGCTCGCGCTCGCCGCTCGACAGGTCGCGGGGATGGCGCTCCGCCGCCCAGCCGAGCTCGGCCGCCTCGAGCGCGGCGCGAGCGCGCTGTTCATCCCGTTTCACGGCCAGGCCGACCTCCGCGAGCGCGGTCTCCTCGACCAGGTAGCGGCCGGGATCCTGCGAGAGGTAGCCGGCGCGGCCGGCGAGCTCGACCGTCCCCGCCTGCGGCTCGACCAGCCCGCAGACGATCCGCGCGAGGGTGGTCTTCCCCGACCCGTTCGGCCCCTCGAGCGCGACGATCTCGCCCCGGCGGACCTCGAGGTCGACGCCCTCGAGCACGGGCACAGCCTCGCGAAACGCGAACGAAACGTCACGCGCGCGCAACACGACGTCGCCGGGGAGAGCTTGTGTTGGTGCAACACAAGCGTCGATCCAGCTCGGGCGCTCCGCCGCGAGCCAGGCGGCCGCCTCGGTAGGCGCGCCGTCGAACCCGATGCTGCCGCCGTCGACGAAGAGGACGCGGGTTGCGAGCTCGAGCGCACGCCCGACGCGGTGGTCGGAGAAGACGACCGTGGCGCCGAGCCGCTCGACGGCTGCGAGGAAGAGCGCTGTCGCGTCGGGATCGAGCTGGGAGGTCGGCTCGTCGAGCAGCAGCAGCCGGGGCTGGAGCGCGAGAGCGGACGCGAGGCAGACCCGCTGCAGCTCGCCGCCGGAGAGCTCGACGGTCTTGCGGCCCCAGAGGTGCAGCGCGTCGACCGCCGCGAGAGCGCGCTCGACGCGCGGCCAGATCTCGGCCGGCGCGACGCCGAGGTTCTCGAGGCCGAAGGCGACCTCGTTCGCGACGATCGTCATCACGACCTGATCCTCCGGATCCTGGAAGACCGTCGCGACCGTGCCGGCGAGCTCGGCCGGCCGCGTCGAGCGCGTGTCGAGGCCGGCGACGACGACGCTGCCCGAGAAGCGGCCGCCGTGGAAATGCGGCACGAGCCCCGCCAGCGCGCGCAGCAGCGTCGACTTGCCCGAGCCGGACGGCCCCAGCAGGGCAACGACCTCGCCTGGCTCGAGCTCGAGGGAGACGTCCTGCAGCGCCGGTGGCGCCGATGGGTAGGCGAACGACAGGCCGGCGACGGTCGCTAGAGCCACAGCGCCGCCACCGCCACGAGCAGGCCTGCCGCCACGATCGCGAGCCGGTCGCGGCCGCTCCAGGGAGACCGCGGCGCCCGGGTCGACCCCGGGGCGGCCGAAGCCGCGGGCTTCCATCGCCTCGGCGAGGTTCGTCGCGCGCTCGAGCGAGCCGGCGACGAGCGGCGAGAGGAGCGTCGCGTAGCCGCGCACACCCTCCAGCTGCACGCCTCTCCCCCGCACCGACTCGGCGAGGCCGGCGGCGTCGCGCTCCAGCGAGGGCACGAGCCGCGTCGCCAGCGCGACGGCGAGCGCCGATCGGCGGGCGGCTCCGGCCGCCGCGACCAGCCGGTCGTGGTCGAGCAGGAGCGCGTAGGCGGCGAAGGCGAGCCCGAGCGCCGCCAGCCTGAGCGCGTTCAGCGCCGCCTCAGTGATCTCGGTCGTGGTCACGTCGAGCGGGCCGAGCACAGCCACAACTGGCCCTTCCCAGAGCAGCGTCCCGTCCGGCGCCGACCAGAGGAGCGGCGAGAGCAGCAGCACGCCGAGCGAGCTCGCAGAGCGACCCGAAGAGATAGACCGCCCGGCGCTCGGCCGGCGCCCGCAGGCAGACCGTGAGCAGGACGACCGTCAGCGCAGCCACCGCCCAGAGCCGGTCGGTCAGGAGCGCCGCGACACCGGCAGCGCCGAGCAGCAGTGCGGCAGGACCGGGGCTCACGGGGCCGAGTACCTCCGCGTCAGGTCGGCGTCGCCGCTGACCACGAATCGAACAGGGGCTCCGGCCGTCTCGCCCAGGAGCACCGCCGTCGCCGCGGCCGGCCCGTCGCGGAGCTCGAGGACGTTCGCGCCGTCCGGCACGGGCGTGCCGAGGGGCTCGATCGACTCCGCCCCGATCCTGCGCGCGAGCCGGGTCGCGCGAGCGCGCGACCCCTCGAAGCGGACGACAGCCGCGCGCGTCCTGCCGCCGTACCCGTGCACGAAGGGCTCCGGGAACGCGCCGACGACGACGCGGGCCTCGCCCTCCCGCTCCCAGCCGCGGTAGTCGAGCCAGGCGACGTCGCCGTCGCGCAGCCGGTACGAGGCCGCGCTGAGGTCGCCCTCGTAGCCGTTGACGAACCAGAACCAGTCGCGCTGTGCGTCGAGGCTCCCGGAGAGCCCGTCGATCGACTGGACGTAGCGACCGCCGTACCGCGTCTCGAGCTCGACCTTCGAGTCGAGCGCGCGCATCAGCGTCTGCCCCGCGTCGACGTCGGTCTCGAGCAGCAGCGTCGCGCCGCGGTCGCGCGTGACCCACAGCGTCGCCGTCCCCTCCTCCCCACCGGCGCCGAAGCTGCCGCAGCCGGCGAGGAGGACGAGGGCGGCGAGCGCGGCGAGCGCGCGTCTCGTCACTGAACGGCGTTCGAGCGCACCGCACCGGGCGCGGTCGCGCGGACGAGCCCGGCGTGCTTGCCGATGCAGGCGCGGCCGTTTCGCGTCCGGAACCGCTTCCCGTCCGCGAGGAGCGTCGCGTTCGCGGCCCGCGCCTTCTTGCCGGTGTCGGTGACGGACTGGACGACGTAGCAGTTGGCCGGCAGCCGCTGCAGCTCGAGCGTGGGCGGCCCGCCGGCGGGGCCGAACGTGGCGTAGTACCAGAGCACGACGTCGCCGTCCTTCAGCGTCACCTTGTCGGCGCCGACGGGCGGCGAGACTCCGTTGACCTTGAAGACCCAGCCCGTGCTCTGCGAGGCCGGGTACTTGCCGATCTGGCTGACGTAGTCGCCGAAGCTCGACGTCGTCATCCCGTAGTAGAACTCGCCGGCCGTGCTGGCGGCATCGAGGGCCTGGAGCGCGTTGTCGGCGGTCACGGTCGGCTGCGCAGGGCCGAAGATCGTCGTCGTCTTGCCTTCGACGCGGACCTTGACGCTGGCCGCGAGCGCCGAAGGCGCCAACGCCACCAGGAGAAGCACCGAGAGAACGAGCAGTCTGCGAAGCACGAATCCTCCTTCCGCGAGGGGTTCGGGGCGGAGAGCGCGGCAGGTCTTCTGACTCGGGGCTCCCCCTCTGCGGCCTTCCCGGCCTCTCGGCCAGTGGCGTTTCCGCGTCGGGCGTCTCCCCTCACAGCGGCGGGACCGTCCCGGACTTGCACCGGGTTCCCTCACCGTGCTCCGTATGTGGTGGCGGAGCCTACCATGGCCGCGTGTCGATCTCCGCCGCGCTGCGCTTCTGGGTGCCGGTCGTGCTCTGGGCCGCCGTCATCTTTTCCTTCTCCTCGGTGCCCGACCTCGGCACCGGCCTCGGGACGTGGGATCTCGTGCTGCGGAAGATCGCGCACGCGTGCGAGTTCGCGGTCCTCGGGGCGCTGCTCCTGCGGGCGCTGCGGGACGAGCGCGCGGCGCTGGCGGGCGGTGTCGCCTATGCGATCTCGGACGAGATCCACCAGCTCTTCGTCCCCGGCCGCGTCGGCTCGCCGCTCGACGTGGCGATCGACTCGCGTCGGCGTCGCCGTCGGCGTCGTCCGATGGATCGCGATCGATCTCGACGTGCTCGGCGACACGCGGCCGCTCTGGCGCGACTGGCTCGCGGACGCGCGCGCGTGCTCGACGTCGCCGGCTGCCGAGACCGCGCCGCGGCCGCCGAGCTCGACGCGCGCGGCGCCGGCAACTGGCGCACGCTGCTCGAGCGCTTCGCCGAGGATCGCGCGCCGTCTACCTGCCCGGCGCCGAGGTGAGCGCGGCGCTGCGCGCGCTCAGGCGAGGGGCGAGATCGTCGTCTTCACCCACGCCCGCCGAGCTCGCTCGGTCGCGCTGCGTCAGCTCGGCGCGCCGCGGTCGCCGCGTCGGCTGCTCTCGCGCCGCGAGTCGTCGGACGCGCGCGGCTGCTCCGCTGCGTAGATCCGCCGGACGATCTCCTCGATCTCGGTCTCCTCGATCGCGACGTCGACGAGCCGTGCCCGGCCGCGACGGCGCCGATCAGCTCGGCGGCGCTCGCCTCGTCGCGGCGGAAGGCGAGCCACTGGCGCGGGCCTTCGATGCGGACGACGCGCGCACCTCGAGCGGCGGCGCGGGCTCCTCGAGGTCGACCACGAGCGTCCGCTCCTGCCCGTGCTCGCTTCAGCTCGTCGATGCCTCCGTCCCAGATCAGATGGCCGTGGTCGATGATCAGCAGCCGCGAGCAGAGCCGCTCGATGTCGGCGAGATCGTGCGTCGTCAGCAGCACCGTGACCCCCCGCTCGCGGTTCACCTCGGTGAGGAACTCGCGGACTGCCGCCTTCGCGACGACGTCGAGCCCGATCGTCGGCTCGTCGAGGAAGACGAGCTCGGGGTCGTGCAGCAGCGCCGCGGTCAGCTCGCCGCGCATCCGCTGGCCGAGCGAGAGCTGGCGCACCGGCGTGTCGAGGAACGCCGCCAGCTCGAGCACCTCGGTGAAGCGATCGAGGTTCTCGCGGTGCCGTGCCGCGGGCACGCGGTAGATGTGGCGCAGCAGGTCGAAGGAGTCGCGCGAGCGGCAGGTCCCACCAGAGCTGCGAGCGCTGGCCGAAGACGACGCCGATCCGGCGGGCGAGCTCGACGCGCTGCCGCGAGGGATCGAGCCCGGCGACGCGGATCCGGCCTGCGCTCGGCACGAGGATCCCGGTCAGCATCTTCACCGTCGTCGACTTGCCGGCGCCGTTCGGGCCGAGGTAGCCCACGATCGAGCCGCGCTCGATCTCGAAGCGGATCCCGTCCACGGCGGCGACCTCGCGGCGCTCGCGGCGCAGCCTGCCGCGCTTGACGCGGACGACGAACCGCTTCTCGAGCGCCTCGACGGCGATCGCCGGCTCAGCCACCGGCGCTCCGGTAGTGGCGCACCGCGTTCTCGCCAGACGATCAGGGCGACGACCCCGGTCGCCAGCGCGACCAGCGGCGAGACGTAGCGGAGCACGTCCGGGAGGCCGAGCTCGTCGGGCCGGTCGAGGACGTAGAGCGCCGGGAAGTAGGAGACGAACGCGATCGGGATCACGAAGAGGACGAGGTTGCGCAGCCAGCGCCCGAAGATCGTGATCGGGTAGCTGCGGAGAGGAAGCTGCCGCCGTACGTGAAGGCGTTCACCACCTCGATCGCGTCGACGATCCAGAACGCGACCGTCGCCAGCGCGATCCACACCCCGGAGTAGATGAGGGCGCCGCTGACGATGGCGAGCGGGAGCATCGAGAGCGCGACCGAGCGTCCAGTCGACGTCCACCGCGACGAGCGCGACCGAGAGCACCGCGAGCCCCTGCGCGAACTTGCCGAGCCGCCGCAGGGAGAAGTCCGATGCGACGACCTGGAAGCAGCGACGGCAACGGCCGCACGAGGATCTGGTCGAACGTGCCGTCGCGGATCATCTGCGGGAAGAGGTCGAGGTGCCCGACCGCGAGGTCGGTGACCGCGAAGGAGATCGCCGCGAGCCCGTAGAGCACCGCGACCTCCTCGACGCGCCAGCCGTCGAGCTCGGGGACGTTCTCGAAGAGGACCAGGATCATCACGAAGTCGAGCAGCGTCAGCAGCGCGGTCGCGACGATCTGGAGCGCCAGCGACGTCCGGTACTCGAGCTGGCTGCGCACGCGACCGCCCACGAGCCGGAGATAGATCCGCGCCAGCTCAGCCACCCTGCACCACGAGCTTCCGCGTCCCGGCGGCGAGCACGAGCCGGCCGGCGAGGAGAGCACGGAGGCCCAGGCTGCCTGGAGCAGCAGCACTCCGGCCGTGCTGCCGCCCAGCGGCTCGCCGACGTAGACGTCGATCGGCGCCTGCAGCATCGCGGCAACGGGAGCGCGCGGGCGATGTCGCCGAACGGCTCGGGGAAGAAGGAGAGCGGGATGATCAGGCCCGAGAGCAGATGCGTCACGGCGAGCGCGAGCACCTGCGGGCCCGCGGTAGTCGAGCAGCCAGAAGGCCGAGAGGTTGACGAGAAAGCGGACCGCGAAGCTGACGACGATCGCGAGGCACGACGCTGACCGCGAAGGCGAGCCAGCGGAGCATCGTCGGCGGGAGCGGTGATCTCGTAGAGGAGCGCGCCGAGCACGAACTGCGGCGCGGCGCGCCAGAGCGCCTGGTAGGCGGCACGCCCGACGTCCTGGGCGAAGAACGCCCGCTGCAGGTCGACGGGCCGGTACAGGTCGGTGGCGACGTCGCCACTGCGGACGCGGAGCGCCAGCTCCGACCAGCTCGGCCCGAAGCTGGCGACGACCGCGAGCAGCCCCTGCGCGAGCCAGACGTAGGCGAGCGCGTCGGCGACGTCGTACCCGCCGACCTCGTCGCGCTGGTCGTAGACCGCGAGGAGGATCGTAGGCGATCAGGAAGCCGAAGAAGACGTTCGTGAAGAGGCCGGCGGCGGTCGCCCCGGGATACGCGGCATAGCGGCGATAGCCGCGGCGGGCGAGCTCCCAGTCGAGGCGCACGCGCTAGATTCTGGCGATGGACGCGAAGGAGATGCCCGACCGGCAGTTCGAGGCGGTGCTGGAGCGGCTCGACCGGATCGCCGACGAGCTCGCCCGGCTGAACAGGCACGCCGAGAACGCCGAGGGCTTCCAGCTCATGGCGCGCGAGCTGCGGAACCTGAACGAGTCGCTGAACGCCCTCGCGTACGCCGCGCTCGGCCAGAGCCCGCGCGTGCGGCGTGCCAAGTAGCAGACTGGTACTCGGCCTTTCGCTGCGGCGCTGCTCGCCGGCTGCGGCGGCGACGACGAGCCGGTGACACCGAGAGCTCCTGGACGAGCGCGCAGGCTCCTACCGTGGAGTACACCTCGGCGACGGAGAAGCCGAGGTGCGCGCCGCTTCGGTGCCCAGGGGAGGAGCGAGGGGTTCTTCTCGGAGCTCGGCGATAGCGACCGATTTCGCCGGCCAGAGTGGCTACGCGTCGATGAACCTCCGCGATCGGAAGCGAGGCGTCTCATCATCGTCACCGAGCCCGCGCGGACATCGCGCAGGAGTGGCTCGCGATCTCGGGCGCGACGTCGGGCACTCCCACGACTGTCGGCGGCGAGGTGTCGCCGCAGGCACACGAGATCCGTGCCATACCCTCGCCCAGTAACAGACCGTTCGTGCCTTCCGGCTACGGCGTCAGGCGGTAGATCGTGCCGCCGTGCGAGACGCCGTAGAGCTCGCCGGCGATGTCCTGGCCGAACGAGCGTCACGCTCTCGATCTTGAACCGCTCGCGGCGCAGCCCCGTCGCCTTGCCGCCGGCGATCTTGAAGCTCCAGACGATTCCGCTGCAGTAGTCGCCGTAGATGTAGCGGCCGCGCAGACGCCGCGTTCGAGCCGCGGTAGACGTAGCCGCCCGTGACCGAGCAGCCGTTCGCGTGCGAGTACTGGGCGACCGGCTGGACGAGCTTGCCCGGGCCCGAGCGCCTTGTCCTCGAACCTCGCGCGCCCCTCGAAGACGTCCCAGCCGTAGTTCTCGAGGCCGGAGCTGCCGGCGGGCGTGTAGTCGATCTCCTCGACGTCGCCCTGGCCGACGTCGCCGATGTAGAGGTCGCCGTTGGCGCGGTCGAACGAGAAGCGCCAGGCGTTGCGGAGGCCGAGCGCCTCGATCTTGACGCCCTTCGTGGCGACGTTGATCGAGAGCAGCTTGCCGAAGAGCGAGCGCATGTTCTGGGAGCGGTTCTCCGGATCGCCGCCGGCGCCGCCGTCGCCCATCGTGAAGTAGAGCCGGCCGTTGGGGCCGAACGCGAGCATGCCGCCGTTGTGGTTCCCGTACGGGTCGCCGCTGGAGAAGAGCTGCCGCGGCGCCGAGGCGCGGCGTCCCGTTCGAGCGGTACTCGACGAGCTTCGTCGAGCCGTCGCGCGTCGGTGTACTGGACGTAGAGCTTGCGGACCTTCGGGTACGACGGGTGGAACGCGAGCCCGAGCAGCCCCTGCTCGCCGCCGGCGTGACCGAGGCGGCGGATGTCGAGCAGCGGCTCGCGCGCCGCCTCCCGTTCCGGAGCGACGCGGATCGGCCGCTCTGCTCGACGACGTAGAGCCGGCCGGCCTCGCCCTTCGGCGCCCGTGACGAAGACCGGCTGCGTCGAACCCGCTCGCGACCGACCCGCGGCCTGAACGCGGCCTGGTCGGCCTTGTCGGCGGCGACGCGCCGGCGGCGCAGGCGGCGCCGAGCGCGGCGAGGCAGGCGAGTGCGAGCAGCGACCTCATCGGCGGCCACGATAGCCAGAGGCTACGGCCGACCAGCCGCGCAGTAACCTCCCCGCGTGAAGATCTTCGTCATCGGCGCGGGCCAGGTCGGGGCGACGATCGTCGAGGCGCTCCACGACGAGCACGAGCTGACCGTGATCGACCTCGACGAGGAGCGGCTCGCCGCGCTCTCGCAGCGCTACGACGTCGCCACGCTCGAGGGGAACGGCGCCAGCCGCCGCGTCCTCTCCGCGGCCGGGATCACCGAGGCCGACCTGCTGATCGCCTGCACGTCGCGCGACGAGTCGAACATCGTCGCGCGCGATGATCTCGAAGGCGCTGCTCGCCGCGGACGACGACCGTCGTGCGCACGACGAACCCGGAGTACCTCGAGGTCTGGCGCGAGGGCCAGCTCGACGTCGACTTCATCGTCTCCTCCGAGGTCGAGACGGCCTACGCGATCTCGCGGACGATCGGCGTGCCCGTCGGCGCGGCAGACGGACGTCTTCGCCGACGGCCAGGTGCAGATGGTCGAGTTCGACGTCACCGGCAACGCCGACCGAGCCGTCGCTCGGCGTGCCGCTGCGCGAGGCGCCGATCCCGCCGGACTCGCGCGTCGCGGCGATCATCCGCGGCGACCAGCGTCGTGATCCCGCGCGGCGACGAGGACGATCCAGCCCGGGCGACCGGATCGTCGTGATCGGCTCGCCGCAGGCGGCGCAGGCGCTGGGGCGAGCTGATCGCGCCCGGCACCGGCAAGGTCGCGCGACGTCGTCATCTTCGGCGCCGGCCGGGCCGGCACCGCCGATCGCGCGCGCTGCTGCTCGAGCAGGGCATCGGCGTCCGGCTGATCGAGGCCGTCGCGCGAGCGCGCCCGCTACGTCGCCGCCGAGCTGCCCGACGCGCGCGTCTACCACGCCACCGGCTTCGACCCCGACTTCCTCGAGCGCGAGCGGATCGCCGACGCGCAGGTCGCGATCTTCGCGATGCGCGACGACATGAAGAACCACTTCGCGGCGGCGCTCGCCAAGGTGCACGGCGCGCGCTTCACGGTCGCGATCGTCCACGACGCCGCCCTCGCATGGAGGTGTTCGAGCACGCGGGCATCGACGTCACCGTCAACCCGCGCCAGATCACCGCCGAGGAGATCGTCCGCTTCGCCCACGACCCGCGCACGCAGCAGGTCGTCGATGCTCGAGGGCGACCGCTTCGAGGTGCTCGACATCACCACGCAGCCGCGACAGCGAGTACGTCGGGCTCAGGTTCAAGGACATGCCGATCCGCGGCGCGCTGATCGGCGCGATCGTCCGCAACGGCGAGGCGGTCTTCCCGCGCGGCGACGAGGTCCTGCGGCCGGGCGACCGCGCGATCATCTTCACCGAGTCGCGGCGCGTGCCCGGACGTCGAGAAGGCGCTGTGAGCCGCGGACGCCGCGGCCGGCGCCGGCGGCCGCCGGTGCTCGCGGTCGACGTCGCGCGGCGCGCTGCACGTCGTCGGCACGCTGCTCGCGTACCTGAGCCTGGCCACGCTCGTGCCTGCCGGCGATCGCGATCGGCTACGGCGAGTCGCCATGGCCGTTCCTCGCCGCCGGCGCGATCGCCGGCGGGGTCGGGCGTCGGCGTCGTGCTGCGCGACGCAGCGGCGACCACCGCCTCGGCATCCGCGAGGGCTTCCTCGTCGTCGCGCTGACGTGGCTCGCGGCGGCGGCGCTCGGGGCGCTGCCGTACCTCCTCTCCGGCGACCCGCAGCTCGACCGGCCCGATCGACGCCTACTTCGAGGGGATGTCGGGCTTCAGCACGACCGGCGGCAGCATCGTCACGGACGTCGAGGAGCTGCCGCACGGGCTCGCTGATCTGGCGCCAGTTCACGCAGTGGCTCGGCGGCGATCGGGATCATCGTGCTCGCGCTCGCGGTGCTGCCGCGCCTGCGCGTCGGCGGCCGCCAGCTGCTCGAGCACGAGATGCCGGGCCCCGAGATCGAGTCGCCTGAGCACGCGCATCCGCGACACGGCGCGGCGCGTCTGGATCCTCTACATCGCCCTCACCGCCATCCTCTTCGCGATCCTCCTCGGGCTCTGGGCGACGGGCGTCGACGAGCGGATGACGCCCGTTCCACGCGTTCGCGCACGCCCTCACGACGATCCCGACCGCCGGCTTCTCGACCAAGGCGCGACTCGCTCGAGGCTTCGCGCACGCCGACGCAGTGGGTGATCGTCCTCTTCATGGTGCTCGGCGGGATCAACTTCGCGCTCATGTACCGCGCGCTCGTGCGCCGCCAGCCGCGCGCGGCCGCGCGCGACGAGGAGCTCCGGCTGTACCTGGCGCTGCTCGCCGTCGGCTGCGATCGTCGCTCGCGCCGAGATCTGGACGGAGGACGTCCTCGCCGGGGCTGGACGCGGTCCGCGCACGGCGATCTTCACCGCCGTCTCGACGATGACGACGACGGGCTTCTCGGTCGCCGACTACAACACCTGGCCCGCGCTCGCGCTGATGACGATCGTCGGCGCTGATGTTCGTCGGCGGCTCGGCGGGCTCGACGACGGGCTCGGTGAAGGTCGTGCGCCACCTGCTGCTCGGCAAGATCCTGCGGCGCGAGATCGACCAGACGCTGCACCCGGAGGTCGTCCTCCCGGTGCGGCTGAACCGCACGCGTCGTCGACGAGCGGACGCTGCGCGCCGTCTCGTCGTTCATCCTCCTCTACATCGGCATCTTCATCGTCGGCGCCGCTCGTGCTCGCGATCGACGCCGCGCGCACGGGCCTCGAGCTCTCGCCGTTCGACGCGGTCTCCGTCTCGGCGAGCATGCTCTCGAACGTCGGCCCCGCCTTCGGGATCGGCGGCCCGCTCGGCTCCTTCGAGCCGTTCAGCGACTTCTCGACGATCGTGATGATCGGCCTGATGTGGCTCGGCCGTCTCGAGATCGTCCCGATCGTCGTGCTTGCTGTCACGCCACTACTGGCGCAACGCTACTAGCGCTGCAGCAGCACCCGGCGGAGCTCGTCCTCCTTGCCGGGCTCGAGCACGGCCAGCACCTGGTCGCCCGGGCGGATCACGGTCGAGTCCTCCGCGAGCTCCGAGCGGCCCTGCCGCATCACCGAGATCAGCCGGGTGCCGTCCGGCAGGCGCAGGCCGGCGACGCGCTTCCCGGCCGCCGGCGAGTTGCGCTCGATCTGCAGCTCGACGATCTCGAGGTTCTCCTTCCGCAGCTCGAGCAGGTGGACGATCCCGTGCTCGGGCACCTCGTGCTCGACGAGCCCGAGCACGTTCGCCGTCGCGCAGACCGTCTGGTTGATCCCGAGCAGGTCGAAGTGCTCCTGGTTGCGCGGGTCGTTGACGCGCGCGATCACCTTCGGGACGCGATAGCCCTCGCGTCGCGAGCTGGCAGATGATCAGGTTGTCCTCGTCGTCGCCGGTGACGCCGAGGACGAGCTCGGGCGGGCGGCCGATCCCGGCGCGCTCGAGCACGTGCAGCTCGGTCGCGTCGCCGAGCAGCACCTGGTGCTCGAACTCGTCCTGGAGCTGGTCGAAGCGGTACGGGCGCTGCTCGATCAGCGTCACCTCGTGCCCCATCGCGAGCAGCGAGCGCGCGACGTTGGCGCCGACCTTGCCGCCGCCGGCGACGATCGCGTACATCAGGCCCTCGCCTCCTGCGCCTGCTTCGACTCCTTGCGGACGGCGGCGCTCAGCGCCGAGATCGCCGTCTGCGTCGGGCAGATCGTGCGCATCCCGCGCGCGGCGTAGAAGTCGGCCCGCGCCGGGTCGAGCACGCGGACGACGACGCACGGCGACGGCCCAGCGCTTCTCGACCACCTGGCCGATGACGAGGTTCGTGTTGTCGCCGCTCGTCGCCACGACGACCGCGTCGGCCTCGGGGACGCCGGCCCGCTTGAGGATCTCGGCCTCCATCCCGTGCCCGACGACGAAGCCGCCGGCCCAGCGCGAGCCGAGCCGCGCGAGCGCCTCCTCCTGCTCGTCGACGGCAGTCACGTCCCAGCCGTCCTCGGCCAGGTCGCGCGCGACGGCCGAGCCGACCCGGCCGCATCCGATGACGACGAGCTTCACAGGCTCAGAGTACGTCCTCGAGGACACCTTGCGGGAACGCGACGACGAGCACCTCGCAGGGAGCCGTCCGGAGGACGTAGTCGACGGTCGGCGAGAAGAACGCGGACTGGCGGCGCCAGCGCGGCGAGGAGCCGACGACGATCAGATCCGAGCCGCGCTCGACTCGCCTGCTCGACGATCGCCCGCCCGAGCGAGCGAGCGCGCACCGTCACCGGCTCGACGTGGACGCCGTTCTCCTCGCCGAGGAGGACGGCCTCGGCGAGCGACGCCGCCGCCTGCTCCTCGAGGTCGAACAGCGGCGCGTCCAGCTCCTTGTCGAGCGGGACGACGACCACGAAGAGCGCGTCGACGTGCGCGCCGCGCTCCTTCCCGAGCGCGATCGCCGTCGCGACCATCTCCTCCCCGATCGGCCCGAGCTTCATCGGGACGAGCACCCGCTGGAACTCGGCGCCGGCCGGGAGCTCCTGCACCGGCGCCGCCTCGGCCAGGAGACCGAGATGCGCGCGGCGGCGGACGACGAGATAGAGGGCGAGGCCGATCGCCAGCCAGATCGGGCCCGCGTAGCGGGCCGCGGGATGGGTCACCATCGCGACGATCCAGAACGCGATCGCGAGCGGCGCGCCGAGCAGCGGCGCCACGAGCGGCGCCCGGAACGGCCGCGGCAGGTCCGGCTCGGTGAAGCGGAGCCGGATCACCGCGAGCTGCGCGGCCGCGAAGGCCAGCAGGACGCCGAAGGAGTAGAGGCTCGCGAGCGCGGCGACGTCGTCGCCGATCAGGCCGGTCACGACCACGAGCCCGACCGAGACCACGGTGACGGCCACGATCGCGTGCGGCGACACGAGCGTCCGCCGGTTCAGGCGCCCGAAGCTCGCCGGCAGCTGCCGGTGCTCGCCGAGCGAGTGCGCGAGCCGCGTGAAGCCCGAGATCGAGGTCGTCGCCGCCGCGAGCAGGACGAGCGCACCCGTGAGCCCGACGTAGACGAGCAGCGCGTCGGCGACGAGGTCCGGGACGTGCGCCCCGAGCGCGTCGACGATGCCCGCGAGCGGCGCCTTCAGCCACTCCTCGCCGAGCGCGGTCCGGCCGTTCTCGACCGGGAAGGCGGCGACACCGACGCCCGCGACCGCCGCGGTCAGGAGGACGACGAGGCCGATCGCGGAGAAGAGGCTGCGCGGCAGCGTCCGGCCGGGCTCGCGCGTCTCCTCGGCGAGGTTCGCGACCGTCTCGAGGCCGGTGTACGCGAGCATCGCCAGCGGCAGCGCGAAGGCGAGGTCGTCCCACGTCGGCGAGACGCCGAGGTCGGTGCCCTGCGTGAGCGCGTCGGGCGAGACGACGAGCGCGAGGCCGAGGATGACGATCAGCAGCTGCGTGGCGAGGTCGAGCCCGGCGACGACGATTCCGGCCAGGTGGATCTGCGAGTGCCGCGCCAGCCGCACCGCCGCGATCGCGAGGATCACCGTGACGGCGACGACGATGTCCCAGGGCGACTCCCGCAGCTCGTCGATCCCGAGCGCGGTGCCGAGGTAGTGCGGCAGGAAGAGCGTCGAGAGGGCGATCACGATCAGGTAGTCGAGGAAGAGCGCCCAGCCGGTGAGGAAGCCGAGGACGTCGTTGTAGGCGCGGCGGACGAAGGTCGCGGCGCCGCCGGTCTCGGGCAGCGCGGCCGTCGCCTCCGCGTACGAGAGCGAGACGATCAGGAAGAAGACGCCGGCGCCGAGCAGGACGATCGGGGTGAAGCCGAGCGCGTGGGCGGCGACGATCCCGAGCGCGAAGTAGAGCGACGACGCGATCTCGCCGTAGGCGACCGAGAACAGCGCCGGCGCGTCGAGCACCCGCTGGAAGCCGCTGAGCTTGCGGGCCACCTAGCGCCCGCCTCGCCGCAGGAGCGTCAGCCTGCCGACTCCGAGGGCGATGAAGAGGCCGCCGAGCAGGAAGCCGAGCACGCCGCCGCCGTGAGCCGCCGTGACGGCGAGCAGCGCGACGCCGATCCCGACGAACGTGAGTGCGAGCACCGCCACCGCGCCGCGGTAGAAGCTCACGCGGCCGCCCCCCTGACGGCGGTCACGAGCACGCGGCAGGTGGCGTTCTTGAGCACGAAGTCGACGGTGTGGCCGAAGATCGCGCGCTTGCGGCGGCCGGCCAGCTCCTTGCGCGGCGCGCCGATGACGATGATCTCGGACGCGCGGCGCTCCGCCTCCTCGACGATCGCGGCGCCGGCGTTGCGCGCGCGCACGAGCCGCGGGATCACGGTGACGCCGTACGACTCGCCGATCGCTCGTGCCTCGTCGAGCTCGCGGTTCGCGAGCTCCTCCTCGGCGCTCAGCTCCGCGGACAGCGGCGAGTCGAGCGGGACCTCGACGCACGTAGACGGCCGTGATCTGGGCGCCGCGCTCGGCGGCGAGGCCCGCGGCGATGTCGAGCGCCTCGTCCGAGGCGCGACCCGGGAGCACGGGCACGAGCAGCCGCCGGTACTCGAGCGCGAGGGCCGGCCCGAACGCGGGCGGCGACTTCACGGTCTGCGGTCAGCGGCGCCTCGACGAACCGGCGCCGGTAGACGACGTAGAAGACGAGACCGGCGACGATCCAGCCGAGCCCGGCCCAGCGTGTGTCCGGGTTCTGGACGACGATGACCGCGAACGAGATCCCGGTCGCGATCCCGCCGAAGATGGCGAAGAGCGGCCAGTCGATGCCCCCGAGACGGAAGTTCGGCCGGGCGCGGTAGAGCAGCTCCTCCTGCGGCGAGGTCATGCGCATGCGCAGCAGCGAGGCGTGCGCGATCGTGAACGAGAGCGTCGCCCCGAACGAGTAGAGGGTGCCGACGAACTGGACGTCGCCCGGGGAGGATCACGGCGATCGGGGCGACGCCCGCGAAGAGCGCGATCGAGAGCCACGGGGTCTTGAAGCGCGGGTGCAGCCGCCGGAACACCTCCGGGATCTGCCGGTAGGTCGCCATCGCGTAGGTGATCCTGGAGGCGCCGATGACGCCGGCGTTCGTGGCGATGAAGAGGATCGTCGCGGCGAGGATGCCGACGTAGATCTCGAGCGCGTCGAGCAGCGCGCCCTCGACGCCGAGGTTCTGGACGACGCCGAGGATCGGGTCGTTCGCGTAGCCACCCTCCTCCGGCGGCAGCGCCAGGAGCGTCGTCAGCTCGCCGCCGACCTCGATCACCGGCAGCGCCGAGAGCGCGATCAGCGGCAGCGTGAAGTAGATCGCGAAGACGGCGATCGCCACGAGCTTGTACGCGTCGGGGACGTTCTTGACCGGGTCGCGCACCTCCTCGGCGAGGTTCGAGACGGTCTCCACCCCCGTGTAGGCGAGCATCGCCACCGGCACCGCGATCGCGAGGTTCCCCCACGTCGGCGCGACGCCGAAGTGGACGTTGTCGACGAGGATCTCCGGGCTGAAGACGAGCACGAAGCCGAGCGCGACGAGCAGCACCTGGGTCGCGAAGTCGATCACGGCGAGCGTGATCGAGAGCCGGGCCGCCTCCTGGACGCCGACGATGTTCAGGACGACGAGCGCGACGATGACGACGATGCCGCCGACGACGTCCCACGGGTTCTCGCGCAGCGGCCCCCAGAAGATCGAGAGGTAGTGCGGGACGAAGAACGCCGAGGTCGCGACCGTGACGACGTAGACGAGCATCTGCGCCCAGGCGGCGCCGAACGAGACGAGCTCGTTGAAGGCGTGGCGGGCGAAGCTCGAGGAGCCGCCGGCCTCCGGGAAGCGCACCGTGCCCTCGGCGTAGGTCGCGGCGGTGGCGGCGAAGATCACGCCCGCGGCGACGAAGACGAGCGGGGTCAGCCCGAGCGCGTAGACGGCCGTGAGGCCGAGCGCGTAGTAGATCGACGAGCCGACGTTGCCGTAGGCGGTCGCGAAGAGCGCCGGCGTCCCGAGGACCCGCTCGAGCTCGACCTGCCGGCGACGGCGGCTGGGCACCGGCGGCAGTCTAGAGAGCCGGAACGACGAGAGGCCGGCTCATCGCCGGCCCCTCGTCGCGCTCCGTCAGGTCAGCGTCGCTACGGCGTCGACTGCGGACGATCGTGCGATCCGATCGTCGCCGCGCCGCGCGTGGTAGCCGACCTGGCCGAGGTACTTCGTCCCGGCCGCCAGGCCCGTCCACGTGAGGTTGACCGTCGCCGCGCCGCCGATCGTGGCGGTCGGCCGGGCCGGTCGCGGTCATGTTGCCGGCGTCCGCGGCTGCCGAGAAGCCACGTGAAGAGCGTGTAGCTCGGCGTCCGGCACCGTCCGTCTGCCAGCCGTGGACGTACACCTTGTAGGTGCCCGCCGCGGCCGGGTTGACCAGGTTGACCTCCTCGGCCGACGTGCCGCTGCCGCTCGAGCCGACGAGGGTCGCCGGCCGAGTTGTAGACGTACAGGTCGATGTCGTCCTCGCCGTCCGTGAACGCTCGTCGAACAGCGCGAACCGCGCGTAGCGTCGTGCCCGGCCGGGATCGTCGACCGTCGTGCACCGGTGATCCCGGGGCCGCCGACGACGAAGCGTGTTCGTCGGGTCGTCGGCGACGGTGCCCGCGCGTCTGCGTCGCGGCGATGAGGCCACGCATCGGCGTGCGAGAGCGCGCCGGTGAAGCCGGTCTTGATCGCCGTACGACTCGCCGAGCCGTTCGCACCCGTCAGGTTGATCTGGCCGGAGCCGCGAGGGCGACAGGCTTGACGACGATCGGGCTGCGGACGCTGTGCGTCCCGTCCGACCACGTCAGCTGACCGAACGGTACGCTGTCCGAACGGCGCGCGTCGGTCCGGGTGAACGTGACGGTGTACGTCTTCGTCTCGCCCGGCGCGATCGTGAGCGACGCCGGGCTGACCACGACGTGAACGCCGGCCGGGCCCGTCGAGTGCCGCCGTGTACGTCGCGGCCGTGTCGCCGACGTTCGTCACCTTCCGCGTCACCGTCTGCGAGCCCGCGAGGCTCGCCGATCGCGATCGACGGCTGGTTCAGGTCGCTCGCGTCGATCGGCTCGGGATCGCTGGCCGGCAGGCAGCCGCAGTGCTGACCCTGCAGGAACGGAAGTCAGTCCAGCGATGCCCGGCGTCGTAGACGAGGCCCGGATCGACGCGCCGAGTTCGGGTTCACGTGGCCGGCGCCGTGCGTCGAACGAGCGTTCGCCGTCGAGCGGGTCGGTAGCCGTGGTCATCAGTGCCGACCTCATCGCCGCCGGCGACCAGTCCGGATGCGCCTGCGTCAGCAGGGCGCCGAGGCCGGCCACGTGCGGGCTCGACATCGACGTGCCGCTGAGCAGGTCGAACGCGCGGCCGTGTTCCCGTGCGGAGAAACCGCCGCGAGGACGTCCACGCCCGGAGCCGAGACGTCCGGCTTCAGGATGTCGCCGCCGACCGGCGAGGCTCGGGCCGCGGGACGAGAACGCCGCCACTTCGGCGCGGGGGCCGCCGGAGACGACCGTGCCGATCGAGTCGCGGCCGACGCGCCGGGCTGGCGTCACGTACGCCTTGATCGCAGCGCCGGCCGACGTTGTCGACGTGGATCGATCGGCACGAAGTGCAGGTCGGCGTTGAGCGAGTTCGCGCTCGTGTTGACGAGGATCATGCCGACGCCGCCGGCCGGCTTGACCTCGCGGCTCTTGTCGACGCGGGCATTGACGCCGCGGTCGCAGAACACGATCTTGCCGGCGACCTTCGCCGGGTCGAGCGTGCCGAGGAAGCAAAGCGCGACCTGCCGCCGGCGCGGTGCACCGGCGCACCGGCCGACGTCGAGACGGATCGACCGGTGCGGGCCGATCGGCGTCGAGGTTCGACGACGCGCCCGTCGTACGTCGCGCCGTTCCGACCGTCACGGTGCCGAGGCCGCGCGGTTGTGCGTGCTCGGCCGCGACGGTGGTCAGCCACGGGCTGGTGTGGGCGACGGTGGAGGCGCCGGGGCCCTCGTTGCCGGCCGAGGTGGCGACGAACACGCCCGCGTCGGCGGCGAACAGGAACGCCACCTCGACCGGGTCGAGGTAGTTCGTCGGCGTGCCGCTGATCGAGAAGTTGATCACGTCGACGCCGTCGGCGACGGCCTGGTCGATCGCGGCGACGCTGTCGGAGTTGGCGCAGCCGCCGTCGCCCCCGTCCTCCCAGCAGACCTTGTACGCGGCGATCCGGGCGCGCGGCGCCATGCCGCTGATCTTGCCGAACGGCGCCGCGTCGCCGGTCGCCTGGATCCCGTTGTTGCCGCCGGCCGTCGACGCGGTGTGGCTGCCGTGGCCGTCGTAGTCGCGCGGCGAGACTTGAAGTCGCTCGGCGATGTCCCGACCTCCGAAGCCGCTCAGGTAGTAGTGCGCGCCGATCAGCTTCTTGTTGCAGTCCGGCGAGAACCGCTCACCCGGACTGGCACTTGCCGTGCCAGCCCGGGAGCCGGCCCGTAGCCCGAGGTTCCGCTTGCCGCTCGAGCCCGTCCGGAGACGAGTCCTTCTGGTCGCAGAAGCTCGGGTGCTTCGCGTTGATGCCGGTGTCGACGACGCCGACGATGACGTCCTCGCCGGCCTTGCCGACCCCGCCGAGCTTGCTCCAGGCCGGTCCGGGCCGGTCGAGCCCGAGGAAGGTCGGCGTCGTCGACGTGGTCGGATGCTGCAGACGGTCCTTCGTCACGGAGACAACGCCCGGCCGCCTGCGGCGAGCTTCGCGGCCTGCTGCCTCGGTCAGCTTCGCGGCGAAGCCGTTGAACGTGTAGCGGTAGTCGTAGAACTTCTCCGCGCCGACCTGCCGCAGCGCCTCGGCGTGCTTGCCGTCGAGGTACGCGGCGTACTTCTGACGACGTTGGGGCTGTTCGGGTCGATCTTGCTTGCCCTTGGCGGGCTTCGTCGCCTTGTAGCCGGCGATGCCGCCCTCGTAGGCGACGACCGGCTCGTCAGCGAGCTGGACGATGTAGGTCGCGGCGGAGACGTGCGACTTCTGCGCCGTTGTGCGGTCCTTGGCGGCGTCCGACCACCGGCAAGCCGAACGCCGAGATGCACGAGAAGCGCGCAAGTCCGACGGACGCGCCGAGCGCGCCGAGCGATCGGAATCGCATGTTGTCTCTCCCCTGTTTCGATCGAGAGCCGCCGCACGACGGCCCACACTTCCTCCCAAGCGGGCGGATCGTAGTAGGGATCTTTTGGGCTCGCAACCCCTAAACGGCGAGGGGCCGGCGTCTCCGCCGGCCCCTCGTCTCACTGCTAGGGCGGGTCGTTACCTGATCGTGAGGAGGTCGGCCTCGTCGGCCCCGCCTTGTCGTCCGGCGTCACGACCATCACGCCGAGCGCGGGCGTCAGCGCGTACTCGGCGGCGTTGAGCGTGACGGGCTCCGTCGCCGACCCGTTCGGGGCCAGCGTCTCGAACGCGACCGGCCCGATCGCCGGTGTTCCACGCGTTGTACTTCGCGGCTCCCGCGACCGGCATCCGGCCCCCGTTGTCGTCAGGTCGAAGGCGGCCACCGAGTAGGTGAAGCGCGGATTCGCCGCGTTGCAGGCACGGCAGGGTCGCCGCCCGGCACAGCTGCCAGCTCAGGATCGGGAGCAGGAGCCGTCGAGCTGTCGGTCGGCGCTTGCATGCGAAGAACGGCGACTGCGTCGCACCCGCTCGGGTGCTGAACACGAACGCCCCCATGCACGCCGTTGAACATGCCGGTCCGTGACGCGCCCTGCGTCGGCGCCGATCGACGACGTAGTCGTCGATGCCGTTGTTGTCGACGTCGACGAGATGTCGTATTCGTTCGCCGCCGGATTCGACCAGCGGTTGTGCGTGTTGACGGCGAACGCGAACTGCTCGCCGGCTCGCGATCCGACGCCGTCGGAGCGGGAACGACTGGACGCCGAGGGCCCGCACATCGTCCGAGCCTTGCGCCGGGTCCTTCCCGTCCTCGAGGCCCCAGGCGTAGAAGTCGGCGTCGCCTGAGATCGGCCGCCCTTGTTCGTGAGCTTGACGTCGTCGAGGTCGCACTCGCCCGTCAGCTTGGGCATCGTCGTCTCAGATGTCGGAGAGCGCCCGCGGCACGAGGTAGTACGGCACGCGGAGGGCGACGCCGTTGTTGCTGCCGCCCGGCGGGGTGAACGTGATCAGACCCGCCGACCTCCCGGAAGGACAGGCCGGCCGAGCGAGTTGCCCGCGGTCGCCGACCGGCACGTTCAGCGTGACCTGCACGTCGGCCTTCGCCGCCCGCCGGAACCGTCACCGACGTCGTGCTGCAGCTGCGAGCGTGTGCGGCGAGCCGGCTGGCGTTCGTCTGCTGCGACGTCGAAGGTCGCGGCGACGCGCCGTAGTTGCGGAGCGTGATCGGCTTCGTCTTCGACGAAGTCGTTCTTGAGCTCCTCGAAGCCGTAGTTGATGCGAGGTCGGCGAACTGGTCGCCGCTTCGCGCTGACCACGTCTGCGTCGCCGTCGACTTCGCCGGCTGCACGAGACCCGGTGCCCGCCGCGGCTCGATCGCGGTAGCCGAGGACGCCGGCCGGATCGCCGGTGTTCATGACCGCGGCCTTGATGTCCTCGACGCTCCAGGTCGGATGCGCCTGGCGCGTGAGCGCCGCCACGCCCGCGACGTGCGGCGAGGCCATCGAGGTGCCGGAGATGGTCGCGGCGCCGTTGCCGGTGCCGACGCCGGTGGAGACGGTCGAGACGCCCGGCGCCGTGATGTTCGGCTTGAGGCCGCTGTCCCCGTCCGGGGACCGCCCGAGGAGAAGCTCGCGAAGCCCCTGAAGTTCGGGTTCGCGATCGCCGTCGGCGTCACCGTCGCCGACAGACCGTTGGCTGCGCGGAGCTTGCCGCCGTCCGAGGTCGGCGGTCGTCGGCGAGCCCACGCACGCCGAGGAACGGGATCGTGACCGTCGAACGGCGTGCCGTCGTCCGGGTTCGACGTGATCCGCCCCTCGACCGGCGGCAGGCTGCGTCGCGTTGTTGACCATGACCACCGCGGCGGCGCCGGCCTGCTGGCCGAAGATCGCCTTCGCCACGCGAGCACACGTGCCGCGGTTGACGACCGCGATCGTGTTGGCGGGCAGCGGCCCGCCGAACGAGGCGACGTCGCAGCCGAGCGACTCGTCGGCCGAGCGCGTCCCGGCGTCCGTCGGGATCGTCGACCGTGGCCGGGTTGTCGGTGATCAGTCGGATCGTGTAGGTGACCGGCCCGGTGAAGTTGTGCTCGTTGGCGTTGATACGCCGTCGATCGGCTGCCGCTCGGAACGCTGATCGTCGCGGCCGGGAAGCTCTCCGCCGGATCGATCGCGGCCGTCGCGATCGCGCCCTCGGCGGTGCCGGGCGAGCCGGTGATGTACTGGTCGGGCCGCTGTTGCCGGCCGAGGTGACGACGATGACGCCGGCCTTCGCCGCGTTCGTCGAAGCGACGGCGGACGGGTCGTCCTTCGTCCCGAACGGCGAGCCGAGCGACATGTTGATCACGTCCATGTCGTTGTCGACCGCCCATTCGATCGCGTCCACCGTGACGTCCGTCGAGCCGTCGCAGCCGAAGACGCGGACACCGTAGATGTCGGCCTTCGGTGCAACGCCCGGACCGATCGTCCAGCTGTTGCCGGTGATCGTCGTGGCGTTGTACGGGCCTGTATAGGTGGCGCCCGCCGCCGTCACGCCCGAGCCTGCGGCGGAGCCGGCGACATGCGAGCCGTGCCCGTTGCAGTCGAGCGGGTTCGGATCCGGGTGCGGGACCGGCTGGTACGCCGGGTCGTCCGGGTCGGCGTTGTAGTCGTCGCCGACGAGGTCGATGCCGCCCTTGACGCGCATTGCCCCAGCCGTGTGCGGGCGATGGAGGCAGCGTGTCGGCCGCATTCGCCGCGTTGAACGCTGCGACCGTGCCGGGCCCGCCGAAGTTGGCGTGCGTGTAGTCGATGCCCGTGTCGATCACGGCAATCTTGATGTTCTCGCCGTGCAGGCCGGCCAGGCCGCCCCACACCGACGGCGCCCCGATCAGCTGGACGCCCTTGACTGGTTGTCCGGCGTTGACGAGGCCGGAGCTCACGGACGCCGGTGACGCCCGGAAGCGTTGTCGAGCGACTTGAGCCTTGCTGCGCTCGATGCGCACCTTGACGCCGTTGTAGGCGACCTGGTAGTCGGCGAGCACCGGTGCCGCCGAGCGCCTCGATCGCGCCCTTGAGCGCATCCTGCTTGCGCGATTGCAGCTGCGCCTTGCATCGCAGCCTTCTCGCCGCCGCTGAGCTCGCCGGTTCGCCTTGTCCTCGACGACCGTGACCGGATCGCCCGCCAGCTGCAGCGACGACGGTCGATTTCGCGTCGCGCAGCCCGTGCGGCGTCCACGACGTCTCGACCGAGACCTTCCGAGCCGCTCGCCTCCGGGCTCCGCTGCGGCGGAGCCGCCCGCCACGACCGTCAGCGAGGCCAGCAAGCGCGAGCAGAAGCCGATCGCACCGAGCGCGCGTCGCGCGCCCATGGATCGGAATCGCATCATCTCTCCCCTGTGTCGGCATCCGCGAGCCGCCCGCATGGACGGCCCCACTTCCCCAAGCGCAGCCGATCGTATGCGGCAGCGAACAACGCCGCAAGGCCAGGTTGACGGGTAGGAAAACACGAGGGGCCGGCTCGCGCCGGCCCCTCATGTTGGATCACGTTCCTCGTGCTAGCGCGTGTTGACGAAGATCAACGTCTGCGCCAGCTGGGTGGCGGGAATCGCCGTGTCAACCGTCTGCACGCGGCCGAGGTAGCGGTTGCCCGCCGGCAGGCCCGTCCAGCCGAACGTCGTCGGGACGACCTGCCCGACGGTGACGGCCTCGGTGGACAGGAACGTCGTGAACGGGTTGCTCGAGGGCGTCGTCATCGCCCATGTGTTCAGGACGTACGAGCCGCCCGGTGCGTCCACGCCGCAGGCGTGGACGTACACCTTGAACTGCGTTCCCGCAGTCGTCAGCAACGTGCTCGTCGACGCGATGAACTCGTTCGCATCCGGCCCGCCGCTCGTCGCGAGCAGCGCGTACGTGCTCGAGCCCGGTGCGGCGCGGTAGAGGAACATGTCGAGGTCGTGCGCCGATGCGCTCGCGTCAGCCCCGAACGTCTGGAAGCGGACGTAGTTGACGTTGGCGGGCGTGACGAACGTGCTCACGTTCGCCTTGCCGGCCGCGACGTCCGCATCCGGGTTCGCGGTGTTGAACGAGCACGCCGGATCGGTGCCGAGCGTCTTGACCGACGGATCGGCCGCCGCCTGGAGGCCGCGGAAGACGTACGAGATGCTGCCCGTGAAGCCCGACTTGGCGTTGTACGTCACCGAGTTGGTCGTCCCGGTCGCCGACACCTCGGCCGGCGCCTGGAACTTGACCGGGCGGATCGCGACGGGCATCCGCACGACGTGACCCTTGTCGCCGGTCCAGACGATGAAGCCCTTCGAGTACGTGTTCAGCGGCGTCCCGGTGTTCAGGAACGTCACCGTCCACGGCGTGCTCGAGCCGGGCGCAGCCGTGAACGACGTCACGGACGGCGTCGCCTGGATCCCGGTCAGGCCGGTGGTCGTGAACGTGTACTTCTCGGACTTGGAGCCGACGCTCTTCGCGACGCGGCTCACCGTCTGGGAGCCCGGCATGTCGCCGATCGCGATCGACGCCGAGTTGAGGTCGGACGCGTCGATCGCCGGCTCCGGGCCGGTGTAGAGGTTCTGACCCTTGAGGAACGAGAGCCAGTCGGTCAGGTTGCTGTCGAAGACGAGGCCCGGATCGGTCGACTTGTTCGGGTCGACGTGGCCGGCGCCCCAGTTGAACGGGTCGTAGTCGTGACCCTGGTACGCGGTCGTCATCAGCGCCGACTTGATCATCATCGGCGACCAGTCGGGATGCGCCTGCTTCAGCGAGCGCCGCCGAGCGCCGTCACGTGCGGGCTCGACATCGACGTGCCGCTGTACAGGTCGAAGTCACGACCGTGGTTCCCGGGCGGAGCGACCGCCGCGAGGATGTCCTGGCCCGGGCGCGATGACGTCCGGCTTCAGGATGTCACCGCCGCCGGCGAGGCATCGGGCCGCGGGAGGAGAACGACGCCGTGAAGGGCGCGTCGCGCGTCGTAGACGATCGTGCCCTTCGAGATCGAGGCCGTCTTGCCGGCCTGCGCCGCCGCCTCGACCGTGCTGAACAGCGTGTCCGCCAGGTGGATCGACGGGACGAAGTGCAGGTCGGCGTTGACCGAGTTCGGCGTCGCGTTGACCATGATCATCCCGACGCCGCCGGCGTTCAGCACGGCGAGGCTCTTGTCGATGCGGGCGTTGACGCCGCGCTCGCAGACGACGATCTTGCCCGGCGACCTTGGCCGCACGAGGCCGTTGAAGCACAGGCGCTGCTTCTGATCCGGGGTCGCCGCGGCCTCGGTCGGCGAGCGCGCCGAGGATCGGAGCGCCGTAGACGACCATCTGGCCGGTCGCCGTCGAGGCCGACGAGGAACCGCCGTTGTAGGTCGTGCCGTTCGATCGTGACCGTGCCCTTGCCGTCGCGGTTGTGCGTGCCCGCGGCGGTCGTGGTGATCCACGGGCTCGGGTGCGCGACCGTGCGACGCCGCCGGGCCGCTGTTGCCGGCCGACGCGCTGACGAACACGCCCGCGGCGGCGGCGTCGAGGAACGCGACCTCGACCGAGTTCGATGAAGGCGGTCGTCGTGCCGGAGATCGAGTAGTTGATCACGTCGACGCCGTCGGCGACGGCCTGGTCGATCGCGGCGTCGTGTCGGCCGAGTTGCAGGAGCCGCTCGCGGATGCGCGGCGTCACCCAGCAGACCTTGTAGACCGCGAGGCGGGCGCGGGGCGCGATGCCGCTCGTCTTGCCGAACGGCGCCGCGTCTCCGGTCGCCGGCACGCCGTAGTTGCCCGCCAGCGTCGAGCGGTGTGCGTGCCGTGGCCGCCGTAGTCGCGGGGCGAGTTGAACTCGACCGTCGATGATCGAGCCGATGCCCGCGTTGTAGAAGCGGGCCCCGATCACCTTCTTGTTGCAGGTGGTCGCGGGGAAATCCTCGCCGGCCTGGCAGATCCCGGAGAAGCCGGTGACCTTGTGCGGATAGAGGTTCCCGTCCGAGCCGTCGACCTTGCGGTCGGAGAAGCCGGGGTTCTCGGGCCAGTAGCCGCCGTCGACGATCGCCGATGACCATGTCCTCACCGGCGCCCTTGCCGAGGCCGCCCTTGCCGACACCGCCGAGCTGGTTCCAGAGCCCGTTGGCCTGGTCGAGGCCGAGGAAGGCGGGCGTGGACGACGTGTCGAGCTCGACATTCTGGGACTTCTCGACCACGAGCACGTCCTTCGCCGTCGCCAGCGCGGCCGCCTGGGCCTCCGTCAGCTTGGCCGCGAAGCCGTTGAACACGGCCGTGTAGTCGTAGATCTTTCGGTGCCGCCCGAGCGATCGAGCGCCCGGTCGTGCTTCCCCTTCAGATAGCCGGCGTAGCGCTGCGCGGCCTCGGAGGAAGCATCGAGCTTCTTCCCCTTCGCCGGCTTCGTCGCCGCGTAGCCCGACACGCCGCCGTCGTACGCGGCGACGGGCGCCTGTACGAGCTGGACGACGTACGTGGCTGTCTCGGCTCCGTCGTCGCCGCCGGATGCCGGTACGACGAACAGGATGGCCACCAAGGCCAGGCCCGCGCAGAGCGCGAGCATCCTTCGCAAGCTCATATGTGTCTCTCCCCTGTAATCGAACGCGGCCGCACGCCCCGGGGGACGGCCTTTTCCCAAGCGCCGCGATCCTACGACGGCGTCGGCAGAAGTCACAAGCGGAGTTTGCAGACGCTCCGGCGAACGCCGGAGCCGGGCGCACGCCCGGCTCCGGCAGTTCGAACGCGGCTCCGCTAGCCGTGAATCGAGACGAGCAGCGGGATGATCAGGATCGCGACGATGTTGGCGATCTTGATCATCGGGTTGATCGCCGGGCCCGGCGGTGTCCTTGTAGGGGTCGCCGACGGTGTCGCCCGTGACCGAGGCGGCGTGCGCCTCCGAGCCCTTGCCGCCGTAGGCGCCGTCCTCGATCAGCTTCTTCGCGTTGTCCCAGGCGCCGCCGCCCGAGGTCATCGCGATCGCGAGGAAGAGGCCGGTGACGATCGTGCCGATCAGGAGGCCGCCGAGCATCTCGGGGCTGATGATCCCGACGATGATCGGGATCGCGACCGGGATCAGCGCCGGCAGCATCATCTTCTTGATCGCCGACTTGGCGACGATGTCGACCGCCCGGCTGTAGTCCGGCCGCTGGGTGCCCTCCATGATCCCGGGCATCTCCTTGAACTGGCGGCGCACCTCGACGACGACCTCGCCGCCGACGCGGCCGACGGCCGTCATCGCGAGCGCGGCGAAGAGGAACGGCATCATCCCGCCGATGAAGAGGCCGGCGATCACGTACGGGTCGCCGAGGTTGAAGCTCGACGTTCAGCCCCTCCTCGTCGAGGCCGCGGGTGTACTCGTCGAAGAGGACGAGCGCGGCGAGGCCGGCCGAGCCGATCGCGTAGCCCTTCGTGACGGCCTTCGTCGTGTTGCCGACCGCGTCGAGCGGGTCGGTGATCGCGCGGACGGACTCGTCCAGGTGCGCCATCTCGGCGATCCCGCCGGCGTTGTCGGTGACGGGGCCGAAGGCGTCGAGCGCGACGATCAGCCCGCACATCGAGAGCTGCGCCATCACGGCGACGCCGATCCCGTAGAGGCCCGCGATCTCGTAGGCGGCGATGATCCCGGCCGCGATCACGATCACCGGAGCGGCGGTCGCGCGCATGCCGACGGCGAGGCCTTCGATGATGTTCGTCGCGTGGCCGGTCTGCGAGGCTTTCGAGATCGACTTGACGGGGTTCCAGCGGGAGCCGGTGTAGAACTCGGTGATCGCGACCAGCGAGAAGGTGATCGCGAGCCCGATCGAGCGCCGAGCCGTAGAGCTCGCCGAAGCTGAAGCGGCCCTCGTCGAACGCCATCGTCACGGGGATGAACCCGATCGCCGAGAGGACGGTTGCGACGATGACGCTCTTGTAGAGAGCGTTGATGATCGAGCCGCCCTTGCCGATCCGGGCGAAGTAGATCCCGATCACGGAGGCGAGGATCGAGATGCCGCCGAGCGCGAGCGGGAAGAGCGGCAGGTTCCCGAGCGGGAACGCCGTGCCCAGCAGCATCACGGCGACAGCGGTGACCGCGTACGTCTCGAACAGGTCGGCTGCCATACCGGCGCAGTCGCCGACGTTGTCGCCGACGTTGTCCGCGATCACGGCCGGGTTGCGCGGGTCGTCCTCGGGGATGCCCGCCTCGATCTTGCCGACGAGGTCGGCGCCGACGTCGGCGGCCTTCGTGAAGATGCCGCCGCCGAGGCGTGCGAAGACGGAGATCAGCGACCCGCCGAACGCGAGCCCGATCAGCGCGTCGATCGCGTTCTCCTGGCTCTTGTCCGCGAACTCGGTGAGGATGCCGTAGTAGCCGGCGACCCCGAGCAGGCCGAGGCCGACGACGAGCAGCCCGGCGACCGAGCCCGCCTTGAAGGCGACGTCGAACGCGGGCCGCAGGCCCTGCTTCGCGGCCTCGGCGGTGCGCACGTTCGAGCGCACGGCGACGTTCATGCCGATGAAGCCGGCGGCGGCGGAGAGCACGGCGCCGATCGCGAAGCCGATCGCCGTGGCCCAGCCGAGATCGGGATAGAAGCCGATCGCCAGGAACGGGACGAGCGCCACGGCCGCGATCGTCATGTACTGACGCCGCAGGTACGCGGCGGCCCCCTCCTGCACGGCGCGCGCGATCTCCTGCATCCGCTCGCTTCCCGCGGGCTGCTTCAGCAGCCACCAGGTGAAGTAGAGCCCGAATCCGACCGCGACGCCCGCGCAGACGAGCGCGAACGCAACAGCGTGGTCATTGAAGAAATCCATCAAGCCTCCGTCCGAACCTAGCCGTCACAAAGTCAGCGCCGAGGTCGCTCGGCGCGGCGGATTATGTATCACAAGCCCCGGCGCCCGCCTCGCATGCAGGCGTCACTCGATCGAGGTACCGGGTTCGGGGGATCCGTACGGCCGCGACGTGAGACGATGAGGAAAGGGCATGGCTCCCCCCAAGCTCGTCCTGCGGCTCCTCCTCCCCCTGCTCGCCGCCACCGTCGCGGCCTCGTCGTCCGCGCCCGTGGCTCCGGCCCAGAGCCGGTCGTGCGCGGACGGCTACACGTACGCGGGTCGGTCGAGCGCGACGCGCGCCCACGGGGTCGGCGCGACGCTGACCGCCCTGTCGAAGCCGGAAGTCGCCGACGGGCACGTCGCGGCCTGGGTCGGCGTCGGCGGTGTCGGCCAGGGCCCGAACGGCAGCGACGCCTGGATCCAGGTCGGGCTGAGCGCGTTCCCGGGCTCGGAGAGCAGCCTCTACTACGAGGTCACCCGCCCGGGCGCCACCCCGCGCTACGTCGAGCTCAGGTCCGGCATCCCGAAGGGAACCCGCTTCCGCGTCGCCGTGCTCGAGATGTCGAGCCGGCCGAACCACTGGCGCGTCTGGCTGAACGGCAAGCCGGCCTCGGCGCCCGTCGAGCTTCCGGGCTCGAGCGGCCGCTGGCGGCCGATCGCGACGGCCGAGTCGTGGGCCGGCACCGGCCCGGCGTGCAACCGCTTCAGCTACCGCTTCGAGGGCGTCCGCGTGGCCGCGGCGAACGGCGGCTCCTGGCGCTCGTTCGTCGGCGGCCAGACCTTCCTCGACTCGGGCTACCGCCTGGTCGACCGCGGCAGCGCGTCGTTCGTCGCGACGAGCGCCTAGCCCGGCGCGGCCGAGGCCGCGGCCGCGTAGGCGAGCTGGAGGTTCGCGGTCACCTGCTCGAAGTCGCGCACGAGCTCGGACGGGATCGACTCCGCCAGCACCGGCACGAGCGCGCGGAGCGTCTCGATCGCGAGCCGCGCCTGCTCCAGGTCGCGCTGCTCCCCGCCGAGCCGGTGAAAGGCGAGCGAGGAGACGGTCGAGAGCGTCTGGACGAGCACGTCGGAGACGCTCAGCTGCCGCAGCGCGTCGAGCAGCTGCTGCTCGGTGACGTCGTCGTCAGCCACGGACCGGGACCCCGGCCTGCTCGGCGTAGATCTCCTCGAGCGTCGCGCCCTCCTCGAAACGGGCGATCTGCCGCTCGGCCGCGTTCCGCTCCGGGAGCGCGAGGTACGGCGCGGCGCCGATCTCCCCGGCGACCGGAGCCACCCACTCGAGCAGCCGCTCGAGCCTGGCACGGACCGGCAGCACGTCGCCGCGCTCGAGGTCGATGAACTCGCCCGAGAGCCCGTACCGGATCGCCCGCCACATGTTCTCCTCGATCAGCCGGTGCGGCTGGTCTGCCACCGGCTCGCCCTCGTCGTGGGCGCGCGCGATCCGGGACGCCAGCGAGGCTCCGAAGGCGGCGAGCGACTGCGCCTCGGCCAGGTCGGGCTGCCCGTCCGAGATCCGGATCTCGACCGTCGGGAAGGCGAGGTGCGGCCGGACGCTCCACCAGAGCTGCGTGTGCTCGGTGACGGAGCCGGTCTCGTAGAGGAAGCGGACGTAGTCCTCGTACGCCTGCCAGGAGGGGAACGCGTCCGGGACGCCGCAGCGGGGGAAGAAGCGGGTGAAGATCTGCGTCCGGGCGGAGTGCAGCCCCGTGTTCACGTTCTCGACGAACGGCGAGCTCGCGGAGAGCGCGAGGATCTCGGGGAGGAAGTTGCGGAGGCCGTTCGTGACCGCAATCGCGCGGTCGGCGCCGCGGATGCCGACGTGCACGTGCAGACCGAAGGTGTTGTTGCGCCAGACGACGTAGCGGAGCAGCTCGTCGTTGCGCCGGTAGTGCGGCGTGTCGATGATCCGCTGGTCCTTCCAGTCGGCCCATGGGTGCGTCCCTGTCGCGGCCAGCCCGATCCCGAGCGTCTCGACGAGCGCCTCGAGCTGCGCGCGGCGCTCGGTCATCGCAGCCGGGACGTCGGCGAACGACTCGCAGCGGCCGGTCTTGATCTCGACCTCGGACGCGATCAGCTCCCCGACGAGGTTCGGCTCGAGCGGGGTCCCCTTCGCCGCCGCCTGCACCTCCTCGAAGCGGTTGACGAGGTCGAGCGACGCCGGATCGAGGAGCGCGAACTCCTCCTCGACGGCGACCGTGAAGTCGATTCCGGTCTCGAAGCTCTCCCGCGCCGCCGCGAGGAGCTCCGCATAGCCAAGCCGTTGCTCGTCACCCATCGGCGTGAGGGTAGTTGAACGGCTGCAGCAGGCGGCGTGCGACTCCGGCCCAGCTCCAGCGGCTCAGCGTCGCGTTCCGGGCAGCCTCGCGGACGGCGGCACGGTCGGAGTCGGAGAGCGCAAGCAGCTCGCCCAGCTTCCCGCCCAGCTCACCCGCGTCCCCGGTGGTGAAGCTCGCGAGGTGCCGCAGGTGCGGCGGGTACTCCTGCTCCAGCCCTTCGGCGATCTCGGCCAGACCGGAGTGGCGGGCGACGAGCGGCGGCGAGCCCGCGGCCGCGGCCTCGGCGGCGACCATGCCGAAGGCCTCCGGGAAGATCGAGGGCACGACGGTCGCGTCGGCGAGCGCGAGTAGGTGGACGAGGTGCCGGTGCTCCAGCGGGCCGGTGAAGAGCGTGCGCGGGCCGGCGGCGTCCTCCAGGGTCTCCCGATAGTCGCCGAAGCCGACGATCACGGCACGTGCATCGACGTGGCGGAGCGCTTCGAGCAGCACGTGGACGCCCTTGTTGTAGAGCAGCTTCCCGAAGTAGACCACCGTGGGCCGATCGCCCTCCAGGAACGCGGCCAGCCGCTGGGCGTTCCCCTCGTCGGGCAGCCGCTCGTTCGCGTTCCCCGGGTTGGGCGGATCGCGCCGTGCCTCTTCGAGCAGACCGGCGAGCGCCTCCTCGCGCGGCCGCGGGCGCCAGTCGTCGACGTCGACCCCCGGCGGCACCTCGTGGACGCGGTCGACGTGTCCGACGACGTCCTCCAGCACCTCGCGGATGTGCGCCGAGCCGACGAAGACCGCGTCCGCCGACGCGAGCGCCTCGCGTCCCCAGGCGCTCAGCTCCTCGTTCCCGCGCATCGAGTACTCGAGCTCCGAGCCGTGCGCCTTGACCGCGAACCGGGCGCCGCCGGCCGCCCCGACCGGCCCGCCCAGCAGCACGTGGTTCGCGAAGACGAGGTCGGCCGGCAGGTGCTCGCGCAACGCGGCCGCATTCCGCTCCACCCACTCTTCGAGCTCGGCGCGCGTGCAGTCCTGCACGAGCTTCACCTGGTAGCCCTCGTAGCGGTCGAGCACGAACACGGGCAGGAGCCCGCCGACGTCCGGCCGCACCGTGGCCGCGCCGCCGAGATCGTGACGCTCCGGGTGCGGCTCCTGGCTGAAGACGGTGACCTCGTGGCCGGCTCGCGTCCACTCCCTCGCGAGCGCCCGCGTGTAGACGTTCGAGCCGGTGCCGCCGAGCAGGTAGCCGTGCCAGAGCAGGATCTTCACGGGCGTCGGCGCCTGAACGAGGGATTCGACATCGGCGCATCCTGCCGATATCGATCTCGTGCTGCGCGCGGTCATCCTCCTGCTCAACGTCGTCGTCGTGCTCGCCTGGGGCGCGACCGCGTCGAGCTCGGCGGTCGACCCGCACGTGCCGCCCGCAGCGCCGTGCGTGCACGCCGACGCCGGCTGCTGAGGCTACGTCAGGTGGAAGTAGAGGGCGTAGAGGAGCTCGACCGCGGGGTTGGAGGCGTGGACGGCGACGTCGCCGGGCACGTCGAGGAGCGCCTCGGAGTAGTTGAAGATGATCTTCACCCCGGCGTCGATCAGGTCGTCGGCGGCCTGCTGCGCGCCGCCGGCGGGAACTGCGATCACGCCGACGATGATGTTGTTGTCCCGGACGGCCTCGCCGAGCTGCGCGTAGGGCTGGACGGCGAGGTTGCCGATCGACCGGCCGGCCTTCTCGGGGTCGGTGTCGAGCACGGCGGCGATGTTGATCCCGTGCTCGGCGAAGATCGGCGAGCTCGCGATCGCCTGCCCGAGCCGGCCGGCGCCGACGAGGGCGATGTTGTGCTGGCCCTGCGTCCGCAGGATCTTCCGGATCTCGCCGAGCAGCGAGTCGATGTTGTAACCGACCCCGCGCTTGCCGAACTTGCCGAAGCCGGAGAGGTCGCGGCGGATCTGCGTGGCGTTGATGTTCGTGTAGTCCGAGATCTCCTGCGAGGAGATCCGGTCCTTGCCCATCTTCTTCGCCTGCGTCAGCACCTGCAGGTAGCGGGAGAGACGCGCAGCAACCCCCACCGTCAACCGATCCGCCAACTTCTCCCCTTCGTCGCTTGTAACAGCCTTCGTGACATTGTGCCCACGGGTTCATGCGGGCGCGGAAGGAACCGTCAGCGGCAGGCCTTCAGCCGCTGACGGAGCGCATCGGGCTGGACGAAGAACGTGAACGCCCGCTCGCCGTCGATCTCGACGACCGGGATCGACTCTCGGTAGCGGGTCTCGAGGTCTGGGTGAGCGGCGATGTCGACGCGCTCGAAGTCGCCCGCGCAGACCTGCTCGACCACCTCGAGCGCGCGCTCGCAGAGGTGACAGCCGTCGGCGACGAACAGCCGGACTCTAGGGATAGAGCCCCCGCGTGATCGTCGCCTCGGAGACGCGCCGCACGGCGAGCCCGTACGCCGCCATCCGCATGCTCGTCCCGTGCTGCTTCTTCGCCTCCAGCGTCTCCTCGTAGGCTCGGGTGACGATGTCGTCGAGCCGTTCGTTGACCTCTTCTTCCTTCCAGAAGTACTCCTGCAGGCCCTGGACCCACTCGAAGTAGGAGACGACGACGCCGCCCGCGTTCGCGAGTACGTCCGGCAGGACGAGAACGCCGCGGTCCTCGAGGATCTCGTCCGCTGACGGAGTGACGGGGCCGTTCGCGCCCTCGCAGACGATCCGGGCCTTCACCTGCGCCGCGTTGTCGGCGTAGATCACCTGCTCGAGCGCACACGGTGCGAGCACGTCGCATTCGAGCAGGATCAGCTCCTCGTTCGTGATCGCGTCGGCAGCGGGATACCCCTCGAGCGTCCCGTGTTCCGCCTTCCACGCCACGACCGCCGGGATGTCGAGCCCGCCGGGCGCGTGCACCCCGCCGCTCGAGTCGGAGACGGCGAGCACGACCGCGCCCTGCTCGTGCAGCAGGCGCGCGAGGTTGCGGCCGACGTTGCCGAAGCCCTGGACGACGACGCGCAGCCCTTCGATGCCCTTGTCCTCCTCCTTGAGGGCGTCGGCGATCACGTAGAGCGCGCCGCGCGCGGTCGCCTCCTCGCGGCCGAGCGAGCCGCCGATCGCCAGCGGCTTGCCGGTGACGACGCCGAGGACCGAGTGCCCCTTGTTCATCGAGTACGTGTCGAAGATCCACGCCATCACGCTGGCGTCGGTGCCGACGTCCGGCGCCGGGATGTCCTTCTCGGGGCCGATCTCGTTGATGATCTCGGTCGTGTAGCGGCGGGTCAGCCGCTCGAGCTCGCCGCGGGAGAGCTGCTTCGGGTCGCAGACGACGCCGCCCTTGGCGCCGCCGAACGGGAGGCCCATCAGCGCGCACTTCCAGGTCATGTACATCGCGAGCGCCTTCACCTCGTCGCGTGTGACGGCCGGGTGGTAGCGGATGCCCCCCTTGGAGGGGCCGCGCGCGATGTTGTGCGTGACGCGGTGGCCGCGGAAGACGCCGACGCTGCCGTCGTCCATGGTCACGGGGATCGAGACCTCGACGGCCTTCTTGCACTTCTCGAGGACGCCGATCAGATTCTGGTCGATCGCGAACGTCTCCCCGACGTGGCGCAGCTGTTGGCGCGCCAGCTCGAGCGGGTTCTCGCGAAGATGTGTCGCCGCTTCGGCCGTGGACATCGTCTCTCCTTCCGTCGAGGCCGCGCGGGAGTCTACCCCTCCGCGATCAGCGAATCCGGAAGTTCACCGACTCCGCCTCCGCCGGCCCGTCGGGAGGCACGACGAGCACGCGCAGCCGGTACGGACCCTTCGCGAGCGCGCGTCCGCGGGGGCCGCGACCGGTGAGCCCGAACGCGTAACGGCCAGGCAGCACGTCACGCAGGCGTGCGACGAGCCCGAGCCGCTCGCGGCCGCGCCAGAGCTCGACGTCGAGCCGCGAGACGGGTCGCAGCTGCCGCCGCCCCGCCAGGTCGCGCACCTGCCCGGCCTGGACGGTCAGCACGGCAGGGGCCCGGTCGGAGGCGCGGAAGGAGCGCGCCGACAGGTTGACGCCGCCGATCAGCGCCGAGCCCTTGAAGGGGAGTGCGACCGCCCACGGGACGACGATGCGGCCGCCGCCCGCCACCTCGAGCCGCGCGCGGCCCTGGATCGCGCCGATGCGGCGAGGCAGGAACGTCAGCCGCGCGGTCAGCCTCACCACGGCGCTCGCGCCCGGGGCGAGCCGCACCCTGGCCGGTGCCGCCGTCACGGAGAGCCCCGCGATCGCCTCCGTCGCGGCTTCGACGTCGACGCGGATGTTGCGGGACGAGACGTTGCGGACCGTCAGCCGGCGCGCGGCTGTCCAGCCCGCCTTGTCGGCCGCACCGAACCCGACGGCCGCCGGCTCCGACGACCACTTCCGCGGCCGCCGCCGCGAACGCGTCGAGCGTGCCGCCTCCCTGGGCCGCGACCGGGCTCGTCGCGGTCGGGACGCTCGTCCCCACGAGCGCGCCCTTCAACGCGAGTGCGTCGAGCTCGGGGCGGGCCTGGGCGAGGGCGGCCGCCGCGCCGCCGGCGAGGGCAGTGGCGGCGCTCGTGCCGCTGATCGTCGCGTAGCGGGCTCTGCGGTCGGCGTTGCGGCCCGGGTCCGCGGTGACGAGCTCGATCCCGGGCGCGGCCAGCTCCGGCTTGATCCCCCCGCCGAAGGCGAGCCCCTGGGAGGAGAACGGCGCGATCGCCGTCCGGCTGGCGTTCGTGCGCCAGCCGGGAGCGCCCAGCGCCACCAGGACGTCGGCTCCGCGGGCGAGCGCGGCGCGGACGGCGGCTGCGGTCTGGTGCGGAATCCCGATCACGGGCACGTCGAGGCGGTCGTCGAGCCCGAGCGCGCCGGCCGGGACGACGCCGTCGACGACGATCGCAGCGGCGCCGGCGAGCACGGCGGCGCGTGCCTCGTCGGTCGGCCCGGATGCACGCGCGAGCAGGGTCGCGCGGCCGGCGACGAGGCTGAAGCCCTCATCGTCGAAGTAGCGCGCCAGCGGCGTGCCGCGCGGGCCGGACGCGGCGTCGCGTCTCGGCCGGGCGACCCGCAGGGAGAGCGCTCCGCGCGGCGCAGCCGCCCCGGCGAGCGCCAGTTCCCGGTCGAGCAGCGTCTGCAGCCCCGCCCGCACCACGACGCGGACGGTCGACGTCCGACGGCGCAGGTCGGAGGCGCCGACGGTGAGCGCGGCGGGCGCGCCGCCCGGGCCGCCGACGCTGCCGTAGCTGGGGCCGGCCGGGCCTTCGTTTCCGGCGGGGACGACGACGAGCGTGTCGAGCCTCGCGGCCCCTTCGATCGCACGCGCGAGCGGGCCGTCCGGAAACGACGCGAAGGGCTCGGTGACTCCGACGACGGCGATGCGGGCAGCGTCGAGGACGTCGCCGTCCGCATCGGGGTCGACTGCCCGCTCGAGCCCCGCGAGCAGCTGGTCAGTCCGTCCGTAGATCGCAAAGCCGCCTTCTGCAGAGGGCTGCCAGCCCGCGACCCGGATCGGCAGGATCGACGCGCCCGGGACGACACCCCTGATTCCGCCCGGCCCGCCGCTCCCCGCGATCAGGCCGGCCAGCTGCGTCCCGTGCC
Source organism: uncultured Gaiellaceae bacterium (assembly GCA_963827015.1). Taxonomy (GTDB): domain Bacteria; phylum Actinomycetota; class Thermoleophilia; order Gaiellales; family Gaiellaceae; genus Gaiellasilicea. The sequence goes on along the minus strand of CAWGZI010000010.1, from coordinate 245,402 downwards.
GCTCGAGGCGCGTCGGCTCGTCCGGATGAGCACGCGCGATCCCACGTTGCTCGGGATCGAGCATGTCGACGCCTTCCTGGAGCCGGTCGCGGATGAAGGGATGGGTGAAGTCGACGCCCGTGTCGAGGAGCGCCACGGTGACGCCGCTGCCGTCGAAGCGCGGGATCCCGACCTCTGCGCGGCGGCCTCCGCCGGGCGCGAAGGCGGCGTCGCTGAGCTGGCTCGCGGAAAGCGCAGCGGGATAGGCGGCGCGCACCGGGTAGACGCCGAGCACGTCCTGGTCGCGCTCCAGCAGCGCCAGCGCGCGGCCGTCGATCGGGGCAGAGAAGCCGTTGAACGTACGGGTGTAGATGAAGTCCGGGACGAGCTGGATTCCCTCGCGGGAGAGTCGTGCCGCGACCTGCTTCTGCGCGGCGAGCGCACCGGCCGTCCACTGGCGCATCGCCGACTCGGTCGCCGTACCCCCCGCCTCCTCGATCCGGTCGGCGAGGGAGGGGCTGCGGAGCACGACGATCATCCGCTGGCCGACCGCGATCGCCGCGCGCTCGCCGTCGACGAAGCCGCGCCAGGCGGCCGCACCGTCCGCCGCGGCGACCGGCGCGTCCGCGCCGCGGCTCCCGCCGGCGGCGAGGAGCGCGACCGCGATCGCGAGCGCTCCGGCGAGGCTCAGGCGATCAGGCCCGCGATGCGTACGCGTCGAGGTCAAGGTAACGAGGATAGGGAAGGCGGCTGCCGTACCTCCCGGCGGAGGCGATCATCGCCGCGTTGTCGGTGCAGAGCGCCAGCGGCGCGAAGCGCGCGCCGGGAAGCGACTCGCGCAGCTCCGAGTTGGCGGCGACGCCGCCGACGACGGCGATCTGCTCGTGCCCCACGCGTTCCGCGGCCGCCCGGGTCCGCTCGACGAGCGCCCGCACGATCGCACGCTGGTACGAAGCCGCGAGGTCGGGCTTCCGCGCCTCCGCCTCGGCGCCGAGGTCGCGGACGGCGTAGAGCAGCGCCGTCTTCACGCCCGAGAAGGAGAAGTCGAGCCCGTCGAGGCGCGCGACCGGGAACGCGAAGGCGTCGGCATCTCCCTCGCGCGCGAGCCGGTCGATCTCACGGCCGCCCGGGTAGCCGAGCCCGAGCAGGCGAGCGCCCTTGTCGAAGGCCTCCCCGGCCGCGTCGTCGATCGAGGTGCCGAGCACCGTGTAGCCGGAACGGTCGCGGACGTCGAGCAGCAGCGTGTGGCCGCCGCTCGCGAGCAGGCAGAGGAACGGCGGCTCGACCGGATCGGGCTCGAGGAAGAGCGAGGCGACGTGGCCGTGGAGGTGGTCGACCGGCGCGAGCGGCAGCCCGCGCGCCCAGGCGAGCGCCTTGGCTGCGGAGACGCCGACGAGCAGCGCTCCGACGAGGCCAGGCCCCTGCGTGACCGCGACCGTGTCGACGTCGTCGAGCGTCGCACCCGCGTCGGCGAGGGCCTCCCGGACGACCGGCGTCACGAGCTCGAGGTGCCGGCGCGACGCCACCTCCGGGACGACGCCGCCGTACCGTGCGTGCAGCTCCGCCTGGGAGGAGACGACGTTCGCACGGATCTCCCCCTCCTCGGTCACGAGCGCCGCCGCGGTCTCGTCGCACGACGTCTCCAGACCGAGGATCATCCGGCCTCGGCCTGCTCGGGCTCGTGCTTCTCGTCGCTGACAGGGTCGCGCCACATGATCAGCGCGTCCTCGCGGTTGTCGGTGTAGTAGCCGCGCCGGACGCCGCGCGCGACGAAGCCGATCCGCTCGTAGAGTGCGATCGCGCCGACGTTCGAGACGCGCACCTCGAGGGTGTAGCCGCGGCGCTCGTCGGAGGACGTCAGCTCGAACAGTCGCTCGAGAAGCGCGCTCGCGACGCCGCGCCTGCGGTACTCGGTCGTGACGGCGACGTTCATCACGTGCCAGGCGTCGACGTAGCGAGAGATCACGAGATAGCCCACGAGCGCCCCGGTCTCGCGGTCGAAGGCGCCGAGCGAGAGCGAGCTCGGCTTCGCCAGCTCGCCCGCGAACATCGAGCGCGACCAGGGGGTCGGATACGACTCGCGCTCGATGCGCTCGATGTCGTTCAGGTCGTGCAGCTCGAGCTTGCGCAGCTCGAAGCTCATCCCGCTGCCTCCACCGCGTCGGGCAGCCGCACGTAGAGCGGCTCGACCTCGTCGACCGGTCCGAACTCCTGCGCCAGCGCGGCGTGGAAGCGAGCCCGCGGCAGGTGCCGCTCGTCGCCGTCCGGCGGCACCTCAGCCCCGGCCCGTTCGAAGAGCTCGCGGTAGCGGATCGCGCCGTCGCCGACGTAGACCGCTCCCGGTTCCAGCTCGAGCTCCGCGGGCCGCACCGCCCGCGGCCCGGCCACGAACACCTCCCGCCGCTTCGCGTCGATCACGGGGATCGCGTCGGGAGCCCCGGCGGCCAGCGCGTCCAGGGTCGAGACGCCCGCGGCCGGCACGTCGAGCGCGAGCGCGAGGCCTCGCGCGGCGGCGAGCCCGATCCTGATCCCCGTGAAGCTGCCGGGGCCGATCCCGACCGCCAGCCCCTTCAGATCGCGCGGATGCGCGCCCGCCTGGCGGAGGAGCGCATCGACGTCGGCGAGCAGCGTCGAGGCCCGTGACACGCGCTCGCCGAGCACCTCCCCGTCCTCGACGAGGGCGCTCGTAGCTCGGTCAGTCGCCGTGTCGAAGGCCAGGATCAGCGCCATGGCCGAAGGTTACGTCGCCCTCGATCACGATTCGCCGGGTCTCCTCGTCGACGTGCTCGAGCCGCACGGTCGCCCGCACGGCGGGGAGCCCGCCGCCGGCCGCCTCCGGCCACTCGACGAAGACGACGGCGTCCTCGAAGTACGGCTCCAGGTCGCCCCACTCGGCGGGCGAGACGGCGGTGAAGCGGTAGAGGTCGAGGTGCGAGACGTCGGGATCGCCCTCGTAGCGATGGCCGATCGTGTACGTCGGGCTCGTCACCGGCGCGGTCACGCCGAGCGCGCGGCAGGCGCCGCGCACGAACGTCGTCTTGCCCGAGCCGAGCTCGCCGGAGATCGTGACGACGTCGCCCGGCGCCAGCTCTGCGGCGACGCGCGCCGCGATCGCCTCCGTCTCGACCGGCGAGCCGGACCGCAGCTCCATCGGGGGAGCTAGAAGAGCCCGAGCTGGACGGCCGGCTCGAGACGATGCTCGGGCTCCGGCTCGGCCTCGAGCTCGAACACGTCCGGCTCCGGCACCACAGTCGTCAGCCCGAGCAGCTCCGGGATCCGGCGGAAGTCCTCCTCGAGGACGGACAGCATCGAGCGGGTGTAGAGCGCGGCGGCCGGATGGAAGAGCGGGTAGAGCGTCACCTCGTTGCCGCCGAGCGCCACCTGCTGCGGGACGCCGTGCACCCGCGTGATCCCGGTGGGCTTGCCGGACAGCAGCTTCGTGGCGAAGTTGCCGAGCGTCGCGACGAGCGTCGGCCGGATCAGCTCGATCTGGCGGAAGAGGTGCGACTCGCACGCCTCGATCTCCTCGGGCTGCGGGTCGCGGTTCCCGGGCGGCCGGCACTTGAGCACGTTCGCGATGTAGACGTCCGTGCGGGAGAGGCCGATCCCGTTCAGCAGCGTCTCGAGCAGCTTCCCGGCCTGGCCGACGAACGGGACGCCGTTCTTGTCCTCGTGGAAGCCGGGCGCCTCGCCGACGAACATCAGGTCGGCGTCGGGGTCGCCTGCGCCGAAGACGACCTGGGTGCGCGTCGCCGCGAGCGGGCAGCGCGTGCACGTGCTCGTCGCCTCCTCGTAGGAGAGCAGCTCGCTCACGGCACTCAGTCTACGCCCGGGTCAGGACGGTCAGCCGCAGCCGCAGGAGCCGCCGCAGCAGCCACCGCCGGCGCCGCCGCCGAACTTCGGCTGCGAGGAGACGCCCGCGACCGCGAAGCTCGAGAGCTGCTTGAGCACGTTGCCCGCACCGCATTCGGGGCACGCAACCGCCTGCTCGGCGTTCCGGACGAGTTCCTCGAAGTGCGACTCGCACTCCATGCACGCGTACTCGTAGATCGGCATGCTCGCATTCTAGTGGAGTGGACGACCCCGACTCTGGAGGGAGAGCTCGTGCGCCTGGAACCGCTCGGGCCGGAGCACGAGGAAGGCGCTCTGGGAGGCCTCGCGCGACCCCCGCACGTGGCAGTGGCTGAGCGTCTTCCAGCCGACGACGCCGGAGGAGATGCACGCGTATGTCGGCGACGCGCTCGCGAACAAGGCTGCCGGAACGGAGCTTCCGCTCGTCACGATCCGCCGCGAGGACGACCGGGTCGTCGGCAGCACCCGCTACCTCGCGCTCCATCCCGAGCACCGGACGGTCGAGATCGGCTGGACGTGGCTGACGCCCGAGGCCTGGGGCACGGGGCTCAACGTCGAGGCGAAACTGCTGATGCTCGAGCACGCGTTCGAGCGGCTCGGCTGCCTGCGGGTGGAGCTGAAGACGGACGCCCGCAACGAGCGCTCGCGCGGCGCGATGGCGGCGCTGCCCGCGCAGTTCGAGGGCGTTCATCGCAAGGCGATGCTGGTCCGCGGCGGGCAGCGGCGCGACTCCGCGTGGTACAGCGTCATCGACGACGAGTGGCCCGACGTGCGGGCGAACCTCCTACGGCGACTCGGACGCGAGTAGGAACTCGCTCACGAGCGCGATCGCCTCGGGCCGATCGCGGAAGACACCGTGGCCGGTGTCCGCGAAGCGCTCGTAGCGGAGCAGGCGCGCCGGGAGCGCCTCCACGAGCTCGTCGATCCCCGCGACCGTCGTCGACGGGTCGTCTTCCCCCGCGAGCACGAGCACCGGGCACTGGACGCGCGCCGCGGCCTCGCGGATGTCGAAGTCGCGTGCGCTCGTCGCGTCCCAGTGCGCCGAGAGCGCGACGTTCATCTCGATCCGCGCGATCGTGTCGGGCGAGAGCGGCGTGCGCGTGTAGTAGGGCACGCAGATGCGCATGAACTCGGCGAAGTTGAGCTCGGTGGGATCGGCGTAGTAGCGGGCCGCGACCTCGCCCGCCTCCGGGCCGCCGATCCGGTCGAACTCCGCGACCGAGCGGGAGTGGACGTAGCGGGCGACGGTGCTGACGAGGACGAGCCGGCCGACGAGGTCGGGCCGCTGAGCCGCCAGCTCGACGCCGACGACACCGCCGATGCCCGTGCCGAGCAGCACCGGCTGCTCGACCTCGAGGTGCTCGCAGAACGCCGCCACGTCGTCGGCCCAGGTCTCGATCGTCCAGTGCTCCGCGGAGCTCCAGTCGCTGCGACCCGCCCCGCGGAGGTCGAGGTAGATCACCTGCGCCACCTCTGCGAGCGCCGGCCCGACGTGCTCGCGGTACAGCGAATGGTCGATGCCGGGTCCAGTCGGCAGCAGGATCACGGTCGGGCTGTCCCGCATCCACGGGCCGTCGGGCCGCACCTTCGCGCCGTCGACGTCGAAGAACAGCTCGGTGCCGTTGACGGCGACCTTCACGCGCTCGCCTCCTGCTCCTCGACCTCGTCGAGGAAGACCCGCATGTCCTCGTACGCCTCCGGGGCGTCGCGGAAGACGGAGTGGCGGCCGCGGGTGTAGCTGCGAAAGCTGGTCTCGGGCGGCAGCAGCTCGACGACCTCCCGCACCGACTCGAGCGGCGCCCAGGCGTCGTCCTCGCCGGCCAGCACCAGCGCCGGGGCCGTCACCGCAGCCAGCTCCTCGCGCAGGTCGAACGTCTTCGCCTCGCCGCGCATCCACTCCATCAGCACGGCCGGGTTCCAGTCGGCGCGGGCGATCACGTCGCTCGTGAGCGCGTAGCTGGAGAGGAGCGGGAAGCAGACGCGCAGGAAGTCGGCGAAGCCCTGCTCGTCCATCCCCGCGTAGAAGCGCTCGGCGACCGAGCGAGCCTCGGGACCCCCGAGGCGCTCGTAGGTCTCGACCGAGCGCTCGGGGATGATCCGCGCCACGGGCGCCGCGAGCACGAGCCCCGACGGGTGCTCCGGGTGGCGGGCGGCGTACTTGAGCGCGACGACCGAGCCGACGCCCAGCCCGAGCACGACCGGGCGAACGATCCCGAGCGCGTCGCAGAGCTCCTTGACGTCGTCGGCCCAGCGCTCGAGGTTGCGCTGCTCCGGCTCGCTGCGGTCGCTTCGGCCGCCCCCGCGCAGGTCCGTGTAGACGACCTGCGTGCCGGCGGAGAGCCACGGGCCGAGCTGCACCTTGAACAGGCCGTGGTCGAAGCCCGGCCCCGGGTGGAGCAGCACGACCGTCTGACGCTCGCGCATCCAGGGCCCCTCGGCCACGAGCTTCGTGCCCTCGACGTCGAAGAACAGGCGCGCGTCGCCGACCTGGATCCGCATGGGGCTACACTACTTTCAGCCCGGTATCCGCACGGAACTGGAGCCACAGACCGATGATCGAGAGAGCCCAAGTGATCGGCGCCGGACGCGTCGGCTCGGCGATGGCTGCGCGCCTGCGCGAGCGCGGCCTCGATCCCGACGCCGACGATCCCGAGCTCGTGCTCCTGTGCGTCCCCGACCGCTCGATCGCCGAGGTCGCCGCGGGAGTCGCGCCCGGCCCCTGGCTCGCGCACGTCAGCGGCGCCACCCCGCTCGCCGCGCTCGACCCGCATACGCGCCGGTTCGGGCTCCACCCCCTGCAGACGTTCACGCGCGGCCGCGGTGCCGAGCAGCTCGACGGCGCGTTCGCAGCCGTCACCGCGGAGAACGACGAAGCGGCCGAGGTCGGCCGCTGGCTCGCGCACACGCTCGGGCTCGAGCCGTTCGCGCTCGCCGACGGCAAGCGCGCCGCCTACCACGCCGGGGCGGCGATCGCCTCGAACTACCTCGTGACGCTGCGTCGGGCGGCAGGCTCGCTGCTCGAGGCGGCCGGCGCGCCGCCGGAGGCGCTCGACCCGCTGATGCGGCGGACGATCGAGAACGGCTTCGAGCTCACCGGCCCGATCTCCCGCGGCGACTGGGAGACCGTCGACGCGCATCTGGATGCGATCCGCGCCGAGCGGCCGCAGCTCGAGCGGATGTACGTCGCGCTCGCCGAGACCACGAAGGCGCTGCTGTGAGGATCGTCCGCCGCATCGCCGACCTCGGCGCCCTGGACGGCGTCGTCGGCCTCGTGCCGACGATGGGTGCTCTGCACGCGGGGCACGAGTCGCTCGTCGCCCGCGCGGCCCACGAGTGCGACACCGTCGTCGTCAGCGTCTTCGTCAATCCGGCCCAGTTCGGAGACCCGGACGACCTCGCCGCGTACCCGCGCGACGTCGACGGGGACGCCGCGATCGCCGAGGCCGCGGGTGCCGACGTAGTCTTCGCGCCGCCCGTGGAGGAGATGTACCCGCCGGGCTTCCAGACCTGGGTCGACGTCGAGGAGCTCTCGCGCGGGCTCGAAGGGGAGTACCGCCCCGGACACTTCCGCGGTGTGGCCACCGTCTGCCTCAAGCTCTTCAACATCGTCCGACCGCGCCGCGCCTACTTCGGGCAGAAGGACGCGCAGCAGCTGGCGGTGCTCCGGCGGATGGTGCGCGACCTCGATCTCGACCTGACGATCGTCTCGGTGCCGACCGTCCGCGATGCCGACGGGCTCGCGCTCTCGTCCCGCAACGCGCGCCTCTCCCCCGCCGAGCGCGAGCTGGCGCTGGCGCTCCCGCGGGCGCTCGCCACCCGCGACGCCGAGGCCGCGCGCGCGGCCCTCGACGGCCTCGACGTCGACTACGTCGAGGTCGCGGACTTCGACCCACCCGTTCTGGCCGCCGCAGTGCGCGTCGGCAACACCCGTCTGATCGACAACGTCGTTCTCGAGGAGGAAGCATGACCACCCGTCCCAGAAAGCCCGCTCCCGGCACGCCCGCTCCCGGCAAGCTCGCGCTGCCCGAGCTGGCCGAGATGAAGGCCCGCCGCCAGCCGATCGCGATGGTGACCGCCTACGACGCCCCGTCCGGCCGGCTCGCGGACGCCGCCGGCGACCGACGTGATCCTCGTGGGTGACTCGGCCGCGATGACCGTGCTCGGCCACGACTCGACCGTACCCGCGACGATGGACGAGATGATCGTGCTGACCCGCGCCGTCAACCGCGGCGCGCGCCGGCCGCTCGTCGTCGCGGACATGCCGTTCGGCTCCTTCCAGGTCTCGGACGAGGAGGCGCTCCACAACGCGGTGCGCTTCGTCAAGGAGTCCGCGGCGGACGCCGTCAAGCTCGAGGGCGCCGGCCCGATGCTCTCCCGCGTCCAGGCGATCGTGGCCGCCGGCATCCCGGTGATGGGGCACCTCGGCCTGACGCCTCAGTCGGCGACGATGCTCGGCGGCTTCAAGGCGCAGGGCAGGACCGCGGAGAAGGCGGTGCGGCTGTACGAGGACGCGCTCGCGCTCGAGGCGGCCGGCTGCTTCGCAATCGTGCTCGAGGCGGTTCCCGCACCCGTGGCGACGAGGATCACGGAGGCGCTCTCGGTACCGACGATCGGGATCGGCGCGGGCGCGGGCACAGACGGGCAGGTGCTCGTCTGGCACGACCTGCTCGGCCTGTACGAGGGTCACGCGCCGCGCTTCGTCAAGCAGTACGCCGACCTCGCCGCGGCGATCAAGGACAGCGGTCGGCACCTACGTCGAGGAGGTCCGCGAGCGCCGCTTCCCGGAGGAGCAGCACACCTACTCGATGCCCGACGACGAGCTTGCCCTCTTCGAGGAGGCGCTAGAAGACGTACGAGAACGCGGCTAGGAAGAGCGCGACGAGCGCGATCGCGCCGAGCGAGCGCCACCAGGTCCACCCGTGGACGGTGCGGACGCCGACGAGCACAAGCACGGCCGCCCAGAACGAGAAGCCGAGCGCGAGCGCGTAGAAGACGTCGCCGGCGACCCCGGCGTCCGAGCCGCCGCGCTTGAAGAGATCCGTGCCGAAGAGCAGGAACCCGAGGGGCCAGAGCACCAGCGCGGAGAGGGCGAGCGGCGCAACCGCGAACCCGAGCACGTGGCGAGCACGCCGGAACGTCCCCTGACCGCCGAGCCCGCGCGCGCCGAGGTAGAGAGCGCCGCCGACGATGTAGTAGCCCGCGAACGCGACGAAGCCGCCGGCGATCACGATCCAGACTGCGAGCGTGAGCAGGTCGTAGAGCGGGTCGTCGTAGAGCGTGCGGGCGGTCGTCGTGCCGAGAGCGACGGCCACGCCGGCGAGCAGTGTGAGCGCGAGGATCGGCTCGGCGCGCGCCTCGACGTCCTCCCGCTCGTCGTTCCGCAGTGCCGCGAAGACGGAGCGCGGCGAGAGCAGCACGGCAGGCACGCGCAACCACCACTCGCGGTCGAGATCCACGTCCCGAGCGTAGTGGTCAGGCGGGCGGTGCCGGCAGCCGGACCGCTTCGTTCGCGCTCGGGAGCCGGTAACGGAGCTGGAGGTGCATCTTCCTCGACGCCGCAGCGGGCGAAGGTGACCGCGGCGCCGAGGCCTGCGCGAGGTGAAAGAGTCGGCGCCTCACAGAGACGCGATCGGCAGCAACGAGTGCCGCGCCGACCCTGGTTCGGTGTCAGGAGATCAACGCTTCGGGCCGCCTCCTCCGACCTTGAGCCTGGCCCGCTGCACGGTGAACGTCGTGACAGCCTCGTTCGCGACGAGACTCTCGCGCGACTCGTCGGCGCGGTTCGCGCTCTCGAAGAGCCTGTTCTTGGGATCGGCGACCGAACGCAGGACGTACGTCCCGTCCGCGAGCGTCGACGCGCCGAGATCGATCCACTGGTCGGCGAGGTAGTACCGATACGTGTCGCCCCACCCGACCGAGATCCCTTGCAGCTCGAGGCCGCACTGACGGTAGACGGCGGAGCCCGGGGTGCCCGGCAGCGACTGGACGATCTCCGTGTCCATCAGGCAAAACGTCGACTTCGAGCCAACGCGCTGCGCCTGACCGATCGACCGCCCGCTGGCGACCCAGGCGTCATAAGCGCTCTTCGTCCAGAGCTGGTACTCGGCGAAGTCGTCGAAGTGCCAGTGGTTGTGCCCTTCGTGGAACGTGAAGTTCTGTCCCACGGCGAACGAGGCGACGGCGCCGCTGTCGTCGTAGACGTTCTGGGTCACGGTTCCGTTGCTCGTGAGGCTGCCGCGCAACTCAATCGGCCCCTGCCCTGCGTTCCAGACGGTGTTCGAGAACCGGAGGAGGTTTCGGACGGCGCCGTCCGGCATCACGACGGTCTCCAGACGGAGCTCCGAAGGCGGGGTCGTCTTCAGGTCCGGGTACAGCAGTGCGGCCGCGCGCGCCGGCGGAGCCGCTGTCAACACCGCGATCGCCGCCAGCGAGCCGGCGGCAGCGAGCGCCGCGAGTGCGATCGCAATCGATTCCTTCTTCATCGAACGGCTCCTTTCCGTCCTGCTCCCGGATCGGACGCGGCCGCGGACGAGCGCCCGCGGCCGCATCGTGGATTCAAACTACTTCGGGTCCGGCGGGGGCGGCGTCTTCTTGCAATCGCCCGAGAAGCCGGACAGGAAGGAAAGCTCCGTCCGTCCAGACTTGACCGTGACGCTGACGATCTGCGCGTCGTAGGGCCCCGCGGTGACCACGTGGTCGTCTCCGGACAGCTCCGTGCGGAAGGACGTCCCGTCACAGAGCACGACGTCGTAGTGCGACACACCCTTCGACGACGTCATCGTCGCCGAGTGGTAGTCGCCCGAGAACGTCACGCCAATGGTCGCGAACGGGCCGGCAAGGCTCGGTGTGGCCGCCACAGCGAGCACGAGCATGGCAGCAAGCGCCGCAAGCACAGCACGCTTCATTACCTCTCCCCTCTCTGTTGACCGCCGTGGGCGCCCCCTTCGGCTCCCGCGGCGGAATGAAGTCTCACCGTAGGGACGCTGCGCACCTGCGCTACTGGCCGAACGTCGAGACTCGGTTCAGCGGCTTCCTCGAGACGATCGAGTAGGCTCGCCTCGCGTGCAGGCGGATCGGGAGCTGACGACGACGGTGCGCGAGGCGATGCCGTACACGGACACCCTCGGGATCGAGATGCTCGCCGCGTCTCCCGACGAGGTGCGCGGCCGGATCGCCTGGGAGGAGCGGCTGACGACTGCTGCGGGGCTGCTGCACGGCGGCGTCCTGATGGGGCTCGCCGACTCCGTCGGCGCCTTCTGCGCCTACCTCAACCTGCCGGAGGGCTCGACGGCGACGGCGACGATCGAGTCGAAGACGAACTTCTTCGCCGCGGTGAGATCGGGCGTCGTCGAGGCGCGCTCCCGGCCGCTCCACCGCGGCAGCCGGACGATCGTCGTCGAGACCGACGTCTTCGACGAGTCCGGCAAGCACGTCGCGCGGGTGACGCAGACGCAGGCGGTGCTCTGACGCGCGCTCCGCCCGCGCTCCTGGTCGTGCTGCTGGCGAGCGGGTGTGCCGGCGGCGGCGGCGAGGCGGCAGAGACCGTGACGGTCACGACGGCGACGACGGTCACGGTGACCGAGACCGACACGGAGACGGAGACGGAGACGGAGACGACACCGGTCACCGGCGTGCCGGCGTCCGGAAGGCTGCCGGTCGACGCGTTCAACGACCACGCCGAGAGCGTCGACGAGCCCTGGGAGCGCGACCTCACGCAGCTCGCAAACCGCTTCCTCGCGCCCAGGGAGCAGGAGAGCGGCAGCCGCTCCGTCCAGGGGAACTCCATCGGCGACTCGGGCACCGTCTCCGTCCTGATCGACGGGCTCGGCGACGACTCGGTTCGGGCACGCCGGTACGAGCTGGCTCTGACACGTCGCGAGGACGGGTCGTGGCGGATCGACTCAGCCCGCTGGGCGCAGCGTTGCCACGAGGGTCGGGGCCACCAGGACTTCTCTCCCGAGCCCTGCGTCTAACGCAGAACGCGCTCGAGCGCCGCCTTGCCGCCGCCGAGCACCGGCGCGCCGTGCGAGACGAGCACGTGCTCGACGGGCAGGTCGAGCAGCGGCCGCAGCGACGTGCGGAGGTCGGCGTGCGTCGGCTTGCCGAGCCAGCGCTCGGGGCAGAGCCGGAGCGGCTCGTCCGTGGGGCGCGGCTTGGCGCCGGCGCCGAGGAGCACGTCGCCGACGACGACGGCGCGCTGCTCGGGCAGCCAGTAGACCGCCTCCGCCGCCCGGGCCGTCTGGAAGGCGCGGATCCCGCCGGGAAGCCCCGTGGCCGCGGTCGGCGGCCTCGATGCCTCGGTTCGCGAGCGGCCGCAGGGAGCGCGACGGCGCCGAGGTGGGCGCCTGCAGTGCCGCGGTCGCGCGCGCGTGCCAGTACACCGTCACGAGCACGTGCGCCGGACGTGCGAGCTCGGCCGGGGGATCGAGCGGGTCGATCAGGACGAGGCCGTCGGCCGTGTCGACGGCGACCGAGCCGACGTCCTCCTCCCAGTGGTCGTGCCAGGCCGTCCAGCGGCGCAGGCCGGGCGCGACCTCGGTGAGGCTCACGCCGCGACGGGCTCGCCGCGCGCGGCGAGCACCTGGCGCAGGAACTGGCCCGTGAAGGAGCCCTCGGTCTCCGCGACCTGCTCGGGCGTCCCGGCCGCGATCAGCTCGCCGCCGGCCTCGCCGCCCTCCGGCCCGAGGTCGATCACCCAGTCGGCCTGCTTGATCACGTCGAGGTTGTGCTCGATCACCGTTACCGTGTTGCCGGCGTCGACGAGCCGCTGCAGCACCTCGAGCAGCTTCTCGATGTCGGCGAAGTGGAGGCCGGTCGTCGGCTCGTCGAGGATGTAGAGCGTGCTCCCGGTCGCGACCTTGCAGAGCTCGGCAGCGAGCTTCACGCGCTGCGCCTCACCGCCCGAGAGCGTCGTCGCCGGCTGGCCGAGCTTGATGTAGTCGAGGCCGACGTCGTGCAGCGTCTGCAGCCGGCGCCGCAGCTTCGGGATCTTCGCGAAGAAGGTCAGCGCCTCCTCGACCGACATCTCGAGCACGTCGGCGATCGACTTGCCCTTGAAGCGGACCTCGAGCGTCTCCTTGTTGTAGCGGTGCCCGTGGCAGGTCTCGCACGGCACGTAGACGTCCGGGAGGAAGTGCATCTCGATCTTGATCGTCCCGTCGCCCTTGCAGGTCTCGCAGCGGCCGCCGCGCACGTTGAAGGAGAACCGGCCGGGCTTGTAGCCGCGCACCTTGGCCTCCGGGGTCAGCGAGTAGAGCTCCCGGATGTGCGTGAACAGGTCGATGTAGGTGGCCGGGTTCGAGCGCGGCGTGCGGCCGATCGGCTTCTGGTCGATGTCGATCACCTTGTCGAAGACCTCGATCCCCTCGACCGTCTCGTGCTCGCCCGGCTTGACGCGCATCCGGTTGAGCCGGTTCGCCGCGGCCTTGTAGACGATCTCGTTCACGAGCGTCGACTTGCCGGAGCCCGAGACGCCCGTGACGGCGACGAACTTGCCGACCGGGAACTCGACGTCGATCTGCTTCAGGTTGTTCTCGGCCGCGCCGCGGACGGTGAAGTGGCCGCGGTCGTCCTCGCGCCGCGGCGGGATCGCGATCCGCCGCGCACCGGAGAGGAACTGGCCCGTGACGGAGCCCTTGACCCGCATCACGTCCTTCGCCGTGCCTTCGGCGACGACGTGGCCGCCGTGCTCGCCGGCGCCTGGCCCCATGTCGACGAGGTGGTCGGCCGTCCGCATCATCTGCTCGTCGTGCTCGACGACGAGGACGGTGTTGCCGAGCGCCTTCAGCCGCTCGAGCGTTCCGATCAGCTTGTCGTTGTCGCGCTGGTGGAGGCCGATCGACGGCTCGTCGAGGATGTAGAGGACGCCGACGAGCTGCGAGCCGATCTGGGTCGCCAGCCGCAGCCGCTGCGCCTCGCCGCCCGAGAGCGTCTTCGCGGCGCGGTCGAGCTGGAGGTAGCCGACGCCGACGTTGTCGAGGAACGTCAGCCGCTCGCGGATCTCCTTGACGATCCGGTGTCCGATCAGCTCCTCGGTCGGGGTCAGGCCGAGCTCGTCGAGGAACCCGAGTGCCCGCGTCACCGACATGCGCGTGAACGTGTGGATCGACTCGCCCCCGACCGTGACCGCGAGCACCTCGGGCTTCAGCCGTGCCCCCTTGCAGGTCGGGCAGGGCCGGAAGCTCATGTATTCCTCGATCCGCTCGCGCTGCTGGGACGAGTCGGTCTCCTTGTAGCGGCGCTCGAGCGAGGACACGATCCCCTCGAAGGCCATCGTGTACGAGCGCCTCCGGCCCATCCGGTTGCGGTACTGGACGTAGAGCTTGTCGCCCTTCGTGCCGTGGAGGAAGAGGTCCTGCTGCTCGGTCGTCAGCTCGCGCCAGGCGGTGTCGGGGTCGATCTCGTAGCGGTCGCAGATCGCCTGCACGATCGAGTCGTAGAAGCCGCCGTTGCCGACCGACCAGGGCACGAGCGCGCCGTCGCCGATCGTCACGGAGGTGTCCGGGACGATCAGGTCGGGGTCGATCTCCAGCTGCGAGCCGAGCCCGGTGCAGCGGGGGCACGCACCGTGCGGCGAGTTGAACGAGAAGATGCGGGGCTGCAGCTCCGGCAGCGAGACGCCGTGCTCGGGGCAGGCGAACTTCTCGCTGAACAGCATCGTCTCCCCGTCGACGACGTCGATCGCGACGAGGCCGTCGGCGAGTGCCGCGGCGGTCTCGACCGACTGGGTCAGGCGCTGCCGCAGGTCGGGCTTGAGCACGAGCCGGTCGACGACGACGTCGATGTCGTGCTTGAACTTCTTGTCGAGGACGATCTCCTCCTCGAGCAGCCGGATCTCGCCGTCGACCTTGACGCGGGTGAAGCCGTCGGCGCGGAGCTCGTCGAGCACGTCGCGGAACTCGCCCTTGCGGTCGCGCACGACCGGCGCGTTGACCGTGAACTTCGTCCCCTCCGGCAGGGCCAGGATCTGCTCGACGATCTGGTCGAGGCTCTGGCCGGCGATCGGGCGCCCGCAGACGGGGCAGTGCGGCCGGCCGACGCGCGCGTAGAGCAGGCGCAGGTAGTCGTAGATCTCGGTGACGGTGCCGACCGTCGAGCGCGGGTTGCGCGAGGTCGTCTTCTGGTCGATCGAGATCGCCGGCGAGAGCCCGTCGATCGAGTCGACGTCGGGCTTCTCCATCATCTGCAGGAACTGGCGCGCGTAGGCGGAGAGGCTCTCGACGTAGCGGCGTTGGCCCTCGGCGTAGATCGTGTCGAACGCCAGGCTCGACTTGCCCGAGCCGGACAGTCCGGTGATGCAGACGAGGCTGTTCCGCGGCAGCCGGACGTCGATGTCCTTGAGGTTGTGCTCGCGGGCCCCGTGGACGATCAGCTCGTCGGCGGCCATGTCGGCGACCATTCTAGCGCGCGAACACATGTTCGTACAAGGGTAGCGAACGGCTCGGCGGGGAACGCTGCGCCGGTGAAGGAAACAGCAAAGCGCGCCGCGATCGCGACCCTGGTCGTCGGCGGAATCGTCGTGCTCGCGCTCGCGCTCTGGCAGCTGAAGCTGCTCGCGGCGCTCCTCTTCTTCGCCTTCATCCTCGCCGCCGCGATGCGGCCCGCCGTCGAGAAGCTCGCGGAACGCGGGATCCCGCGCGGGGCCGGGATCGCCTTCCACTACGTCGTCTTCATCGGCCTCATCGCCGGGTTCCTCTGGGCGGTCGTGCCGCGCGCGATCGACCAGATCGACGAAGCGGTCGGCGGCCTCCCTCAGACGCGGTCCGAGCTCGGCGAGCAGGCGCGCGAGTCGACCGGGATCAAGCACGACATCCTCGTCGGCGTCCAGCGCCGCCTCGAGGACCTGCCCTCGGGCGAGAGCCTCGTCGACCCCGCGGTCGAGGTGACGCTGACCGTGTTCGAGGTCGCACTCGGGATCTTCTTCGTCCTCGCGAGCGCCGCCTACTGGATCTTCGAGCGGAAGCGCGCCGAGGACCTGCTCTGCTCGCTGCTGCCGCGTCCCAAGCGGAAGCGCGTCCGGGACACGTGGGAGCTGATCGACGCGAAGCTCGGTGCGTACGTGCGCGGCCAGGCGGTGCTGATCGTGCTCGTCGGCACGGTGCTCTCGCTCGCCTTCTGGGCGATCGGCCTGCCCTACTGGATCCTGATCGGCGCGTTCGCCGGCGTCGTCGAGCTCGTGCCCGTGGTCGGGCCGCTCGCCGCGGGCGCACTCGCCGTCGGCGTCGGCCTGACGGTCTCGTGGGAGACGGCGGTCGCCGCCGGCCTCGCCGTGCTCGTCGTGCGGCTGCTGGAGGACTACCTCGTGATCCCGCGCGTGCTCGGCGACGCCGTCGGGCTGACCCCGCTGGTCGTGCTCGTCTCCGTCACGGCGTGCGGCCTGCTCTTCGGCGGCTTCGCCGTGATCCTCGCGATCCCGCTGGCAGCCGTGATCGCGACGCTGATCGACGTGGTCGTGCGGGACAAGGACCCGGCCGAGGAAGACGTGCCGGCGGTGATCTTCTCCGCGAAGGACGCGGAGGCGAGCTAGCTCCTGACGGCCTCCGGCCGGCGCGGACGGCCGTCAGGCCTTGCGCCAGCGGCCGAAGATCAGGCCGCCGAGGGTGAAGCCGAGGCCGAACGTGCCGACGGCGAAGGCGCCCACGGCGATCGTCTTCCGCGCCATCGAGAGCCGGTTCCAGCGCCCGAGCGCCTCCTGCTCCTCGGTCGTCAGCGGCTCGCCGCGCCGCTGCTTCCGCAGCGCGCCGCCGGCCCGCAGGCCGAGGTAGAGATCGTCGAAGATCTCCGGGGGCTCGGAGCCGGAATCCGTGTCTGAACCGGTGTCGGCCATGGTCGAACTGTATAGCCTCCTTCGCCTGTGTCGACCCGTGTCCTCCACGTCTCGGACCTGCACTTCGGCCGCAACGACAAGCCGGAGTCGCTCGAGGCGCTCGGCCGCCTCGTCGAGGAGTCGCGCCCGGAGCTCGTGATCGCGAGCGGAGACCTGACGCACCGGGGGCTGCGCAGCCAGCACGAGCGCGCCGCCGACTTCCTCCGGGGGCTCCAGCTGCCGTTGGTGACGATCCCCGGCAACCACGACATCCCCTACACCTTTCCGAAGCGGTTCACCCAGCCGTGGCACGAGTTCGAGCGGCTCTGGGAGACGACCGAGCCGACGTACCGCTCCGACACCCTGGTCGTCGCCGGCCTCAACTCGGTCCGCCCGTGGCGTCATCAGTCGGGACGGCTTCGGGACGCGCAGGTCGACAAGGCGGCCCAGACCTTCGCCGGCCTCCCCGAGACGCGCCTACCGGATCGTCACGTTCCACCACCATCTGCTCGGGGCGCCGTGGCGCTCCCGGAAGAAGCCGGTCGCGAAGCGCAACCGCGTGCTCGCCGGGCTCGTCGAGGCCGGCGCCGACCTGATCCTCGCCGGCCACATCCACCAGAGCACCGTCGCCGAGCGCCGGGAGTTCGAGCTGTCGACACCGTCGGGCGAGCACGCCGTCGTCGTCTCGATCGCGCCGGGGTTCGGCCAGCCTCGCCCCAACCGTCGCGGCGAGGCGCGCGGCCTGCACGTCTACGAGATCGAAGCGGAGGCGCTGCGCATCCTCACCTACATCTGGCGCGAGGACGGCTGGGGGCTGACGGCCGTGAGGACGTTCCCCCGCGGCCGCCAGCCCCTGTCGTTCAGCGCCGGCTGAGCCGGCGTCGGGTCAGACCGTGGCCCTTCGGCCCCCACGCCCGGCGACGGCGCGGTAGATCAGCAGCAGGACGATCGAGCCGACGATTGCAGTCAGCCAGCTGCTCAGATCCCAGAACTCGTCCATCGGGTCCGCGTCGAAGAGCGCCGCTGCGAGGAAGCCTCCCAGAATCGCGCCGACGATCCCGATCAGCGTCGTGATGATGAACCCACCCGGGTCGTCACCAGGCAGTAGCGCCTTGGCGATCGCCCCAGCGATGGCACCAAGGATGATGAACGCGATGATTCCCATCGAACCTCCAGATTCGGGTACGAGCTTCAAACGACGAATCCCCGTCGCCGGTTGCGCGCAAACGCAGGACGGCTAGAGTCAGTCGACTGCGAGCCGAGGAGAGACGATGGAAGAGCGTTTCGACGAGCTGAAGACACGCCTGGCCGAGATCCACGATCTCCGCCGGTCCCTCGAGATGCTCTTCTGGGACCAGACCGTGATGATGCCGCCCGGCGGCGGCCCCGTTCGTGGGCAGCAGCTGACGACGCTCGACCGGATCGCGCATGAGAAGTTCGTCTCGGACGAGATCGGGACGCTCCTCGAGGGCCTCTCCGAGTACGAGCGGCAGCTCGACTACGACTCCGACGAGGCGTCGCTGATCCGCACGACACGCCGCGACTACGACAAGGCGCGCCGCGTCCCCGCCGAGCTCGCCGCCGAGATGACCGGCGCGGCCGCGGAGGCCCACGACGTCTGGGCGAAGGCGCGCGAGGACAACGACTTTCAGCTCTTCCTCCCCCACCTCGAGCGCGCGGTCGAGCTGAAGCGCCGCTACATCGAGTGCTTCGACGGCTACGACGAGCCGTACGACGTGCTGCTCGACGACTTCGAGCCCGGGATGAAGACGGCCGAGGTCCGCGCGGTCTTCGAGGACCTGAAGGCGGAGCTCGTACCCTTGATCGCCGAGATCGGCTCGGTCGACGGCGACGACGCCTTCATGTCGGGGCCGTGGCCGATCGACGCCCAGCACGCCTACTCGCTCGACATCATCAGGCGCTTCGGCTTCGACGAGTCCTTCGCGCGGCTCGACCTGACCGTGCACCCGTTCGCCGCCAGCTCCGGGACGCAGGACATCCGCCTGACGACGCGGTACAAGGAGGACGACATCACGTCGATCTTCACGGCGATGCACGAGTGCGGGCACGGTCTCTACGAGCACGGCGTCTCGCCCACGCTCGAGCGCACGCCGCTCTGCCACGGGGTCTCCTCGGCGCTGCACGAGTCGCAGAGCCGGATGTGGGAGAACATCGTCGGCCGCAGCCGCGAGTTCTGGAACTACTTCTACCCCTCGTTCCAGGAGACGTTCCCGGAGGCCGTCGGCGACGTCGACCAGGAGCGCTTCTACCGGGCGATCAACCGCGTGAAGCCCTCGTACATCCGGGTCGACGCGGACGAGGCGACGTACAACCTGCACATCATCCTGCGTTTCGAGCTCGAGCAGGAGATCTTCGCGGGCACGCTCGAGCTGACGGACCTGCCGGCGGAGTGGAACCGGCGCTTCGAGGAGTATCTCGGGATCCCGGTGCCGTCGGACACCCTCGGTGTGCTCCAGGACGTGCACTGGTCGGGCGGCGGCTTCGGCTACTTCCCCACGTACTCACTCGGCAACATCGTCTCGGTGCAGATCTGGGAGAAGGTCCTCACCGACCTCCCCGACCTCCCCGAGCAGTTCGAGCAGGGCGAGTTCGGCCAGCTGCACGACTGGCTCCAGACCCGCCTGTACGCGCTGGGACGCAAGTTCACGCCGCAGGAGACGCTGGAGCGTGTCGTCGGCACTCCGAGGATCGACGCGGCGCCGTACAGCCGCTACCTGAAGGACAAGCTGGGGGCGTTGGCGGCCGCCTGAGCCGGTGAGCGGCGCGTGAGCGCCCGATGAGACCGCCGTTCCACCATCCCTCCTGTCTACGAAGGAGGAGGAGATGGATTCGGTCGGGATCGAGATCCCCGAGGCAGCGAGCCGGTTCGACCGCCGCCTGACCGCGGTTGCGCTCGTGGCGACGGCGGTCGCCTGCCTAACGGGCGGCTACGCGCTCGGCACGAGCTCGGACGGCGGCTCGGCGACGCAGACGATCATCGCCCGCGGGACGCCCGCGCCGTGGGAGGACGCTGTCCGTGAGTCGGGCGCGCTCAAGCGCCACACGACCGCGGCCGAGCGGGCAGCGGCCATCGACATCCGGATGAGCCGGGTCGAACGTCAGGAGGGCTCATGCGCCGGGCCCGGTGAGCGGGCGCTTCTGCACCAGCTTCCGGTACCCGATCAGGAGCAGGATCGCGCCCGCGAGCGCAAAGAGGAACGACGTCGTCGCCTCGCCGGCGGTGAGGGTGTCGTCGCCGTCGATGGCGCCGACGAGGCCGGCGACGATCCCGCCGAGGAGCGACCCGGCGATCCCGAGCAGGATCGTCTGCCAGATCGGCAGCGGGTCCTTCCCGGCACGGCGAACCGGGCCAGCAGCCCGATGATCAGACCCGAGACGAGCAGTGAGAGGATTGCAGCGACCACCGGGCCGTTATCCCTGCCCGCCGCCTACGCGAAACGCGCGGCGGCGCGGGCCTTGGCCTTCGCCGCCTCGACCTCGCGGTCGCGCGGCGAGGCATGCGTGACGAGCGAGTCGAGCAGCCGCTGCGATGCGGCCGTGACCTCCTCGACGGCCAGCGCGAACGCAGCCTCGTTCGCCTTGGACGGCTTCGTCGAGCCGCTGATCTTGCGGACGTACTGAAGCGCGGCGTCGTGGATCTCCTCCGGCGTGGCAGCCGGCTCGAAGTTGTGCAGCACTCTGATGTTCCGGCACATGCTGGTCCTCCTAGCTGACGGGTTCGGCGAACGCGGCGAGCTCGCGGCGCAGCTCCTTGATCTCGTCGCGCAGCTTGGCGGCGTACTCGAAGCGCAGCTCCTCGGCGGCGACGAACATCTCCTCCTCGAGCGTGACGGCGAGCTTCTCGAGCTCCTCGCGCGACAGACCCTCGACCTCGGCCTTCCCGCCGCGGCGGCGGCGGCCGGGCACGTTCGGGTTCTCGAGCGAGAGGAACTCGGCGATGTCGGAGACGCCCTTCGTGATCGAGATCGGCGTCGTCCCGTGCTCCTCGTTGTACGCCAGCTGGATCGCGCGGCGGCGCTCCGTCTCCTCCATCGCGCCCTGGATCGCCTCGGTCGTCTTGTCCGCGTAGAGCAGCACGCGGCCGTTGACGTTGCGCGCCGCGCGCCCGATCGTCTGCACGAGCGCCGTCTTGCCGCGGAGGAAGCCCTCCTTGTCGGCGTCGAGGATCGCGACGAGCGAGACCTCGGGCAGGTCGAGGCCCTCGCGGAGGAGGTTGATGCCGACGAGCACGTCGTACTCGCCGAGGCGCAGCTCGCGGATGATCTGGATCCGCTCGAGCGTGTCGATCTCGGAGTGGAGATAGCGCGCCCGGACGCCGGCCTCGAGCAGGTAGTCGGTCAGGTCCTCGGCCATCTTCTTCGTCAGCGTCGTCACGAGCACCCGCTCGCCCGCCTCCTCGCGGCGGCGGATCTCGTTCAGCAGGTCGTCGATCTGGTTCTTCGTCGGCCGCAGCTCGACCTCGGGGTCGACGAGGTACGTCGGCCGGATCAGCTGCTCGGCGACCACCTTCGAGTGGCGCAGCTCGAACGCGCCCGGGCGTCGCCGAGACGAAGACGAGCTGGTTCACCTTGCTCAGGAACTCGTCGAAGCGCAGCGGCCGGTTGTCGAGCGCCGAGGGGAGGCGGAAGCCGTGGTCGACGAGCGTCTGCTTGCGCGAGCGGTCGCCCTCGTACATGCCGCCGATCTGCGGGATCGTCTGGTGCGACTCGTCGACGAAGACGACGTAGTCGGAGGGGAAGTAGTCGAGCAGCGTGTGCGGCGCCGAGCCGGGCGGGCCGGCCGTCGAGGATCCGCGAGTAGTTCTCGATCCCGTTGCAGAAGCCGAGCTCGCGCATCATCTCGAGGTCGTACTCGGTGCGCTGGCGGATCCGGTGCGCCTCGAGCATGCGCCCCTGGCTCTCGAAGAGCGCCACCTGCTGCTCGAGCTCGTGCTTGATCTCGTCCTGCGCGCGCTCGATCGTCGGCTTCGAGGTGACGTACTGGGTCGCCGGGAAGATCGTGATCGTGTCGAGCTTCGCGAAGACCTCGCCGGTGAGCGGGTCGAAGTGCGTGATCTGCTCGACCTCGTCGCCGAACATCGAGACGCGGTAGGCCGTCTCGGAGTACGCCGGCTGGATCTCGATCACGTCGCCCTTGACCCGGAAGCGGCCGCGGCCGAGCAGCGTGTCGTTGCGGACGTACTGGATGTCGATCAGCTTGCGCAGCATCACGTCGCGGTCGGTCTCCTCGCCGACGGTGAGGAAGACGACGCGCTTCTCGTACTCCTCCGGCGAGCCGAGGCCGTAGATGCACGAGACCGAGGCGACGATGACGGTGTCGCGGCGCGAGAGCAGGTTCGACGTCGCCGCGTGGCGCAGCCGGTCGATGTCGTCGTTCCGCGACGAGTCCTTCTCGATGTAGAGGTCGGCCTGCGGGACGTACGCCTCCGGCTGGTAGTAGTCGTAGTAGGAGACGAAGTACTCGACCGCGTTCGCCGGGAAGAACTCGCGGAACTCGTTGCAGAGCTGCGCGGCCAGCGTCTTGTTGTGCGCGATCACGAGCGCCGGCTTCTGCAGTCTGCTCGATGATCCAGGCCATCGTCGCCGTCTTGCCGGTGCCGGTCGCGCCGAGCAGCGTCTGGTAGCGCTCGCCCGCCGGACCGAGCGCGAGATCTCCTCGACCGCCCGCGGCTGGTCGCCGGTCGGCACGTAGCCAGCCGATGTCTTGAGTTCGGCCATCCGGGTAACAGCGTAGCCCGTGGCATCCGAGCAACAGCAACCGCCGTACCGCGCCTACGCCGACGATCGTCGGCATCTTCGTGGCGGGCCTCGGCGGCCGTCAGCGGCGATCGCGGCGCTACGCGGAAAGCCGGACCCGAGCATCTGCGGCCGCTCGACCTCGCCGTCTGCTCGGCCTGGCGACGTTCAAGGCCGTCCCGCACGGTCGCGCGCGACGAGGTGACGAGCTTCGTCCGCGAGCCGTTCGTCGAGGGCGAGGCGCTACGACGGGAGGACGAGAAGCCGACCGACGAGACGGCGGCATGAAGCCAGGCGCTCGGCGAGCTCGTCACCTGCACGCGCTGCATCGGCACGTGGATCGGCGCCGGTCTTCGCGTCGATGCAGATCCTCGCGCCGCGCACCGGCCGGCTGCTGACGTGGTCGCTCGCCGCGCGGCGCGCGAACGACTTCCTGCAGGCCGGCTTCAGCGCGCTTGACCGAGAAGGCGAACGAGCTCGAGCAGCAGGCAGAGCGGGCGGGCTAGCCGCCGAGATACTTCTCGCGCTCGGCCTTGCGTCAGGTTCGCGCCGAGCCGCTCGAGCCGCGCGCGCGCCTCGCGGATCAGCTCGCCGGTCGTGCCGCACACCTCGCAGAGGTAGGTGCGGACCGTCCCGTCGTCGCCGATGCTCGCGACGCGCCGGCTGTCGGGAGCGAAGGCGACGCCCCGGACGCGCGGGACGTGGCCGCGGAGGAAGAGCAGCGGCGTCCCCTTCTCGATCCGCGTGGTCGGTTCCCGTCTCCCACATCCCGACCGTGGTCGGCCCTGCGGTCGCGAGCCAGCGGCCGTCCGGGCTGAAGGCGATGTCGCTGACGATCGAGGCGTGCCCGCGCAGCGGGCGCACGTGCTCGAACGTCTCGGCGTTCCAGATGTGCCCGTCGGCGTCGATGCTCGACGTGGCGAGCAAGCTTCCGTCCGTGCTGTACGCGATCGACGTCAGATCGTCCTCGTGCTCCCGTTCAGCTTCCCGAGCAGCTTGCTCGTCGCGGCCCGCCAGACGCGGCCCTCCGTGTCCTGGCCCGCGGTGGCGACGAACCGGCCCGTCAGGGCTGAAGACGGCGGCCGTGACCGCGCCGCCGCCGTGCCGGAGCTCGCGCGGCGACCCGCCGCTCGCGCCTCCAGATCCGGGCGATGCCGTCCGCGCCTGCCGTCACCACGCGCTTCGGCCGCAGGGTCGAAGGCGGCCGAGCCCAGCGGCGCGCCGTGCGTGAACGACTGCACCCTCGCCCCGTCCGCGACGCGCAAGACCCTGGCGACGCCGTCCAGGCCTGCGGTCACGATCAGCGTTCCGTCCTCCGAGAACGCCACGTCGACGAGCTGCGCGGGTGCGAGACCGTCGCGGACTCGCGGTGCCGTCCCGGCGCCAGACCCGCAGCGCCTGTCGAGGCCGACGCTGGCGATCAGCGCGCCGTCGGGGCTGAACGCCACCGCGCGCCCGAGCCCGCGTGGCGGCCGACGAGCGACATGATCGGGTCGACCGCCGGTCCTCCAGATGCGCGCGGAGCCGTCCTCGCTCGCCGTGACGACGCTGCCGACCGTCGGGCGCGAAGACGACGTCCAGCACCTGGCCGAGTGGCCCAGCAGCCGACGTCGACGCGCGAACGTCGACGCCGCCGCCCCAGATGCGCGCCGTGCCGTCGAGCGACGCCGTCGCGATCTGGCTGCCGTCCGGGCTGAACGCGATCCAGACGATCTGGTTCGAGTGGGCGCCGAGGAAGGTGACGAGCACCCCCGTGTCCACCCGGAAGACGCGCCCGCCGTTGTCCGAGCTCGCCGTCGCGACGAGATCGGCGTTCGGCGACCACGCCAGCTCGGTGACGTCGCCGCCGTGTGCGACGGACTGATGCCGCTTCGTCCCGTCCCGGCTGTCCCAGACCATCGCCAGGTCGTCGCGACCGCCGGTGGCGACGAGCGGCCCGACCGGGGCGAAGCGCGCCGTCTGGATCTGGCCAGGCTGGTCGAGCACGAACGGCGGCTGCTGCCAGTCGCTCGTGGAGAACAGTCGGGCGTCCCGCGCAAGCGTCATCAGCAGCGTCCCCGCCGGGTTGAACGAGACGCCCGTCGACCGCGAACGAGTGCGGCAGCCGCACGACGGACGAGCCGTCCGCTGCGAGCCAGACGCGGGCCGCTTCGCCGGCGGCGGTGGC
Organism: uncultured Gaiellaceae bacterium; assembly: GCA_963827015.1. Lineage (GTDB taxonomy): Bacteria > Actinomycetota > Thermoleophilia > Gaiellales > Gaiellaceae > Gaiellasilicea. Next base: position 220,843 of record CAWGZI010000010.1, on the reverse strand, counting down.
GAACAAGCGGCCGTCGGGCGAATATGCGATCTGGCGTTGATCCGGGCGCCGTGGACCGACCGTCCGAGCGATCGGCCGGTGCGGGCGTCCCAGCGCCGGATCGACGCCGTCCGTGCCCCCGGTGCGCACGGATCTCGCCGTCCGGGCGAGAAGGCTGCGGCGGTCAAGCGGCGCAGCCGTGGCGAATCCGTGCAAGCAGCTTGCCCGTCGCCAGGTCGAAGACCCTCGCCTCGCCGTTGGCGGCCGGCACCAGCACGAGCGAGCCGTCGGAGCTGACCGTCACCGTGCGCACCAGCCCGCCGCCCCCGGGCAGCACCGGCGGCGGTTCGCATGTTCTCGAGCGCGTCGCGCAGGGCGATCTCGAGCCTCGGCGTCCGCGCGACCGTCGCGCTCTCCAACGCCAGCCAGAGGCTCTGCTCGGGCTCGGCTGTCCAAGCAGCGTGATCGCGCGAGAGACGAGCGCGCTCGCCGCGCGTGGTCGCGGGAGACAACTGCCTGCTGCCTCGCTTCTGCCTCGTTCTCGCTCGCCTTCTCGCGACGTCGCGATCGCGCAGCGCGTCTTCTTCGCCTGGACCGCGTCGTTCCTGGCGATGACGGCCTCGTCCTTCGCGATCGACCGTCTCCGCCTTCGCCACATTCGGCTGCGTCACGTTGGCTCGTCGTCGCGCGGTCGGCCGCGCCGTGTTCGCGCGGTCGCTCTCGCTCGTCGGCGATCTTGCGCTGCCTCGCCTCGCTTTCACGAGCCGCGTCGGCCCGGTCTCGCTCCTCGACGAGCTGGACGCCCCTCCGCTCCGACTCCTTGAGTGCTTCGTCCTTCTTCGCCTCTTCGGCGATGGCCCTTTGCTCACTCCGCTCGGCCTCGGCCTGCGCCGCCAGTGCGATTCTCGTCTTGTCCCGGGCCTCGCTCCGTTGCGAGAACGCGTACGCGGTCAGCAGCCCCATCGCGGCGAGCGCCACCGCACCGAAGCCGATGATCGCGGCGAGGCGGCGGTGCCGCCGCTTCGCCGCCGCCCGCTCCTCCGCGAGCAGCCGCTCCGCCTCGTGACGCGCGCCCCAGTCGAGCACCGCGTCCGCGAGGACGTCGTGGAAGATCTCGTAGCGGGCGCCGCCGCCGTTCCGGCCGGGAAGCGCGCGCACGACGCGCTCGTCCGAGAGCGCGTGCAGGAGCTCCTCGAGCCGCGCCGGCGACTCGCCCGCGTACCGGCTGAGGTCGCCGACGGCGTGCGCGATCTTCGTCCCGGACGGCGTCACGAGCTGGTGGAAGAGCCGCGCGACGAGCTCGCGCTCCGGCTCGTCCAGCTTCGCGAGCGCACGCTCGAGATGCTGCTGGACGATCCTGCCCGCTCCGCCGAGCTCCGCGAGCGTCTCGGCGCGCAGGACGTCCGAGCCGCGCTCGCGCTCCACCTCCCAGATCCGGTCCATCACGAGCTGGAGGTACGGGGCCTCGACCCGGCCGCGCTTCGCCCCGCCCGCGACCATGCCGCGGCCGGCGAGCCTGTCGCTCGATCCGTCCCGACGCGACCTGGTCGACGACGGCCGCCACGAGCGCCGGCTCCGCCTCGACGCGAGGGCCGCCGAGCGCTTCGAGCTCCGCGAGCGGCTCGACGATCGCGGCACGAGCCGCGTCGACGTCGAGGTGGTCGAGCCGGAGGACGTTCCCGAAGAGCCCCGGCACGCGGCCCTTGAAGGCGTCGAGCTCCGCGAGGGCGTCGTCGCGAATCCCGAGCAGGACGTGCACGCGGAGGGTCGGCCGGTTCAGGATCTCCGCCAGCGCCTCGCGCAACGGGCCGCCGCGCGTCACGCGCGTGGTAGACGAAGTACTCCTCCATCTGGTCGAGGACGAGGTAGATCTCGCCGCCGACCTCCGCCGAGCGCTCCGCAAGCGCGTCGGCCAGTCCGATCGGATGAGTCCGGCACGTCCGCGCCGGCAGCCGACGGCGATCGCGGCCAGCGGATCGTCGCGCCACTCGTCGACGACGACCGGGAGCGCGCCGTCGCCGCTGCCGGCAGCGCCGCCCGCCGGCACGAGCGCGCGAAGTCGCCGGACGACACCGGCCCGCAGCAGCGAGCTCTTGCCCACGCCGCTCGGGCCGTAGAGGACGGTCAGGCGCGACGCGACCAGATTGGAGGCGACGACCTCGGTCTCGCGGTCGCGGCCGAAGAAGAACCGCTCGTCGAGCTCCGAGTCGTCGAAGCGCGCGAGGCCCTTGTAGGGCCGCACCGGAAGCGTCCAGCGCGTCGCTCATACGGCCGCGTCCAGCTCGGAGCAGCTCGGCGGTCACGCGCGCCAGCTGCTCGGAGTAGCCCTCGAGCCCGACGTCGTACGCGTCGACGCCCCGCTCGCGCCAGAGCTCGCGCGCGAGCGACTCGGCCGCCGACTGCACCGCCCAGGAGCGGTACGCGAGCCGGTCGTGTCCCCAGACCCGGCGGAGGAACACCCGCAGGCTCCAGTCGTCGACCGCGTAGCCGAGGAAGAGAAGGTGGCTGCGGCGCAGCCGCGCCGCGATCTGCACGGGAACCGTGCCCGCGGCCTCGACACCGGCCAGGTAGTCGATGTGGTCGTCCTCGCTGACGGCGAAGCTCTCCAGCTCCCGCGTCGCGCCGTGATCGACGTGCCCGTGGATCTTCAGCAGCACGCTCCGCTCCTCGAGTGCGAGACCCGTGTACGCGTTGGGCTGCTCGACGACGACCGACTCCCCGTCGGGGAGGATGTGCAGGAATTTCCCCCGGTCCCTGCCGGAGGCGACGTACAGCACCACGTCGAGCTCCTCGTCCGCGGCGGCGAACGCCTTCTCGACCCCGGTGTCGAACGACGTCGAGACGATCAGCTGCTGCGGGAGCGAACGCCGTCGGAGCAGCGGCGGCAGGCTTGCGAGCCAGCCGTGCAGGAGCGACGGCTCGAAGTCCCGGGCGAGCGCGAGGTGGAGCTCGTCGTGCAGCGGGCCGACGCCGTTCCGCGCGGCCACCGCCTGCGAGATGTAGGCGAGGCCGCGCCCGTCGACGTCGAGCTCGAAGCGGTCCGCCAGGAGCGTTGCGAGCTCATGGCCCGCGACGCCGCCGACTCCCGGGCCGAGCACGGGCACGAGCCTCCCGGCCGAGAACGCCCGGATCACCTCGTCGTAGTGGTCCTCGAGCGCCGGCTGTGCGACCCGGACGAGGGCGCGCTCCTGCCGCAGGATCGAGCCGTACAGCGCCTGCAGCTCCGGGCCCGGCTCGATCCCGAGCTCGTCGACGAGCGTCCTGCGCGCATCGTGGAACGCCGCCAGCGCCTCGGCCTGCCTGCCGCACTGGTAGAGCGACGAGCATCAGGTGGGCGCGCAGGCGCTCGCGCAGCGGCTGCGCGCGCACGAGCGCCTCGACCTCCGAGACGAGCTCGGCGTCGGCGCCGAGCTCGAGATCGGCGGCGATCCGTTCCTCGAGGACGCCGAGCCGCAGATCCTCGAGCCGGTGGATCTCGCCCTGGGCGAACGTCTCCGACTCGAGGTCGGCGAGCGGCGAGCCGCGCCACAGCCCGAGTGCCTCACGCAGGAGAGCCGCCTTCTGGTCGGGCTCCGCAGACCGGGCTTCCCGGACGAGCCGCTCGAAACGGGTCAGGTCGAGTTGATCCGGGTCGAGCTCGAGCACGTAGCCGCCCGGCCGCGTCAGCAGCAGCCCGGCACCGAGGAGCTTCCGCAGCTGGACGACGGCGTTCTGGAGCGAGGTCGTCGCCGTCCGCGGCGGGTGCTCGCCCCACAGCTGGTCGACCAGCCGCTCCGTCGAGACGGGCTCGTTCGCGCGCAGGAGCAGCAGCGCCAGGACCGCGCGCTGGTTCCTCCCGCCCAGCGGGACGGTCGCTCCGTCGTCGAGCACCTCGAGAGGGCCGAGGATCCTGAACTCGAGCATTCACCGGTTGTAACAGGCCATACAAACTTTTAAAAGCCCGGCCGACCCTGCGTTAGCGCGCCGTTAGGACCCGATGAGAGGGCCATTTAGAGCCGCTTCGACGGTGGCCGCATGGCTACCACGCGCATCACCTCAACACTCGCGGGCATCGCGATCGCCGTGCTGCTTCTCGGCATCGCCGCGCCCGCCGCGGGCGATCGGCCCGCCCCCGCAACGCAGCAGGTCACGCAGCGATCGCATGAGGACGAGGAGTACGAGGAGGAGGGTTACGCGGCCGCGAAGGCTCGGCTGCAGGAGCCCGACGCGATCGAGGCCGCGTTTCCACTCGAGAGCTACCGGGCCGGCGAGATCGCGAAGCTCCGCGTCTGGACGTCGGTTCGCTCTGCCAGCCTCCAGATCTTCCACGTCGGCCCCGAACAGCAGCTGACGATCGGCGACAAGCGAATGGAGGGCGTGCCGGTCGGTGCCCCGCGTCGGTTCTCCTCGCTTCGCTCCGGAGCGTCCGTCCGCATTCCGGTCGGCGCGTGGCCGAGCGGTCTCTACTTCGCCAGGATCGTCGCGTCCGGTCGACTCGGCTTTGCGCCGTTCGTCGTGGCGCCGAAGCACCTGGGAGAGCATCGCGTCGCGGTGGTCCTCCCCACGCGGACCTGGCAGGCGTACAACTTCCGCGACGACGACGGCGACGGTCACGGCGACACCTGGTACGCGACACGAGGGCACCTCCAGTCGCGGCTCGGCCGCCCCTTCCTCAACCGGGGCGTCCCGCCGCACTACCGCACCTACGACCTCCGCTTCCTCCGTTGGCTCGACCGTTCGGGCCGCAACGTCGACGTCCTGTCCCAGGCAGAGCTCGACCGGGCCAGCGGCTCGGCGCTCGCGCGGGCGTACGACCTGATCGTCTTCCCCGGACATCACGAGTACGTGACCGCCGGCGAGTACGACGCGGTCGAGGGCTTCCGCAACAGGGGTGGCAACCTGATGTTCCTCTCGGCGAACAACTTCTTCTGGCGAATCGATGTCCGCGGCCGGACGATGACCCGCGTCGCCAAGTGGCGCGAGCTCGGACGTCCCGAGGCCGGCCTGCTCGGCGTCCAGTACATCGGCAACGACATGGGCGAGCACCGTGGCCCCTGGCTCGTCCGACGCGCCGCGGCTCGAAGCTGGATCTTCGACGGGATCGCGCTGGGCGCGGGCAATGCCTTCTCGGAAGCCGGGATCGAGATCGACGCGGTCGCGGCGAGCTCACCGCGCGGAACGCGCATCGTCGCCGAGATCCCGAACCTGCTCGGGCCCGGGATGACGGCTCACATGACCTACTACGAGACAGGAGCGGGGGCGAAGGTCTTCGCCGCCGGCGCCTTCACGCTGGCCGGTTCGGTTCGGCAGCCTGCGGTTCGACGGCTGCTGACGAACCTCTGGGAGCGACTCGCGGAGCGCCCGCGGTAGCGAGAACAGGAGGACGAGGCGGCTGACCTCACAAGTCCGTCATTGGTCCCGACTACGATTCCCGGCCGATGCGCCGCCTCGTCCTCCTCGTCGTCGCTCTCGCCGTCGCCCCGCCGGCCGCTGCGGCGAACCTGACGCTCGACTCGCACGACTTCTCGCCGAAGGCGAAACGCCTGCGGATCCAGGCCTCGCTGCCGCAGGCCGAGCACGTCGGCGTCCAGCTCGCGCGCGCGGACGGGACGGTGCTGGGCTGGATCGTCCAGCCCGAGCGCCGCCGCTTCCTCGACGTCCGCTGGAACGGCAGGCTCGGGCAGCGGCGGATCTGGGACGGCGAGTACCGGGTCCGCCTCGTCGACGGCTTCCGGGTGCTCGGCACGTCCAGGCTCCGGATCGACCAGACGCCCGCGCGCCTGACGAACATCCGCGCCCACAACCGCAGCAGGACGCCGTTCCAGGGCGACAAGAAGCGCTTCACGACGATCTCTCCGAACGGCGACGGGCTGCGCGAGTCGGCCAAGATCGCGTTCACGCTCACCGAGCCGGCGCAGGTGCACTTCGAGGTGACGCGCACGCTCAGCTCGCCGGAGACGATCTACGAGCTGTGGGCGAACCTCAAGCCCGGCAAGAACGTCTTCACGTGGCATCCGCACTGGTCGATGGGCGCCCGCACGTACCTGATCCGGATGACCACGCTCGACCGCGCCGGCAACAGGCGCACCTACGGCGCCGCGAACGCCCGCGAGGGCCGGAGGCTCACGCTCGGCGGTCGTGCGCGTGCTCGGCGTCGACGCGGGCTTCACCGCCGAGAGCTATGTCGCGTCGAGCGCCGCCCGGCTCGCGATCGAGACGGATGCCACCCAGCTGACGCTGCAGACCTTCCGGGCCGGCGGCGAGGACACGCGCACGCACAGCGACACGCTGATGAACGGCGTCCCCGTCGACCAGCCGGTGACGATCCCGTGGAAGGCGCTCCACCGGCGGGCGACGCTGAACCGCGCCCTCGGCCCGTGGCCGACCGGCGTCTACTTCGTCAAGATCACCGCGAACGACGGCCGGGTCGGCTACGCGCCGTTCGTGATCCGACCGACGACCTTCGGCGAGCGGAGCCGCGTCGCGGTCGTGATGCCGACGAACACCTGGCAGGCCTACAACTTCCGCGACTCGGACGGGAACGGCTGGGGCGACACGTGGTACGCAAAGGGCGCGCAGAGCACGGTCCGGCTCGGCCGCATGTTCATCCGCCGCGGTGTGCCGCCTCAGTGGCGGAAGTACGACGTCGACTTCCTCCGCTGGCTCGCCCAGACCGGCAGGCAGCCCGACATCGTCACCGAGAGCGACCTCGAGACGATCAGGACCGCCGAGGAGCTGATCTCGCACTACGACCTCGTCGTCTTCCCCGGGCACACGGAGTACGTGACCCGGCACGAGTACGACCTGATGCGGAACTACCGCGACCTGGGCGGCAACCTGATGTTCCTGTCCGCGAACAACTTCTTCTGGCAGGTCCAGCTGCAGGGCCGGACGCTGGTGCGGACGCGGCTCTGGCGCGACCTCGGCCGGCCCGAGTCCTCCCTCCTCGGCGTCCAGTACCGCGGCAACGACGACGGGGGCAAGCAGCAGCCGTACATCGTCCGCTCGGCCTCGACCGCGCCCTGGCTCTGGGCCGGGACCGGCCTCGTCGACGGCGCCACCTTCGGGCAGGAGCTCGGCGGCTACGGGATCGAGATCGACGGCACGACCCAGTTCTCGCCGCCCGGGACGCTCGTCCTCGCCGAGGTCCCCGACCTGTTCGGGCCGGGGCTGACCGCGCAGATGACGTACTACGAGACCCCGCAGGGCGCGAAGGTCTTCGCCGGCGGCGCGATCGACTTCGGCGGCTCTGCGACGGTGCCCACCGTCAGCCGCATGCTCTCGAACCTCTGGGCGCGGCTCGCCGCCCCGTAGACCGCGCGCATGCTGCGGATCCGCGAGCTCGAGGCCGCGGACGCCGACTTCCTCGGTGCGATGCTGATCGAGGCGGTCTACTGGGATCCGGGCAAGGAGCGGCTGCCGACGGAGCTCCTGCTCGCCCATCCGCAGCTGACGATCTTCCACGAGAACTGGGGCCGCCCCGGGGACACCGGGCTCGTCGGCGAGCTGGACGGCACACCTGTCGGCGTCGTCTGGTACCGGCTCTTCACCGAGGACGAGCACGGCGAGGGGTTCGTGGACGAGCGGACGCCCGAGCTCGCGGTCTCCGTCGCGGACGGCCATCGCGGCCGCGGGATCGGCCGCACGCTGATGGAGGCGGTCCACGAACGCGCGCGCCGGGACGGGTTCGAGCGGCTGTCGCTCAGCGTCGACGCCGACAACCCGGCGAAGCGGCTCTATGCGCGGCTCGGCTATGCGGAGTACGAGCCGGACGACGGGCTCGGCCGGATGATCCTCACGCTCTAGGTCGCGAGCGCCGGCGCGTCCGCCGTCGGCTCCTCCCGGTGCCGCAGTGCGATCGCCGCGAACGCGAGCGCGGCACCCGTCATCCCGATCGCGACGGCCGCGAAGACGCGCTCGACGCCCCACGGCTCGAGCAGCTGACCCGCGACGAGGAAGCCTGCGGGCGCCGAGAGCGTGCTCAGCGAGATCAGCGCCGTCATCATCTTCGGCCGCAGGTCGGGCGGCGTACGGGCCGTGATCACGCCGATCACGGGGCCGTTGACGAGCGGCGTGAAGAGCGTCGCGGTGAAGAGCGCGGCCATCACGCCCCAGGCAGGCAGGCCGAGCGGGAGCAACCAGAGCGGCACGGTCAGCGCGACGATCCCGCCCGCCGCGAGGCGAAGGGGCGGGAAACGCTTGACGACCACGACGGCGCCGATGCTCCCGATCACCGCACCCGCTCCCATCGCGGTGAAGAAGAGGCCGGCGATCTTGGAGTCGCCGGAGAAGTGCTCGTACGCGTAGAACGGCAGCGTCGCCGACAGGCCGGCGCCGAGGAAGTTGAGCACGACCACGGTGCCGCCGAGCGGCCCGAGCAACTTGTCGCGGAGCAGGAACTGGATGCCTGCCAGGACGCCGTGCTGGGTCGCGCCCTCGACGAGCCGCTTCGTCTTCGGCACGAAGCCCGAGAGCAGGAGGAAGGAGACGGCGTAGGTGGCCGCGTCGACGTAGAGGACGTTCGGCGCGCCGAGGAACGGGATCAGGATGCCGGCGAGCGCGGGGCCGGCGAGGCCGGCGAATGCGGTGCCGCCCTCGATGACGCTGTTCGCCTGCGCGATCGTCGTCTCGTCCTCGCCCACGAGCTCCGGCAGGATCACCCGCTGCGCTGCGAAGTACGGCGCCATGAAGCAGCCGAGCGCGAACACGAGCGCGAGCAGGAGCGGGAAGGCGAGCAGGCCGGCCGAGTGCAGGAGCGGCAGCGACGCCAGCAGCGGGATGCGTGCCGCGTCGCAGACGAGCATCGTCGTCCGCGCGCCGAGCCGCTCGACGACGGTCCCGCTCGGGATCCCGAGGATCGCCATCGGCAGGATCTCGACCGCGAGGACGAGCGTCATCTTCGTCGCCGAGCCGGTGGTGACGAGCACGAACCACGGCAGGGCGAGATAGGTCATCCGGGAGCCGAGGATCGACGCGATCTCGGCGGAGACGAGTGCTGCGATCGGCTTGCTGCGCATCGGCCCTCCTTCGCTGACTCGGCGATAATAGTACGACCGTACGTTTTTGTAAAGTACGGCGATGCCGAAGGTGACGGAGGAGCACAAGGAGGCTCGGCGCGAGCAGATCCTCGTGGGCGCCCAGCGTGCGTTCGCCCGACACGGCTACGAGGGCGCGACGGTGGCGCGCCTCGAGGAGGAGACGGGCCTCTCCCGGGGCGCGATCTTCAACTACTTCGAGAACAAGCAGGCACTGTTCGTCGCGCTCGTACGCCGGTCGTCCGACCGCTTCGTCGAGATCTGGCTCGAGCAGGGGTACCGCGCGCTGCTCGACGCGATCGCGCACGAGGATCCGGAGTGGCTCTCCGTGCAGGTGGAGGCGGCGCGGCGCGTGCGCACCGATCCGCGCTTCCGGGAGCAGGTCGAGCGTCTGCTCGAGGAGACGGAGGGCCGGCGCGAGTCGCGCTACGACCGGCTGCGCGGGCGCACGCGTGACGACATCCCGATCGAGGTGATCGCGCACTTCCTCGGCACGCTCGCGAACGGCTTCGCGTTCTCGCGCGTGACCGACGACCCGATGCCCGACCTCGACCAGCTGATGACGTTGATCGAGACCGGCGTCGGGCCTCGTCAGGACAGGCCGAGCTCCTTGCGGTAGGCGCGTTCGTAGATCGCCTTCAGCTCCTGCACGCGCTGCACGTAGTGCCGCGTCTCCGGGAACTGGATCCCGCCGCCCTCCTCACGCCAGCGGTCGACGTTCGCCTGCCCCGCGTTGTAGGCCGCGAGCGCCAGCTCCTCGTTCTCGTACTTGTCGAGCAGGTGGCGGAGGTACCACGAGCCGTAGCGGACGTTGAGCTCGGGGTCGACGAGGTCGCGCTCGTGCCAGCCGGAGCCACCCGTGCGGTCGGCGATGCCCTGCGCGGTCGCAGGAAGCAGCTGCATCAGCCCGACCGCGCCGGACTCGGAGACGGCATCGGCGTCGAACTTCGACTCCTGGTAGATGACCGCGGCGAGGAGGTGCGGCTGAAGGTCGTAGTTCTCGGCGTGGCCGACGACGATCTGCTCGTACTCGAGCGGATAGCGGAGGCGCTCGTACCAGCGGGGCTCGGTCTCGACGACGTAGGCGGCGAAGCCCGCGACGACGAGGGCGACGATGCCGAGCGAGGCGAGCCTCACTGCGTCAGCTCCTCCATCACGCCGGCCACCCACGCGTCGAGCTCCTCCAGCGTGCCCGTGTTCACGTAGGCGAAGTCGGCGCGCTTCACCTTCTCCGCGTCCGGCAGCAGGCGCTGATCGCGATCGTCCCGGGTGACGCGCCGCCGCTGCTCCCGCAGCTTCGCCGGGGCGGTGATCACGACCACCTTGTCGAAGCGCTGCTCTCCCCCGGTCTCGAACAGCAGCGGCACCTCGGTCACGGCGACCCGCGGCGGATTCGGCAGCTCGGCGAGCTGCTCGCGCCAGCGCAGGTACTCGGCCGCGACGAGGGGGTGCAGCAGCTTCTCGAGGAAGTCGAGCTTCGCGCGGTCACCGAAGACGATCTCGCCCACGCGCTTGCGGTCGACGACGCCGTCGTCGTCGAGCACGCCCTCCCCGAGCTCACCGACGATGGCCTGCTTCACGTCCTCGTCGGTGCGTAGCAGATGATGGACGATCTCGTCGCTGGACACGGTGGCGGCGCCGGCCTTCTGAAACGCGAAGAGCGCCTCGCTCTTGCCGGCTCCGATCCCGCCGGTGATCGCGACCGCGACCGGCCGGGGCAACTTAGGCCGCTGGCGGGGACTCGGGCTCGTCGCCCGTCGCAGCATCCGACTCGGCCGTCGGCTCGTCCACGGGCTCGTCGCCCGCTGCGACCTCGGCGTCGGCGGTCGTCTCGGCCTCGAGCTCGACCTCGGCGGCGGCGTCCGACTCGGGTGCCGGCGCGTCCTCCAGCTCGACCTCCGCCTCGGCGGCAGGCTCGGCCTCGGCTTCGGCCTCGGTCTCGGCCTCCGGCTCGGCCGCCGCGACTTCCTCGGCGTCCGTGTCGGCCGCCGTCGCCTCGGCCGCCTCGGTCTCCTCGACCGCGCCGGCCGGGAAGACGTCCTCGGAGAGATTCAGGTTCGGCGTCAGATGCACGGACTCGCCGCCGTCGGCGCGCGGGAGCGGCTCCTGCCCCTCCTCGACCCGCTTCAGCGAGAGCGAGAGGCGGCGGCGCTCGGCGTCGACCTCGAGGATGAGCACGTTGACGGCGTCCCCCTGCGACACGACCTCGCGCGGATTCTCGACGTGGTGCTGGGCGAGCTCGGAGATGTGCACGAGCCCTTCGACGCCCGGGAGGATCTCGACGAAGGCGCCGAACGTGACCACCTTCGTCACGCGGCCCTCGACGACGTCGCCCTCGCTGTAGCTCTCGATCACCTGCTGCCACGGGTCGGACTGCGTCTGCTTCAGGCCGAGCGAGATCCGCTGGCGCTCGCGATCGATGTCGAGGACCTTGACCTTGACCTCCTGGCCGATCTCGAGCACCTCGGACGGATGGTTGACGTGGCTCCACGAGAGCTCGGAGATGTGGATCAGGCCGTCCATCCCGTTGAGGTCGACGAAGGCGCCGAAGTCGACGATGTTCGAGATGGTGCCGTCGACGATGTCGCCCGGGTTGAGCCGGTCGAGAATCTGCTGGCGCTGGTCCTTGCGCTCGTCCTCGAGGACGGCGCGGCGCGAGAGGACGACGTTGTTGCGCGACCGGTTCAGCTCGATCACCTTGCAGCGGAGCTCGGTCGACATGAACTCGTCGAGATCCTGGACGCGGCGGATGTCCACCAGCGAGGCGGGCAGGAAGCCGCGGACGCCGAGGTCGAGGATGAGGCCGCCCTTGACGACCTCGATCACGCGGCCGATGACGGGCTCGCCGGACTCGGCGGCGGCCTCGATCTTCTTCCAGGCCAGCTCGAAGCGTGCGCGCTTCTTCGAGAGGATCAGTCGACCCTCCGCGTCCTCCTTCGTGAGGACGAGCGCATCGATCTCCTCGCCGACCGAGACCTCGTCGGCCGGGTTGACCGAGCGGCGGATCGAGAGCTCGGCGACCGGGATGACGCCTTCCGACTTGTAGCCGATGTCCACGAGCACCTCGTCCTTGTCGACGCGGACGACCGTGCCGTGGACGACCTCGCCCTCGTTGATCGTCGGGAAGGTGGACTCGTAATCGGGGATCAGCTCGCCGTCGGGCCCGGTTACCCAGACGCCTTCTTCGGCTGCGATCGGCTTTTCCATCGTGTCGTTGGCCATGCGAGGTGCGGAGTATAGCCCGAAGTTCACGGCGTCTAGCCACGGCTCGTGACACGGTGATACTTGTCTAGCTCTTGGCCTCGTTCCAGTCGTCGCCGACGCCGACGTCGACCGCGAGCGGCGGGTCGAGCGGATACGCACCGGTCATCTCCCGGCGCAGAAGCTCCTTGATCGCGCTCGTCTCCGTCTCGGGCGTTTCCAGCAGCAGCTCGTCGTGCACCTGCAGCACGAGGCGTGCGCCTCTGCCCTCCTCGCGCAACCGGTCGTGGATCCGGATCATCGCGACCTTGATGATGTCCGCGGCAGTCCCCTGCATGACCGAGTTGACCGCGAGGCGCTCGCCGAGCGCACGCGTCTGCCGGTTGCGGACGCGGATCTCGGGCACGGGGCGGCGGCGGCCGAGCAGCGTCGTCACGTAGCCGTCCCGCTCGGCCTGCTCGATCGTCCGCTGGATGAAGTCCTGCACGTGCGGGAAGCGGGCGAGGTACGTGTCGATGTACTCCTGCGCCTGCTCCCGGGGGATCTCGAGGTTCTCCGAGAGCCCGAACGCGGAGATGCCGTAGATGATCCCGAAGTTGACCATCTTGGCGACGTTGCGCTCGTCCTTCGTCAGCTCGGCCGGGTCCTTGCCCAGCACCTCGGCCGCCGTCGCGGTGTGGATGTCCTCGTTGCGCGCGAACGCCTCGCGCAGTCGCGGCTCGCCGGAGACGTGCGCGAGGATGCGCAGCTCGACCTGGCTGTAGTCGGCCGAGATCAGCCGGTGCCCGGGCTCGGCCACGAACGCCGAGCGGATCTCCCGGCCGAGCTCGGTCCGGATCGGGATCGCCTGCAGGTTCGGGTTCGTCGTCGAGAGGCGGCCCGTCGAGGCCGCGGCCTGGTTGAAGGTGGTGTGCAGGCGGCCGTCGCGCTCCGAGATCAAGAGCGGCAGCGGGCGCAGGTACGTGTTGACGAGCTTGGAGAGCTCGCGCCACTCCTCGATCACGCCGACGATCTCGTGCTCGCCGCGGATCGAGCGGAGCACGCGCGTGTCGGTCGAGTAGCCGGTCTTGCCCTTGCGGCCGGGGGTGAGCTCGAGCACCTCGAAGAGGACCCGTGCGACCTGCTGCGTCGAGCCGATCATGAACTCCTCGCCCGCGAGCTCGTACGCCTTCGCCTCGAGCTCCTCGACGCGGTCGGCGAGCCGCGCCGTGATCTCGCCCATCCGGTAGGTGTCGATCTTGACCCCGGCGTCCTCCATCGAGGCGAGGACGGCCGTGAGCGGCAGCTCGATCTCGTCGTAGAGACGCTCGGAGCCGCGCTCGACGACGCGCTCGCGCATCGGGCCGGCCAGCCGCCGTGCCGCCTCGGCGCGCGTGATCAGCGCCGCCGTCTCCTCCTCCGTCGCCGGCTCGGGGATCACCTCGAGCCCGTACTCGCGCTGGAGGTCGTCGATCGCGTACTCGGAACGACCGGGCTCGATCAGGTACGCCGCGAGCAGCGTGTCGTCGGCGGGCTGCATCGTCAGCCGCGGCAGCGACTTGAAGTCGTGCGCGACGAGGTCGGCGTCGCGGAGCCGCGAGGGTGACCCCTCGTCCCAGGGGCCGACGACGACGCCGTCCTCCTGCGCGAGCGCGAAGCGGTCGCCGCCGACCGCGAGACCCGCACGCCCGCGCACCTGCGGCAGCTCTCCCTCGCGCCAGGGCACGATCGTGCCTGCGACCGGGGTGGGCACGGCTGCCGGGATCGCGTCCTCGAGGTCGTCGATCCGGTTCAGGAGCCCGCGGAACTCGTAGCGGCGGAACATCTCGCGCAGCTGCGATCGGTCGGGCGGCTCGAGCACGATCTGCGAGGGGTCGAAGTCGAGATCGAGGTCGCGGCGCATCGTCGCGAGCTCCTTCGACATGCGCGCCTGGTCGGCGAACTCGGTGATGTTCTTCCGCCGTGCCGGCGAGAGCTCGTCCGCGTGCGCGATCACCTCCTCGAGCGAGCCGTACTGCGCGACGAGCTGCCCGGCGGTCTTGTCGCCGATCCCGGGGACGCCGGGGATGTTGTCGGACGAGTCGCCCTTGAGCCCGATGAAGTCGGGCACCTGGTCGGGCCGGATCCCGTAGCGGAGCTCGACCCGCTCCGGCGTGTAGACGTTCACGTCCGCGACGCCGCGCGGAGTCATCATCAGCACGATGTTCGCGGAGCAGAGCTGGAACGCGTCTCTGTCGGTCGAGACGACGGTCGTCTTCACCCCCGCCTCGTCGGCGCGCGTCGCCAGCGTCGCGATCACGTCGTCGGCCTCCCAGCCCTCGAACTCGAGGTTCCGGTAGCCGAACGCCTCGACGATCGGGCGGAAGTGCGGGAACTGCTCGCGCAGCAGGTCGGGCATCGAGCGGCGGCCCTCCTTGTAGACGACGTCCGCCGCCTTGGCGATGTCGTGCCGGTGCGTCGGCGTCGAGTCCCAGGCCACCGCGACGCCCTTCGGCCGGTAGTCGGAGAGGAGCTTGAAGAGCATGTTCGCGAACCCGAGCAGCGCGTTCGTCGGAAAGCCGTCGCTCGTCGCCAGCTCCTCGGGCAGCGCGAAGAAGGCGCGGTAGGCGAGGTTGTTCCCGTCGACGAGGAAGAGCTCGGAGTCCCGCGCGGGGCCGTCGTCGAGCTGCAACTCCTGTCCGGTGAGCGTCTTCGGCACGGTCGCACGGTAACGTGCGGCGGCGATGGCACGCCTCGAGATTCGCCCATTTTCCGACGAGTTCGTCGGTGCCGCCGGAGAGCTCCTCGCCGCCCGGCATCGTGCTCACCGGGCGGCGGAGCCGCTCCTGCCCGAGCGCTACGAGGAGCCGGCCGCAGCGCAGGCGGAGGTGGAGTCGCTGCTCGCCTCGGAGGAGGTGTCCGGCTCGGTCGCGCTGCGCGACGGGCGCGCAGTCGGCTACCTGCTCGGCGCGCCGCGGCCGAACCCGATCTGGGGCGACCATGTCTGGGTCGAGCTCGCCGGACACGCCGTCGAGCACCCCGAGGACCTGCGCGACCTCTACGCCGGTGCCGCGGCTGGCTGGGTCGAGGCCGGCCAGGTGCGCCACTACGCGCTCGTTCCCGCGCACGACCTGGAGCTGCTGCGCGCCTGGGCGCGCGTCGGCTTCGGCCAGCAGCACGCGCACGGCGTGCGCGAGGTTCCGGAAACGGCGTGGCCCGAGGGCGTGCGCCGCGCCGAGGAGCGGGACGTCGATGTCGCTGGTGGCGCTGACGCCGCTGCTCGCCGGACCATCAGTCGCTCGCCCCCACCTTCGCCGGCGGCCTCCCTGCCGAGGACCCCGACGAGCTGCGGGCAGAGATCCTCGAGGACATCGGCAAGCCCGAGATCGGCGACCTCGTCGCCGAGCGGGACGGCCGCGATCGTCGGCGCATTCCAGCTCGTGCCGGCGGAGATGTCGAGCGTCCACGCCGGTGTCGCGCGCCCGGACGGCGCCGCCCTGCTCGGCTGGGCGGCCACCGACCCGGAAGTGCGTGGCTCCGGTGCCGGCGTCGCGCTCACCGAACGGCGCCTTTGCCTGGGCGCGCGAGCGCGGTCACGAGACGATGGTCACCGACTGGCGCGTGACCAATCTGCTCTCCTCGCGCTTCTGGCCCGCCCGCGGGTTCCGCGAGACGTTCCTGCGGCTGTACCGGCACATCCCATAGCGGTGACCCGGATCCCGATTCCCTCCGGCTCGCGGGTCGCGGTCGTGAACGCCCGCGACGGGGTCGTGCTGCGGCCGCCGCGGCCCTCGGCCGGCGTCGTCGACGTCGCCGCCGCCGTTCGCGACGCGCTCCGCTTTCCGCTCTCCGGCTCGCCGCTCGAGGCGCTCGTCACTCGCGGCGGCACCGCGACGCTCGTCGTGCAGCCGCCCGAGCTGCCCGCTTCCCGGCGCTCCGGCGGATCCTCGGCAGTACGCGCTCGCAGCCGCGATCGACGAGCTCGAGCGGCTCGGCATTCCCTCACCGCGCCAGACGATCCTGGTCGCGGGCGGGCTCAACCGCCGCGCCGGGCAACGAGAGCTGGAGTCGCTGCTCGCGCCGTCCGTCGCGCGGCGGTTCCACGGCCGCGTCCGGGTCCACGACGCGGAATCGCCCGACCTCGTCCATCTGGGCGACGCGGGCCGGACGCCGCTGCGCGTCAACCCGCTGCTGCTCGAGACCGACATCGTCCTCTGCGTCACCGCCGCGGAGACCGTCCTCCACGGCGGCCCCGGCCGCCCTCCTCGGCGCCTGCGGGCCGGACACCCTGCGGGCGGCGACGGCGTACTCGCTGCTCGAGACGGCCGCAGCGCGCGGATGGCAGCTGGGCGTCGCGCTCGAGCGGGCGCTCGCGGCCCGCGTGCCCGCTGATGGGCACTTCGCTCGTGCTCAACCCGACGCGGCTCGCCGGCCGCTTCCGCGGCTACCCCTACGAGGACGCGTCGCTCGACCACCTCGCGCGCTCGCCGCTTCGCCGCTTCTCGCTGGCGCCGTCCGTCATCCGGCGCCGCGTGCTGCAGGATCTGGCCCGCGAGCTGACCGCGGTCGCCGCCTTCGCCGGACCGCCCTCGGTCGCGCATGCGGAGGCGCTGCTGCGCGGGATCGCCCGCAGGTCGGCGCCGCTCGAGCGCCCGCTCGACGCGCTCGTCGTCGGCATGCCGTGGAAGCACCACCACTCGCCGCGCGAGCGGCTGAATCCGATCACGGTCGCGGCGGTCGCGCTCGGCCTCGCACTCCGGCTCTGGCGCGACGCGTTCCCGGTTGCCGACGGCGGCACCGCGATCGTGCTGCACCGGCTCTCCCGCCACTTCGTGCACGGCACGCAGGATCCCGTACCGCATGCTCTTCCACTCGCTCCGCGACGGCCGCACGGACGAGCATCTGGCGCGGGGCGAGCGCGAAGCCGCTGCCGACGCCCGAGCGCTCGGCGCCTATCGCGACGGCAAGGCCTGCCATCCGCTCCTGCCCTACGTCGACTGGGACAGCTGCCGGCCGGCGCTCGACCGGCTCGGCGCCGTCGTCGTCGCGGGCTGCCGCGACCACCAGGCGGCGCGCACGCTTGGCTTCGTGCCCACGCACGGCGTCTCGAGCGCACTCGAGATGGCGCACGGCCGGGCCGGCGGCCAGGCGCGGATCGGCTATCTGCTCGGTCCGCCCTACTTCCCGCTCGAGGTCGGGACGGGTAGCCTACTCGATGCCGAGGTAGGCCTTGCGGACGCGCTCGTTCTTGCTCAGGTCGTCGGACGGCCCCTCGAGCGCGATCACGCCGGTCTCCATCACGTAGCCGCGGCTGGCGGCGTCGAGCGCCATCAGCGCGTTCTGCTCGACGAGCAGGATCGGCGTTCCCTGCGCGTTGATCTCGGCCACGATCTCGAAGATCTTCTCGACGAAGATCGGCGCCAGCCCCATCGACGGCTCGTCGAGCATCAGGAGCTTCGGCCGCGCCATCAGCGCGCGTCCGATCGCGCACATCTGCTGCTCGCCGCCCGACATCGTCCCCGCGTGCTGGGTCTTCCGCTCGGCGAGTCGAGGGAAGAGGTCGAAGACGCGGTCGAGGTCCTCCTTGAAGTTCGCCCGGTCGGTGCGCTGGAACGCGCCCATTTCGAGGTTCTCGAGCACGCTCATCCGCGGGAAGAGGCGACGGCCCTCCGGCGACTGGGCGATCCCCATCTTCACGATCGTGTGCGGCGCCGCGCTCGTGATGTCCCGCCCCTGGAACGTGATCCGCCCCTCGCGGGCGTGATTGACGCCGTTGATCGAGCGGAGCGTCGTCGACTTGCCGGCGCCGTTCGCCCCGATCAGGGTCACGATCTCGCCCTCGTGCACCTTCAGCGAGACACCCTTGAGGGCGTGGATCGAGCCGTAGTAGGTGTGGACGTCCTCGAGCTCGAGGACGACCCCGTTGCCGCCGTTCCCGTCAGCCATGACTGGTCGCCCCCTTGCCGAGATAGGCCTCGATCACGCGGTCGTCCTTCTGGACGTCCTGCGGTGTCCCCTCGGCGATCTTCTCGCCGTAGTCGAGGACGGTGACGCGGTCGGAGATGCCCATCACGACCTTCATGTCGTGCTCGATCATCAGCACCGTCAGCTTGCGGTCGTCGCGCAGCTTCCGCACGAAGCCGGTGAAGTCCGCGGTCTCCTGCGGGTTCATGCCGGCCGTCGGCTCGTCGAGGAGCAGCAGCTTCGGCTCGGTGGCGAGCGCGCGCGCGACCTCGAGCCGGCGCTGGTCGCCGTACGAGAGGTTGCGCGACATCTCCTCGTCGCGACCGCGCAGGCCCGAGAAGCGCAGCAGCTCGCGCCCACGGTCGTGCGCCTCGCGCTCCTCGCGGCGCACGCGCGGCATCGAGAAGATCGAGCCGAAGATGCCCCCGCGCAGCCGGCAGTGCATGCCGACGAGGACGTTCTCGAGCGCGGTCATGTGCTGGAAGAGCCGGATGTTCTGGAAGGTGCGGCCGATTCCGAGCGCCGTGATCGCGTGCGGCGGCTTGTCGGAGACGTCGATGCCGTCGAAGACGATCCGGCCGGCCGTCGGCTTGTAGACGCCCGTGAGCATGTTGAAGAAGGTGGTCTTGCCGGCCCCGTTCGGGCCGATCAGCGAGACGATCGAGCCCTGTCGGGATCGTGAAGTCGACGTCGTTGGTCGCGATCAGCCCGCCGAACTCCTTCCGCACCTTCTCCGCGATCAGGAGGTCAGTCATTCCTGCCCTCGCGATCCGTGTCGGCGCCCTCGGTGGCGACGTCGTAGAGCGGCGTGTCGCGGACGCCGAGGTGGAGCTCGGTGCGGCGGCGCCGCTCGGGGATCAGCCCCTCGGGCCGCAGCAGCATCATCGCGACGATGATCATGCCGTAGACGCCGAACTGGTACTTCGTCGGCTCGAACCAGTCCCAGCCCGTCTCGTTCTGCACCTTCGAGCCGATCGTCGCCAGCCCCTCGACGTTGAGGTAGCCGAGCACCATCCCGCCCAGCACCACGCCCCAGATCGAGCCCATCCCGCCGAGGATGACCATGCAGAGCAGGAAGACCGAGATGTTGAAGTAGAAGTCCGCGGGGAAGGCGCCGCTCTTGAAGCTCGCGTAGAACGCGCCCGCCACGCCGCCGAAGAAGGCGCCGATCGCGTAGGCCCACGTCTTCGTCCGCATCAGCGGCACGCCCATCGCGGCGGCGGCGGTCTCGTCCTCGCGGATCGCGATCCAGGCGCGCCCCAGCCGCGAGTCGCGCAGCTGCACCGAGCAGACGACGGTGATCAGCAGCAGCGCCAGCGCCGTCCAGTAGAACCATTGCGCGCGCTCGAAGGACTGCTGGTAGCTCAGAGGCAGGCCCAGCGAGTCTCCGACCGAGCCGAAGCCGGGCGAGTCGATCGGGCTGATCCCGAAGGTGCCGTGCGTGAGGTCGAAGCCGAAGACGTTGTCGCCGTTGCGGACGACCTGCGGGATGATCTCGCCGAAGCCGAGCGTCACGATCGCGAGGTAGTCGCCCCGCAGGCGCAGGGTCGGCAGGCCGATCAGGATCCCCGCGATGGCGGTGAACGCGCCGGCGATCAGGAGCACGAGCCAGATCGAGAGGTGGATCCCCGGCACGCTCCTTCGAGATCCCGACCGAGCCGAAGTGGAACGTCCACTGGTCGAACTGCTGCGAGGCGAACCACGCCGAGGTGTAGGCGCCGGCCGCGTAGAAGGCGACGTAGCCGAGGTCGAGCAGGCCCGCGTAGCCGACGACGATGTTCAGGCCGACGGCCATCATCGTGAAGACGATCATGATCACCATCGAGTCGACGCTCGGGATGAAGTCGCCGATCGCCGGCAGGTCGCCCAGGGATTCGACGTACTTGGGATAGAGGAAGGCGATCACGACCAGCACGAGCGCCAGCCCGATCCCGGGACCAGAGCTCCGCAACCGCTCCTGGAGCGTGCTCATGCGCCTTCCGGGGTCCGCTCGCCGAGCAGGCCCTCGGGGCGGAAGACGAGGATCAGGATCAGGATCCCGAAGACGATCGAGCGGGTCCAGTCGGAGCCGGGCGTGTACCAGGTCAGGCCCTCGTTGAAGGCCTGCACGAAGCCGATCACGAGCGCGCCGAGGACGGCGCCGGAGAGGTTGCCGATCCCGCCGAGCACCGCGGCGGTGAACGCGATCAGCCCGAGCTCGAAGCCGGTGTCGTAGCGCATGTTGAACTGGAGCAGGTAGACGATCGCAGCGGCGCCCGCGAGCGCGCCGGCGATCGCAAAGGTGATCGAGATCGTCCGGTTGACGTTGATGCCCATCATCGCCGAGGCCTGCGTGTCCTGGGCGACCGCCCGCATCGCCTTGCCCTGCTTCGTCTCGCGCACGAACCACGTCAGCAGGATCAGCACCGGCACCGTGATCAGCAGCACGGCGAGCTTGTTCCAGGAGTAGGTGACGTCGCCGATCCCGATCGCCTCCGAGCGCGGGATGAACGACGGCACCGAGCGGAAGTTGACGTCGTAGATCGCCAGGGAGATGTTCTGGACGATGAACGACATCCCGACGGCGGTGATCAGCGCCGCCAGCCTTGGCGCGCGCCGAAGCCGCCGGTAGGCGACGAGCTCGATCGTCGCGTTGATGATCGAGAACATGACCATGATCACCACGAGCGTCGCGATCATGCCGCCGAGGATCGCGAGCAGCGACGCGTCCTTCGTCAGCCCGATGACGTCGATGATCATCGTCGACGCGACGAGCCCGGCGAGCGCGAAGACGTCGCCGTGGGCGAAGTTGATCAGCTGCAGGATCCCGTAGACGAGCGTGTAGCCCAGCGCGACGAGCCCGAAGATGGCGCCGTTCGTCAGCCCGATCAGCGCGACGTTGATGAACTCGGTCGGCGTCTTGACCAAGTTGACGACGAGCCAGACGGCCACGAGCGCCAGCAGCGCGTAGCCGATCGAGAGCGATGACGCCCGAGTTCCGCAGACGATCGAGCGTCGTCGTAACTGCTGGTGCCGCCATGAGTGTGAGAGAACCTAAACGAAACTCGGGGGAGGGCAAATGCCCTCCCCCGAATTCGTCCGACGCTGCGCGCTAGCCGCGGGCCGCGTCGACGTTCTCCTGCTTCGGAGAGATCGTCTTGACGGTCTCGAGCTTGTCCGTCGCCTTGTAGATCGTGAACCCGACCACGGCACCTTCGGCGCCCGAGGGGTCACCGGTGTCGTTGATCTCGAAGCTGCCGAGGTAGCCGTCCGTGACGTTCGCCTCGAACATCTTCGCGATCACGTCGGCACGGGAGCCGTCCGAGGCGGCGATCGCGTCGAGCATGACCTGTGCGGCCTGCGCGCCGTAGATCGCGTACGGGTCGATCTCCTTGCCGCCGAGCCGCGGCTTGAACGCCTCGGCGAACTCGGCGCCCTTGCCCTTGAACTCGTCGATCGGCACGCCGGCGACGCTGAGGAACATGCCCGGCGTGGCCTCGGGGGCCTCGTCGATCGTCTGCTGCGTCGTGAACCCGTCCGGGGCGAACAGCTTGACCTCGCCGTCGTTCGGCGCCGAGGACGGCGACCTTGTCCTTGATCACCTGCGCGCCGTTCTCGTCGATGAGACCGCCGAGGAAGACGGCGTCCGCATCGGTCTGGCCGATCTTGCGGAAGAGCGCCTCGTAGCTGGCGGCCTTCGGATCCCAGGCCTCGAAGCCTGCGACCTTGATCCCGACGGCCTCCGCGGCGTTGCGGAAGTTCGTCGCGACGCCGAGGCCGTAGGCCTCCTTGTCGTTGAGGATGTAGACGCTCGTGACGCCCTGCTCCTTGGCGAACTCGGCCACGGCCGCGCCCTGGTAGGCGTCATGTGCGACCACGCGGGCGTAGTTGCGGCTGCCGGACGGGTAGTACTTGTCCGGCTCGGTCGCGTCGCAGCCCGGCCCGCCCTCGGTGAGGCAGACGTACGTGTTCGCGGGCGAGATCATCGCCACACCGCCGCCCGGGGCCTGGTTCAGCACCGGGATCTCGATCGCGGCGCAGCCCGAGTTGAAGGTGCCGATGACGCCGACGAGCTTCTCGTTGCCGGCATAGGCCTGCGCGTTCGTCGAGCACTTGCCCGAGTCCCACTTGCCGGCCTGCGCCGTGGCGTCGTCACACGACTGGTAGGCGACGTTGTGATCGCCCGCCTTGAAGTTCGACTGCTCGAGGAGGTACCGAATCGCCTCCACGATCTGGGTCGTCTGCGTCCGCGACGAACCCTGGAGCGGGAAGTCCGACGCGAGCAGCACGTCCGGCTCGCCCTCGCCTTCGTACTCGACCGCCGTGCACGAGCTCGACGGCAGCGCCTCGACGCCCGCGCCTCCGCCACCCGAGGCCTCGGTCGTCGCGCCCCCGTCACCACTGCCCTCGTCGTCGTCGTCGCCTCCGCAACCCGCCGCAAGGATCGCGAGCACGGCGACGAGCAGGGCCAGAACGCTCAACCAACCACGCTTTCTGGGAATCACCAGCTGTCTCCTCCTCCATGACCTGATGGACCTAGCCCGACGAGGTTCTGCACGCGTGTCCGCAGCCCTTGTGGGGCGAATGGCGCAGTATCCCGGCTAGCCAGGACGGATTTCAACTTTGTGCGGCAGAACTACGCTCGCTTAACGGAAGCCGGAGACGCCGCAGAGCCGCGAAGTACCATCTCGGAGCAGGCCGAAGTGGCGGAACTGGCAGACGCGCCGGACTCAAAATCCGGTTCCCCTCGGGGAGTGTGGGTTCGATTCCCACCTTCGGCATCCGGCCGCGGGCGCCCAACAGCACCGGGCGTTCGTGGGGGGAGCCGGAGCTCCCCCCACACCGGTCAGACCGGGCTGACGCCGCGGTTGCGGCGCGTCGAGAAGCCGGCCGCCGTGATCAGGAGCGCGATCCCGCCGGCGATACCCGTCGAGACTGCCGCCGTCGTCGCGTCGATCTCCGGCAATTGGAAGCCGGAGCCGCCGTCGTCGGTTGCCCGGGGCTCGATCCCACGGGAGGCGAGAGTCGCCTCGTCGTGGGCGGCGATCGCAGGCGCCCCGATGCCGCGGGCGACGAGAGTCGCCTCGTCGTGCGCGGCCGGCCGAGCCTCGATCCCCCGGGACGCGAGCGTCGCCTCGTCCCGGACCGCCCCGCCCTGGATCCCCGCGAGCGGCGAGGCTCGCCTCGTCGTTCGAAGGCGTCGCGAGCAGGCTTGCGTCGAGGCCTCGGCGTGCGCGACGGCCGGTGCCGTGCTCTCGATCCCCCGGGACGCGAGCGTCGCCTCGTCCCGGACCGCCCCGCTCTCGACGCCGCGAGCGTCGAGGCTCGCCTCGTCGTTCGGCGGAGTCGCGAGCCGGCTCGCGGTCGAGGCCTCGTCGTGCGAGACCTGCACCGCGGCCTGAGCGGCATTCGAACCCGTGGTCAGGTCGGGCGCCGCCGCCGCGCTGACCGCACATGCGCCGCTCGCGGCTGCCGCCGCGACCGTGAGGATCAAGGCCCGCTCGCGGAGGGCCGTGAGCCTCGACGTCCTCCTCGAACACGCGCTCGAGGTCGCCGGGGGCGAACGAGAGCGTGATCGCGGCCGCCTCGGGTCTGCGAGCAGACGCTCGAGATCGGCTCGCTCCCAGCTCACGTTGACCGTCCGCTCCTCGGTGCCTGTCCCCTCCGACGCCCGCTCGACGTCGAGGGAGAGCTCGACCGGGAGGTCCGAGCTCAGGGCCGCCTCGACCTCGGACCGCGGAATCGTCGCCGTGACGGCGGCGAACTCCGCGTCGAGATCGCGCGGGTCGACGAGCATGGCATTCGCGCTCGTCGTCTCCATAGTCGCTCCTTCCTTCGTGCGCCCCGTCGGGCGCGTCACCGTCAAGACGGGAAGACCCGCCACGATCTTCCCGGCCGCCGCTTCACATCGATCGTCGCACGAGCTCGCGACGATTGCAACGATCGCGCCGCGCGGGAGCGGCGGTGCTCTCAGCCGGTCGTCACCGTCGCCGCGGCGGTCGTCGCCGGCGGCGGCTCGGTCGTCGGCGGCGGCTCGGTCGTCGCGGGCGGCGGCTCGGTCGGCGGCGCGGGCTCGGTCGTCACCGGGGGCCGGGGGACGGTCGCGGTCGTGGCGGGCGGCGCGGTCGTGGCCGCGGGCGCGCTCGGCGGGGCGGGGCCTCGGTCGTCGCGTCGGCGCGGTCGTGGTCGTGCCGGTCGTCTGCTCCGAGGTCGTCGCGGCGGCGCGACGGCGGGTGCCCTCGTGCTCGTCCCGCTCGACGCCGGCTCGGCGGCCGTCGTCGACCTGTCGCCGCCGGAGTCGCCGGAGGTCGCGAGGAAGGCGGCGGCGCCCGCGCCGGCCGACCAGCAGGACGACGGCGGCCGCGACGGCAGCTGCCACCGAGCGGCGGCTGCGGGCGGCGGGCGCGGGCCGGAGGACCGCTGTCGACGCCGCGTCGACGCCGGTCTGCGCACCGAGCAGCGTCACCAGCTCTGCCAGCGCGCGCTCGTCCTCCTCGACGGTGCCGCCGTCGACGAAGCCCGCCACCTTGGCCTCTCCTTCGGCGGTGAGCATCACGGCAGCAGCGCCGAGCGCGCCGTGGGTGACGCCGAGCTCGTGGGCATGGGCGAGCGCGGCCTCGACGTCGGCCGCGATTCGCTGCGCCTCCGCAGCACCGAGCGTCCCCGCCTCGAGCCGCTGCTCGAGCGTCCCGCCCGCGAGGTACTCGAAGACCGCGTACGGCTCGCCCTCGTCCACGCCCTGGTCGAAGACCGGGACGATGCTCGGGTGCGTCAGCCTCGCCGCCGGGACGTCGCCGGCGGGCAGGCGGACGAGCACGTCGCGCTCGAGCTCGGCGTCGGCCGCACGCCAGGTCGAGGCGCCGAGCTGCTCGAGCAGCTCGAAGCGCCCCGCGATCTGCCGCATCACCACACCCTGGCTGTACCGCACCGCGGCCTCCGCTACACCGCGGGCAACGGCTTTCCGCGCTTGCCCCGGCTCTAGACTCCGGGCTATGCCGAGAGTCGGGATCCTCACGGGCGGCGGCGACTGCCCGGGGCTGAACGCCGTCATCCGCGCCGTCACGCGGCGGGCGCTCGATCTCGGCTGGCAGGTGGCCGCGGTCCGGGAAGGCTGGCGCGGGCTCGTCGACGGGCTCGTCGAGCCGCTCGAGCGCCGCGACGTCTCCGGGATCCTCCCCCGCGGCGGCACGATCCTCGGCACGTCGCGCACCAACCCGTACAAGCTCGACGGAGGCGTCGAGAAGGTGCTCGCGAGCTTCGAGCGCGAGCAGCTCGCCGCGCTCGTCGCGATCGGCGGCGAGGACACGCTCGGCGTCGCCGCCCGGCTCCACGCCGAGCACGACTTCCCGGTCGTGGGCGTCCCGAAGACGATCGACAACGACCTCAACGGCACCGACTACACCTTCGGCTTCGACACCGCGGTCTTCATCGCGACGGAGGCGATCGACCGGCTGCACACGACGGCCGAGTCGCACAACCGCGTCATGGTCGTCGAGGTGATGGGCCGCCACGCGGGCTGGATCGCCCTCCACTCGGGCATCGCCGGCGGCGCCGACGTGATCCTCATCCCGGAGCAGCCCGTCACGGTCGAGGACGCGTGCGCGCTGCTCGAGAAGCGGCACGCCGGCGGCAAGGATTTCTCGATCGTCGTCGTCAGCGAGGGCTACGAGCTCACGTACGCGTCAGGCGAGCGCCAGCTCGTCGCCGGGCAGGCCCGCTCGACCGACCAGTTCGGCCACGTCGTGCTCGGCGGAGTCGGCGGTGAGCTGGGCCGGGAGATCGAAGAGCGCACCGGGTACGAGACGCGCGTCACCGTGCTCGGGCACGTCCAGCGCGGCGGAACGCCGACGCCGCGCGACCGCGTGCTCGCGACGCGTTACGGCCTCAAGGCGGCGGACCTCGTCCAGGCCGGAAGCTTCGGCAGGATGGCGGCGCTGAAGGGCGACGAGATCGTCGACGTGTCCCTCGACGAGGCGACGCGGGAGCTGAAGACGGTCACGCCCGAGTGGTACGCCGTCGCGCAGGCCCTCGCCGGCTAGCCGAAGAGCAGCAGGAGGGCGTCCGTGGGCGCGTAGTCGTCGGTCAGCACCGGCACGTCCTCGGTGGGCACGACGCCGTCGACGCGGCCGCGGATGGCACCGGTGAGATCCGGCGCGCCGGGCGCCTGCCGCCGCAGCTCGCCCCAGCGCTCCAGCAGGAACTCCTTCGACGGCGCCGCGGCGTCGCCCGCGACGAGGATCACGTTCCTGATCGACGTCAGGTCGCGGTCGCCGGCGCTGACGACGGGATGGATCGCCACGGTCGGGAAGACGGCCCGGTACGTCCGCAGCATCGAGCGGAAGAGCCGCGAGCTCGAGCCGCGGACGGCGCCGATGATGTTCGTCGCCACCGTGCCGCCGGGCGCGAGCCGCGAACGCGCCAGCTCGAGGAACTCACGGGTCGCGAGGTGGAACGGGATCGAGTCGGAGTAGAACGCGTCGATCACGATCGCGTCCCACGGCCCCTCGTTCGCGGCGAGGTAGCGGCGGCCGTCCTCCACCTCGACGCGCAGCCGAGGGTCGCGCGGCACCTCGAAGTACTCGTAGGCGACGTCGACGACCTCCGGATCGAGCTCGACCACGTCGATCCGCAGTCGCCGGGAAGTCGCGCCACGTCCGCTTCGGCGCCGAGCCGCCGCCGAGGCCGATGTAGAGGATGCGCCGCGTCGTCGGCCGGTACGCCAGCGGCAGCTGCAGGTAGTCGGCGTAGTCGAACCGCGTCCGGAAGGGGTCGTCCTTGAACATGCCGCTCTGGAAGGAGCTGTCGAAGCGGAGGTAGCGGCTGTCGTCGTCCTCGACGACGGCGATCCGGTGGTACTGCGAGTCCTTGGTGTGGAGGATCGTGTAGCCGGACTGCGAGTCCTCGAGCGAGCCGCTTCGATCTTCGTCTCGCTGCTGCCGGTAGACCGGCGACCAGTTCCGCAGCTGCGAGGCCGCGACCGTCGCGCCCGACTCGGGCGCGAGCGAGACGACCGCGCCGAGGCTCCCGGCGGCGAGCGCGAGCGCGACGGCGCCGACGACGACGAGGCGCTCGACGAGCGCGACCGCTGCAGCCGCGAGCATGAGGGCGACCGCCGCCGAGGCGAGCACCTGGTCGGTGCCGAGCTCCGGGATCAGCCAGAACGCCGTCGCGAACGTCCCCGCGATCGACCCGGCGGTCGAGATCGCGAAGAGGCGGCCCGCGGTCCGTCCGAGCTGGTCGAGCGAGCGGGCCTTCAGGCGGACGGCGATCGGCGAGACGGTGCCGAGGAGAACGCTCTGGGCGCCGAAGAGGAAGATCGTGGCGAGCAGCGGATCGAGTCTGGGGCCGGGATCCCACTCGACCAGCTGGTCGAGCACCCACCCGTCGGCGTACGGGATCGCGAGCACGAGCAGCGCCGAGACCGAGAGCATCCCGACCAGCAGCCGCGGCGTCGGGTAGCGGTCGGCGATCGCGCCGCCGACCCAGTAGCCGGTCGAGAGCCCGGCGAGGACGACCCCGATCAGCGCGCCCCAGACGTAGAGCGAGTTGCCGAAGTACGGCGCGAGCACGCGGCTGGCCGCGATCTCGAGCCCCAGCAGCGCGCCGCCGGCGAGGAACACGGCGACCGCGATCGCAGCAGCGCTGCGCCGGGTCTGATTGTGCGGAGCGTCGGATCCGCTCTCGCGGCTCCGGCGCCGCGCGAACACCCCTAAAGGGGCCGCTTTGCGGCCCGGCCGCCCACCATCCGTCACGGAATGTCGCGCACGAGCACGGCGTCGACTCCCGCTCGCTCGAGCTCGTCGATCTCGGGCCGGGTGGCGCCGCGGAGGTCGGCGATCGCGAGCTTTCCGGCGGGCAGGTCGGAGAGCAGGTCGAGCACGTGCTCGAGCCGCTGGTCGTCGTCGCCGCCGTCGGGCGCGGCCAGCACGAAGAGCTCCGGGTCGAAGCGCTCGAGCGCCTCGTCCAGCTCCTCTTCCCGCTCCACCTGCACGACCAGCTCGACGCCCTCGCCGAGCTCGACGTCGTCGTCGCCGGGGCAGACGATGCGCGCGTCGCCGGACGAGCCGGCGGCGGTCACGATCGGCAGCGCCGTCGAGGCACGGATCGCCTCGAGCGCATCCTCGGCGAGAAGCGCCTCGGCCCCACCCGCCTCGGCGCGCTGCGCCTCGCCGGCGTCGCGCACGGCGACGATGAGCGAGATCCCGTCTCCCTCGGAGATGGCCTGACTCAGACGTCGGGGGCCGGTCACTCGCCGGAGCGTACCCGAGCGGATAGCGTGCAGCCCGTGCGGGGTCGCGTCGCGATCGTCCTTCTGCTCGCGGCGCTGCCGCGCCGTCGCGACGGCCGCGGTGCGCCCGACGATCCTCGGGACGCAGCGCGCCGACGTCCTCCTCGGGCGGGACGGCTCCGACCGCGTCAGCGCGCTCGGGGGCAACGACCGCATCGCCGTCGAATACGACGGCGGCCTCGACGACGTCACCTGCGGCCCGGGCCGCGACATCGTCACCGCCGACCTGCGCGACCGGGTCCGGAGCGACTGCGAGGTTCTCGGCCGGCGCATCCACCGCGACCGGCACACGAATCCGGACAGCCAGCACGAGTCCGAGGTGGAGCCCGACTCGCTCACGGTCGGCGCGACGACGGTGGCGCTCTTCCAGGTCGGCCGGAACCGCAGCGGCGGTGCGGCGAGCATCGGCTTCTCGACGACGAAGAACGGCGGCCGGAGCTGGCGCGAAGGGATCCTGCCCGGCCTCACGGCCGCGTCCCGGCCCGCGGGAACCTCCGCCCGCGCGAGCGACCCCGTCCTGGCCTACGACGCCGCACACGGCGTCTGGCTGGCGAACACGCTCGCGCTCTCGCCGGGCACGACGAGGCTGACGATCCACCGCTCCGCCGACGGGCTGACGTGGAACGGCCCGATCGAGGCGGCCGTGGCGCAGGGCGACGACCTCGCGTACGACAAGAACTGGCTCACGTGCGACAACGGGGCTCGGAGCCCCTTCCGGGGCCGCTGCTACCTCGCCTACACGTTGCTCGGACGCGCGGACTCGGTCGCGGTGCAGCGGAGCGACGACGGCGGTCGCACGTGGTCGGCGGCGGTGACACAGCAGATCCCCGTCACCGGCGTCATCCCGGTGGTGCAGCCGGACGGCCGGCTCGTGCTCGCCTTCTGGTCGGGCCGCAGCGGCATGGTCTCGCTGACCTCGAGCGACGGCGGCATCACGCTGAACGGGCCGTTCGGGATCTCGAGCCTGGCCACCCGGAACGCGCGGCCCTTGCGCGCGCCACCCTTGATCGCCGCCGAGGCGGAACGAAGCGGCGACGTGCTCACGACCTGGCAGGACTGCCGCTTCCGGTCGGGCTGCAGCGCGAACGACGTCGTCGTCTCGCGCTCGAGCGACGGGCAGACGTGGAGCGCGCCGGCGCGGGTCACGTCGGGCCGGAACGTCGTGCTACCGACGATCGGGGTCGAGCCGGGGACGGGCCGGCTCGCGATCGCGTACTACGTGATCCAGCGCAACGGCATCGACGCGGAGCTCGTCGTCTCGCAGGACGGGCGGCGCTGGAGCGCGCCGCAGCGGCTGAACGCCCGTCGAATGCCGCTCGAGTGGATGCCGCAGACGACGCTCGGACGGATGCTCGCGGACTACATCGGCGTCAGCTGGGTTGGCGGGCGGCCGCTCGTCGTGCTCGCGCTCGCCTCGCCGCCGCGCGACGGCAGGCTGCACCAGGCGATCTACGCCGTGCGCGGCTAGTCCGCTAGGCGATCTGGGCCGCCAGGTGCGCCGCGAGCTCGCGGACGCTCGTCCGCAGCTCCTCCGGCCTGCGGACGGTGAAGCCGCAGCCGAGCTCGGCGAGGACGGTCGCCATCCAGTCGAGCGAATCGACCCGCATCCGCAGCAGGGTGCCGTCCGGGTCGTCGACGACCTCGGCGAGCGTCGCGGGGATGCGTCTCGCCGCCTCGTCGACGGCCAGTTCGAGCAGGACCTCGACCTCCCACTTCCAGGGCACGCTCGCGAGCGACCGGGTCACGTGCTCGACGGGGTCGTAACCGGCCGGCGGCGGCAGCGCGCCGCTCTCCTCGAGCGATGTCCGCGAGATCCGGTCGACGCGGAACGTGCGCAGGTCCTCCCGCATGTGGTCGTGCGCCGCCAGGTACCAGCGGCCGCGGTGCACGACGAGCCCATGCGGGCTGAGCTCGCGCTCCGATTCGTCTCCGGCGAAGGTGCGATAGGCGATGCGCAGGCGCCGGCGGCGGCGGATCGCATCCGCGAGCAGGAGCACGGCACCGGCGTCGGCGGGCGTGCTCCCGCGCGACCTGGTGAAGCCGAGCGTCTCCTCGAGCGCTTCCACCTGGCGGCGAAGAGTCGAGGGCAGCACTCGGTTGATCTTCGCGAGCGCGCCGTCGACCGCAGCGGCAGAGCTGTCGTCGCCGGAACCGCGGTTCGCGAGCAGCCCGAGCACGACGACGACCGCCTCTTCGTCGGCGAGCATCAACGGCGGCAGCCGGTACCCGGGCCGGATCCTGTAACCACCGCCCACCCCCCGCTGCCCCTCGACCGGGATCCCGAGCTCCTGGAGCACGCCGACGTAGCGGCGTGCCGTCCGCGCATCGACGCCGAGCCGGTCGGCGATCTCGCGTCCCGTCGTCAACGGCCGCGTCTGCAGCAGCTCGAGCAGTTCGAGCAGGTTCGCGGTCGGCGAGGCCATGCACGCAAGTCAAGCACGAATAGAGGGCGGAAATCGCCCTATTTTCGAGTTAGCCTCACAGAGGCATCGACGAGAGGAGCACGGGGTGAGCGACGTCAGCGACTTCGACTTCTGGATGGGCGAGTGGAAGGTGCGGAACCGGCGGCTGCGGGAGCGCCTGGCCGGATCCGACGAGTGGGACGAGTTCGAGGCCGAGAGCAAGGCATGGCCGATCCTCGGCGGCCTCGGCAACGAGGACGTGTACCGGACCGACCACGACGGCGGTTTCGTCGGCATGTCGTTCCGCTTCTTCGACCCGGGTACGCGGCAGTGGTCGATCTACTGGGCCGACAGCCGCCGGCCGGGGCTGCTCGATCCGCCCGTCGTCGGCTCGTTCACGGGCGATACGGGCGTCTTCGAGGGCGACGACGTCTTCAAGGGCAAGCCGATCCGCGTCCGCTTCACCTGGTCGCGGGTGACGACCGACTCGCCGCGGTGGGAGCAGGCGTTCTCCGACGACGGCGGCGAGACCTGGGAGACGAACTGGGTCAACGACTTCACTCGCGTGGGAGGTGACGGATGAGCGCCGTCCAGTCCGGCTACTTGCACCTGACGAAGGAGATCACCGCCGCTCCCGGGATCGAGCTTGGAGCGAGCTCGCTGAAGTGGTACGACATCGCGCCGGCGGACGAGCCGGTGCCGGGGCCGATCCGGGCGCTGGCTCGCGGGAGCCTGCGCGGTGCCGTCGACTCCGGCGCGATCGCCCTGGACGACGACCTCGGCTTCGTGATCCTGCACCGCTGCGGGGCGAGCTTCTACTTCCTCCTCGTCTCGACGTGGCGCAACGACAACGAGCTCTGGGAGACGGTCTGGGCGAAGAACGGCGACGCCGACGGCTTCCATCCCTGGCCGCTCGACGGCACGCACCGGCCGACGTTCTGCGTCTGGGAGCTCGGGGCGGTCTGGCACGAGCAGCAGGCGTGGAGCCGCTACCTCCGCTCGGAGCGCGGCGTGCAGGAACGCGGTGCGTACCTGCACGACCTGGTCGCGGGCACGGTCTAGCGCGCGGCGACGAACGAGTCGACCCGCTCGGCGATTCGGCGCAGGACGTCGACCGATCCGAGCGGGTCGCCGGCGACCTGGAGCCCGTGGTCGGCGCCGTCGAGCTCGAGCACGTGGTGGCCGGCCCGGCGTGCGAACTCGCCGTCCCAGGACTCGTCCGCCGTGCCGCCGACGAGCAGGGCCGCGGCCTGCAGCAGCTCGAAGCCGCGCGCGATCTCCGGCTCGTGCAGGAGCGGCGTCAGCCAGATGCCCGGCAGCCCACGCTCCGCGGCGAGCCCGACGGCGCGGCTCGTCAGCGACTTCGCGACGATGACGACCTCGGCCGAGCCGGCCCGCGCGAGGGCGGCTTCCGCCCGCTCTTCGACCCAGCGCCACGGGTCCTGGTCCCGGTCGAGATACTCGTCCCAGACCTCGAGGACGCTCCAGCCCCGCGCAACAGCGACCTCCCGCGTGAACCAGAGCAGCGGCGCGAACGGCAGGTAGCGCGCGCCCGGGAGCACGACGACGACGCGCTCCGGGTCCGCCGCGTACCAGCGGCCTGCGCAGACGCCGAGGTCGACGTCTTCCATGCCGAAACCCTATGCGGCGGGCGATGCAGGCGCGAAGCGTCCCGCCTTCAGGGGTCTTGCTTCTCTCGCGGGGTGTCGGGGCTTTGCCCGGATACCCCGCCTATTGGCCGATCGGATGCCAGACGGTCTTGAGCTCGAGGAACTTCGAGATCGTCCAGGGGCTCTGCTCGTCCGCCTTGCCGTGGACGACCCGCTTCACGTTGTCGGCGGCGAGCCGCTCGAGCTCGGCCGATGTCCCGTTCGCGCCCGTGAGGTCGATCGCGTTCACGTCCATGTGCCCGGCGAGGATCGGCGCCAGCTCTGCCTGGAAGCCGGTGAGGATGTTGACGACGCCGCCGGGGAGATCGGAGGTGGCCATCGCCTCGGCCAGCTCGAGCGCGGCGAGCGGATGCGTCTCCGAGGCGACGACGACGGCCGCGTTGCCGCCCACGATCACCGGCGCGAGCCGCGAGACGAGCCCGCCGAGCGCAGGCTCCTCCGGCGCGAGCACCGCGACGACGCCCGTCGGCTCGGGGATCGAGAAGTCGAAGTACGGGCCGGAGACGGGGTTCGACGAGCCGAGCACCTGCGCGAGCTTGTCGGCCCAGCCGGCGTACCAGACGACGCGGTCGATCGAGGCCTCGACCTCGCGCTTGCCGGAGCAGACCGCCGCGAGATCGGCGGCGCGCGTCTCCATCATCTCCGCGAGCCGGTAGAGCACCTGGCCGCGGTTGTAGGCGGTCGCGCCCGCCCAGCCGGAGACGGCCTTGCGCGCCGCGACGACGGCGTCGCGCACGTCCTTGCGCGAGGCGCGGGCGACGTTCTGGCCCTCGGCCTCGTACGTGCGCCCCGACTCGGAGCGCGGGAAGGCGCCGCCGATGTAGAGCTTGTAGGTCTTCTTGACCGGAAGCCTGGTCACGATCGGCTCCCGAAGCGGCGGTCGCCGAGCAGGAGCGCGATCGCGCCGCCCACGAGCAGCAGCGGCAGCCGAAAGCGCTTCATGCCGCGTCCTCGAAGGAGAGGTACGGCTCGAGCCCGTGCCGGCCGCCCTCGCGGCCGAAGCCCGACTCCCTGTAGCCGCCGAACGGCGAGGCGGGGTCGAAGCGGTTGAACGTGTTCGCCCAGACGACGCCCGCCCGCAGCCGGTCCGCCATCCAGAGGATGCGCGAGCCCTTCTCGGTCCAGACGCCGGCGGAGAGGCCGTAGGGCGTGTTGTTCGCCTTTTCGACCGCCTCCTCGGGCGTGCGGAAGGTGAGCACGCTCAGCACCGGCCCGAAGATCTCCTCCTGCGCGATCCGGTAGCTCTGCGCGACGTTCGTGAAGACGGTCGGCGCGAACCAGTAGCCCTTCTCCGGCAGGCGGCAGGGCGGCTGGTAGATCTCGGCGCCCTCGGACTTGCCGGACTCGACGAGCTCGGTGATCTTCTCGAGCTGCATCTTCGAGTTGATCGCGCCGATGTCGGTGTTCTTGTCGAGCGGGTCGCCGAGGCGCAGCGTCTCGAGCCGGCGCTTCAGCTTCGAGACGGTCGACTCGTAGATCGACTCCTGCACGAGCAGCCGCGAGCCGGCGCAGCAGACGTGGCCCTGGTTGAAGTAGATCCCGTTGACGATCCCCTCGACGGCCTGGTCGAGGGCGGCGTCGTCGAAGATGATGTTCGCCGCCTTGCCGCCGAGCTCGAGCGTCAGCTTCGTGCCCGTGCCGGCGAGCTCGCGCTGGATCGCCTTCCCGACCTCCGTCGAGCCGGTGAATGCGATCTTGTCGACGTCGTCGTGCTTCACGAGCGCGGCGCCGGCGCGGCCGTCGCCCGTGACGATGTTGACGACGCCCGGCGGCAGCTCGGCCTGGCGGCAGATGTCGGCGAAGAAGAGCGCGGTCAGCGGCGTCGTCTCCGCCGGCTTCAGCACGACGGTGTTCCCGCACGCGAGCGCCGGCGCGATCTTCCAGGCGAGCATCAGCAGCGGAAAGTTCCAGGGGATGATCTGGCCCGCGACGCCGACGGGCCTGGGCTTGCGGGCGGGGAAGGCGTACTCGAGCTTGTCCGCCCAGCCGGCGTAGTAGAAGAAGTGTGCGGCGGCGAGCGGCAGGTCGACGTCGCGGCTCTCGCGGATCGGCTTGCCGCCGTCGAGGCTCTCGAGCACGGCGAGCTCGCGCGAGCGCTCCTGCAGCAGGCGCGCGATCCGGAAGAGGTACTTCGCGCGCTCGGACGCCGCGAGCTTCGACCAGCCGTCGTCGAACGCGGCGCGGGCGGCCTTGACGGCGAGGTCGACGTCCTTCTCGTTCGCCTGCGCGACCTCGGCCAGCTTCTCCTCGGTCGAGGGCGATACCGACGCGAACCACTCGCCCGAGCGCGGCTTCACGAACTTGCCGCCGACGAAGAGGCCGTAGCGCTTCTCCAGCTCGACGATGTCGCGCGCCTCCGGTGCGGGCGCGTAGTCCCACTCGGTCAGGGCGGGGACGGGCGCGTGGCGTTTCTGGAGCTCGCTCATCAGTCGATCGTGAAGTAGTCGTGGCTCTGGTACTGCCCCGTCTTCTGCTTGCGAATCTGCATCAACACGTCGTTCAGCAGCGACGAGGCGCCGAAGCGGAAGAGGTCGGGCGTCATCCACTGGAGGCCGAGCGTCTCGTGGAGGACGACGAGGTACTGGATCGCCTGCTTCGCCGTCCTGATCCCGCCCGCGGGCTTCATCCCGACGATGCGCCCGGTCTCGTCGAAGACGTCGCGGATCGCCTCGAGCATGCAGAGCGTCACCGGCAGCGTCGCCGCCGGGTTGACCTTGCCGGTCGAGGTCTTGATGAAGTCGGCGCCGGCGGCCATCGCGAGCAGCGAGGCGCGTCTGACGTTGTCGTAGGTGCCGAGCTCGCCCGTCTCGAGGATCACCTTCAGGTGCGCCGCCCCGCAGGCCTCCTTCACCTGGACGATCTCGTCGTAGACCTTCGCGTAGCGGCCCGAGAGGAACGCGCCACGGTCGATCACCATGTCGATCTCGTCCGCCCCGAGCGCGACCACGTCGCGCACCTCGGTCACCTTGACGTCGAGCGGCGCCTGTCCGGACGGGAAGTACGTCGCGACGGACGCGACCTTGACGCCGGAGCCCTCCAGCCGGGCCTTCGCCGTCGGGACGAGATTCGGGTAGACGCAGACTGCCGCGACCGCCGGGATCGACGGGTCGACCGGGTCGGGTCGCATCGCCTTCGAGCAGAGCGCCGCGACCTTGCCGGGGGTGTCGGCGCCCTCCAGCGTGGTCAGATCCATCATCCGCACGGCGAGGTCGTACGCCTTCAGTTTCGAGTCCTTCTTGATCGACCGCTTCGCGAGCGTCGCCGCGCGCTCCTCGAGCGCGACCGCGTCGACCGAGCCGATTCGCGGCAGCCGCGGCTCGAGCGGAAGCTCGAATCCGCGCGGCAGTGCGGGCGCCTGAGCCATCGAGTCAGTGTACGTCCAGGCGCATGGAACTCGCCCACACGGGCATGATCCCGCGCATGAAGTGGCGTGGACGAGGCGGAGGCGGCCGGATCGAAGACCGCCGCGGCGCCGGCGGCGGGCTCGGCGGCGGCGGCATCCCGCTCCCGATGGGCAAGGCCGGTGGCGGGCTCGGCCTGATCATCGCGCTCGTCCTCTATCTGATCTTCGGCGGCCTCCCCGGCGGCGGGGGCGGCGGCCTCGGCGTCGATCCCGGCACCGGGCAGTTCGGGCAAGCTCCCGAGCCGACCGAGGAGCAGCTGCAGACGCCGCCCAAGGACGACCCGGCCAAGTTCGTCGACTTCGTCGCCGGCGACGTCGACGCGACCTGGAAGAAGCTCTTCTCCCAGAGCGGCAAGACCTACGAGCAGCCGATCGTCGTGCTCTACGACAGCCAGGTCAGCACCAGCTGCGGCAACGCGCCCTCGACCGTCGGGCCGTTCTACTGTCCGCGCGACCGCAAGGTCTATCTCGATCTCACGTTCATGGAGCAGCTCCAGCAGCAGCTCGGGGCGCAGGGCGACTTCGCGCAGGCGTACATCATCGCCCACGAGATCGGCCACCACGTCCAGAACCTGCTCGGCGTCATGGACGACGTCAACCTCGCGCAGCAGGAGAATCCCGACGACGCGAACGAGCTCTCCGTCCGGCTCGAGCTGCAGGCCGACTGCCTCGCGGGCGTCTGGGCGTACTCGGCCGTGCACCAGGCCGACCTGCTCGAGACGGGCGACCTGGAGGAGGCGCTGAACGCGGCCGCGGCGGTGGGCGACGACCGGATCCAGAAGCGCTCGGGCGGCGAGATCAACCCCGACACCTTCACCCACGGCAGCGGCGAGCAGCGCGTGACGTGGTTCAAGAACGGCTTCACGTCGGGCGAGCCGACGGCCTGCGACACCTTCAAGGGCGACGTCTGAGGGCGGGCCGCCCGTGGACGGCCCGCCCCTTCTCTTCGAACCTCAGTCCTCGTCGCCGCCGAAGACGGGTCCGTCGACCTTCGGCCCGTCGAGGAAGTAGCGGCGCCCGATGTCGCGGGCGATCCGCGGGAAGTGCTTGGCGGTCTCGGTCATCGTCGTGCGGTAGTGGAGGCCGCCCCAGACCCGGGCGTCCTCGATCGCGGCCACGACGTCGTCGAGGTTCGCGTACGTCTTCGGTGCGCCGACGACGTTGCTCGTGAACGTCATCTGCACGCGCTTCGTCCCGAAGTAGCCCCGTAGCGACTGGGTGACCGCGGCCGTCAGGCACGCATGCCCGGACGGGTACTCGGGATGGTTGCCGGCGAGCAGCGGCAGCCAGGCGGGGTCCGGGGAGGTGTCCGGATTCCCGTCGGTGCCGGCACGCTGGATCGCGTGGGTGGGGCGCCAGAAGGAGTAGTGGAACTTGGCTTCCCAGCAGGCGATCATCGTGTCCGCCGCGGCGACCCAGAGATAACCGAGCAGCCGCGCCGACTCGGCCAGGTCGAGGCCACGGGACACGGCCACGCCGCGGACGGCACGGCTGTACTGGGCGTACGCCTGGTCGGAGAAGAAGCGGGCGTGCTCGGTCTGGAACGGCGTCCTGGCGCTGACCACGCCACCGATCTCCTTCAGCTCGTTGACGTCCCGCGCGTAGCGCTTGCTCGTCAGCTCGTACGGCGCGCCGGGGCGGTACGCCGACGGCGAGTCGAACGTGAACGGGCGCACCTTCCCCAGCTTGACGTCGACCGGCGTCGTCGGCGCGAGCGGCTCGAAGATCCCCGGGCCGGGCGTCGGCTGGACGTAGGGAACGACGTCGTCGAAGTGGTCGCCGGTCCGCATGGCGAGCATGCCGGCGGCGGCGGCGGTGCCGACGGCCTTGCCGCCGTCCCTCGCCTGGCCGGCCGGGATCGAGGCCATGAAGGCGTCGTAGGCCGTCTGGACGAACGTTGCCTGCGCCGGAACGCGGGCGACGAGGACGTCCCTGGCCGCCTGTGCGACGGCGGCGTCTGCCGAAGCCTCCGGCGGCGCGGTGACGCCGGTCGCGAACGGCTCGAGACCGCCTTCGATCGCGGCGACCGCGTCGTACATCGCCCCGTGCACCATCGCTGCCAGCGGGGTGCTGCTGGCGGGCGGCCGGCCCGCGGCGATCGCTACCTCGGCGATGCCGCTCCAGTGGACGACCGCGTTCTCGCCGGGAGCGGCCGCGGGTGCCGCGGACGTCCCCGTCGATCCCAGGGCCAGGACGACGACGAGCGCAAGCGTCACCGCGAGGCCGATTCGGGTCTTCATGATCGGTACTCCTCTCCGGACGGGATCATCTCGACGACGCGCAGGTGGTCGAGCCCGGCCCGCACAGCGACCAGCTCGGCCTCGAGGCTCGACGGCGCATCGATGACGAAGAAGCAGATCTCGTCCTCGGGAACGTGAATGGCACGGTCGAAGCGGACACGCGTTCCCTGTCGCGTCAGCTCGTCGGCGGCCGAGCGCGCTCGCCGCTCGCGCGCAGCGCGCCCTTCGGCGTCGCCGCGGGCGAGATAGGTCTCGACGAGGTAGCTCGGCACGACGTCGACGCTACGGCGCGGTGGACGTGTTGAAATCGTCAGAACGTCTGAACTTTGCGCGCGCCGGCTCGGGCGTAGACTCACCCGATGCAGGCCGAGCGCGGCGACGCCGACGTGATCCTCGACGTCCTCTTCGACCGCGGGCTTCTCTTCCTCGTGCTGGAGAACACCGGCGACAGGCCTGCCCACGTCGTGCGCGTCAAGTTCGCGGAGCGGTTCTCGGGCGTCGGCGGCGCCAAGCGGATCGACCGGCTCGCGCTCTTTCGAAAACTCGAGTTCCTGGCGCCGTGGAAGGCGATCGAGGTCTTCCTCGACCGGAGCGCCGACTACTTCGCCCGTGACGAGCCGACGCAGCTGACGGCGGCGATCAGCTGGCGGACGCCGGAGGGAGAGCGCCGGCGCACGACCATCGTCCACGACCTCGAGATCTACCGGGATCTCGGCTACATCGAGAGGGAGGTTCCGCCGCGTGGCCGTCCAGCGTGACAACCCCTATCCGAACCACAACTTCGCCGTCGACATCGGCGCCGGCGACACGATCGGCTTCAGCGAGGTCGAGCTTCCGGCCGGCGCGATCGAGGTGATCGAGTACCGCGAGGGCTCCGATCCCGCCCGCTCGACCCGCAAGCTGCCCGGGCTCGTGACGTACCCGAACGTGACTCTCCGCCGCGGGATCACCGGGAGCCTCGAGCTGTACCAATGGTGGGAGAGCATGCGAGACGGCCAGCTGCTCCGCCGCAACGTCACGATCACGTTGCTCGACGAGCAGCGGCAGCCGGTGCTGCGCTGGCGCCTGCGCGACGCCTGGCCGGCGAAGCTCGAGGCCGGCCCGTTGAATGCCCGGGCCAACGAGGTCGCGATCGAGACGCTCGAGCTTGCGCACGAGGGCTTCGAGCTCGACTAGCTAGGAGAGGACGCGCACGTTGCGCTGCTCGTGGCTCGAGAGCGGCGAGTCGGGCAGCAACCGTTTCGCACCCGCCGGGGTGAAGGTGCGCTCTCCCCGCTCGAACGCGGCCTCGAGCGCGCTCTCGGCTCGGCGCGCGCGCCTGCCTCCGCGGATCGACCAGCGCAGCTCCCCGCGCTCGCTCGCGGCCTCGAGCACCCACGTGAAGCCCCCCAGACGGCGTCGGGTCACCTCCCACTCCACGCCGACCGGGTCGCGCACGCGCATCAGAGCCCGAGCCGCTCCAGCGCGGCGTCGTCGCGCCGCCACTTCGGCCGCACCTTCACGACCAGCTCGAGGAAGACCTTGTGGCCGAGCAGCGCCTCGATCTCGGGCCGGGCCCGCGTGCCGATCTCGCGGATCATCGCCCCCTTCTTGCCGACGAGGATCTGCTTCTGCGACTCGGTCTCGACGAGCACGAACGCGCGCAGGAGCTTCTCGTCGAGCTCGTCGATCTCGACCGAGATCGAGTGCGGCACCTCGTCGCGGGTCAGCTGCAGCGCCTTCTCGCGGATCAGCTCCGTGATCCGATCCTCGTTCGTCTGGTCCGTGACCGACTCGCGCGGGAAGTAGGCCTGCCCCTCCGGCAGCAGGTGCACGAGGTCGGAACGGAGCTCGTCGATCCCGTCCTTGGTCTTCGCGCTGACGGGGTGCAGGGCGTGGAAGTCGCCGAGCTGAGCGGCCGCCTTCATCTGCGTGATGATGTGGCTCGGCTTCAGGTTGTCGACCTTGTTGACGGCGACGATCACCGGCTTGCCGAGCCCGTAGACGCGCCGCGCGATGAAGCGGTCGCCGCCGCCGACCCGATCCCGCGCCGAGAGGACGAAGAGGACGACGTCGATGTCGTCGAAGGACGAGTCGACCGTGTTCTGCATCCGCTGGGTCAGCTTGTCCATCGGCTTCTGGAAGCCGGGCAGGTCGACGAGCACGAGCTGCCAGTCCTCGTCGTTGGCGACGCCGAAGACGCGCCGCCGGGTCGTGTTCGGCACGCGCGAGGTGATCGCGACCTTCTCGCCGACGAGCGCGTTGACGAGCGTCGACTTGCCGACGTTCGGCCGCCCGGCGACCGCGACGAAGCCGGACTTCACGAGTCGGGGAAGTCCCAGGTCTCCGGCAGGAGGGCCGTCGCCTCGTACGTGGCGATCGAGCCGTCCTCGCGCCGGAACGCGACCTCGGGGATCCGGAACTCGGCGAGCCACTGGCGGCAGCCGCCGCACGGCGAGGCGGACGTCCCGATCGCCGCGATCCGGCCGGGGCCGTAGCCCGCGGCGACCGCGGCGACGAGCGCGCTCTTCTCGGCGCAGACGCCGAGCGGGTAGGCGGCGTTCTCGACGTTGACGCCCTCGAACTCGCGGCCGTCGTCCGTCCGGACGACCGCCCCGACGTGGTAGTTCGAGTAGGGAGCGTACGCCCGCGCGGCGACGGCCTCGGCCTTCTCGACGAGCTCGCTCATTGCGCCACCTGGAAGACGGCGAGCGCGACGAGCGCGCCGATCACGCTCCCGTAGAGGACCTCGGAGGAGGAGTGAACGCCTGATTCGACACGGGTCTGGGCCACGAGCAACGCCATGATGAACGTCACCGACGAGATCAGGAAGCGGTGGTCGACGTCGTCGAGGATCAGCGTCACGGCCATCCAGCCGGCGAACGCGACCGCGGCGTGGCCGGACGGCAGGCCGCCGCGCAGCGGCGTGCCGCTGCCGGTGAGCGCCTTGGTCGCGATCACGACGATCGTCGTCAGCACGAGCGCGATCAGCGTCAGCTCGGCGGGGACGGTCGAAAGCCGGTCGAGCAGCCGCGAGCTCCGGTCCGCGACCGTGCCGGAGAAGACGAGGTACCCGACCGCGACGGCGACCGCGGTCGCGATCAGGACGGCGCCGGCGGCGATGTCCTTCGCGAGCTTCGCCATCGGGTCGAAGGAGGTGGTCGCGACGTCGATCGCCGCCTCGACGGCGGTGTTCAGCATCTCCGCGATCAGGACGAAGGCGATCGCGAGCAGGAGCGCGATCAGCTCGAGCTTGTCGACCCCGGAGACGAGCGCGGCGATCAGCACGAGCACCGCGACGCCGAAGTGGATCCGCATGTTCCGCTGCGTGCGGAGCACGTGAATGATCCCCTCGAAGGCGAAGTTGAACGATTCGATGATCGACGGCGGCCTGCGGGCTCTCACAGCAGCGCCGCCTCCCTGGCCTCCATCTCGGCGCCGTGGTCGTACCCGAGCA
The DNA here is from genome assembly GCA_963827015.1 of uncultured Gaiellaceae bacterium. Classification (GTDB taxonomy): domain Bacteria; phylum Actinomycetota; class Thermoleophilia; order Gaiellales; family Gaiellaceae; genus Gaiellasilicea. The sequence goes on along the minus strand of CAWGZI010000010.1, from coordinate 179,309 downwards.
GGTGGAGCAGCCCGTGCACGAGCGGCTGCCGCCACGCCTCGCCGACGACCTGCGGGCAGATGACGAGGTCGCCGAGCGCGCGCGGGACGCCCTCGGGCAGCGCGTCGCGGCCGTCGAGCGGGAACGAGAGCACGTCGGTGGCCTCGTCGATCCCGAGATGCTCCTGCTTGAGCGCCCGGCTCTCCTCGGGCGGCACGAACGCGAGCCCGAGCTCGCCGTCCTCGATCGCCCTCCTCGGCGAGCACGCGGCGGGCGAGCTCGACCGCGGCCGCCTCGTCGACGTCCTCCCCGCTCCGGTTCTCGACCTCGACCGCGACCACTACCGCTTGCGGGCGGTGCCCGTCTCTTCGGCGTGGAGCTTGTACGCCTCGACGATCCGCTGCACGAGCTTGTGCCGGACGACGTCCTGGTGCGAGAACTCGACGAAGCCGATCCCGTCGATCGAGCTGAGGATGTCGCGCACCTGGATCAGGCCCGACGCCTGGTCTCGCGGGAGGTCGATCTGGGTGACGTCGCCGGTGACGACCACCTTCGAGCCGAAGCCGAGCCGCGTCAGGAACATCTGCATCTGCTCCGGCGAGGTGTTCTGTGCCTCGTCGAGGATGATGAACGAGTCGTTGAGGGTGCGACCGCGCATGAATGCGAGCGGCGCCACCTCGACGGTGCCCCGCTCCATGTACGCGGAGAGGCGGTCGGGATCCATCATGTCGTAGAGCGCGTCGAAGAGCGGCCGCATGTACGGATCGACCTTCGCGAGCATGTCGCCGGGCAGGAAGCCGAGCCGCTCGCCCGCCTCGATCGCCGGGCGCGTGAGGATGATCCGGCCGACCTGCTTCTCGGTCAGGGCCGCGACCGCGAGCGCGATCGCGAGGTACGTCTTGCCGGTGCCGGCCGGGCCGATCCCGAACGTGACGGTGCACTCGCGGATCGAGTCGACGTAGCGCTTCTGCGTCACCGTCTTCGGCGCGATCTTCTTGCCGCGGTGGCGCCAGACGACGTCGTCGAAGACCTCGCGGATGTCCTCGGCCTGGTCGAGCGCGGCGACGACTGCACCGACGGTGTCCGGGCCGATCTCGTGCCCGCCCTCGACCAGCTCGACGAGCTCGTCGACGACCGCGCGGGCCGCGACCACCTTCTCGTCGTCGCCCTCGATCGTCAGCTGGTTGCCGCGCAGGCGGAGCGTGCAGTGCAGGCGCGCGCGCAGCGCGTCGAGCACGCCGTCGCCCACTCCTGCGAGCTCGGCCGCGACCTCGTTCGGGACGGAAAGGACTTCCTGCACCCGGCTCAGTGTAGGGCGCGTGTCCCTCGCGCGGCCCGGCTCAGGGCAGCAGGCTGCTGACGTCGGTGACGTCGGCTGCGGGCGGTGCCTTGACGTCGACTTCGACGCCGAAGTCGAAGTAGTCCATCGACATCCGCATCGACATCCGCTCGCTCTGGATCTTCATCGACATGTACATCGTCATCCGCCGAAGCAGGCCGTCCTCGTCGACGAAGACCTCGAAGGGCAGGCTCGCGGAGCCGAGCTGCTCGAGCAGCGCCTGCATGCCGTCCCGGGCCCTCGCCCGCTCGGCCTCCGACAGCTCGAGCTGGTCGAGGCCCGCGTCAAGCGCCTTGCGGAAGTCCATCTTCCCGGCGTACCGCGTGGTCGGCACGCCCCTCACGTTCGCGTGCCCGACCGCTCTGACGTCCCTGCTGGCGGCCCGGAGCATCTGCAGCGACTGCGCCGGATCCTGCTGGCGCGTGAAGTCGAAGCTGCCGAGCCCCGCCTGCTCGAGCGACTTGGCGAGGTCGACGCCGAACCACGGCTTCCCGCTCGGGAGCGCGGCACCGGCGATCTCCTGCGGCAGGCGCAGGTACAGCTTCGTGCCGATCATGCGCATGTCCATGTTGACCGCGCCCACCACCGGCATCTGCATCCGGTAGCTGAGCTCGCCCCTCGGGCTGCGGTAGTCGAACGCGCCCGAGCCGGTCATGTCGACCGACTGCCCGGCGACCTTCATCGCGATCGTGAACTCGACGCGCGAGCTGCCGGCTTCGACGGTCTTCGTCGCGGCGCTCGCGGCCGGGTCGAGCGAGAGCACGTCGCCACCACAGGCCGTCACGCCGACGGCGAGCAGGACGAGCTGGAGAGAAAGAAGGACGCGCCTCACTCGCAAGTCATCAAAGCAGATCCCCCCTCGACGCCGCCTGACCCGAACGAGGGACTCGCGGGGCCGCCTGGTTTCGAGTACAAACGAGACGATGCCGCGTCACGAAGACGACGGGCTCGTCGAGGCAAGGGCGCTGGCGAAGGAGCTCGCCGAGACCCACGAGTGGCTCGACGCAGACGAGCTCGAGGACGACGAGCTCTTCGGCCGCCTGGTCACGCTGCTGTGCAATCCCGGCCGGGTCCGGGACGATGCGTTCGCGATTGCGGCCCGCGACGGCTCGAAGTTCCTGCGCGCAGGAACGCTCGTCGCGATCGCCAACGGCCGGAAACCACCGGGCGAGTGGGCGGAGCGGGCGATGAAGCGCTTCGCGCGGGCGGAGTGGGGTGAGAGGGTGCTGCTGCTCCGCGCGCTCGGCGCGGTCCCGAACAGGTGCATCCTCAGCATCCTCGAGTGCGCCGACGCCGACTGGAGCGGCAGCCCGCTCGCAGCAGCCGTGTCGGAGTTCCTCGACGCCCGAGTCGCAGGCGGTGAGCGCCTCACGGCGGCCGAGCTGACCACGCTCGACGCCGGGCTGCAGCCGCTCGTCGCCGAGCTGCTCGACGGCGCTGCGCCGGCAACGCGGACCGCGCTCGCGCCCGCGGTCGACCAGTGGCGGCAACAGTCGATCGACACGAGCTTCTTCGAGGAGCTCGGCCGGGTCGTGCGGGTCGAGGACCACCCGGAGGCCACGCTGGTCGGCTCGCGCACCGCAGCCGTCGACGCGGTCGTCTCCGCACTCTCCCCGCGCAGCCCTCGCTCGGTGCTGCTCGTCGGCGAGCAGGGCGTGGGCAAGACGACGCTGGTCGTGGAAGCCCTGCGGCGGCTGGAGCCGCAGTGGTTCGCGTTCCAGGCGGCGGCGCCCGAGGTCATTGCCGGGCAGGTCTACATCGGCGAGCTCGAGTCGCGCGTGCGCGAGATCGTCGGCCGCATGAATCGCCGCTCGATCGTCTGGCTCTTCCCGAGCTTCGAGGAGGCGTTGTTCTCGGGCCAGCACTCCCGCAGCCCGCGTGGGCTCCTCGACGCGATGCTCCCGGCGATCGAGGCGCGGGACATCGCGGTCGTCGGCGAGATCGACCCGACCGCCTACGAGCTGCTGGCCCAGAACAGGCCCAGGGTGACCCGGCTCTTCGAGGTGATCCGCCTCGCGCCGATGACGGACGAGGACACGCTGGCGGTCGCGCGCGCCTGGGCGGAGGACTACGGCGTCGACGTCGACGACGCAACGCTCGAGGAGTCGCTCGACCTCGCGACGCACTACCTCCCCGGGACGGCCGCGCCGGGGAACCTCCTCCGCCTGCTCGAGCTCGTCCTCGAGCGGGTCACGCGCGGGCTCGCGTCCGCGGTGACGCCGGAGAGCGTGATCGCGACCCTGAGCGCCGCGACCGGGCTCCCGCTCCACGTCCTCGATCCTCGCGCGCCACTGCGCCTCGACGACGTGCGGCGCTTCTTCGAGAGCCGCGTGCTCGGCCAGCCGGAGGCGGTCGAGTGCCTCGTCGACCGGATCGCGCTCGTGAAGGCCGGGCTGACGGACCCGACGCGGCCGCTCGGCGTCTTCCTCTTCGTCGGCCCGACCGGAACGGGCAAGACCGAGATCGCCAAGGCCTTCAGCGAGTTCCTCTTCGGCTCCCCCGACCGGCTCGTCCGGCTCGACATGAGCGAGTTCCAGACGCCCGAGAGCCTCGAGCGCCTGCTCGGCGACTCGACCGGCAGCGAGCCAGCGGCGCCGCTCATCTCCGCGGTGCGCAAGCAGCCGTTCACGGTGCTCCTGCTCGACGAGTTCGAGAAGGCGCACGAGAAGGTGTGGGACGTCTTCCTGCAGGTCTTCGACGACGGCCGCCTGACCGACCGCAACGGCCGCACCGTCGACCTGCGCCACTGCGTGATCATCCTCACCTCGAACCTCGGCTCCGCGATCCCGCGCGGTCCCGGCCTCGGCTTCACCGGGCGTTCCGGGGCCTTCGACGCAGCGACGGTGACGAAGTCGGTCGAGCGCTCGTTCCGGCCGGAGTTCCTCAACCGCCTCGACCGCGTCGTCGTCTTCCAGCCCCTCGGCCGCGAGATCATGCGGGGCCTGCTCGAGAAGGAGCTGGGCGAGGTGCTGCGCCGGCGCGGTCTCCGGATGCACCCGTGGGCGGTCGAGTGGGACGAAGCGGCGGTCGACTTCCTGATCGAGCAGGGCTTCAGCGCCGAGCTCGGCGCGCGACCGCTCAAGCGCGCCGTCGAGCGGCACCTGCTGACGCGGATCGCGACCGCGATCGTCGAGCGGCAGTTCCCGGAGGGCGATCAGTTCCTCTTCATCACCGCCCGCGACGGCACCGGCCTGGACGTCGCCTTCGTCGACCCCGACGCCGGCCCGCCGGAGCCGGAGCCGGCCGCAGGCGCCTGCCGACCCTGGTGACCTGACGATCGGGCGGGTGGCGCTCGAGCCGGAGGGAACGGAGGGCGAGGCCGCGTTCCTCCGGAGCGAGCTCGCGTCGCTCGTCGATCGGGTGCGCTCGTGGGACGAGGCGAAGCAGGACGCGCTGGAGTCCGCGCGGGAGCCGAGCTTCTGGCACTCGGAGGAGCGGCACCAGGTGCTGAGCCTGATCGAGTACCTCGACCGCCTCGGGGCGGCGACGGCGACCGCGGAGCGGCTGGCCGCGCGGCTCTCGTCCGGGCGCGAGGCGCACTCGCGCGAGCTCCTCCGGCTGCTCGCGACGCGCCTGCACGTGCTCGCCGCCGCACTGGACGGTCTCGACGCCCGGGAGGCGAGCGACGCAACCGTCACCGTCCGGGCCGGGAAGTCGGACGACGCGGCCGCCTGCGGCCGGTTCCTGGAGGAGCTCGCGGCGATGTACGTCGGCTGGGCGGACGGCCGCGGGATGCGTGTGCGCCGCAACGGCGACGGCGAGGACGTCGTCGTGCTCGAGGTCACGGGGCTCGGCGCGTACACGTTGCTGAAGCCGGAGATCGGGCTGCACGTGCTCGAGCTGCCGCACGAGGAGCAACGGTCGTTCGACCGCGTCACCGTGCTCGTCGACGTCGAGCCCGCGGGCCACGCCGCGAACGGCGTCGGGGCCGCGAGATCGACCCGAGCCCACGATCGTGCGCCGCTACCGGCACGATCCGTCGCCGCTCGTTCGCGACGCGTCCGGGATGCGGACGGGCAGGATCGACCGCGTGCTCGCCGGCGACTTCGACCTGCTCGCGGACGTGGACTAGCGGCACGTCGAGGGCGCCGCAGGATCGAGCCTCTGGCCCAGCTCCTCCTTCGCGAGCCGTTCGAAATCGGCCGAGCTCACCACCGCGGCCGGCGGCGGAGTGCTCGATCTGCGGCTCGAGCCCGTAGTCGAGGTAATCGGCCGTGGTGACGCTGGCGCCATCCGGGAAGCCGAAGCCCCGCGTCGGCGTAGCGCGTCGTCGTTACGACTCGGCGCTCGAGCCCGTCCGATCCCGACCCAGATGTCGATCTGGTCTTCGCCCTCAGCCACTTGACCGACGTAGCGATCGACGTTCGCCGGTTTCCAGCCTGCTGCCTCGACGGCGCGCCTGATCTGCTCGCGGACGTCGACGAACGTCCGGTAATGCGTCGTGCGCTCACCACGCAGGTCCTCGTCGCCCACGAGCTGGATTTGAGCCCCGCGGCGGCGTAGGTGGTCGAGACGTCTGCCGGGCAGCGGCTCCTCCTCCGCGAACAGTTTGACTGTCATGACGGAGACGTTCTCGCTCGACTGCGCGTCGTCCTCGGCGCTGATCTCGCTCGAAAACGCTTTCGCTATCGGGATCGGACAGGTCGCCGTCGTTCGTGTAGCGGACCCAGCGCTTCCCCTCAGGCAGCCCGCAACCCTTCCGGCAGCTCCGTGTAGAGGTACGTCGCCGACCACGATCGAGCGGCAGCCGGTCGTCTCATCCTCGTACAGCGCGCGGTCGTGTTCGTAGTCGAGGAGCCTGGCGCGCGCGCATGTCCGGCTCGCCGGTTCCGTCAGACGTGCGGGTGACCAGCTCGATCCGAACCGTCGTCGGCGTCCGGTCGGCGGACGGAGCCTCATCCGCGCCGCACCCCGACGCGAGCGCGAGCACGCTGGCCAGCGGGATGAGCGCCCGGGAGCTCGGGCCGCGGCTCCCGTTCGGGCCCGGCATGCGGCCTTAGGCGAGCTTCTCGCGGACGATCTGGCTGACGGCCGAGCCGTCCGCGCGGCCGGCGACCTGCGGCATCACGTCCGCCATCACGCGGCCGATGTCGCGCATGCTCGTGGCGCCGACCTCGGCGATCACGTCGTCGACGATCGACTCGAGCTCGTCCTCGGAGATCGGCTCGGGCATGAACTCCTCGAGCACGTCGAGCTCGTCCTCTTCCTTGTCGGCCTGCTCGTCGCGGCCCGCGTTGCGGAACGCCTCGGCCGCCTCGACGCGCTTCTTCCGCTCCCGCTGCAGCACCTGCAGCTCCTCGTCCTCCGCCAGCGGCCGCTGCAGTTCCTTCTCCGCCCCCTGCAGGCTGGAGAGGATCAGGCGCAGCGTGTCGCGGCGCGCGGCGTCCCCCTCGCGCATCGCGTCCTCGAGCTGCTCCTTGATCTCGGCGATCAGGCTCACTGCGGCATCATCGGTGATCTTTCCACCCAGAACGTGCCAGTGCAGGTGGAAGATCGTCTGGCCGCCGCCGGGGCCGACGTTGACGACGACGCGGTAGTCGGTCAGGCCGGCCTCGCGCGCGACCTGCGCGACGAACTCGAGCATCCGCTTCGCCTCGTCCGCCGGGAACTCGCCGATCTCGCGGAAGGTGTCGACGTGGCGCTCCGGCAGGACGAGCAGATGCGTCTCCGCCTGCGGGTTGATGTCCCGGATCGCGACGAACCCGTCCGCCTTCGCGACGTGATCGCCCTCGCGCGACGAGCTTGCAGAAGAGGCAGTCGTCGTTCACGCGGCGAGGATCCCCTCGTCGGCGACGGCCGCGCCGCGCACGCGGACGAGCTCGCCCACCGGCGCGTCGACGAGCCAGGGCGAGTAGTCGGCGCCGTAGCCGCGGCCGGGACGGTCGACGAGGACGACGTCCTCGCGGCCGACCTTCTCCGCCCAGCGCGCGCGGCAGGCCTCGTCGGAGAGCGCGCGCAGCCGGGCGCTGCGCTCCTTCTTCACCTCGGGCGGGACGGTGTCGTCGTCGGCGGTGCGCGTGCCCGGCCGCGGCGAGTACGGGAACACGTGCACCTTCGTCAGCCGCGCGGCGCGGACGGTCTCGAGCGTCCGCTCGAACGCGGCGTCGTCCTCGGCCGGGAAGCCGACGATCACGTCGGCGGTGAGGTTGAAGTCGGCGAGCGGCTCGAGCTTCCGCAGGTAGGTCTCGACCGTGTAGCGGCGCGCCATCGCTCGCAGCACGCCGTCGTCGCCCGACTGCAGCGGCACGTGCAGGTGCGGGCCGACGACCGCCGTCTCGCGCAGCGCCGCGACGAGCTCGTCGTCGACGTGGTTGATCTCGATCGACGAGAGCCGGAGCCGCTCGACGCCCTCGATCGAGCCCGCCGCGCGGATCAGGCCGGCGAGCGTCGTTCCGGCGGCGCGGTCGCGGAAGCAGCCGAGGTTGACGCCGGTGAGCACGATCTCGCGATGACCCTGCGCGACGCGGCGGCGGATCTCGCCGAGGACGGCGTCGGCGCTGCGGCTGCGCGTCGCCCCGCGGACGAGCGGGATCACGCAGAAGGCGCAGGAGAACGAGCAGCCGTCCTGGATCTTCACGAAGGCGCGGACGCGGTCGAGCCGCGCATCGGCCTGGACGCAGGCGATCGCGCCGACGTCGCCGGCCACGGTCTCGACGGCCTGCTCGATCTGGCCGGGCACGACCGTCACGTTCCCGGGCAGCCCGGCGAACGCCGTGTCGGACAGCCGGGCGCCGCACCCGGTCACGTAGACGCGCGCGTGCGAGCGCGCCGCGCGCGCGGCGGCCTGGCGCGACTTGGCGAGGCCCTCGTTCGTGACGCAGCAGGTGTTCACGACCGCGACGTCGCCCCCGCCCTCGACCTCCGTGTGGCCGTCGCGGACGAGCCGCTCGCGCAGCGCCTGCGCGTCGGTCTGCGAGACCTTGCAGCCGAGAAAGCGGACGGAGAAGCTCGCCATCGAGCGGGAAAGGCTACTTGCGGACGTGCAGGTCCGCAGCCCAGCCGCCGGACTGGACGCGCCGCTCGCGGCGGTAGCCCTCGAGCTCGGGCTCGTCCGAGACGAGGTAGCCGGACGTGATCGCGCGGGCGGTCCGGAGCCTCGGCCCGAGCGCCTCGACCGCGTCGGCGGCGATGTTCGCGAGCGCGAGCTCCGCCTCGGGCAGCGCGTCCTCGCGCAGGTCGGCCAGGGTCACGTCGACCACGACGCCGTTGTCGAGCGCGTTCCGCTCGGTCGCCTCGACCGCCTGCGGGTCGAAGTCGAACGCAGTCACGGGATCGAACCCCAGCTTCGCGGCCGCGATCGAGAGCACGCCCGAGCCGCAGCCGACGTCGAGCACGCTCCCACGCTCCTCGGCCGCGAGCAGCTCGAGGCAGAGCTGCGTCGTCGGATGCCCGCCGGTGCCGAACGCCCGGCCCGGATCGATCACGACCGCCGTCGCGTCCTCGTCCGGCGTCTCCCACGGCGGGCCGATCCAGAGCGAGCCGACGCGAACCGGCTTGTGGAACTGGCGCCAGCGGTCCTGCCAGTCCTCCTCGACGTCGGCCGCCGAGGCGGCGCCGCCGAACGCCTGCCAGATCCGCTCCTCGCCGGCCGCATTCGTGTACGCGGCGAGCTCGAGCCCGCCGCCTTCGCCGCCGAGCTCCTCGAAGCCCTCGGGGAAGAGCTCGAGCATGACCGCGCGCGCCTCCTCCGCCCGGGCGTCGGGGACGGTCACCGACACACGCCGGAGCAGCGTCAGCGGATCGCGTTCCTGAGCTTCTCGAAGAAGCCCTCGTCGCGCCGGTACGTGTCCTCGCCGGACAGCTCGTCGAAGCGGTCGAGCAGCTCGCGCTGCTCGTCGGTGAGCCGGCGCGGCACGGCGACGTTGACGAGCACGCGGTGGTCGCCGCGGCCGGAGCGCTCGAGCGACGGCATCCCCTTGCCGCGCAGGACGCGCACCTCGCCGGGCTGCGTGCCCGGCTCGAAGTCGAGCTCCTGTTCTCCCTCCAGGGTCGGGATCGAGAGCTGGGCGCCGCGCGCGGCCTGGACGATCGTCAGGTCGACCTCGGAGAGGATGTCGTCGCCGTCGCGCTCGAAGCGCTCGTCGCGACGCGACCCTGCACCTCGACGTAGGCGTCGCCGGGAATGCCGCCGCCCGAGCCGGCGTGACCGGCGCCGCGGATCCGGATCCGCTGGCCGTCGTGGATCCCGGCCGGGATCTCGACCTCCAGCTCCTTCGACTCGATCGTGCGGCCGTTGCCCTCGCAGACGGTGCAGGGCGTCTCGACGACGGTGCCGGCGCCGAGGCACGTGGGGCACGCCTGCGTGCGCACGAACTCGCCGAAGACGCTGCGCGAGACCTGCTGCAGCTGTCCCCGGCCCGCGCACGTGCTGCAGGTGACCCGCTCGGTGCCTGGCTCGGCGCCCTCACCGTCGCAGCGCTCGCAGCTGACCGCCACCTCGATGTCGAGGGTGCGGGTGACACCGGTGAACGCATCCGCGAGCTCGATCGCCACCGCTGCACCGACGTCGCCGCCCCGCGCGCGCCCGCCCCGGTTGCGGGCGAAGAGGTCGTCGCCGAAGAAGGCGGAGAAGATGTCGCTGAGGTTCGAGAAGGCGAAGTCGCTGGGCGCGTAGCCGCCGCGGCGCAGGCCGGCGTGGCCGTACTGGTCGTACAGGCGTCGCCGCTCGGCGTCCGAGAGCACCTCGTACGCCTCGGCGACGGCGCGGAAGCGCTCCTGCGCGTCGGCGTCGCCGTTGACGTCGGGGTGCAGCTCGCGGGCGAGCTTGCGGAACGCCTTCTTGATCTCGGCGTCGGTGGCGGTGCGCTCGACCCCGAGCAGCTCGTAGTAGTCGCGTTCCGCCGTCGCCATCGATCAAGCGTACCGGGGAGGTCAGTCCTCCTCGTAGGCGGATTCGACGAGCCGCGAGAGCTCGAACGCGGCCGCGCGGACGGTGCGAACGGCCTTGTCGTAGTCCATCCGGACCGGGCCGAAGAGGCCGATCGAGCCGAGCGTCCGGGTGGGCAGGCCGTAGGTCGCGCCGACGAGGGCGACGTCGTGCAGGCCGGGATGGTCGAGGCCGACGCGGACGTACGGCCGCCTGACGTCGAACGACTCGGTCATCAGCTCGAGGACGGCGGCACGCTTCTCGAGCACCGAGAGCAGGCGCCGGCACGCCTCGAGCTCGTCGGCGCGCGCGTCGTCGAGGAGCGACGCCGCTCCGCCGACGTAGAGCGACTTGGCGCTCGGCGCGGCGAGATCCGCCAGCGCGGGACGCAGGGCGTCGACGAACTCCCGCTCGCGTCCGGCCAGACCCGGGTCGTCGATCCGGCTGCGCAGCGACGTGCGTGCCGATTCCGACGCCGGTCAGCCGCTCGTTCAGATACTCGTTCGCCCACGCCGCGAGACCGGGGTCGACCGGACGGTCGAAGGTGAGCAGCTTCTTCGCGACGCCGCCGTTGGACGTGATCGTCACCACCATCACGACCGAGGGCTGGAGCAGCAGCACCTCGACGTGGCGAACCGACGCGGTCTCGAGCCTGGGCGCGGAGACGAGCGCGAGCAGCCGCGTCACCTGGCTCAGCATCTCGGTCGTCGACTGGAGCGCGTCCTCGACCTCGCTGCGCATCGAGGTCAGGTCGAGCGGGAAGCGCGCGGGCCGCGGCTCCTGGCGCTCGAGCACGCCCTGCGCGTAGAAGCGGTAGCCCGCGTCGGTGGGGATTCGGCCGGCGGAGGTGTGCGGATGCGTGAGCAGTCCGAGCGACTCGAGCTCGGCGAGCTCGTGCCGAACCGTGCTGGGCGAGACGGGCAGGCCCGACCGCTCGACGAGCGTCTTCGAGCCGACCGGCTCGCCGGTGGCGACGTACTCCTCGACGACCCGCTGGAGGAGGTCTCGCTTGCGCTCGCTGAGCTCGCTCATTTGCAGGGGATTTTACCGGCCGGCGGCCAGGAGCTCGGCCGTGACGCCGCCCCCGAGGAAGCGGCCGCGCCGCGTCAGCTCGAGCGTGTCGTCGGAGGCCGAGAGGAGGCCGTGGCGCGCGAGTCGCTCGACCGCCTCGCCGTCGACGGCCTCCCGGAGCCCCGCCAGCCGCAGCGGCTCGTCGAGGCGCAGGCCGAGCATCACGCGCTCCCGCGCCGCCGTCTCGGGCTCGAGCTCCTCGAGCTCGCGCTGCGGTCGCTCGCCGCGCCGCAGCGACGCGAGGTAGCGGGGCAGGCTCGGCGCGTTCCGCCAGCGGCGGCCGCCGACCGTCGAGACCGCCCCGACGCCGACGCCGAGGTAGTCGCGCCCGAGCCAGTAGCCCAGGTTGTGCTGCGCGCGAAGGTCGCGCGTGGAATCCGCGCGGCAGAAGTTCGCGGTCTCGTACCAGCGGTACCCGGCCCCGGTGAGCGTCTCGACCACGCGCTCGAAGTAGTCCTCCATCGCGTCCGCCTGGCGCTCGAGCTCGTCCCCGTGCGCGCGGGTGAAGCGCGTGCCCGGCTTCGCCTCGAGCTCGTACGCCGAGACGTGCTCGGGCGCGAGCTCGACCGCCTCCGCGAGGTCGCGCTCGAGGTCGGCGACGCTCTGGCCGGGAATGCCGTAGATCAGGTCGAGCGAGACGTTGTCGAAGCCGGCGTCGCGGAGGCTGCGAACCGCCCCGCGGACGTCCTCGGGCCGCGCCCGCCGCTCGAGCACCTCGAGCAGGTGCGGCTGGAAGCTCTGTGCGCCGAGCGAGACGCGGTCGACGCCGTGCTCGCGGAGCAGGGACGCAAGCTCCGGCGTCACGGTCTCCGGGTTGGCCTCGACCGTCGTCTCCGAGGCGGCCGGTAGCGCCGCCAGCAGGCGGGCGAGCGCCGCGGGCTCGGTGAAGGTCGGCGTGCCGCCCCCGACGAAGACGGTCTCGACCTCGGTCGAGAGCAGGCCGCGCTCGAGCTCGAGCTCCGCCAGCAGTGCGTCGACATAGCTGCCGTGCTCGCCCGCGTGCCCCGTGACGGTGACGAAGTCGCAGTAGCCGCAGCGGTGCGCGCAGAAGGGCAGGTGGACGTAGAGGTGGCGCGCGCTCACTTCGACCGCTCGTCGAGATTGAGCACCGCGAGGAACGCCTCCTGCGGGACCTCCACCCCACCGACCTGCTTCATCCGCTTCTTGCCCTTCTTCTGCTTCTCGAGCAGCTTCCGCTTACGGGTGATGTCGCCGCCGTAGCACTTCGCGAGCACGTCCTTGCGCCGCGCCTTGACGGTCTCGCGGGCGATGATCCGCGCGCCGATCGCGGCCTGGATCGCGACGTCGAACATCTGGCGCGGGATCTCCTTGCGCAGCCGCTCGACGAGCAGCTTGCCGCGCTCGTAGGCGAAGTCGCGGTGGACGATCAGCGAGAGCGCGTCGACCTGCTCGCCGCCGACGAGGACGTCGACGCGGACGACGTTGCCCGGCCGGAACCCGGCGAGGTCGTAGTCGAAGCTCGCGTAGCCGCGCGTGCGCGACTTCAGCTGGTCGTAGAAGTCGAGCACGATCTCGCCGAGCGGCAGCTCGTAGGTCAGGTGCACGCGCTCCTCCGAGAGGTACTCCATGTGGTCGAACTTGCCGCGCCGCTCGTTGTTCAGCTCCATCACGGCGCCGACGTACTCCTTCGGGACGATCACCGACGCCTTGATGTACGGCTCCTCGGCCGCCTCGATCTCGGCCGGCATGTCGGCCGGGTTGTGCACCTCGACCCAGCTGCCGTTCCGCTCCTGGACGCGGTAGGCGACGTTCGGCGCGGTCACGATCAGATCGAGGTCGAACTCCCGCTCCAGGCGCTCGCGCACGATCTCCATGTGCAGCAGCCCGAGGAAGCCGCAGCGGAAGCCGAAGCCGAGCGCCTGCGAGGTCTCGGGCTCGTAGAAGAGCGCCGCGTCGTTCAGCTTCAGCCGCTCGAGCGCGTCGCGCAGCTCCGGGTACTCGTCGGAGTCGGTCGGGAAGAGCCCCGCGAAGACCATCGGCTTGACGTCCTTGTAGCCCGGGAGCGGCTCCGCGGCGGCGCGCTTCTCGGCCGTGAGCGTGTCGCCGACGCGGAGCTTGGAGACGTCCTTGAGCCCCGTGATCACGTAGCCGACCTCGCCGGCCTCGAGCGTCTTGACGGGACGGCGCTCGGGCGAGAGGAAGCCGAGCTCCTCGGCCTCGAAGCGCGTGCCCTGCGCCATCGCCCGGAGCGCGTCGCGCGTCTCGAAGCGGCCGTCGACGACGCGCACGAAGGCGACGACGCCCCGGTACTGGTCGTAGGAGGAGTCGAAGATCAGCGCCCGCGGCGGCGCGTCGGGGTCGCCGTCCGGCGCCGGGATCCGCTCGACGATCGCGTCGAGCACCTCCTCGACGCCCTGCCCCGTCTTCGCGGAGATCCGGAGGACGCGATCCGGGTCGTCGCCGATCAGGTCTGCGACCTCGGCGGCCGCGCCGTCCGGGTCGGCCTGCGGCAGGTCGATCTTGTTCACCACCGGGACGATCTCGAGGTTGTTCTCGATCGCGAGATAGGCGTTCGCGAGCGTCTGAGCCTCGATCCCCTGCGCCGCGTCGACGACGAGCAGCGCGCCCTCGCACGCCTGCAGCGAGCGCGAGACCTCGTAGGTGAAGTCGACGTGGCCGGGCGTGTCGATCAGGTTCAGCTGGTGGCCCTTCCAGAGCACGCGCACCGCCTGCGCCTTGATCGTGATCCCCCGCTCCCGCTCGAGCTCCATCGAGTCGAGCAGCTGCTCCTTCATGTCCCGGTCGGCGACCGTGTCGGTCGCCTGGAGGATGCGGTCGGCCAGCGTCGACTTCCCATGGTCGATGTGGGCGATGATCGAGAAGTTGCGGATCTTGTCCTGGTCCATGCGTGATCAGCCTCGGCGCGTGCGGCCTCGCAGGGAGAGTAGCGTCGCCAGCTCGCGCACCCCGAGCGCGCGGCAGGCCGCGAGGTAGGCGCCGGCGCCGGCGACGAGGGCTGTCCCGACCGACGCGAGCTGGGCGAGGAACGAACGGCCGAGTGCGTCGTCGAGAAGCCACCAGACGCCGTACGCGACGCCGGCCAGGACCGCGGAGGCGAGCAGGACGCGGAGGAATGCCTTCGCGGTCCCGACCAGATGGAGGCTGCCGACCCGGTGGCGCAGCGTCAGCGCGAGCAGGACGACGCCGGCGATGTTCGCGAGCGAGATCGCGAGCGGGATCCCCCACGCTCCGAACCCTTCGAACGCCGCGTAGAGGACGACGTTGAGCACGAGGTTCACGAGCGCGATCGCCGTCGGCGTCCAGGGCCGCTGCAGGCTGAAGAAGCCCCGGTTCAGCATCAGCATCATCCCGTTGAAGGTCAGGCCGATCGAGAACGCGGCCAGGCACTGCGCGACGACGGTCGTCTCGTCCGGATCGAACGCGCCGCGCTCGTAGAGGAGCCGGATGATCGGCTCGGCGAGCACGACCGAGGCGGCGGCGGCAGGCAGCAGGAGGAAGTTGATCTGGCGCAGGCCGCGCGTCACCGTGTCGCGGAAGCCGTCGATGTCGCCCCGCGCAGCCAGTCGCGCGAGCGACGGGAAGAGGATCGTCGCGACGGCGACCGAGAACATGCCCTGCGGGAGCATGTAGACGCGAAAGGCCTTGTCGATCGCGTTCGGTGCGATCGTCGGGTCGATCCACTTCGACGCGACGACGGTCCCGATCACCGCGTTGACGTTGATCAGGCCGAGGCCGAGCATCACCGGGCCCATCAGCTTGAAGACCTGGCGGACGGCCGGGTCGCGGATGTCGAGAGCGAGCCTGAGCCGGCCGTCGCGCCCGCGCAGCCAGGGCAGCGGCAGCAGGAACTGGATCAGCGTCCCGACGACGATCGAGCCCGCGTAGACGTAGAGCTTGGAGCTGTCGCTGTCGGCGCGGGGCACGCCGAGGACGAGGCCGATGATGATCGCGACGTTCCAGAAGACGGGCGTCAGCGCCGGGATCGTGAACTGGTCGTAGCTGTTCAGGATCCCGGTGACGATCCCGAAGAGGCCGATCAGGACGACGATCGGAAAGAGGATCTGCGAGAGGGTGACGGCGAGGTCGTCGTAGGCGTCGGTCAGCGGCGGCATCAGCATCGGCGCGAGCAGGACGAAGAGCGCCGTGATCCCGCCGACGATCAGGAGGAAGAGCCAGAAGACGGTCGAGGCGACGCGCCAGGCCCGTGCGCGCTCCCCCTTCTCGAGCAGCTCGCTGAAGACCGGGACGAACGCGGACGAGAGGGCGGCGTCGGCGACGAGCGCCCGGACGAGGTTCGGGATCTGGAAGGCGACGGTGAAGGCGTTGATCGGGCCGCGGGCGCCGAAGTAGTTCGCGGCGACGATCTCGCGGAAGAGCCCGAGGACGCGCGAAAGGCCCGTGGCAGCCGAGAAGATGGCCGTCGACCACGCGAGCCTGCGTGCCTGGGCCCGCGTCTCCACGGCCCGAGTATAGGAACGGGGTCTGCTACCATCTTGCGCGCCCGCCCGGCCTTGGTGGCTCAGAGCGGGCCTTTCTTCGACATGGCGAACATCAAGCAACAGAAGAAGCGCGTCCGGATCTCCGAGCGGCAGCGCGACGAGAACCTGCGCTACCGGTCGACGGTCAAGACGCTGACGAAGCGTCTCGAGTCGGCGGTCTCCGAGGGCGACAAGGACAAGGTCGCCGAGGAGTACCTGCAGCTCGTGCGGATGATCGACAAGGCCGCGTCACACGGTGCGCTGCACAAGAACACGGCCGGTCGGAAGAAGTCGCAGGCCGCGCACCTCGTCGCCGCCGACGACGCCGCCTAGCTCTCGACGCTCAGGTCGATCAGGGCTCGCTGGAGCTCGAGGTCGGGCGCGAGCTTGCGTGCCGCCCTTGAGCGCGTGATCGAGCGCCGCCAGACGGACGACCGCGTCGCGCAGCTCCTCCTCCGAGAAGTTCGCGGCCTGGCCGAACACCTTCTCGACGTAGAACGGGTGCCGCTTCAGGGTCGTCGCCGCGTCGCGCGCCCGGACTCCCTCCGACGCGAGCCGCTGGCAGCGCCGCATGAAGGCGAGGTGGTTGCCGAGCGCTCCGGCGAGCCGCGGCGCCGTGTCGCGGCGCGGCCGACCCTCGCGCTCGAAGATCGTCTCGGTCGCGGCGAGCGTGCGGCCGGTGTCGCGCTGGGCGAAGGCGTCCGTGAGCGCGAACGTCGGCGTCTCCGCGACCGCGGCGACGAGCTGCTCCACCTCCTCCTCGCCGATCGGCTCGTCGCCGGCCCAGAGGGCGAGCTTGTCGACCTCGTTCGCGAGCTGGTGCAGGTCCTCGCCGACGAGCTGGACGAGCGCCGCGACGGCCTCGGGCTCGGCCCGCACGCCGGCCTGCTTGAAGCGCTCGGCGACCCACGAGTCGATCCTCTTCTTGACGACGTCGTAGGCCAGCACCTCCCCCGCCTTCGCACAGGCCTTCGTCAGCGCGGCGTCCTTCTTCAGCTCCTCGGCGACGAGCGCGAGCACGGTGCCGGGCGCGGGGGACGCGAGGTACTCCTCGATCGCCTTCACATCGGCCGCCTTCCAGCCGTTCGCGAGCCGGCCCTCGGTCGAGCGGCGGCCGTCGACGCCCTCGACGAGGACGAGCCGCGCGTCGCCGAAGAGGCTGCCCGCGTTGCAGAGGGCGGCGGTCTCGGCTGCCCGACACCTCCTGGGCGCTGACGAGCTCGGTCGCCTCGGGCGCGAAGTGGCGGCGCAGGCGGCCGAGCGCGGTCTCGATCTTGGGGCGGTCGCTCCCGGTGAGCAGGTAGACCGGCTTGAGCGCGGGCGCATCGGCCATGGCGCCACCCTACTCAACGGTCGGTCCGGACCGAGATCCGTCGACCGTCGGTCTCGAGGACGACGCGACCGTCCTCATCGGTGCGGTAGAGCGTCAGGCCGGGGCTCTCGCGCAGCGCGGCCAGCGTCGAGGGCGTCGGATGGCCGTAGTCGTTGTTCCGCCCGCAGGAGATGACGGCGACGGTGGGCCGCAGCTCACGCAGCTCGTCGGCGAGCCCGGGATCGGCGGAGCCGTGGTGCGCGACCTTGAGGATCTCGATCTGCCGCGAGAGGAGGCGGGCGGTGACGTCGGTCTCGGCGTCGGCCGTCAGCAGCGCGTCGACCTCGCCGTAGCTCGCGAGCAGGACGACCGCGAGCAGGTTCGGATCCTCGCCCGGCGCCACCGGCCCGGTCGGGCCAGAGGACGCGGAGCCGGAGCCGCCCGAGCCGGAAGCCGTCTCCGGCTTCGCGCCTCCATCGACCGGGACGCCGCGGTCCGCCGCCGTCGCGAGCGCGTCCCGCTCGAACGGGCCGGAGACGGCGAGCCGAGGGTCGAGGACGCGATCGACCGACAGTCGGCGGAGGATCGCCTCGGCGCCGCCGATGTGATCCCGCTGCGGGTGAGTGAGCACGAGCGCCGCGAGCCGGCCGACACCGAGCGACCGCAGCTGGCTGCGCCACGTCCGCCTCGGGCGGGCCTTGATCGACGAGCACGGCCCCCTCGGGCACCTGGAGGAGGATCGAGTCGCCCTGGCCGACGTCGAGAACCGTCATCCTCAGGCCCGTCGGCGGGGGCAGTCGCGGCTCGGGGAGGAGCTGCCAGGCCAGCAGCGCCGGCAGCGTCGCTCGCGACGGCGGCGAACGCGAGGGGACGCCGCCATCGCGGTAGCCGCTGCAACGCGAGGAGGAGGATCGGCGTCCCGAGCAGCAGGCAGACGGCGGTTGCGGATCCGACCTGGGCGAACGGCAAGCGAGCGATCACGTGCGCGCAGGCAGCGATATAGGCCGCGATCCAGCCGTTCAGCCACCCGAGCGCGACCGCCGCCGACGGGAGCAGCGGCTCGATCAGCGAGCCGACGAGCGCCATGCCGAGCAGCGGGCCGATCGCCAGCGTGACGAGCACGTTCGCCGGGAGCGAGTAGACCGGGACGCTGCCGAACTGCAGCCAGAGGATCGGCGCCGTCGCCGCGCCGCACGCGGTCGAGACGGCGAGGGCGTCGCGCAGCCAGTCGCTGAGCGGGTAGCCCTCGAGCGCACGGCGCAGCGGCGGCAGCAGCAGGAAGATCGCGCCGACGGCGGCGAACGAGAGCTGAAAGCCCGGCTCGAGCAGGCTCGCGGGTGTCCAGGCCAGCAGCACGGCCGCCCCGAGCGCCAGGAAGTGCCAGCGGTCGCGCGTCCGCGCGAGCAGCCAGGCGAGCGAGGCCAGGCCGCCGGCGACGCCGGCGCGAACGACCGACGGCTGCCAGCCGACAGCCAGCACGTAGCCGGCGATCGCGGCGATCGCCGCCACCTCGCCGAGCGCCCGTGGGATCCCGAGCAGCCACGCCAGCCCGAGCACGCCGAGCGCGAGGAAGGTGATGTTCTGCCCGGACACGGCCAGCAGGTGGTAGAGCCCGGACGCCTTGAAGTCGGAGCGAAGCTCGTCGGTGAGACCCTCGTCCTCGCCCAGCACGATCCCAGCCAGCACCGCGCGCCGCTCCCCGGTCAGTCCGGGGGCGATCGCCTTCGCGACGTGCAGGCGAAGCCGGTCGGAGACGCCGGCGATGCCGCCGCGGTGTCCGACGATGCGCCAGTCGCGGCCGCGGAGGACGACGTGGACGCCGCGACGGGCGAGCCAGCCCTGCTCGTCGAAGCCGTCGTCCGGGCCGCGCGGCGCAGCCACGGTCGCTCGGAGCGCGAGGACGGCGCCCTGCGGCGGCGACCGGCCGAGCGGGAGCTCGAGCAGGACGCGTTCACGCAGCCTGCGCTCGCCGAAGCGACGCACCTCTGCGGGCACGCGGAGCGTGAACAGCGACGTTCGCACCGGGCCGGTCGCGACGGCGACGACCGTGTCCGAGCGCCCGATCTCGGCCGCCAGGAGGCTGCGGTCGAGGGCGTCGAGCCGCGCGCTCCCCCACCACCAGCCCACGAGGCCCAGCGCCAGCGCGCATGCGGGCACCGCGAGCCGTGGCCGCGCGACGGCGGCCGCAGCCAGCCCGAGCAGCGCTGCGCCCGCGACCGAGGGCGCACGAGCCGCATTCGCGAGCGAGAGGCCTAGACACAGCGACGCGATCAGGAGCGTCGGCCAGGCGCGCTCGATCAGGGCGAGACCACGTCCCGGAGCTGCTCGATGCGGGCGGGCCCGATGCCCGGGATCGCGTCGAGGTCGTCGACGGAGCGAAAGCCGCCGTGGTCGGCGCGGTAGTCGAGGATCTTCTGTGCCGTCACCGGCCCGACACCGGGCAGCGCATCGAGCTCGGCCAGTGTCGCGGAGCTGAGGCTGACGCGGCCGCCGACCGCCTTGCCGCCGCCTGCGGGCCCACGGCGCGGAACGAGCACCTGCATGCCATCCGCGAGCGGTGCCGCAAGGTTGATCGCGGCGGTGTCGGCCGGCGCGGTCGCTCCGCCCGCACGGGCGACCGCGTCGGCGACGCGTTTGCCCTCCGTCAGCCGGTAGAGGCCAGGCCGTCTGACCGCGCCGGCGACGTGGACGACGAGCTCCGGCGCGGCGGCGGGCGACTCGGCGCACGAGCGGCTGGGCCGGCTGCTCGGCGGCGGCACCCGCGCCGGCCAGCGTGCGCCCCGCGACGGCGAGCAGCGCGAGCGCGGCTGCCGCCAGGACGAGCGCCCGCCGGCGCGACACGGGCAGGGAGGGCATGCCACGAGCCTGCCCGGGCAACGGTCACGGAGGGTGAACGCCTCCGCAACGATTGTGTGCCGATACGCGGCTAGACGACGAAGTTGACGAGCTTGCCCGGGACGACGATCGTCTTCCGGGGCTCCCCGCCGTTCAGGTGCGCCTGCACCCGCTCGGACGCCCGGGCGAGCGCGACCAGCTCGTCCTCCGCGATCTCGGCCGGCACCTGCAGGCGGTCGCGCAGCTTGCCGTTCACCTGCAGCACGACCTCGACGGTGTCGCGCTCGAGCATCGCCGGGTCGGCCACGGGCCACGGCTGCTCCCAGAGCCGCTCGTGCCCGAGCCGTTCCCAGAGCTCCTCGGCCACGTGCGGCGCGTACGGCTGGAGCAGCGACACGGCCGTCTCGGCCGCGAAGCGCGCATCGCGGCTGCCGGGGTCGCGCGAGAGCTCGTTGACGAGCTCCATCACCGCCGAGATCGCCGTGTTGAAGGCGAAGCGCCGGCCGATGTCGTCCGTGACCTTCGCGATCGTGGCGTGCGCCTTCCGCGCCAGCGCGCCGCCCTCCGGCTCCCCCAGGGGAGCCTGCTCGACCACCTCGCCGACCACGCGCCAGAGCCGGCGCACGAAGCGCGCCATCCCCTCGAGCGCCTCCTCCGTCCACTCCATGTCCTGGTCGGCGGGGCCGAGGAAGAGGATCGTCAGCCGGGTCGGGTCGGCGCCGTGGCGTGCGATCACCTGGTCCGGCCCCTCCTTGGCACCGGCGCGCTTGGAGATCTTCGTCCCGCCGCTCGTCACCCAGCCGTTGGAGAAGAAGGCGGCGAACGGCTCGCGGAAGCCGAGGTAGCCGAGGTCGTTCAGGACCTTGACCCAGAAGCGGGCGTAGATCATGTGCATCGTCGCGTGGTCGACGCCGCCGATGTAGAGGTCGACGGGGTTCCAGTAGTCGACGACCGGCCGGTCGAACGGCGCCTCGTCGTTGTCCGGGTCGCAGTAGCGGAGGAAGTACCAGGACGAGTCGACGAACGTGTCCATGGTCTCGGTCTCGCGGCGCGCCTCGCCGCCGCAGCGCGGGCAGGTCGTCCGCACCCAGTCCTCCGCCTGCGCCAGTGGCGGCTTGCCCTTTGGCTTGTAGTCCTCGATGTCGGGCAGCTCGACGGGGAGCTGGTCGTCCGGCAGCGGGACGATCCCGTCGGTGTCGCAGTACACGACCGGGATCGGGCAGCCCCAGTAGCGCTGGCGCGAGAAGCCCCAGTCGCGCAGCCGGTAGTTGATCGCGAAGCCGCCCTTGCCCGCCGCCGCCAGCTTCTCGACGATGTTGCGTCCGCCCTCCTGGGCCGGCCGACCGTCGAACTCGCCGGAGTTGACGAGCACGTCGCTCTCCGAGGCCGACACGTACGGCAGCTCGCCCTCCGTTCCTTCCGCAGGGCGGATCACCTCGCGCACGGGCAGGCCGTACGCCTGCGCGAAGTCGAAGTCGCGCTGGTCGTGCCCGGGGACGGCCATGATCGCGCCGGTGCCGTAGTCCATGAGCACGTAGTCGGCGACGTAGACCGGGACGCGCTCGCCGTTGACGGGATTGATCGCGTGCAGTCCCGTCGCGACTCCGGTCTTCTCGTCGGCGGCGGCGCGCTCCTCGGTCTTCTTCGCGGCGGTGCTGCGGACGTACGCCTGCACCTCCTCCGACTCGATCCGCGAGACGAGCCCGTGCTCGGGCGCGACGACGAAGAAGGTGGCGCCGAAGAGCGTGTCCGGACGCGTCGTGAAGACGGTGACGTCCTCGTCCCACTCCTCGATCCGGAAGGCGAGCTCGGCGCCCTCGGAGCGGCCGATCCAGTTGCGCTGCCGTGCCTTGATCGACTCCGGCCAGTCGACCGTGTCCAGGTCGTCGAGCAGCGCGTCGGCGTAGTCGGTGATCCGGAAGAACCACTGCTCCATCACGCGGGACTCGACGAGCGCGCCGCACCGCTCGCAGGTGCCGTTGGGCAGCACCTGCTCGTTCGCCAGCACCGTCTGGTCGTTCGGGCACCACTTGACCGGCGCGCCCTTGCGATAGGCCAGCCCCTGCTCGAGGAAGCGGAGGAACTGCCACTGCTGCCAGCGGTAGTAGCGCGGGTCGTGCGTCGAGAGCTCGCGCGTCCAGTCGTACGACCAGCCGGCGCGCTGCATCGAGGCCCGGATGTTCTCGATGTTCCCCTCGGTCGTCTCGCGCGGGTGCCCGCCCTGCTTGATCGCGTTGTTCTCGGCCGGCAGGCCGAAGGCGTCCCAGCCCATCGGGTGCAGGACGCGCATGCCGTTGCGGCGCCGGAAGCGGGTGATCGACGTCGCCGATCGTGTAGACGAGCAGGTGGCCGAGGTGGAGCGAGCCCGAGGGGTACGGGAGCATCTCGAGCACGTAGCTCTTGGGCTCGTCCGAGGAGGCCGGGTCGGCCGGGTTCTCGACCTCGTCGGCATGCGCGTCGCGCCAGACGCGCTGCCACCGCTCCTCGATCGTCTTCGGGTCGTACGTCTCGCTCATGGCTCCGTCTCCGGGTACAAAAAAGCCTCTCGTTCGAGAGGCCCGTGGGAAGCTGTCGCGGCCCTCGCCGCGCTGGCTTCCTGCGCTAGGGAAGAAGCTGATTCACTGGCGCCATGCTAGCACTGTTCCCGCCCGGCACCAGGGTCGCCGGAGGCGTCCTGGAGCTCGACGGGGCGACGGTGACCGACCTCGCGAACCGCTTCGGGACGCCGCTCGTCGTCTACGGCGAAGCGGCGTTGCGCGAGCGCGCGCGACTGTTCCAGCGGGCGGCGCCGAACGCCCTCGTCGTCTACGGGACGAAGGCGTTCCCGAACGTCGCGCTGATGCGACTGCTCGCCGAAGAGGGCATCGGCGCCGACGTCTCGACGCTCGGCGAGCTCGCCTTCGCGCGCCGGGCGGGCATCGAGGGCGAGCGCCTCCTCGTGCACGGGAACAACAAGTCCGACGAGGAGCTGAGCGCCGCCGCCGAGGCGGGTGCACGCGTCGTCGTCGACGCGCTCGACGAGCCGGCGCGGGCGGCGGC
Source organism: uncultured Gaiellaceae bacterium (assembly GCA_963827015.1). Taxonomy (GTDB): domain Bacteria; phylum Actinomycetota; class Thermoleophilia; order Gaiellales; family Gaiellaceae; genus Gaiellasilicea. The sequence continues at coordinate 156,408 of CAWGZI010000010.1, read as the reverse complement.
GGCCGGCGTCCGCACGATCCTCGTCCGCGTCACCCCCGGCGTCGAGGCCGAGACGCACGAGGCGATCCGTACCGGCCACCGTGGCTCGAAGTTCGGGCTCGACGAGGACGACGCCGTCGATGCCGTCCGCCGAGCGCTGGGCGCCGGGCTCGAGGTCGAGGGCCTGCACGTGCACGTCGGCTCGCAGCTCGCGGACGTGCGGGCGCACCTGCTCGCCGTGGCGCTGCTCGCCCGGTTCGCCGAACGCACCCGCACCGAGCTGGACTGGACACCCGAGGTGATCGACGTCGGCGGCGGCTTCGGGATCCGGCACGTCCAGGCGGAGCTCGAGCCGCCGGTGGAGGAGCTCGTCGAGACCATCGTCGCCGCCGTCGAGCGCGACTGGACGACGCGCGGGTTGCAACCGCCGAGGCTGATCCTCGAGCCCGGCCGCTCCCTCGTCGGGCCGACGGCGTTCACGCTCTACCGCGTCGGCGCGGTCAAGGACGCGGGCGACCGGCGTTACGTCGCCATCGACGGCGGCATGTCCGACAACCCTCGGCCCCAGCTCTACCAGGCTCGCTATGCCGCCCTGCTCGCGAACCGCGCCGAGGAGAAGCCGGACGACGTCTTCACGATCGCGGGCAAGCACTGTGAGTCGGGCGACGTCCTGATCGAGCGGGCCGAGCTCCCGGAGCCCCGGCGCGGCGACCTGATCGCGATCCCGGCGACGGGCGCCTACACGCTGAGCATGGCGTCGAACTACAACGGTGTCCCGCGTCCGGCGGCGGTGCTCGTCGGCGCCGGCAACGCGCGCCTGATCCGGCGTCGCGAGACGATCGACGACCTGCTCGAGCTCGAGCTCTAGACCGCGACCTGCTCCGCCGCGTCGAGCGGCGACCCGATCAGCACGGAAGCGCCGTCGACCTCGGCTGCACCGGCGCCGCCGATCCAGACCGCTGTCCGCGTGTCAGCGAGGCGGGCGGCCGTCTCGACCACGCCGTCGAGTCGCGCGGCGTCGGTGACGGCGAGGACGAGCGCCTCCGGCTCCAGCCGCCGTACCGTTTCGACGACCGTCTCCGGCGGCGTGTCCGCGCCGAGAAACGTGATCCGCCAGCCGAGCTCGCGGAGCGCGAGGCCGAAGATGACGAGGCCGAGGTCGTGCCGCTCGCCCGGTGGGCAGGCGAGCACGGCGCGAGCGCCCGCGCCGCGGTCCCAGCCGCGCGCCAGCCCGAGCAGGCGGCCGCGAAGCAGATTCGACGCGAAGTGCTCCTGCGCCACCGAGATCTCGCCTCGCTCCCACCCAGCGCCGAGCTCGTGCAGCAGCGGCAGCACGACGTCGGCCAGCACGGCGCGGGTGGAGTAGTGGGCGAGGAGGCGGTCGAACGCCGCATGCGCTGCTGAGTCGTCGAGTTGCTCCAGCGCCCCGCGCAGCTCGGCGGACGCGGACAGCGGAGCGGAGTCCTCGCGCCGCTCCGCGTCGGGCGAGCGCGGCTCGGCCGACGCCTGCCTGGCCGCCTCCGCCGCGGAGAGCCCCGTCGCGAGCAGCTCGCGCATCCGCCGCACCCGCCGGACGTCGTCGTCCGAGTAGAGCCGGTACCCGCCGTCGGTGCGCTCGGGCGCCAGCAGGCCGTAGCGGCGCTCCCAGGCGCGCAGGAGCTCGGTCGCGACCCCCGTGCGCCGGGCGAGCTCGCCGATCCGCAGCTGCGCGGTGCCTTCCATGCCGACAGCGTACAGACTTTGGACAAAGATTTGACATGGGGCCCATTCGTGCGCTACCTTCCTTGAACAAACATTGGACAACTACTGGACAGAAGGAGGAACGCACATGAAGAAGCTCGACATCCTCGCCGCCGCGCTCGTGATCGTCGGCGGGCTCAACTGGGGCCTCGTCGCCCTCGCGGAGTTCGACCTCGTCGCCGCGCTCGTCGGCCTCGACTTCGGCGAGACCAACGCCCTCAGCCGGATCGTCTACGGCCTCGTCGGCCTCGGCGCCGCCTACCAGATCGCCCAGCAGGCGGCCATCCGCCGGCGCTGGTCGTCCGCAGTCACCCCCGCCTAACACCAACCACGAAGGAGCCACACATGATGACACGCATGCTCGTAACCGCCGTCGCAGCGCTCGCACTCGCCGTCCCGGCCGCCACGGCCGCTCCGGACCGCGCCGAGGCGACGCCGTCGATCGCCGCGATCGCCGCCAAGTCGCCCCAGTTCTCGACGCTGCTCTCGCTCGTCAAGAAGGCGGGCCTCGCCCAGACGCTGTCGACGCCGGGGGCCTACACGGTCTTCGCCCCGACGAACGCCGCGTTCGCGAAGGTGCCGAAGGCGACCCTGAACGCGCTGGCGAAGAATCCCGCCCAGCTGAAGCGCGTCCTGCTCTACCACGTCGTCGCCGGCAAGGTGCCGGCCGCCAAGGTCGTCACCCTGAAGTCGGCCAAGACGCTCGCCGGCCCGACGGTGAAGATCCGCGTCACCGGCACGACCGTCCGGGTCAACTCCGCGAAGGTGACGAAAACGGACGTGAAGGCCTCGAACGGGATCGTGCACGTGATCGACCGCGTGCTGCTGCCGCCGGCCGCCTAGGAGCTCGAAGCGCGGCGCGCGAGCTCTGCTTCGACATCGGTCGGAGCGAGCCCGCGCGCCGCGAGCAGCGCCAGCGCGTGGAACCAGAGATCGGCGATCTCGGAGACCAGGCGCTCGTCGGACTCGCTCGTACCGGCGAGGGCGGCCTCGAGCCCCTCCTCCCCCACCTTGCGCGCGGCGAGCGCGGGATCGTCGAGGAGCCGGACGACGTACGACCCGGCCGGCCGCTCGCGCCCACGTTCGTTGATCCGCCGCCAGAGCCACGGCGCAAAGCACGACTCGGCGCCGGTGTGGCAGACGGCGCCGGTCGTCGGGCGGACGCGGAGGAGGATCGCGTCGCCATCGCAGTCGTCGCGGAGCTCCTCGACCGCGAGCGTGTCCCCGGACGTCGCGCCCTTGCGCCAGAGCTCCTGCCGCGAGCGGCTCCAGAACCACGCCTCGCCGGACTCGCGGGTTCGCCGCAGCGCCTCCTCGTCCATCCAGGCGAGCATGAGCACCCGGCCGCTCTCCGCGTCCTGGACGATCGCCGGCGTCAGCTGCGGAGGTTCCATCCCGCCTCCCGCAGCTCCTGCTTCAGCTCCCGGACGCGCTCGGGGTTCTCGTGGACGATCGAGGCGACGAGCGCTGCCTCGGCACCGGCGGCGAACGCGTCGGCGAGATGCGCAGCCTCGCCGGCGCCGCCCGACGCGATCACCGGGGTCTCGACCGCGGCTGCGACGGCCGCGGTCAGCTCGAGGTCGTAGCCCGCGCGCGTGCCGTCGGCGTCGATGGAGGTGAGCAGGAGCTCGCCGGCGCCGCGCTCGACCGCTTCGCAGGCCCATGCGATCGCGTCGGCCCCGCGCGGTGCGCGCCCGCCGTGCGTCACCACCTCACCGCCGCGCGCGTCGATTGCGCAGACGACGGCCTGGGAGCCGAACTCGGCGGCGAGCTCCGTCAGCAGCGCCGGCTCCTCGAAGGCGGCGCGGTTGACCGCGACCTTGTCTGCGCCCGCGCGCAGCAACGCCCGCGCGTCCTCCGTCCCGCGGACACCGCCGCCGACCGTGAACGGGATGTCGAGCGTCTCCGCCGCGCGCTCGACGAGCTCGAGCAGCGGCGCACGGCCCTCGATGGTCGCGGTCACGTCGAGGAAGACGAGCTCGTCCGCCCCGACCTCGGCATAGCGTCCGGCGAGCTCGACCGGGTCACCGACGTCGCGCAGCCGCTCGAAGCGGATGCCCTTGACGACGCGGCCGGCGGCGACGTCGAGGCACGGGATCAGGCGCTTCTTGACCATGCGAGCGCGTTGGCGAGGAAGCGTGCGCCGGCCGCGCCGCTCCGCTCGGGGTGGAACTGGACGCCGGCGACGCAGCCGGACTCGACCGCGGCGACGAGGGCGCCGTCGTGCTCGACGAGGGCGGTCGCGACCTCGTCGGCCGGCTCGGCCGCGTAGCTGTGCGCGAAGTAGACGTCCTCGCCGTCGAGGCCGTCGAGCAGAGCGGACGCCCGGGTGGCGACGAGGGAGTTCCACCCCATGTGCGGCACCGTCCGCGCGCGCACGCGGCGGACGTCGCCGCGCAGGAGGCCGAGCCCGGCACCGCCCTCGTCGCTGCGCTCGAAGAGGAGCTGGAGGCCGACGCAGATCCCGAGCAGAGGGCGCCCGGCGACGACGCGGTCGCGCAGCGCCTGGGCGACCGGCTCGAGCCCCGCCGCTGCGCTGACCGCGTTGCCGACGCCCGCGATCACGACGAGCGGCGCTCCGCGCACCTCGCCGGGATCGCCGCTCACGACCGGCTCGGCGCCTGCGCGCGCGAGCGCGGAGGCGACGCTGCGCAGATTGCCCGCGCCGTAGTCGGCGAGCACCACCCTCACGCGAGCCCCTTCGTCGAGGCGACGCCCGTCCCGCTGCGTGCGCACGCGGCGCCGAGCGCGCGGCCGAGCGACTTGAACGCGGCCTCGGCGACGTGGTGCGCGTCCCCGCCCGAGGCGCGGACGTGCACGGTCGCGCGTGCCTGCATGGCGAAGCGCTCGAGCGCATGTGAGAGCAGCGTCTCGGGGAGCGCGAGCTCGATCTCGGCATGCGGCCTGCGGACGAGGTCGACCGCGGCCGTCCCCCTGGACTCGTCCATCGGCACGGTCGCGTCGCCGTAGCGGGCGATTCCCTCGCGCCCGCCGAGCGCCTGGTCGAGGGCGTCACCGAGCGCAGCGAGCACGTCCTCGGTCGTGTGGTGCTCGTCGACGCCGAGATCGCCGCATGCCAGGAGCTCGAGGTCGAAGCGCGCCTGGAAGGCGAGCAGCGTCAGCAGATGGTCGAGGAAGCCGATCCCGGTCGCGACCCGGGCGCGGCCGCGGCCGTCGAGATCGAGCGAGAGGCGCAGGGCCGTCTCGGTGCTCGTGCGGACGACGAGCGCGTCGCGCCCCGGCGCGGGCGACGCGGCGGCGCCGAGGGCGGCCAGCAGGACGTCGTTCTCGCGCGGGCGGCGCAGGGTGATCCGGATCCCGCCCCCCGTCTCGCGCACGACGAGCCCCTGCGACTCGAGCAGCGGCGCCGAGCGAGGGGTCGCGGACGAAGACGAAGTTGCCGTGTCCGGCCGGCGCGTCGTGACCCGCTGCCACCAGCGCCTCGCGCACGCGCTCGCGCTCGGCGAGCGTCTCGGCGACGTCGAGACGGGGCGCGCGCAGCGCCGCCGCGGCGATCGCCGCGGCGGGCCCGGAGACGCTCGCGGGCGGACGGCGCCGCTCCAGCACTGCCGCCGCCTCGGGCGCGGCGACCGCGTAGCCGACGCGGAGCGACGCGAGGCCGAACGCCTTCGAGAGCGTGCGCAGGACGATCACGTTCTGCAGCGCCTCGACGAGCGGGACGCAGGTGACGCCCGCGTACTCGACGTAGGCCTCGTCGACGACGACGGCCGCGTCGGGGTGGGCGCGGGCGAGGTCGGCGATCTCCTCCGCCTCGCGCAGCTCGCCGGTCGGGTTGTTCGGGTTGCAGACCCAAATCAGCGCCGCCTCGCCCGGCTCGTGCACGATCTCGGCGCCCGCCAGCTCGGTCGCGATTCGATAGAGCGCGTACGTCGGCTCGAAGACCGCGGCGCTGCGCCCCGGCTCGAGGAACGTGCGCGCACAGAGCAGGATCAGCTCGTCGGCTCCGGCCCCCGGCACGACCTGCTCGGGCGCGACGCCGCAGTACGCCGCGGCCGCTCCGCGCAGCTCGGCGTAGGTCCCGTCCGGGTACTCCTGCAGGCGGGCGAAGCTCTCGGCGAGCGGCACCTGCGGCACGCCCGGGACGGGTGGCGTGTTCTGGTCGAAGCGGAGAACCTGCTCGGGCCGCAGCCGGTGGCGCGCCGCCACCTCCTCGGAGGACGGCGACCAGGCGTACGCGGTGAAGCCGTCCGGGAGCGCGACCGGCGTCATGCGAGCTCCAGCGCGGCGGCGTGGCGTTCGAGCCCTTCGAGCCGGGCGAGCGGGACGCCGATCTCCCGCGCGCGCTCGAGCCCGGCGGCGCTGGCGCGGACGACCTGCACGGGCTTCAAGAAGGTCTCGAGCCCGATGCCGCCGGTGCCGCGGGCGAGGCCGCCGGTCGGGAGGATGTGCGTCGCCCCGGCGGCGTAGTCGCCGACGACGGCTGACGTGCGGACGAAGACGGTGCCGGCGTTGCGGATCCGTGGCACGAGCTCGTCGGGCCGGTCGACCCAGAGCTCGAGATGCTCGGGCGCGTACTCCTCGGAGAGCGCGAGCGCCTCGTCGAGATCGGCGACGACGCGGACGTCGACGTTCTCGGCGCCGGCGACAACGGTCGAGACGGCAGCGGCGAGGCCCGCGTCGAGCACGAGCAGCGTCGCCGCGCTGTCCGGCCCGTGCTCGGCCTGTGCGAGCAAGTCGGCCGCGCAGCGCGCGGGGTCGGCGCTCGCGTCGGCGATCAGCACCACCTCGCTCGGGCCGGCGGGGAGATCGATCCCGACGCGGCTCGAGACGAGCAGCTTCGCGGCGGTGACCCAGCGGCTCCCGGGGCCGACGATCTTGTCGACCGGGGCGATCGTCTCGGTGCCGTACGCGAGCGCGGCGATCGCCTGCGCGCCGCCGACGGCGTACACCTCCTCGATCCCGAGTGCGTGCGCCGCCGCGAGCGTCGCCTCGCGCGGTCGCGGCGTGACGACGACGATCCGATCGACCCCCGCGAGCCGCGCCGGGACGGCCGCCATCACGAGCGACGAGGGAAGGACGGTGCGGCCGCCGGGGACGTAGATCCCGACCGAGCGGAGCGGGAGCCAGCGCCGCTCCGCGAGCACGCCGGGTACCGCCTCGAGCGCGACGTCGGGCGGGCGCTGCGGCGCGCAGAACGCCTCGACCGCGTCCGCGAGCGCGCGCAGCGCGTCCCGCTCGGGCTGCTCGAGCCGCGCCGCGGCCAGCCGTTCCGGCGACACGCGCAGCTCCGGCCGCTCGCCGTCGAGCCGCTCGCTCCAGTCGAGCAGCGCCGCGTCGCCGCGCTCGCGCACGTCCGCCACGATCTCGGCGACCCGCGGCAGCACCTCCTCCAACGAGGCGCCTCTCATGCGACGAGCCTCTCGACGGGGAGGACGAGGATCGAGGAGGCGCCTGCGGCCTTGAGGGGCGCGAGCAGGTCCCAGACGTCGTCCGCCTCGACGGCCGCGTGGACGGCGACCTGACCCGGCTCGGCGAGGTCGATCACGGACGGCGCGCCCATTCCGGGCAGCAGAGCGGTGATCCGGTCGAGCGCGTCCCGCGGCGCGTTCAGCATCAGGTAGCGCCGCTGCCGCGCCGCGACGACACCGGAGATCATCAGCTCCAGCCGCTCGACGAGCTCGCGCCGGCTCGAGAGCGCGGCGCCGTTCGCGACGAGGACGGCCTGCGACTCGAGCAGCGGCCCGAGCAGGCGCAGCCCGTTCGCGCTCGCGGTCGAGCCGGTCGAGACGAGATCGGCGATCGCGTCCGCGAGGCCGAGTCGGGGCGCCGCTTCGACGGAGCCGGAGACCGGCACGAGCTCCGCGTTCACCCCCAGCGCGCCGAGCGCGGCCCGCGTCGACGTCGGGATAGGCGGTGGCGACGCGCAGGCCGTCGAGGTCCTCCAGCGCTTCCTGCGGCGCGTCCTGCGGGACCGCGGCCTGGAGGCTGCAGCGCGCGAAGCCGAGCTCTGCGACCGTCTCGACCCGCGCCTTCGCCTCGGCGACGAGGTTCGCGCCCGTGATCCCGAGGTCGACGACGCCGTCCTGGACGTACTCGGGCACGTCGTGCGCGCGGACGAGGAGCAGGTCGACGGGCGCGTTGGCGCACGGGACGAGAAGCGCGCGGTCGGTCGCCTCGAAGCTGAGGCCGGCGTCGGCGCACAGCCGCAGCGCGGGCTCGGCCATCCGTCCCTTGGACGGGACGGCGAGGGTGAGCCGGCCGTTCGCGCCGGCGCGGGTGAAGCCCTTGGGCTCCACCTAGCGCCGTGCCTTCGCGTGGACGCGGTCGAGCGCCGTGCGGTAGCCGCCGGTGCCGTGCTTCAGCCACTGCGCGACGCGGGTCACGGTTGCCGTGCTCGTCGGCACGCGCTCGGCGATCTCGACGTACGGGACGCCCTGCTCGAGCAGCCGGACGGTCTGCCAGCGATGCGCGAGCGCCTCCAGCTCGGGGAGCGTGCAGAGGTCGCGGAGGAAGCGCTTTGCCTCGTCGCGGTCGCGCACGGTCAGCACCGCGTCGGCCAGGTCGTCCAGGCCCGCGATCGTCTCCACGTCTCGCTCACTCATGGCATCATGTTAGCATGCTACTACGATGACACGACAGTTCACCGTCTATCCCGCGATCGACGTCCTCGCCGGAAGAGTCGTCCGCCTCCGCGAGGGACGGCGGGAGGACGTGACGGTCGAGGGCGGCGATCCGGTCGGCGCGGCCGAGCGTTTCGTGGCCGAGGGCGCCGAGTGGCTGCACCTGGTCGACCTCGACGGCGCTTTCGACGGTGCTCCCGACCTCGCACTCGTGCGGCGAATCGCCGGCTGCGGCGTCCCCGTCCAGGTCGGGGGCGGCTACCGGACTGCGGCGCTCGTCGAGCAGGCGCTCGACGCCGGCGCCGCCCGTGTCCTCGTCGGCACCGGAGCTCTCTCCCCCTCCTTCCTGGATGACGTCATCGGCCGCTTCGGCGAGGCGGTCGCGGCTGCAGATCGACGCGAAGGACGGCGGCGTGGCGATCAAGGGCTGGACAGTCGCCGCCGGAACCCTCGCGCCGCGCGAGCTTGCGGAGCGCTGCGCCGCGGCCGGCGTCGCGCGGCTCGTCGTCACCGCGACCCGCCGCGACGGCACGCTCGCCGGCCCCGACCTTTCGCTGCTCGAGGACGTCCTTGCCCCGGGGCTCCCCGTGATTGCGGCCGGCGGCGTCTCGACGCTGGCCGACCTCCGCGCGCTGCGTGGGCTCGGGTGCGAAGGGGCGGTCGCGGGGAGCGCGCTCTGGCTCGGGCGTTTCGGGCTCGGCGAGGCGGTTAGCCTCCAGAGGTGAGCGAGCACACCGTCGAGATCTGGAGCGACTACATCTGACCGTTCTGCCGCGCGAGCCAGCCGACGGCCGCGCAGCTCGAGCGCCAGTTGGGCGCCGACGTGACCTGGCTGCCGTTCGACCTCCATCCCGAGTACCCGGCCGAAGGCCTCCCGCGGGAACGGCTGCTCGCGCGTTACGGCGAGGCGATGACCGAACGGATCACCGTCTTCTTCGCCGAGCGCGGGCTCACGTACAACCCGAATCCGGACGTCGTTCCGAACTCGATGAGCGCGCTGCGGCTGACGGAGCTCGCCCGTGACCTCGGCAGGCACGCGGAGCTCCACGACCGGCTGATGGACGCGTACTGGGCGGAGGCCAAGGACATCGGCGACCTCGACGTGCTCCGCGCGGAAGCGGCCGCGGTCGGGTTGCCCGCCGAGGAGGTCGAGGAGGTGCTCGCAGGCGACCGCTACCGCGACCGGGTCGAGACGTCGACCCGGGAGGCGTACTCCGTGGGCGCGAACGCCGTTCCGGCCTTCGTGCTCGACCGGCGGCTGCTCGTCCTGGGAGCACAGCCGGACGAGGTCTTCGAGCGGGCTTTCGCGCAGCTGGAGGAAGCGTGAAGATCATCGACGAGCTCGCGCACGGGATCGGCTGGGTCGACGACGAGGACCGGATGCGGCGCGCCTCCCACGCCCTCGAGACCGACGGGCGCGTCTGGCTCTTCGACGTGATCGACTGGCCCGGGCTCGACGACCGCGTCCGGGAGCTCGGCGAGCCCGCAGGTGTCGTGCAGCTGCTCGACCGGCACAACCGTGACTGCGCGGCGGTGGCGGACCGACTCGGCGTGCCGCACCACGTCGTCCCGCGCGAGCTGCCGGGAACGCCGTTCGAGCTGCGCCCGGTCGTGCGGCTCCGCTTCTGGCGGGAGGCCGCGCTCTGGTGGTCCCAGCAGCGGCTCCTGCTCGTCGCGGACGCGCTCGGCACGATCCCCTTCTTCCGCGCGGGCGCGGAGCCGGCCGGCCTCCACCCGATCCTCCGGCTCGCGCCGCCCCGCTCGCTCCGGGGCCTCGAGCCCGAGCACCTGCTCGTCGGGCACGGCGAGGGAGTCCACCATCGTCCGACGGCGCTCGAAAGCGCGCTGAGAACGGGGCGGCGGCGGATCCCGCGCTGGCTCGTGGAGCTCCCCCGCGACCTCCGCGGCTACGGCTAGCGGGCGGCGCGGGCGAGCAGGCCCGGGCGGACGAGCCGCGGCGGCGCCTTCAGGCCGGCCTCGCGGACCGGAGGGTTCAGCGGCTCGGCGAGCGGCGCGGCCGCGAAGGACGCGGCCCGCCGTTCGGCCGGCGCGTCGCCGTACACCGTCGTCCGCTGGCGGGGCGTGCGGCCGTTCGCGCGGATCAGTCGCTCCATCGCCTCGGGCGGCATCTCCTGCCCGTGCTCGGAGCCCGCGGCGCGGGAGATCGACTCGTTCATCAGCGTCCCGCCGAGGTCGTTGACGCCGGCGCGCAGCGCAGCGGCGACGCCCTCCGGCCCCAGCTTCACCCACGAAGCCTGGATGTTCGTGATCGCCGGATGGAGCGCGAGTCGTGCGACCGCGTGCAGGAGCAGCGACTCGCCGAACGTCGGCCCCGACCGGGCGCGGCCCCGCAGCCACATCGGCGCCTCCATGTGCACGAACGGCAGCGGCACGAACTCGGTGAAGCCGCCCGACCGCTCCTGCTGCTCCCGCGCCCGCAGCAGGTGCCGTGCCCAGTGCTCCGGCCGCTCGACGTGCCCGAACATGATCGTCACGTTCGAGCGCAGGCCGACCTCGTGCGCGGCCTCGTGCACCGCCAGCCACTGCTCGGTCGAGACCTTGTCCGGGCAGATCACGGCCCGTACCTCGTCGTCGAGGATCTCCGCCGCCGTCCCCGGCAGCGAGCCCAGGCCGAGCGAGCGCAGCAGCTCGAGGTACTCCTCGAGCGGAAGGCCCAGCGTCTCCGCGCCCTGCCAGACCTCGAGCGCGGAGAAGGCGTGGATGTGCAGGTCCGGCAGCGCCGTCCGGATCGCGTCCACGACCGAGGCGTAGTACTCGCCGGTGAACGCCGGGTGGATCCCACCCTGGAGGCAGACCTCGGTCGCGCCGCGGTCCCACGCCTCGCGCGCCCGCCGGACGATCTCCTCGTGCGGGACGAGGTACGGAGCGCCACGCAGGTTCGCCGCCAGCTTCCCCTTCGAGAAGGCGCAGAAGCCGCAACGGAAGTAGCAGACGTTCGTGTACTGGATGTTCCGCGTGACGACGTAGCTGACCTCGTCGCCGCAGACGTCGCGGCGGAGCCGGTCGGCGGCGGCGAAGACGCGCTGGCGCTCGTCGCCGCGGGCGCGGAACAGCCGGACGAGCTCCTCCTCCCCGAGCTCCTCGGCCGTGTCGACCGGGAGTGCGTCCCGCGCGACGACGAAAGGCACCGTGCCCGCCTCGCCCGGATGCCAGCCGTCCTCGCGAGCGAGCCCGAGCGCGTCCGAGGCGCGCAGCGCCGTCGGCAGCACCGCCGGGTCGATCCATTCGGCGGACAGGTAGTGCGGGTAGACGGGCAGGCGTGGCGCGAGCTCCGAGCCCCCGGGCGCGGGTCGCAGCCGCGAGCCGCTCGCGGTCAGGCCACGGCGCTTCGGGATTGACGTGGTCGATCGTGACCGGGCTGACGCCGCCCCAGTCGTCGATGCCGGCGTCGAGCAGCCGCGGAAAGTCGTCGTAGGCGAGGTTCGGCGGCGCCTGGACCGCGACGTCCTCGGGCAGCAGCAGGCGGGCCGCCGCGATCGTCCAGAGGTGGTCGTCGAGGCTCGGCTCCGGGATGGCTTGCCATGCGCGTGCCGGGCTTGGCGCGGAAGTTCTGGACGATCACCTCCTGGAGGTGGCCGTGCCGCTCGTGCAGTCCCGCGAGCGCGCGCAGGGCCTCGAGCCGCTCCTCGCGCGTCTCGCCGATCCCGATCAGGATCCCGCTCGTGAAGGGGATCCGCAGCTCGCCCGCCAGCTCGATCGTCTTCAGCCGCGGCGCCGGCAGCTTGTCGGGCGAGGCCCAGTGCGGCCCGCCCTTCGCCGCCAGCCGCTCCGAGAGCGTCTCGAGCATGATCCCCATCGAGGCCGAGACGGGCCGGAGCGCGGCCAGCTCCTCGCGCGTCATCACCCCCGGGTTCAGGTGCGGGAGCAGGCCGGTCTTCTCGAGGACGAGCCGAGCCATCCGGCCGAGGTAGTCGAGCGTCGTCTCGCAGCCGAGCAGCTCCAGCTCGGCGCGCGCGACCTTGTAGCGAAGCTCGGGCTTGTCGCCGAGCGTGAAGAGCGCCTCGGTGCAGCCGGCCGCGGCGCCCGCACGCGCGATCGCGAGCACCTCGTCGGCGGTCAGGTACGCGCGCTCGCCGCGGCGCGGCGGCCGGGCGAACGTGCAGTAGCCGCACACGTCGCGGCAGAGCGTCGTCAGCGGGATGAAGACCTTCGGCGAGTAGGTGACGAGACCACCGCCGCGGCGCCGCTCGCGCGCCGCCGCGAGCAGATCGTCGAGCGGCGCGTCGAGCATGCTCTGACCCTATCTATCCGGCGCGGTAGCCCCAGAGGCCGCCGAAGCTCTTCCAGCCGCCCTTCGACCAGCGCTGCAGCAGCGCCTGCTCGATCGGGAACCGCTCCGTCTTGCTCGTCTTGATCGTCATCCCCGGCAGCAGGAAGGGATTCGAGGCGTCGTTCAGCTTCGTCGTCTGCGCCATCACCGAGGCGCGGGTCGGGTTCTTGCCCGCGGCCTTCAGCACCTTCACGAACTCGTAGGCGACCGCCATGCCGTAGACGTGGTAGACGTCCTTCTGGTTCGAGCCCTTGGCGTAGCGGGACATGATCGAGCGGTAGAGCTTCACCGCCGCGTCGTTGCGCCACTTCGCGTCGGTCGGATCCTTGAGGAAAACGATCGAGATCGAGTTCTCGACCGCCTTGTTCGAGCCGCCCTCGGCAGCCAGGGTCATGATGTTCGAGGCGCTCGAGACGGCGTTGTTGATGATCAGCGGCCGCCAGCCGAGGCGGTTCGCGAAGACGTAGCCCTGGATCGCGTGACGGGGCGTCGCGAAGAGCGCGAGCACGTTCGCCCCGGACGCTTTCAGCTTCGAGATCTGCGACTGCACGTCCGGGGCGGTCACCTCGAACGGCTGCGCCGCGACGACCTTCACCTTCGAGCGCGCGATCCCCTGCTTCAGGCCCGCCATCAGGTCCTTGCCGTAGTCGTCGTTCTGGAAGAGGACGCCGACCTTGGCACCCGGCTTCGAGCGAGCGAGGTACTTGCCGTAGATCCAGCCCTCGGCGCGGTAGCTCGGCTGGAAGCCGATCGTCCACGGATACTCCTTGAAGTCGCGCCCGAACGTCGTCGCGCCCGAGGCGACGAAGAGCTGCGGCACCTTCTGCGAGTTCAGGTAGTCGCGCGTGGCGACGTTCTGCTCCGTCCCGAGCGAGTTGAAGATCGCGAAGACCTTGTCCTGCTCCACGAGCTGCCGCGTCGCCTGCACCGTCTTCGCCGGGTCGTAGGCGTCGTCGACCGTCTTGTACGTGATCGTGCGGCCGTTGACGCCGCCGCGGGAGTTGACGTACTTGAAGTACGCGTTCGCGCCGCGGGCGACCGAGGCGTACGCGGAGGCCGTCCCGGACAGGGGCGTCGTGCCGCCCAGGAGGATCGTCTTCGCGGTCACGCCGGGATCGGCGCTCGTCGCGGCGGACGCGCCCGTGGCGATCACGCAGGCGAGGACGAGCAGGGCAAGGATCGGTTTCGGGCGACGCATCGTCGGTGCAGCTCCTTGAGGTCGGGAACGGCTCTCAGCGACCGCGATGGTAGCCGCGACTTGTAAGCATCTGGAGACGCCGGATCAGGCCGCCCGCGCCGCCCGGCAGGGCGATCATGACGAGGATCAGGACGACGCCGTAGACGACCGCCGGCGCACCCTGCGCCTTCGACACCTCCTGCGCCCAGAGCGGCAGGAACTGGATGAAGATCGCCCCGAAGACCAGCGGCCAGAGCGAGCCGAGGCCGCCGACGACGACGCCGACGAGCAGGAAGATCGAGAGCGTGATCGGGTAGGTGTCCGGGTTGACGAAGGTGGTTGCGATCGCGAGCAGCGAGCCGGCCACGCCGGCGTAGAAGGCGCTGATCCCGAAGGCGAGCGTCTTGTACCGGGCGAGGTTGACGCCGGACGACGCCGCCGCCAGCTCGCTGTCGCGGACGGCGCGGAGCGAGCGGCCGATCTTGCCGCGCAGCAGCAGCCACGCGACCGCGAACAGCGCGAGCGCGATCGTCCAGCAGAGGTAGTAGAGCCACTCGTTGAAGCTCGAGATGTCGAACCCGAGGACGTGGATCGGCTCCGAGATCGTCTCGAAGGTGATCGGATCCGTCGTCTCGGTCGGACGCGTCCGCGCATCGGACTCGAAGAGGTTGATCCCGCCGCCCCCGCCCGTGAACGATTCGAAGCGGTCGTACTTGATCAGGCCGGGCATCGCGACGGCGACCGCGAAGGTCGCGAGCGCGAGGTAGAGGCCGGTGAGCCGGAGCGCCGGGAAGCCGAAGAGGAAGCCGACGACGCCTGCGATCAGCCCTGCGATCGGGATCGTCCAGATGTCCTTCATGTCGCTCGTGAACTGGTGACCGAAGAGCTCGAGCGGCGGCTCGGACTGCGAGATCAGGATCGCCGTCGTGTAGCCGCCGATCGCCATGAACGCGCCGTGGCCGAGCGAGATCTGGCCGGTGTAGCCGGTGAGCACGTTCAGCCCGAGCAGGGCGATGAAGTAGATGCCGACGTACGCGAACTGCTGCGCGCGGAAGTCGCTGATGAAGCGCGGCAGCAGGAACACGGCCGCGGCCGCGAGCAGGAAGACGCCGACGCGGTAGAGGTCGGCGCGTTTCACACGCGCCTCGTGACGGCCTTGCCGAAGAGGCCGGCCGGCTTGACGAGCAGGACGACGAGGATGATCAGGAGCGCGACCGGCAGCCGCAGCCCCGCGCCGACGAACTCGATGTAGGTGCCGATCAGGTTCAGGCCGACGCCGAGCATCAGGCCTCCCGCGACGGCGCCGAAGGGCGAGTCGATCCCGCCGAGGACGGCCGCGGCGAAGGCGTAGATCAGCACAGCCTGCATCATGTTCGGGTCGAGGAAGACCGTCGGCGCCGTCAGCATCCCGGCGACGGCGCCGAGCATCGCCGCGAGCCCCCAGCCGATCGCGAGCATCCAGCCGACGCGGACGCCCACGAGCCGGCTCGCGTCCGGGTTGAGCGCGGACGCGCGCAGCGCCAGGCCGATCTTCGTGAACTGGAAGAACGCCCAGAGGAGCGCGACCATCACGAGCACGACGGCGAAGGTGCCCACGTCCTGCTGCGAGATCGCGACGCCGCCGACCTCCCAGGTGTCGTTCGGGAACGGGCTCGGGAACGCGCGCACCTCGGCCGACCAGATCAGCCCGGCCAGGCCGTTGAAGATGAGCACGAGCCCGATCGTGACGATCACCGTCGTCAGGATCGAGGCGCGCTCGATCGGGCGGATCACGACCCGCTGGAGCCCGAAGCCGAGCCCGAAGGCGAGGACGAGCGTGAGAAGGAACGCGAGCCACTTGTTCATCCCGTGGTTCTCGATCAGCGTCCAGGCGATGTAGGTCGTGAACATCGCCATCTCGCCCTGCGCGAAGTTGATCACCCCCGTGGCGCGGTGGATCAGCACGAGCGCCAGCGCGAGCGCCGCGAAGATCGCCCCGGTGGCGAGGCCTGCGACGACCTGCTGGAAGAACTCCGCCATCAGTAGCCCAGGTAGCTCTTTCTGACGTTCTCGTTGCGCGCGAGCTCCTCGCTCGGCCCGGACACCGCCACCTTCCCCACCTCGAGCACGTACGCGTACGACGCCACTTCGAGCGCGATCGCCGCGTTCTGCTCGACGACGAGCACGGTCAGTCCCTCCTTCTCGTTCAGCTCGCTCACGATCCGGAAGATCTCACGGGTCACGAGCGGCGCGAGCCCCAGCGACGGCTCGTCGAGCAGGAGCATGCGCGGGTGGCTCATCAGCGCCCGGGCGAGCGCGAGCATCTGCTGCTCGCCGCCCGAGAGCGTGCCGGCGTGCTGCCCGAGCCGCGACGAGATCCACGGGAAGTACTCGGACACGCGCGCGACGTCGTCGTCGACCGTGCCGCGCCGCACGTAGGCGCCGAGCTTGAGGTTCTCCTCGACCGACATCTCGGCGAAGGTGCCGCGGCCCTCGGGCACGTGGGCGACGCCGAGCCTCGCGACCGACTCCGGGCCGCGGCGGCCGAGCGGCTTGCCGTCGAAGAGGATCGAGCCGCTCCGCTTGACCGTCCCCGAGATCGAACGGAGCGTGGTCGTCTTGCCGGCGCCGTTGGCGCCGAGCACGGCGACGATCTGCCCCTGTTCGACGGCGAGCGAGACACCGTCGAGCGCGCGAACCGGTCCGTACCGCGCCTCGACGTCGCGCAGCTCGAGCAGCGCCACTAGGTTGCGTCCTCGTCGGTGCCGAGGTACGCCTCGATCACCGCCGGGTTCGCCTGCACCTCGGCGGGCGTGCCCTCGGCGATCTTCTTGCCGAAGTTCATCACGTGCACGTGGTCGGAGATCCCCATCACGAGGTTCATGTGGTGCTCGACGAGGAGGACGGTCAGGTCGCGGTCGTCCCGGATCTTCTGGATGAACCGGCCGAGCTCGCTCACCTCCTCGTGGTTGAGCCCGCCGGCCGGCTCGTCGAGCAGCAGCAGCCTCGGATTGGCCACGAGCGCCCGCGCGAGCTCGACGCGCTTGAGCGTCCCGAACGGCAGCCCCGCCACCGGACGGCCGGCGATCGAGCCCAGCCCGACGTAGTCGAGCACCTCGCGCGCCTCCTCCTCCGTGTTCCCGCTGCGCGCGTGCGCGCCCACGAGGACGTTGTCGAGCACGGTCATCGTCTTGAAGAGCTCGACGTTCTGGAAGGTGCGCGCGATCCCGCGGCGCACGATCCCGTGCACGGGCGTCTTCAGCAGCGTCTCGCCCGCGAAGTCGACGTCGCCCTCGTTCGGCGTGTAGAGCCGCGTGATCACGTTGAAGGCGGTCGTCTTGCCGGCGCCGTTCGGCCCGATCAGGCCGACGATCTGCCCCTCGGGAACGTCCAGGGAGACACCGTCGAGGGCGACGATCCCGCCGAACCGGCGAGTGACGTTGCGCAGCGAGAGCAGTGCCATCGGCCGGTGGAGCTTATTCGGGCGGAGCCGCGGATGGCAAAGGAACCCGCATGCGGCTGGGCGTGGCGCTACTCTCCTCCGGTGAGCGAGCACACAGCCGAGCTGCACATGAGTCGTGGTCAGAAGATCACGAACCTGCTCGGGGTCTCGATTCCGTTCGCCGGCTTCCTCGCCTCGATCTTCTTCCTCTGGGGCAGCTACGTCACGTGGCGCGACCTGATCATCTTCGCCGTCGGCTACGCGCTGACGACGCTCGGGATCTCGATCGGCTTCCACCGCCTCTTCACGCACCGCTCCTACGAGACCTTCCGGCCGATCCGCTACGCGCTCGCCGTGCTCGGCTCGATGGCGGTGCAGGGACCGGTGATCCGCTGGGTCTCGGACCACCGCAAGCACCACAGCTTCGCCGACCGCGAGGGCGACCCCCACTCGCCGCACGCGGGCTTCGGCCCCGGCGTGCGCGGCAAGATCGCCGGCCTCTGGCACGCGCACGTGGGCTGGCTCTTCCGGAACGTCGGCCGCGCCGAGTGGACGAAGTACGCCAAGGACCTGCTCGCCGACCGCGGCATGGTCTTCATCTCGCGCACCTTCGGGCTCTGGGTCGGCGTCTCGCTCCTGCTGCCGTTCATCGCCGGCTGGGTCTGGGGCGGCACGATCGGCGCCGGGCTGCAGGCGATGTTCTGGGGCGGCCTGATCCGGATCTTCCTGCTCCACCACATCACCTGGTCGGTCAACTCCGTGTGCCACTTCGTCGGCTCGCGCCGCTTCCGCGTCAAGGACGAGTCGCGCAACGTCTGGTGGCTCTCCTGGATCTCGTTCGGCGAGTCCTGGCATCACAACCACCACGCCTTCCCCTCGTCCGCGTTCCACGGCCTCCGGCCCTGGGAGCTGGACATCGGCGGCCTCGTGATCCGGCTGCTCCGCCGACTCGGGCTCGTCTGGAAGGTCAACGTGCCGACCGCCGAGATGCAGCAGCGCCGCCGCGAAGCCCTCTCGTAGGGTGGACGCACCCGAGACGCCGCCCGACTCGCCGCTGACGCTCGAGGCGGCGATGGCGTCGCCGCTCTACCGGAGGCTGATGGCGCCGGAGCTCGAGCCCGGTGACCCCGCCTTTCCGTTCGACCTGCCGCTGCTCGACGGCGACACGCATCGCCTCTCGGGTGAGCGGGTCCGCCTGGCCGACTTCGCCGGTGAGCGGCCGGTGGCACTGGTCTTCGGCTCCTACACCTGACCGCCGTTCCGCCGCCAGTTGGGCGAGCTCGAGCAGCTCCACGAGCGCTACCGCGACGACGTCGCCTTCTTCGTCGTCTACATCCGCGAGGCGCACCCCGAGGACGGCTGGGTGCTCGCCGACAACCGGCGCGATCGGATCGCGCTCGCGGACCCGGTCTCGCTCGACGAGCGCGCCGCGGCGGCGGAGGCATGCGCGCTGCGGCTGCGCACGGCGATCCCGATCCTGCTCGACGACGTCGACGACGCCGTCGCGTCGGCCTACGGGGGCTGGCCCGACCGGCTCTACCTGATCGGCCGGGACGGCACCGTCGCCTTCCAGGGCGAGGTCGGCCCGTTCGGCTTCAAGCCCGACGAGCTCGCCCACGCGATCGAGACGGAGCTCTCCTAGTCGAACGTGAACGTGCCGCCGCCCGCGAACTCCTTCAGGACGCGGCGGCTGACCACCATCCGGTGCACCTCGTCGGGACCGTCGTAGATGCGGGCGGCGCGCGCCTGCTGCGCCATGAACGCGAGCGGGGTCTCGTCGGTGAGCCCGCGGGCGCCGTGCACCTGGATCGCGCGGTCGATCACGTCGTTCAGCACCTGCGCGGCGTAGAACTTGATCAGCGAGACCTCGACGCGGGCCTCGTCGCCCTCGTCGAGCTTCCGCGCCGCATCGAGCGTCAGCAGCCGGCACGCCTGGATCTCGGCGGTCGAGTCCGCGATCCAGTTCTGCACGGTCTGCTTCTCCGCGAGCGGGCCGCCGAACGCCTCGCGCTCGAGCGAGTAGCGGCACATCAGCTCGAAAGCGCGCTGCATCTGGCCGAGCCAGCGCATCACGTGGTGGATCCGCCCCGGGCCGAGCCGCTTCTGCGCGATCCGGAAGCCGTCCCCCGGCTCGCCGAGGACGTTGTCGCGCGGCACGCGGACGTCGGTGTAGCGCACCTCGCAGTGGGTCGACCAGCCCCGTCCGGGATGCCCCATGACGGGGATCGGACGGATCAGCTCGTAGCCCGGGGTGTCCGCGGGGACGAGGATCTGGCTCGTCCGGCGGTGCGGCGGCGCCTCGGGGTCGGTGACGGCCATGACGATCCCGAAGCTCGCGCCCTCCGCGGAGGAGGAGAACCACTTGTGACCGTTGATCACCCACTCGTCGCCGTCGAGCACGGCGCTCGTCCGGAGGCCGGTCGGGTCGGCCCCTGAGACCTCGGGCTCGGTCATCGAGAAGAACGAGCGCGCGGTTCCCTCGACCAGCGGCCGCAGGAACTGCTCCTTCTGCTCCTCCGTCCCGAACATGTGCAGGATCTCGCCGTTGCCCGCGTCGGGCGCCTGGCAGTTGAAGACGAGCTGCGCCCACATGCTGCGGCCGATCTCCTCGTTCAGCAGCGCGTACTCCATGAAGCCCGGAGCCGGAGCCGCCCGCCTCCGGCGGCAGGTGCGGCGCCCAGATGCCGGCGGCCTTGGCCTTCCCCCGCAGCTCCTCGATCAGCCGGTCGGAGGCCTCGTCCTCGCGCTGGAGCGCCGCCTCGTTCGGGTAGACGTGCTCCTCCATGAACGCCCGCACCTCCGCGCGACGCGCGGCAACGTTCGGCGGAGTCGCGAGCTCGGTCACGTCCGCGACCTTACCGCCCTCGGATCGGCCGTGCAGCCGCGGTTCGGGCCTATCTGATCCGGCGGAGGCGGATGTCCGCCGCCCTGTCGCCGGCCGCCGACGGCTGCTTCAGCGCGAGCGCTTCGCTCGCCGCGGCACCGAAGGTATGGCCGCTGGCTGTGCGAGGCGTGGCGCCGGTCGCAGCAAGGGAATCGTCGAGCGCCTCGGCGAGGACATACCCCGCTCCGAACGCGCCGGCAACCGCCGTTGCTCCGACCGCGAAAGCCGACCGCAGTCTGATGGTGCGACCCTTCGGCTCGGCATGGACGCTGATCGTGTGCATCGCTTCCTCCCTCTGTTGTCTCCTCATCCGAACCTAGGGTGCGGGCACGCGGCACACATCAGGAGCCTCCACTAGGTTTTCTCGCCGGGCGGGCCTACGATTCGCTGAGGTATGCCGCCGCTCGTCGGACGCGACCCGGAGCTCGCGACGGTCGACCGGTTCCTTCGGTCGGTCGGCGAGGGGTACCAGGCGGTCGTGTTCCGGGGTGGGGCCGGCTACGGCAAGTCCGCGCTGCTCGAGGAAACGGTCGCCCGGGCGCGCGCCGCAGGCTTCCGGGCCCTCACCGCCCGCCCGGCGGAAACCGAGGCCGAGCTCCCGTTCGGCGTCCTCGCCGAGCTGCTCGAGTCCGTCGCGATCTCGGAGCTCGATTTGCCCTCGCCGCAGGCGCGGGCGCTCGATGTCGCCCTGCGCAGAGCCGATCCGGATGAGGCGCGTCCCGTCGATCCGCTCGGTCTCAGCCTCGCGGTGGTCGCGGCGCTTCGCGAGCTGGCGAGGGAACGCCACTTGTTGGTCGCACTCGACGACCTGCAGTGGTGCGACCCGCCTTCACTGCGCACGCTGGAGTTCGCTCTTCGGCGCGTCGAATCCGAGCAGATCGGTCTTGCGGCCGGGCTCCGCTCCGGCGACGGTCCGGTCCAGGTCCCCGGAGCGAACGGGCGCCTCACCGTCCTCCAGGTCGGCCCGCTCGAGGAGCCGGCGTTCGAGACCGTCGTGCGTCGCGGCAATCGACTTCCAACACCGGTGCTGCGGCAGCTCTACGTGGCCTGCGACGGAAATCCGCTGTTCGGCAAGGAAGTAGCGGCGCTGCTCGCCGAACACGGGGTCCCCGACGACCCCCACGCACTGATTCGGGTGCCACCGTCCGCCTTGGACGCAATCGGCAGGCGTGTCGCACAGCTCGCGGCCGGAACACGTGATGTCCTCCTGGCTGCGGCGGCCCTCCCCCGGCCGACCTTGGACGTGCTGCTGATGGCCTACGGGGAGCGGAAGCTCCAGGAGGCCCTCGTGCAGGCAGCGGCAGCCGGGATCGTGGTCGTCGACCGCGGGCGAGTGCGCTTCACGCATCCGCTCGTCGCAGCAGCGGTCTACGAGGCCGCCACACCGGCTCGTCGTCGAAGCGCGCACGCGGCGCTCGCACGAGCGCTCGACCGCCCGCGAGGAGCGGGCGCCGCACCTCGCTCTGGCCTCCTCGCGGCCAAGCGCCGCCGTCGCGGCAGAGCTCGAGTCGGCCGCTGCGGCCGCGAAGGCGCGCGGCGCGCTCGACACCGCCGGGCGGCTGCTCGAACAAGCGGCCGACGTCACTCCTGCCCGCGAGACCGCCGCGCGACGACGTCACGGTCTCGAAGCTGCGCGCTGCCATTTGGCGGCCGGCGACACCGACCGGGCGCGCGGTCTGCTCGATCGACTCCTCCTACTCTCGAAGGCCGGGGAGGAGCTGGCGGAGGTGCTGCTCGAACTGGCGCTCGCCGACGGAAGCTACTCGCAGCCGGGCTTCGACTACGCCTTCGCCGCGCTCGAGCAGGCGCACCAGAGCCCGGCGCTCGCGATTCGCATCCACTTGCGCCTCGTCGAGCTTCACGTCAGCACTGGCCAGGCCGAGCTGGGCGCCCAACACGGGCGCGCCGCGCTCGCCCTGGCCGAGAAGCTCGGCGATGAGGCGACACTCGCGGCAACAATCGCGGGAGTCGCGTTCGACGACTTCATCGCCGGCCGGCCGGGCGGGCTGGACGCGCTGGAGCGGTCCATGGAGGTCGAGCGCAGGGTCGGCAGGTGGTCGCCGGTGAGCGAGGATCGGCCGATCACGATGCTGGCGAACGTCCTCCGGCGGATCGGCCGGTACGACCGCTCGCGCGAGCTCTGCGTCGAGGTGCTGCACGACGCCGTCGAGCGAGGCGACGAGCGGGAGCGGACGACGATGCTCGGGTTGCTGGCGGACATCGAAACCGACGCCGGAAACCTCCTGCTCGCGCGGCAGTACGCGGCCGAGTGCGCCGAGCTGGGAGAACAGCAGGACGAACGGACGGTGCGGATGTACGGCCTGCTCGGAGGCGGGACGGTCTCGGCTCTGCTCGGCGAGCTGGACGACGCCGAGGCGCTGGCGCTCGCAGGTCAGGAGCTCGCCCTCTCGCCGGTGCTCGAGCCCTGGCTGGCGTGGGGCGATCACACGCTCGGCCTCGTCGCGCTCGACCGGGGCGACCCGGCGAGGGCGCTCGAGCACTTCCATGACTCCGAGCGGCGTAACGACGCCGCCGGCTTCCTGGATCCGGTCTGCAGGCTGCCTCCCAACGGGATCGACGCGCTCATCGGGCTCGGACGCCTGGACGACGCCGCCGCACGGATCGCAGAGTACGAAGGCCGTTGCTGGATCGAGCGCCATGTTCGCGTCCTGGCGCTGGTCGCCCGCTTCAGCGGTCTCGTCGCCTCGCTCCGCGGCGACCACGAACGTGCCGAGGCAGAGCTCGCACGGTCGCTCGAGCTCCAGGAGCAGGCGCCGAGCCCGTACGAGCGCGCACGGACGCTCACGGTGCTCGCGGCGGCGCGGCGTCGGCGGCGGCGTCGCGGGGCGGCTCGGGACGCTCTCGAGGAAGCGGTCGCGCTCTTCGAGCGTTCGGGAGCCGCCCTCTGGGCCGACCGAGCCCGAGCAGACATTGCCGCGCTCGGGCTCCGCCGCAGTCCTGCCGGCGAACTGACGCCGATGGAGGATCGTGTCGCGCGAGCCGCCGCGGGCGGGATGACGAACCGCGAGGCGGCCGCCTCGCTCTTCATCTCCGAGCGGACGATCGAGTTCCACCTCGGCAACGTCTACCGCAAGCTCGACCTCCGTTCCCGCAGCGAGCTCGCGGCCGTCCTCTCCCGCGCCGCGCCTTCTGCGGTTTAGAGTCGTTCCGTGGATCTCCGCGACACACCTGAGGAGGCTGCCTTCCGCGCGGAGCTGCGCGCGTGGATCGACGCCAACCTGACCGACGAGATCAGGCGCGGCCGCTTCGAGGAGGCCGGCCGCGACTGGAGCCGGAAGCTGCACGAGGCGGGCTACGCCGGACTGACGTGGCCGAAGGAGTACGGCGGCGCCGGTGCGCCGTACAGCCACCAGGCGATCTTCCTCGAGGAGATGGCGCGCGCCGAGGCGCCGCCGCACCTCGGCGTCATCGGCCTCGGCATGGCCGGGCCGACGATCATCGCCCACGGCACCGACGCGCAGAAGGCGAGGCACCTGGAGAAGATCCTCTCGACCGAGGAGATCTGGTGCCAGGGCTTCTCCGAGCCCGGCGCCGGCTCCGACCTCTCCGCCGTCCGCACGAGCGCCCGCCGGGAGAACGGGCACTTCGTCGTCGACGGCCAGAAGGTCTGGTCGTCGTTCGCGCACATCGCCGACTGGTGCATCCTCGTCACGCGCAGCGACCCGCAGAGCGAGCGGCACGCCGGGCTGACCTACCTGCTCGTCGACATGCACGCGCCCGGTGTGGAAGTGCGCCCCCTGCGTCAGATCACGGGCGAGGCCGAGTTCAACGAGATCTTCTTCAACGGCGTCGAGGTCCCGGTCGAGAACGTCGTCGGCGAGATCGGCGGCGGCTGGCAGGTGGCGATGACGACGTTGCTGCACGAGCGCGGCACGCTTGGGTTCGCGCTCACCGCCGGGCTCGAGTCTCAGATCCGGAAGTTGATCGCACTCGCGAAGCAGAAGGGCGCGACGCCGGTGCAGCGGGATGCGATCGCGCGGGAGTGGGTCGGTCTCCAGGCCGTGCGCTACACGAACTACCGCTCGCTGACGACGCTGATGAAGACCGGGATCCCGGGGCCGGAGGGCTCCGGCGCCAAGCTCTGGTGGTCGGAGGCGAACCAGCGCGTGACGAAGCTCGCGCTCGAGCTGCTCGGCCCCGAGGCGCAGATCGTCGAGAACGGCGGCTACTGGCAGCACCAGCAGCTGCGCTCGCGCGGGAACACGATCGAGGCCGGGACCTCCGAGATCCTCCGCAACATCATCGCCGAGCGCGTGCTCGGCCTGCCGAGGTCGCGCTAGTGGAGTTCGCCTTCACGCGGGAGCAGGAGGAGCTGCGGCGCGAGGCGCGCGGCTTCCTCGAGGCGAACCCGGAAGCGCCCCTCCCGGAGCTGCGCGAGCTCGGCTGGCTCGGCGTCTCCGTCCCGGAGGAGCGCGGCGGCGGTGGGCTCTCGTTCGTGGACGAGGCGATCCTCTTCGAGGAGGCGGGCCGCGTGCTCTACCCCGGGCCGTTCCTGACGACGGCCGTCGTCCTGCCCGCGCTGCCCGAGGTCGACGAGCTGGCCTGGTCGGTCGAGCTCGGCGGGCTCGTGCCCCACCTCGGCGCCGTCGACCGCGTCGTGCGCGAGGACGGCGAGATCGTCGATGCGACCGGCGAAAGCCTGCCCACGGTCGACGAGACGCGGCCCCTCGGCCGGCTCGGGGAGATAGTTGCTGACAGCAACTTGCGCTCAGATTTCGGCGGGTTCGAGGGCGTCCGTTTGCGCCTCCTCGCCGGCCTCGCCGCCGAGGCGGTCGGCATCGCCCAGAAGGCGCTCGAGCTCGGCGTCGAGTACGTCTCCCAGCGCGAGCAGTTCGGCAAGAAGATCGGCGCCTACCAGGCCGTCTCGCACCCGCTCGCCGACACCTACGTCGAGACGGAGCTCGCCCGCTCGCTCGCGTACTGGGCCGCCTGGTGCGTCGCCGAGGAAGACGAGCAGGCGCCGGTCGCCGCCGCCGCGGCGAAGAGCATGGCCGCCGAGACCGCGGTCGCCGCGTGCGAGCGCTCGATCCAGGTGCACGGCGGCATCGGCTTCACCTGGGAGCACGTCCTGCACCGCTACTACAAGCGCGCCCAGTGGATCGACGCGTTCGGCGGTCATGCCGCCGCCCAGCGGGAGCGCGTCGCCGCAGCCCTCCTCGACTGAGACAAGGAGCCCCATGCCCGTACCGAAGGACGAAGTGCTCGAGCTGATGCGGATGGAGGTCGACCCGGCCGAGGTGGACGAGATCCGGGAGCTCTGGAAGGCGCACTCGAAGGCCGAGGACAACCGCTCGATCGAGGGGCTGCTCGCCACCCTCTCCGAGGACTGCGTCTACACCGTCTACCCCGACGACGTGTCCTGGCACGGCCACGAGGGCGCGGCGCGCTTCTACACCGAGCTGCTGACCGCGTTCCCCGACATCCTCTTCGAGCTGCAGAACATCGTCATCGGGCCGCAGGGCGTCGTCGAAGAGGCGATCGTCACCGGCACGCACCAGGCGAAGTGGCTCGACAACGAGCCGACCGGCGAGACGATGACCTGGCGGAACGCGATCTTCTTCCCCTGGGATCCCGTCTCGCGGCGCTTCAAGGGCGAGCGGGTCTACACGGACATGCCGAGGAGGGCAGCATGAGCGTACGCGTTCTCGTCCCTCGACGAGCTCGGCGACGGGCCTGGGTTCCGCAAGGTGCGCCGGGCGATGGAGATCACGGCCTTCGGCGTCAACGGCGTCGTCTACCCGCCGCACTACGAAGGGATCAGCCACTACCACGACACCCAGGACGAGCTCTACTTCGTCCACCAGGGCACGGCGAAGGTGCACGTGGAGGGCGAGGAGCGGATCCTCGGCCCCGGCGGGCTCTTCCACGTCGAGTCGACGACGCCGCGGCGGATCGAGAGCGTCGGCGACGAGGAGCTCGTGATGCTCGTGATCGGCGGCAAGGACGGCTACGTCGAGCGCGACGGGCACGTGACGAGCGACGAGGACCTCGAGCGGCGGATCAACCTCGGAAAGGAGGGCACGCGGTGAAGGGCTTGATGATGGACTTCCAGCTGACGCTGCCGACGATCCTGAAGCGCGCGGAGACGTACTTCCCGCACCAGGAGATCGTGACGCGGATGCCGGACCGGAGCTTCCACCGCTACACGTTCGCCGACTTCGGCAAGCGGGCCCGGCAGCTCGCCGTCGCGCTGAAGGGGATCGGGCTCGAGCCCGGCGACCGGGTCGCGACCCTCTGCTGGAACCACTACCAGCACCTCGAGGCCTACCTCGGGATCCCGTGTGGCGGCTACGTGCT
Source organism: uncultured Gaiellaceae bacterium (assembly GCA_963827015.1). Lineage (GTDB taxonomy): Bacteria > Actinomycetota > Thermoleophilia > Gaiellales > Gaiellaceae > Gaiellasilicea. The sequence goes on along the minus strand of CAWGZI010000010.1, from coordinate 130,017 downwards.
GCACACGCTGAACCTGCGCCTGCACCCGAACGATCTCGGCTACATCGCCACGCACGCCGGCGACAAGGCGCTGATCGTCGACAAGAGCCTCCTCCCGCTCTGGGAGCAGTTCAAGGACAAGACCGAGATCGAGCACGTCTTCGTCGTCGAGGACGGGTACGAGGAGCTGCTCGCAGGCGCCGATCCGGAGGACTACGGCGACCCGGGCCTGGACGAGAACTCGGCCGCGGCGATGTGCTACACGAGCGGCACGACCGGGATGCCGAAGGGCGTCCTCTACTCGCACCGCTCGGCCGTCCTGCACACGCTCGGCCAGGCGCTGGCCGCGCCGCTCGGCCTGCACGTGACCGAGAAGGAGACGTTCCTCCCGGTCGTGCCGATGTTCCACGCGAACGCCTGGGGCTACCCGTACACCTGCCTGATGCAGGGCGCGAAGATCGTCTTCCCCGGCCCCTTCCTCGACCCCGAGACGCTGCTCGACGACTTCGAGCAGGAGGGCGTCACGATCACCGCAGGCGTGCCGACGATCTGGATGGGGATCCTCGGGATGCTCGACGCCGAGCCCGACCGCTGGAAGCTCGACACGCTGCACTCGATGCTCGTCGGCGGCTCGGCCGCGCCGCGGGCGATGATCGCCGGCTTCCGGCAGAGGCACGGCAAGACGGTCGTGCACGGCTGGGGGATGACGGAGACCTCGCCGCTCGCGACGGCGTCCGACTACGTCGGCGACTTCCGGCACGCCGACGAGGAGACGCAGCTGGACGTCGTCGCGATGCAGGGGCTGCCGCTCCCGTTCGTCGAGCTGCGCGCGATCGGCGACGACGGCAAGGAGATCCCGTGGGACGGCGAGGCCATGGGCGAGCTCGAGGTCCGCGGTCCCTGGGTCGCGGCCGGCTACTACGAGACGCCGGAGCAGGCCGAGCGCTGGACGGACGACGGCTGGTTCAAGACCGGCGACATCGCCTCGTTCCACCCGAAGGGCTACGTGATGATCAAGGACCGCTCCAAGGACGTGATCAAGTCCGGCGGCGAGTGGATCTCGTCGGTCGACCTGGAGAACGCCCTGATGGCGCACCCCTGCATCGCGGAGGCCGCCGTCATCGCGATCCCGCACGAGAAGTGGGACGAGCGCCCGCTCGCCGTCTGCGTGCTGCGTGAGGGAAAGACCGCGAGCCCGGAGGAGCTGCGCGAGTTCCTCGCGCCCAACTTCGCCAAGTGGTGGCTCCCGGATGCGTACGAGTTCGTCGACGAGATCCCGAAGACCGCCGTCGGCAAGTTCCGCAAGACCGCCCTGCGCGACCAGTTCGCGAAGGCCCCCGAGCCCGCCGCGTGAGGATCGAGGGTCGGACGTTCGTCGTCACCGGTGGCCGCTCCGGGCTCGGGGAGGCCACCGCGGCGATGCTCGAGCGCGAGGGCGCGACGGTGGCGATCGCCGACCTCCCCGAGACCGACGTCACCGATGCCGATGCCGTCGCGGCGCTCCTCGACGGGCTGGACGAGTTGCACGGCGCCGTCAACTGCGCCGGCATCGGCGGCGGCGCCCGCGTCGTCGGCTTCCCGCTGGACCGCTTCCGGAAGATCGTCGAGGTCAACCTGATCGGCACTTTCAACGTGCTCTCGCTCGCCGCCGCGAAGATGGCCGAGAACGAGCCGGACGAGGAGGGCACGCGCGGCGTCGTCGTCAACACTGCCTCGAACGCGGCCTACGACGGCCAGATCGGCCAGGCCGCGTACTCCGCGTCGAAAGCCGGTGTGGCCGGGATGACGCTGCCCGTCGCGCGCGACCTCGCCTCGAAGGGGATCCGCGTCGTCACGATCGCGCCGGGCCCGTCGGACACGCCGATGCTCGGGCCGATGCGCGACGACATCCGCGAGAGCCTCGTCTCGCAGATCCCCTTCCCGAAGCGGCTCGGCCGCGCGGAGGACTTCGCCGCGCTGGTCAAGCACATCGTCGAGAACGAGTACCTGAACGGCGAGGTGATCCGTCTCGACGGCGCCTTGAGAATGGGACCGAGATAAAGGAGCTCCATGGCTGAGTACGTCAAGGTCGAGCAGGACGGGCGCGTCGCGATCGTCACCCTCGACCACCCGCCCGTGAATGCGCTCTCTTCGAAGCTGCTCGAGGAGCTCGAGGACGCAGTACGAGCGGCTCGACCGCGATGACGAGGTGCGCGCGATCGTGCTCCGCGGCGAAGGCGAGAAGGCATTCGTCGCCGGCGCCGACATCACCGAGTTCCCGGCGATGCGCGAGCAGATCGAGGAGGCGGCAGAGACCGGCTCGGCGCGCGGGATCCAGAAGCTGGCTGCGCGGATGGACGCGGGCCGGACGCCGGTCGTCGCCGCGATCCACGGCTACTGCCTCGGCGGCGGGCTCGAGCTCGCGATGGCCTGCGACATCCGGATCGCAGCCGAGGACGCTCAGCTCGGCCAGCCGGAGATCAAGCTCGGCCTCATCCCCGGCGGCGGCGGCACCCAGCGGCTCCCGCGCCTCGTCGGCCACGGGCGCGCGCTCTACCTCAACCTCACCGGCGACCCGATCTCGGGCTCGCAGGCGTACGACTGGGGACTCGTCGAGCGGGCGGTGCCACGCGCGGAGCTTCTCGACGCGGCGCTGGAGCTGGCGCGGACGCTCTCGCAGCGCTCGCCGCACGCGATGGGCGTGATCAAGGAGCTCGCGTCCGAGACGCGCGACCTGCCGCTCTCGGAGGGGTTGCGGCGCGAGGCGCAGGGCTTCATCCGCTGCATCGGCAGCGAGGACGGCGCCGAGGGCGTCGTCGCCTTCCTCGAGAAGCGCCAGCCGGAATTCACCGGCCGATGAGGGCCGCCGTCCTCCACGAGACGGGCAAGCCGCTCTCCGTGGAGGACGTGCCCGAGCCCGAGCCAGGCAGACGGGCCAGTCGCTCGTCGAGGTCAAGGCGGCGGGGATCAACTTCGCCGACGTGCTGATCAAGAACGGCATGTACCCGCAGCCGCCGCGAGCTGCCGACCGTCCTCGGCAACGAGGTCGCCGGTGACATCGGCGGCCGCCGGGTGGTCGCGTTCGTGCGCTCGAGCGGCGGCGGCTACGCGGAGCGCGTCGCCGTCGAGGACGAGTGGGTCTTCGACCTGCCGGCGGGCGCGAGCTACGCCGAGGGCGCCGCGTTCCTGACGACGTACCTGACCGCGTGGATCCCGATGACGCGGCAGGCACGGATCCACCCCGATACGAACGTGCTCGTGACCGCCGCCGCAGGCGGGGTCGGCACCGCCGCGATCCAGGTGGCGGCGTTCTGCGGCGCGACGGTGACAGCAGCGGCCGGGTCGGAGGAGAAGCGGGAGCTCGCGCGCAGGCTCGGAGCCCAGCGCACCGTCACCTACGACGAGATCGGCGAGCTCGACGACATCGACGTCGCGTTCGACCCGGTCGGCGGCCCGGTCTTCGCAGCGTGCATCAAGGCGCTGCGGCCGCTCGGGGTCGCGATCGGGATCGGCTTCGCCGGCGGCACCTGGGAGCCGGTCGACCCGGCGCGGCTCGTCGGCCGCAACGTCGGCGTCCAGGGCTTCTATCTCGGGCGGCTGATGGGCTTCCGTCCCGACCTCGTCCGGCTCGAGGTGGAGGAGCTGCTCGCGCTCTGGCGGCGCGGCGCGCTCCACCCGGTCGTCGGCGCCGAGTACCCGCTCGAGCACGCGAACGAGGCGCTCGACCTGATCGGCATCGCGGCAGTCGACCGGGAAGGTCGTTCTTGTTCCCTGAGACCGCCGTCGTCACCGGCGCCGCGGGCGGGATCGGCCGCGCGCTGGTGGCCGCGCTCGAGGCGGACGGCGCGACCGTGCGCGGTCTCGACCTCACGAGCGGCTTCGACGTCTCCGACCCGCAGGAGTGGCTCGAGGTCGCACCTGCCGACCTCGTCTGCCTGAACGCGGGCGTGCTCTCGCGCGGCGACGGGACGATCGACGACTACCGGCGCATCCTCGGCGTCAACGTCGACGGCGTCGTCTTCGGCATGCAGGCGCTGGCGCCGCGGATGCGCCGCGGCAGCGCCTTCGTCGTGACGGCGTCGCTCGCCGGGCTGATCCCGATGCCCTCCGATCCGCTCTACGTGCTGACGAAGCACGCGGTCGTCGGGTACGCACGCTCGATGGCCGAGGTGTTGGAGCCGCGGGGGATCCGCGTCAACATCATCTGTCCCGGGATCGTGCGCACGCCGATGACGGAGCAGCAGCAGGCGACGTTCGACGCCGCCGGCTTCCCGCTGATGGAGCCGGAGCAGATCGCCGAGGCGGTGCTCGTCGCGGCGCGGAGCGAGCTGACGGGCCAGGCCTGGGTCTGCCAGCCGGGCCGCGAGCCGACGCTCTTCCGCTTCCCCGGCGTCCCCGGCCCGCGGGTCGAAGGCGCGGAGGGGATGGTGCCGCCGCTGTGAGTTCGCAACTCTTTTGCACCTCTTTGTCCCCAACCGCCGCGTTCGGACCTGTCCGGGGACAGTCCCCGGACCGGTCCCGCCGAGACGTGTCTCCGTAGGATCGGGCGGCGATGAAGCTCGGGATGCAGCTCGGCTACGACGACCCGATCGGGTCGGTCGCGATGGCGCAGGAGGCCGACCGGCTCGGCTTCGACTCCGTCTGGACGTCCGAGGCCTGGGGCGCCGACGCGGTCACGGTCGCGTCCTGGATCGCCGCCACCACCGAGCAGATCGGGATCGGCACCGCGATCATGCAGATGCCCGCCCGCACGCCCGCGACGACGGCGATGACGGTCGCCACGCTCGACCAGCTCTCCGGCGGACGCGTCCTGCTCGGCCTCGGCACCTCCGGCCCGCAGGTGGTCGAGGGCTGGCACGGCGTCGCGTGGGGGAAGCCGCTCGGCCGCACGCGCGAGTACGTCGCGATCGTCCGCGCCGCGCATGCGCCGCGAGACCGTCGAGCACCACGGCGCCCACTACGACATCCCCTACTCCGGCGACGACGCGACCGGTGTCGGCAAGCCGCTGAAGCTGATCCTGAAGCCGCTTCGCCGCGAGATCCCGATCTACCTCGCGGCGCTCGGCCCGAAGAACGTCGCGCTCGCGGCGGAGATCGCGGACGGCTGGCTGCCGATCTTCTTCTCGCCGTACCGCTTCCGCGAGGTGCACGGCCCCTCGCTGGCGGACGCCGCCGACGACTTCCAGGTCGCGCCGCTCTGCCCCGTCCTGATCGGCGACGACGTCCAGCAGTGCCGCGACATGCTGAAGCCGATGCTGGCGCTCTACATCGGCGGCATGGGGGCGAAGGGGAAGAACTTCTACAACTCGCTCACGCAGCGCTACGGCTACGAGGAGGCGGCGGCGAAGATCCAGGAGCTCTATCTCTCCGGGATGAAGGGCGAGGCGGCCATGACCGTTCCGGACGAGCTCGTCGACGAGATCGCGCTCGTCGGCCCGAAGGAGCGGATCGCGGAGCGGCTCGAGCCGTGGCGCGAGGCGGGCATCTCGACGCTGCTGATCCAGACGCGCCAGCGCGAGGCGCTCGAGGTGATGGCGGAGCTGCTCCTGTGAAGGACGCGTTCGCGGCCGTGCTCGGCGCGCCGGTCGAACGCGCGGTGCTGCTTGCCGGAGGCGCGTCGAAGGAGGCCTGGGCCGTCGACTCCGGCGGACGCGAGCTGCTGATCCGCCGGGCGGCCGGCGGCGTCATCCACCAGGCGACGCTCTCGCTCGAGCACGAGTTCGAGGTGCTGCGCGCGGCGCACGAGGCCGGAGTGAAGGTGCCGGAGCCGATCGCGTACCTCGGCGACGTCGAGGGCCGCGAGGCGTTCGTGATGGAGCGGATCCACGGCGAGACGATCGGCAGGCGGATCGTCAAGAGCCCGCCGGCGGGGCTCGACCTCCAGCTGGCCGAGGAGCTGGCGAAGATCCACGCGATCTCGCCGGCGCGCCTCCCGTTCCTCGAGACCGGCGACGCCGTCGCCCGCTTCTACGACGAGCTCGACTCCGTCGGCGAGCCGCACCCCGCGATCGAGCTCGGCCTGCACTGGGTGAAGGAGCGCCTGCCGACGCACCGCGACCCGGTCGTCGTCCACGGCGACTGGCGGATCGGGAACATCGCGGTCGACGAGAGCGGGATCGTCGCCGTGCTCGACTGGGAGTTCGCGCACCTCGCCGACCCGGTCGAGGACCTCGCCTGGCCGCTCGTGCGCGCCTGGCGCTTCGGCGCCGACGACCGGCATCTCGGCGGCGTCGGCGACCTCGACCGCTACCTCGACCGCTACGCCGAGCTGACGGGGCTCGAGGTGACCCGCGAGGAGCTGCTCGTCTGGGAGGTCTTCGGCAACGTCAAGTGGGCGACCGGCTGCCTGACCCAGTCGCGGCGCCACTTCAACGGGCAGGAGCGAAGCGTCGAGCTGGCCGTGCTCGGCCGGCTCGCCGCGGAGATGGAGTACGAGCTGCTGGATCTGATCGACAAGGCAGCATGACCGCCCCGCAATTCGATCGACCGACGGCGCAGGAGCTCGCCGAAGCCGTGCGCGAGTTCCTGCAGGACGAGATCCTCCCGATCCTCGACGACCACCGGCTGAAGTTCCGGACGCTCGTCGCGATCAACGGCCTCGGGATCGCCGAGCGCGAGCTCTGGGCGACCAGCCCGCCGCGAGAGGAGGACTGGGAGCTGGCGCGCCGGATCAGGGCCGGCGACGTCCCGGACGACGCGGTCGCGCTGCTGAAGGAGCAGGTGGCGCAGAAGCTGCGCGTGTCGAACCCGCGGGCGCTGGCGAAGTACGAGGAGTGAGGCGCCGGCTCATCCTGATGCGCCACGCCGACGTGTCGTACGTCGACGAGGCGGGAGCGCCGGTGCGGCCGGAGGACGTGCCGCTGACGCCGCGAGGCCGCGAGCAGGCGGCGGCTGCGCACGACGCTCTCGCGGGGGTCGATTTCGACCTCGTCGTCGCGAGCGACCTGCCGCGCACGCTCGAGACCGCGGAGATCGTCGCTCCCGGCCGCGAGGTCGAGCTCTGGCCCGAGCTCTCCGAGTGGCGCGGGGGCCGGCTCGACGCGATCCCGCCGGAGGAGCTCGAGGCCGCGTTCGTCGGCGCGCTCCGGGTCAAGGACGAGGCGCAGCGCTTCCTCGGCGGCGAGTCGCTCGGCGAGGCGCTCGACCGCGTCCACCCCGCCCTGGAGCGCCTGCTCGCGCGCGACTGGCACACCGCACTCGCCGTCCTCCACGGCGGCGTCAACCGGATCGTCATCTCCTACGCGCTCTCGGGCGACCGGACCTACTTCGGGACGTTCGAGCAGGCGCCGGCGTGCATCAACGTCCTCGACCTCGGCGACGACGGCTGGATCGTGCGGACGGTCAACTACGTCCCGTACGACCCCCTCCACCCTGCGCGGACGACGACGATGGAGCACCTCTGGGAGCAGCTGCAGCCGTTCCTAGACGAGCGCGCGTAGCACCGCGATCTCGTCCTCGTGCGGCTCCGAGGTACGCGCCGCGGATCACCGTCCACTTCCGCATCCGCTCCTCGTCGAGGCCGGCGGCTGCGAACGCAGCGAGCCGCGCTTCCGTCACGCTCGAGGCGCATCCGGTACGGGATCGGGTTCCAGAGGAACGAGGGGACGTCGTACTCGGGCTCGCCGAGCATCGGCTTCGGGTCGATCGCCAGCGGGCCGCGCGGCGGAGCCGAGGATGTTGTGATGGTGGAAGTCGCCGTGGACGAGGGTCGTGCTGCCGCACGTCCAGCCGGCGTACAGCTCGCGCCGCAAGCGGCGCAAGCGGGTGCTCCTCCGCACTCGCGAGCCAGCGCGGAACGCAGTCGCCGATGCCGAGCGGAACGGCGCGTCCGCCGGCCGCCACAGGCGCGTGCGACGTCGACGGCGATCGCAGTCGCGTCGTCGCTCCGGGCAGCGCCGCGATGTCGTCGCCCGGCCGCGCACGCTCGATCAGCAGTGCCCGCCGGGCGCGGTCGCGCCGCAGCAGCCGCACGGCTCCGTCGCCCGCCCAGAGCTCGAGCGCGTCCGCCTCCTCGTCGGTCTCGTCGTCCTCCGGCGGCGTCACCTTCAGCACCGCGTCGTTCGCCCGCCGGCGCGACGAACGAGTAGCGGGCGAGCGCAAACGGCTCGCCGAGCTCCACGCCCCACTCCGCCGCGACCTCGCGCGCGATCGCCTCGAGCGGCGCGAGGTCGGGCCGGTCGTCGCTCACGGTGAGGCGCTCGTTGCTGACAGCAACTAGCGCTCTTCGGCCCGCATGACCAGCGGTTGACGGTGACGTAGTTGCTGTCAGCAACTAAGTCAGGCGCTCGACGACCATCGCCATGCCCTGGCCGCCGCCGACGCACATCGTCTCGAGGCCGATCGTGCCGTCGAGGGTGTCGAGGTCGTTCAGCAGCGTGCACATGATCCGGGCGCCCGTCATCCCGTAGGGGTGGCCGAGCGCGATCGCGCCGCCGTGCGGGTTCAGCTTCTCGCCGAACGGATCGACGCCGAGCTCGCGGCAGACCGGGAGCACCTGCGCCGCGAACGCCTCGTTCAGCTCCATCACGTCGACGTCGTCGATCGTCATCCCCGCCCGGCCGAGCGCGACCCGGACGGCGTCGATCGGGCCGACGCCCATGATCTCCGGGTCGAGCCCCGTCACCGCCGAGGCGATGATGCGCGCGCGTGGCTTCAGCCCGATCTCCGCGGCGCGCTCGTCGGACATGATCACGAGCGCGGCGGCGCCGTCGTTGAGCGGGCAGGAGTTCCCGGCCGTGACCTTGCCGCCCGGGACGAAGGCGGGCTGGAGCTCCTGCAGCTTCTCGTAGGTCGAGCTCGGCCGCGGGCCGTCGTCGGCGGAGACGACGGTGCCGTCCTCCTTCGTGTACGGCGTCAGCTCGCGGGCGAAGAAGCCGGACTCCTGCGCCGCGACCGCGCGCTCCTGCGAGCGCTGGGCGTAGCGGTCCATGTCGTCGCGCGAGACGTCGTAGCGCTCGGCCACGTTCTCGGCCGTCATGCCCATCGGGATGTAGACGTTCGCGATCGCGCCCTCGCCGACGAGCTTCGGGTGCAGCTCCTCCGTGTCCTTCGGATAGCCGTCGACCTGCGAGATCGACTCGACGCCCGGCGGCGACGTAGACGTCGCCCTCCCCGGCCTTGATCGCGTGGAACGCCATTCGCGCGGTCTGGAGCGAGGAGGCGCAGAAGCGGTTGACCGTCGTGCCCGGGACGCGCTTCGGGAGCCCCGCCAGCAGTGCGGCGCGGCGCGCGAGGTTCATCCCTTGCTTCTCCTGCGGGAAGCCGCAGCCGACCATGACGTCGACGATGTCGTTCGGGTCGAGGCCCTCCGCCTGCTCGACGGCCTCGCGGATCGCGAACGCGAGCAGGTCGTCCGGGCGGACGTCGGCGAACGAGCCCTTGGCCGCGCGCCCGATCGGGGTGCGGACGGCGCTGACGATGACGGCTTCGGGCATCTGGATCTCCTCTTAGGTGAAGGCGGACTCGCCGGTGAGCGCACGGCCGACGATCAGGGTCTGGATCTGGCTCGTGCCCTCGTACAGCGTGGTCACGCGCGCGTCGCGCAGGTATTTCGCCACAGGGTATTCGTCGACGTAGCCGTAGCCGCCGAGCACCTGCACGGCGGCGTTGGCCGCGCGCACCGCGGCCTCGCTCGCGTACCACTTCGCCACGGCCGCCTCGGTCGTGTACGGCTTGCCCGCGTCGGCGAGCGCCGCTGCGCGCCAGGTCAGCAGCCGCGCCGCATCGGTCTCGACGTGCATCTCCGCGAGCAGCTGCTGGACGAGCTGGAACGCCGCGATCGGCTTCCGGAACGCCTCCCGCTCGCGGGCGTAGCCGACCGAGGCGTCGAGGCAGCCCTGCGCGATCCCGACGCAGCCCGCCGCGAGCGAGATGCGGCCGTTGTCGAGCGCGGACATCGCGACCTTGAACCCCTCGCCCTCGGCGCCGAGCATCGCGTCCGCCGGGACGCGGACGCCGTCGAGCGAGAGCTCGGCCGTGTCCTGCGCGCGGAGCCCGAGCTTTCCCTTCATCGGCCTCGCCTCGAAGCCGGGCGAGTCGGTCGGGACGAGGAAGGCGCTGATCCCCTTCGGGCCGTCCCCACCCGTGCGCGCGAACACGATCGCGGTCGCCGCCCACGAGCCGAGCGTGATGAAGACCTTCGAGCCGGTCAGCACCCAGCCGTCGCCGTCTCTGCTCGGCGCGCGTCGCGAGCGCGGCGGCGTCGGAGCCGCAGCCCGGCTCGGTGAGCGCGTAGCAGCCGAGCGCCTCACCGCTCGCGAGCCGCGGCAGGTGCGCCTGCTTCTGCGCCTCCGTCCCCCACTTCGCGACCGTCTTGCCGAAGAGGCCGTTCGAGACGGAGACGATGCCGCGCACGGACGAGTCCGCGCGGCCGAGCTCCTCGCAGAGAAGGCAGTACGAGACCGAGTCGAGCCCGCCGCCGCCGAGCTCCTCGGGCAGGCCGGCGGCGAGGAACCCCGCCTCCGCCAGCGTCGAGACGAGCGAGCGCGGCAGCTCCTCCGCCTCGTCCCAGGCCCGGGCGTTCGGCACGAGCTCGCGCTCGCAGAGCTCGCGCGCCGAGGCGCGAATCAGCTCCTGCTCGGGTGTGAGCGTGAAGTCCATGGACAGACGTGGGGGCCGTCTCCGGCCCCCACGATCCTCTCACACACGCGGCTTCGGGTCTAGCCCCGCGGCCGCCCGTCGACGAGCGCGCCCGTGCCCGTCCAGAGCGCCGTTGTTGAACCGCATCAGCCGCTGGTGGGAGATGATGAAGTGGTCGGTCGCCGACGTCTTCAGCTTCGAGCCGGGAAGCAGGAACGGCGACGTCTCGTTGAGCGAGAGCAGTGCCCTCATCAGGCCTGCGCGCGTCGGGTTCCGCCCCGCCTTGTACATCGCCCGGACGAACGTGTCCGCCTTGGCGAAGCCGTAGAAGTTGAGCCCGTCGGTGACGCGCCCACGCGGGTTGTACTTGGCCATCAGCGTGTTGTACTGCTTCACGGTCGCGTCGTTCGCCAAGACCGGCGACGCCGGATCCTTCAGGTACTGGGCGCTGATGGAGCCGTTGACGGTGTCCGCGCTGGAGCGGGCGACCGCTGCGCCCATGAACGTGTCGGTCGCGGAGACCGAGTTGACGTAGATCGTCGCCGGCTTCCACGCGATCGCGCGCAGGATCGCGTACGCCTGCACGGTCGGCGGTCGGCGTGACGAAGATCAGCAGCGTGTCCGCCCCGCTCGCCTTCAGCCGCGCGAGCTGCGAGGCCGGCGTGGTGCCGCCGACGAGGTCGTACGCCTGCTCCGCCGACGACCTGGCTCCTGCACCTTGGCGGTGCCGAGCGCCGACTTGAAGCCGTTGACGTAGTCCTTGCCGTAGCTGTCGTTCTGGTACAGGATCGCGATCTTCGCGTTCGGCGTGGTTCCGGCGGATGTCCGTGCCGTAGAGGCGACCCTCGGCGACGTAGTCCGGCTGCCAGCCGATCGTCCACGGGTACTTCCTGTAGTCCTTGCCGAACTCGCTCGCGCCCGTCGAGACGAGCACGTGCGGCACCTTGGCCGCGTTCAGCATCGGCTGCACGGCCTGGTTGACCTCCGTGCCGAGCGTGCCGACGACCGCGAAGACCTTGTCCTCCTGGATCAGCTTCCGCTGCAGCTGCACCGAGTTGACCGGGTTGTAGCCGTCGTCGTAGTAGTTGAAGACGATCTGCCGCCCGTAGACGCCGCGCTTGCCGTCAGGGCCGCGCCGGGCGTTGATGTACGAGAAGTACGCCTTCATCGCCTGCGGGATCGGCGCGTACGACGACGCCGGCCCCGTCAGCGGGAACGTCCCGCCGATCTTGATCGATTTCGCTGTGATGCCCGGGTCGGCGGCGACCAGGTCCGACTTTGCAAACGCCGACGGGATGGCGAGGAGCAGCGCTCCTACGAGAGCCAGCCCGGCGAGTGAGACCCTACGCATAAAGACTCCCCTTGATTAGAGAAAAGAGGCCCGCTGGAGCGCGAGGTTACTCCCTTTCAACTACTTAGACAACGCAGGTTTCAGGAAGTTAGAGCGGCCGGATCCGTCACCGGCGCGCGGCATGCAAAACGCTCGCACACGTAGACGGCGGGCGCCCCCTCGACGAGCCCTTTACCGGCCAGGAGGGGCACGTCCTCGGCCGGCCCGACGGCGACGACGGTCCTCGGCTGCCACGGCTCCAACGCCGCCCGGGCGACCTCGGAGTCGGCCGGGCCCGCGATCGCAAGCTCGCGCGGGGCGCTCAGGTGGAGGTCGAGCGCGACGAGCGACCAGCCGAAGGCGGACGGGGCTCGCTCGAGCGCGGGACGGACGAGCCGGAGCACCGAGACCGCGCGCCGCTCGAGCTCGTCGTCGCCGTAGATGCGGGACGAGCCGGAGCAGGACGTGCGCGAGCATCGAGTTGCCCGACGGCAGCGGATGGTCGTCGAGCTCCTTCGTCCGGGCGACCAGCTGCTCGCCGTCGGCAGGCGCGAGGTAGAAGCCGCCGCGCTCCTCGTCGGCGAAGAGCTCGACGGCGAGCCGGGCGAGCCGGTTCGCCTCCCGCAGCCAGCGCAGCTCGCCCGTGGCGACATGGAGCTCGAGCAGCCCGTGCGCGACATTGGCGTAGTCGTCGAGGTAGCCGGCCCCGCTCGTACGACCCTCGCGCCGGCTCCGCCGCAAGCGACCTTCCTCGTCGGAGAGCGGGCCGAGCAGGAAGTCGCCCAGATGCCGCGCCGCCTCGAGCCAGTCCGGCTCGCTCGAGCCGCCACGCCGCCTCGGCGAGCGCGGCGAGCGCGAGCCCGTTCCAGGAGGCGATCGCCTTGTCGTCACGCGCCGGCTTCGGGCGCTCCTCCCGCAGCGCGAGCAGCCGCGTGCGCGTCTCCTCGTCGACGTGGCCGCGGATGATCGAGCGGCCGTGCTCGAACGGCTCGAGCAGCTCGGCCGGAGCGCCCTCCCCCTCCGTCCACGTGAACGTGAGCCCCTCGACCCCGTCCGTGTCGGCGTCCTGCGCCGAGGCGAAGCCACCCTCGGGCAGCAGCAGCTCGCGCAGGAGGTACTCGATCGTCGCGCGGCTGATCTCCCGGTAGCGCTCGTCGCCGGTGACGAGCCAGCCGTGCAGGTACGTGGAAGCGAGGAGCGCGTTGTCGTAGAGCATCTTCTCGAAGTGCGGCACGAGCCACCGGTCGTCGACCGAGTAGCGGTGGAAGCCGCCGCCGAGCAGGTCGTACATGCCGCCCGCCGCCATCTCGTCCAGCGTCTTCACGACCATCGCACGCGACGCGTCGTCGTCGCGGCGGAGCAGGAGCTCGAGCGCGGGCGCGTTCGGGAACTTCGGCGCGCGGCCCCAGCCGCCGTACGCCGGCTCGAAGGTCGAGGCGAGACCTCGCACCGCGGCCGCCAGCACCCCGTCCGTCAGCGGCTCGGTCGACGGACGCACCTCGGCGGAGCGCCGCACGGCCTCGACGAGCTGCGAGGCGGAGCGGGCGACGTCGTCGCGCCGCTCCCGCCACGCCTCGCCGATCGCCTCGAGCACCTGGCGGAAGCTCGGCAGGCCGTGGCGCGGCTCGGGCGGGTAGTAGGTGCCGCCGTAGAACGGCTCCCCCTCCGGGGTGAGGAAGACCGTCATCGGCCAGCCGCCGTGGCCGGACAGCGCCACCACCGCCTCCATGTAGACGGCATCGAGGTCCGGCCGCTCCTCGCGGTCGACCTTGACGTTCACGAAGCGCTCGTTCATGGCGGCTGCGGTCGCCGGGTCCTCGAACGACTCGTGCTCCATCACGTGGCACCAGTGGCAGGCGGCGTAGCCGATCGAGAGCAGGATCGGCCGGTCCTCGGCCCGGGCGCGGGCGAGCGCCTCGTCGCCCCACGGGTACCAGTCGACCGGGTTGTCGGCGTGCTGGAGCAGGTACGGGCTGGTCTCGTCCGCGAGCCGGTTCACGACCCGAGCTTGCCACGCGCCCTCATACTTGGCGCATGCCTACGTTGCCCAGCGGCACCGTCACGTTCGTCTTCAGCGACATCGAAGGCTCCACCACGCTCCTGAAAGAGCTCGGCGACCGCTACGAAGGGCTGCTCGCAGATCACCGACGGCTGATGCGGGAACGGTTCTCCGAGCACGACGGGGTCGAGATCGACACGCAGGGCGACGCGTTCTTCTTCGCCTTCTCGCGCGCCCGCGATGCGGTCGCGGCAGCGGTGGACGCGCAGCGCGCCCACGCCGACCACGACTGGCCGGACGGCCGCACGGTGCTCGTGCGCATGGGTCTCCACACCGGGGAGCCGGCCGTCGGCAGCGAGGGCTACCTTGGCCTCGACGTCGTCCGCGCCGCCCGTCTCTGCACCGCCGGCAAGGGCGGGCACGTGCTGCTCTCGGAGTCGACGCGCGCGCTCGTGGGGGCGTCGCTGCCGGACGGCGTCTCGATCTTCCCGCTCGGCGAGCGGCGGCTGAAGGACATCGACGAGCCGGAGCGCGTCTTCGAGCTGGAGATCGAGGGCGCGGCGCAGCCGGAGCCGGTCGCGCACGCCGAGCCGCACGTGCCGGCACCGCCACCGCCGCCCGCGCCCGGGATGCCGGAGGACTTCGGCGCCCGGCTCGCCGAGCGGATCGAGGAGCGAGTCCGCCGTTCGGTCGAGCAGTCGCTGGAGCGCGGCCTCTCGCAGGTGGACACGCTCGCCGAGCGCGCGGCGAAGCGCCCGGAGCGCATCGCCGAGCGCCTCGAGGACGACTAGCCGAGCACCTCGCGGACGCCGCGGAGGCGCGTCCGCAGCAGTGCGGTCGCACGCGAGGAGTCGAGCGAGCAGTTCAGCGGTCGGGACTCGGGCGCCGGCGCAGACCGGACGGGGCCGCCCCGAATCAGCTCGGCCAGCTCCGCGCGCGAGACGTCGTCGGCTCCTGCCACGTGCAGCGGGCCGTGCAGGTCGAGCTCGGCGAGCTCGAGCAGCGCCTGCGCGAGGTCGGTGACGTGCACGGGACTGCGGATCTCGTTCGGTGAAGAACGTGAAGCCGGGGTCGTGCGCCGCCAGCTCGTGCTTCGACGGCTCCGCCCCGCCGTAGAGCAGCGACGTGCGCACGACCTGGGCGTCCGGGGTGCGCCGCCGCCACGCGCCGCTCGGCCTCCGCCTTGGCGCGGCCGTAGCCGGTGACCGGGGACACGGGGTCGTCCTCGACGTAGGGCGAGCCCTTGCGACCGTCGAAGACGACGTCCGTCGAGAGATGGACGAGGCGCGCGTCGACGGCGGCGGCCGCGGCGGCGACGTTCTCCGAGCCTCAGGGTGTTCACCCCGTCGTCGTCCTGGCGGTAGGCCGTGTGGATGACGACGTCCGGCCGCAACCGCTCGAACAGCGACCGCACCGCCGCGGCGTCGCGTATCTCTGCCCGCTCGGTCGTCGCGTCCGGGCCGCAGCCGCACGAGCTCCGAGCCGAGGTAGCCGGTCGCGCCGGTGACGTGCAGCCGCATCGCTCAGGCGTGCTTGGCGCGGTGGCGGGCCCGGAGGTGCCGTGCGACCTCGACCACTGCGGTGACGGCGACGGCGATGCCGAACGCGAGCAGCAGCCCCTTCCACGGCTCCTCCTCGAACGTCTTGCCGCCGAAGTAGCCGAGCAGGACGCATGTAGAAGCCCCAGATCACGCCGGCGATCGCGTCGAACATGAGGAAGCGGCGCCAGGGATAGGTCTCGACGAAGCCGGCGGTGAAGGTCGTCGCGGTCCGGCCGCCGGGGATGAAGCGCGCGACCACGATCAGCATGCCGCCGCGCTCCTCGAGCGTCTTTTGCGCCCACTTCAGCCGCTTCTGCGCCTTCTCGCTGGAGAAGAACCGCCGCTCGACCCTGGCGCCGAGGAAGTGGCCGATCGCGAAGGAGATGTTGTCGCCGACGATCGCGCCGGCAGCGGCGCACGGGATCACGAGCTCGACGGCGAGCCCGCCCGAGGCGGCGATGTTCCCGGCGACGATCGCGGTCGCCTCGCTCGGCACGATCGGGAAGAACGCGTCGAGCATGGCGATCGCGAAGACGATCAAGTAGCTCCAGTTCGACCCGGAGACGGCGTCCACGATCGACTCGAACACTTGTCGCATCCTCGCAGAGAGCTGTGTCGCGATGATGCAGCGATGGCGTTCACCCCCCTCGCCGGCATCCGCGTGCTCGATCTGACGAGCTCGCTCGCCGGCCCGACCGCGACGGAGATCCTCGGCGCGCTCGGCGCCGACGTGGTCAAGATCGAGCATCCCGGCCGCGGCGACGAGGCCCGCGACTGGGGGCCGCGCTTCTTCGAGGGCGGCAGCGTCATGTTCTTCGCCGCGAACGCGGGCAAGCGCTCGCTGGCGCTCGACCTGAAGTCGCCCGAGGGCCTCGAGCTGCTGCTGCGGCTCGCCGAGGAGGCGGACGTCGCGGTGCAGAGCCTGCGGCCGGGGACCGCGGAGCGGCTCGGGCTCGGGCCGGACGCGCTCCGGGCGCGCAACCCGAAGCTCGTCTACGCGACGATCGGCGCCTTCGGCCGCACCGGGCCGCTCGCGTCAGAGCCCGGCTACGACCCGCTGATGCAGGCGGCGGCCGGGATCATGAGCGTCACCGGCGAGGCCGACGGGCACCCGGTGCGCGTCGGCGTCTCGCTGATCGACATCGGCACCGGCGTCTGGGCCGCGCTCGCGATCGTCGCCGCACTGCACGAGGGGCGAGGGCGCACGCTCGACCTCTCGCTCTACGAGACGGCGCTCTCACTCGTCCCGTACCAGCTCGTCGACGTGCTCGCGGGCGCCGCGCCCGCGGGGCGCCACGGCACCGCGTTCCCGCTGATCGTCCCGTATCAGGTGTTCGAGACCGCCGACGGCGAGCTGATGATCGTGGCTGCGAACGACCGCCTCTTCGAGAAGACGTGCCAGGCGGTCGGGGCGCCCGAGCTCGCGACCGACCCGCGCTTCACGACCAATCCACTCCGCATCGCGAACCGCGAGCAGCTGATCCCGCTGCTGCAGGAGCGGATCGCGACCGAGACGACGAGCGACCTGCTCGCGCCGGCTCCGCGAGGCCGGCGTCCCGGCCTCGCCGGTCAACGACCTCGCGGCGGTCGCCGAGGAGGAGCAGCTGCGCGCGACCGGGATCCTCCAGGAGCTCGGCGGGCGCGAGCTCGTCTCGCCGCCGTTCTCCGCCGACGGCGAGCGCGTCCGCTACGGCTCGGAGCCGCCGCTGCTGGGCCAGCACAGCCGCGAGATCCTCGCCGAGGCGGGTCTCGCCGAGGCCGAGATCGAGGCGCTCGCGGCGAAGGGTGTCGTCTCGCTAGGCGCGGTAGACGCGGCCGGGTAGCTCGCGGCCGAGCAGCTCCTCGAGCCACTTCGCGACGCCGATCAGCGCCGCCGAGGTCGACGCCCGTCTCGACCCGCTCGCGGTCGAGCAGGTAGAGCACGTCCTCGGTCGCGACGTTGCCGGTCGCGCGCGGGGCGAAGGGGCAGCCGCCGAGGCCGCCGACCGACGCGTCGAGCAGGGTCGCCCCGGCCTCGCACGCCGACCAGGCGCAGGCGACGCCGGTGTGGCGCGTGTCGTGGAAGTGGCCGCCGACGGGGACGTTGAGGATGGAGACGCGCTCGACGAGCCTGGCGACCGGCCGCGGCGTCGCGACGCCGATCGTGTCGGCGAGGACGATCTCCCCCGCACCGGCCGCGACGAGCCGCTCGGCGAGGTCGGCGACGACGCCGGGATCGACCTCGCCTTCGAACGGGCAGCCGAACGAGCAGCTGATCGTGGCGGTCGAGGGCCGGTCGGCCGCACGCGAGGATCCGCTCGACGCGCGCCGCCGCCTCCTCGAGCGACGCGTTCCCGTTCCGCTGGTTGAAGGACTCCGTCGCGGCGAGCGTGACGTTGACGCGGTCGAGCGCCGTCGCGGCGAGCCGCTCCCAGCCGCGCTCGTTGAGGACGAGCCCGGAGAGCTCGGCGTCGACCTCGCCGACGGCGGCGACGACCTCCTCCGCTCCTGCCATCTGCGGCACGCGCTCGTCGCTGACGAAGCTGACGGCCTCGATCCGCGGCAGCCCGGTCGCCGCCAGCCGCCGGACGAGCTCGGCCCGCACGTCCGGCGCCAGCGTCTCCGGCTCGTTCTGCAGCCCGTCGCGGGGGCCGACGTCGCACAGCGTGATCCGCACGCCCGCGAGGCTACTCGTACTGCAGCGCCTCGAGCGGGTCCAGCTTCGCGGCACGCCGGGCCGGGAAGATCGCGGCCACGATCCCGACGACGATCGTCATGATCGCGAAGACCACGATCTGCGTCGTCGGCAGCGCGAACTCGATGAAGTCGACGCGCGCGATCAGGAGGGCGCCGAGCACGATCCCGAGGATGATCCCGAGGGTGCCGCCGATCAGGGCCGTGATCACGCTCTCGTGGCGGATCATCCGCCGCACCTGCCGCCGCGTCATCCCGATCGCGCGCAGCATCCCGAGCTCGCGGGTGCGCTCGAACACCGTGAGCACGAGCGTGTTGACGATCCCGAAGAGGCTCACGATCACCGACAGCGCCAGCAGCACGTAGAGGATGTTCAGCACCTGGTTGAGGCCGCTGATCTGGTTGTCGACGAACTCGTCGCGCGTCTGCGCCTTCGCGTTCGGGAAGTCGCTCGAGCGAGTCCTCGAGCGCCTTCGTGTTCGCGTCGGTGATGTCCCCGCGCATCTGGATGAAGCTGTAGAGGTTCCGCGGCGAGTCGTACTCGCGGTCGAAGGTCGCGCTCGAGAACGTGACGCGCGCCGAAGGGCGAGCCGCCGGCCGGGGGATCGAAGATCCCCTTCACCTTGAGCTGGAGCCGCTTGCCGGACGGGACCTGGATCGTGATCGGCGAGCCGATGCTGCAGGCCGTGATCCTCGGCGAAGCCGTCGTCGACGAAGGCGCCGTTCGCGCCCAGCTCGGAGAAGACGGCCTGCGAGCCCTCCTTCCAGTCGAGCGAGAGCACCTTGCCGGCGTCCGGCGTCGACGGCCGTGACGAACTCGGTCTTGTCGAAGACCCGCGCCTCACCCGTGCGCGTGCTGGCGATCGCCTCGACCCCGTCGGCCTTCGCGGCCGCATCGGCGGCCTCCGTCGGGATCGGCGAGAAGTTGTTCTGCGCCGTGATCGCGTAGTCGGAGACGAAGATCTTGTCGACCGAGCCGCGGAACGTGCTCGTGATCCCGGCCGCCAGCGTCGCGACGAGCGTCACGAGCGCGAGCCCGATCATCAGCGCCGACGCGGTCGACGCGGTGCGCTGCGGGTTCCGGCGCGCGTTGTCGCGGGCGAGCCGGCCGGCCGCGCCGCCGATCTGCGCCGCAGGCTCGCCGAGCAGCGCCGCCAGCGGGCGGACGAGCCGCGCCGCGAAGAGCGAGACGCCGATGAAGATCAGCAGGGCGCCGAGGCCCATCCAGATCAGGATCTGCGTCGTCCCGAGCCCGCTGCCGAAGAGCCCGAACGCGAGCGAGGCGAAGCCGAGGCCGATCGTGAGCAGCGATCCGGGCGTGCGGAAGCGGGCGAAGCGCGACTCCGGCAGCGTCGCGCCCTCGCGCACGGCCGCGATCGGCGGCACGCGCGTGGCGCGGATCGCCGGGCGCAGGCTCGCGAGCAGCGTGACGACGATGCCGACGAGCAGCGCGACGACGATCGTTCTCGTCTCGAGCAGCAGCCCCCGGTTCGGGAGCGTGAAGCCGACCGCGTCGAAGAGGCTGAAGAGCCCCTTCGCCAGCAGGAGCCCGGAGAAGAGCCCGATCACCGAGGCGACGACGCCGACGACGAGCGCCTCGATCACGATCGAGCCGAGCACCTGCCGCCGCGACCCGCCGAGCGTCCGGATCGTCGCGAACTCGCGCGTGCGCTGCGCGATCGTGATCGAGAGCGAGTTCGCGATCACGAAGCTGCCGACGAAGAGCGCGATCCCGGCGAACGCGAGCAGGAAGCCCTGCAGGAAGCTGATGAACTCGTTCGTGTCCGACGCGTCCTCGACCGCCTGCTGCTGGCCGGAGAGCGCCTGGGTGTTCGGCGGCAGGACGGCCTCGATGTTCTCGATCAGCTCCGTGTCGGTGACGCCGGGCTCCGCCGCGACCGCGATCTCGTCGAGCTTGCCCTCCTTCTCGAACAGCCGCTGCGCGGTCGGCAGGTCGAAGCCCGCCAGCGTCGCGCCGCCGATCGAGATCTCGGAGGCGAACTTGACGATCCCGGAGATGCGCATCTGCTCGACCGGCCCTTCGGCCTGGACGCCGATCCTCTGGCCGATCGCGTAGTCCTTCTTCTCGGCGACGCCGCTGTCGATCACGACCTCGTTCGGCCCGGGCCAGCGGCCGGACACGAGCGCGAGCGGGTTGAAGCGCGAGTCGCCGTTCGCGATCGCGAAGCCGAGGTTGGGCGCGCCGCCGAAGACGATCGCCTCGTTGTCGCGGTCGATCAGCGTCGTCGAGTCGCTGTCGACGCTGCCCTCCGCCTCCTCGACGCCGTCGACGCCGCGGACCGTGTCGAGCACGCTCTCGTCGAACGGCGGTCGCGCTCGCGCCGCTGCCCTCGGAGAGGTCGAACGCGGACTTGCCGGTGACGACGACGGACGAGCGACTCGCGCACGTCGGTGAAGATCGCGTCGAAGGCCGAGTCGATCGAGTCGGTGAGGACGTAGGTGCCGCTGACCATCGCCACGCCGAGGACGATCGCGAGTGCCGTCAACGCCGTCCGGAGCTTGCGCCCGAGCAGGCCCTTCAGTGCGAAGCGGGTCACGCCGCTGCGATGTCGTTCAGCGTCTCGAGGATCTCGCCCTGGCTGGCGCCGGGCAGGTCCTTGACGATCCGGCCGTCGGCCAGGAAGAGGATCCGGTCGGCGATCGCCGCCGCCCGCGGCTCGTGCGTGACCATCACCGTCGTCTGGCCGTAGGAGTCGACGGAGTCGCGCATCAGCGTCAGGATCTCGGCGCCGGTGGCGGAGTCGAGGTTGCCCGTCGGCTCGTCGGCGAAGAGCACCGTCGGCCGCGAGACGAGCGCACGCGCGATCGCGACGCGCTGCTGCTGGCCGCCGGAGAGCTCCGACGGGCGGTGGTGGAGCCGGTCGCTCAGCCCGACCTTCTCGACGAGGCCCTTGAACCACTCGGCCTCGGGCTTCTCGCCCGCGATCGAGAGCGGCAGGGTGATGTTCTCCTCCGCCGTCAGCATCGGGAGCAGGTTGAAGAACTGGAAGACGAAGCCGATGTGGCGGCGCCGCAGCTTCGTCAGGTCGGAGTCCTTGAGGTTCGTGATCTCCGTCCCCGAGATCTCGACCGTGCCGTCGGTCGGCTTGTCGAGCCCGGCGAGGATGTGCATCAGCGTCGACTTGCCGGAGCCGGACGGCCCCATGACGGCGGTCAGCTTGCCCTGGTCCACGGCCAGCGAGACGCCCTTGAGCGCGTCGACTGCGGTGTCGCCTTCTCCGTAGCGGCGCGTCACGTCGTCGGCGACGACGACTGCGCCCGGTCTTCCGTTCTCCATCCAGCCCTCCCTGACGGTCTCGGACGACCCTAGCGATCTGGGTCGGCCCTCATGAGGGCGGTTAACCACACCTTTACGTCGCGACGGCGTGCATCCGATCCCCGGCCTCGGCGAGCACGTCGCCGAGGATCCCGGTCATCTCGTCGAACTGGGCCTGGTCCGCGACGAGCGGCGGCGAGATCTGGATCACCGGGTCGCCGCGGTCGTCGGCGCGGCAGATCAGGCCGCGCTCGAAGAGCGCCGGCGAGAGGAAGCCGCGCAGGAGCGTCTCGCACTCGTCCGCGGTGAAGGTCTCGCGCGTCTCCTTGTCCTTGACGAGCTCGATCGCGTAGAAGTAGCCCGTCCCGCGCACGTCGCCGACGATCGGCAGCTCGAGCAGCGTCTCGAGGGTCGCCCGGAACGCGTCCTCGTTGCCGAGCACGTGCTCCATGATCCGCTCGCGTTTCATGATCTCGATGTTCTTGAGCGCGATCGCGGACATGACCGGATGGCCGCCGAAGGTGATCCCGTGGGCGTACATCGACGCGTCGGCGAGGAACGGCTCCATCACCGTGTCGCTCGCGATCACCGCGCCGATCGCCGCGTACGAGGACGAGAGGCCCTTCGCGCAGCAGACGATGTCGGGCCGGATGTCGTAGCGCTCGGAGGCGAACCAGTGGCCGACGCGGCCGAAGCCGGTGATCACCTCGTCGGCGGAGAGCAGGATGTCGTAGCGGTCGCAGAGCTCGCGCACGCCCCGCCAGTAGCCCTCGGGCGGGGTGAAGGCGCCGCCCGCGTTCTGCACCGGCTCCATGTGGATCAGGCAGACCGTCTCCGGGCCCATCGACACGATCGTGTCCTCGAGATTGTCGAGCAGCACCTCCGTGAACTCGGCCTCCGTCTCCTCCGGCGGCCGGTGGTAGCGATTCGTGTTCATCACGTGCCGTACCTCGGGCACGAGCGGCTCGAACGGCATCCGCAGCGCGGGTATCCCGTTGATCGAGAGCGCGCCCATCGTCGTGCCGTGGTAGGCGACCTGGCGCGCGATCGCCTTGTACTTGCGCGGCGGCGGCGCCCCGACCCGCTCGTCGGGCCGCGTGTCGTCGACCTCGATCCGCTTGCCGCCGCGCGCGAGGTAGTACTGGCGCGCGAGCTTCCAGGCCGACTCGACCGCCTCGGAGCCGCCCGAGACGAAGAAGACGCGGTTCAGGTCTCCGGGCGCGAGCGAGGCGATCTCGGTCGCGAGCTCGATCGCGCGCGGGTGCGCGTACGACCAGTTCGTGTAGAAGGGCAGCTCGCGCATCTGCTCGAGCGCCGCCTGGCCGATCTCCTCCCCGTAGCCGTAGCCGAGGTTGACGGAGAAGAGGCCGGCGAGCGCATCCAGATACCGCTTGCCGTTCGCGTCCTCGAGGTAGCAGCCGTCGCCGCGCACGATGATCGGGACCTCGTTCGAGGCGTACCCGCTCATGCGGGTGAAGTGCATCCACAGGTGGTCGCGGGCGGCTTGCTGGAGGTTCACGTAGCTCCTTTCGAGCGTCGGATCTGGGCCAGGACGTTGACGATCATCAGGCCGGCGGCGATCAGGAAGATCATGGTGCCGATCACGTTGACCTGCGGCGGCACGCCCACCCGGGCGGCGCCCCAGACGTAGAGCGGGAACGTGATCGTCGGGCCGGCGTTGAAGAGCGTGATCACGAAGTCGTCGACGGAGAGCGCGAACGCGAGCAGCGCGCCGGCGGCGATCCCCGGCGCGATCAGCGGCAGCGTCACCCGGCCGAAGGTCGCGAAGGGGTTGGCCCCGAGATCCATCGCCGCCTCCTCCAGGTGGCGGTCGAAGCCGACGAGGCGCGCCTTCACGGTGACGACGACGAAGGAGATGCAGAACATCACGTGCGCGATGAAGATCGTCCAGAAGCCGGTCGCGACGCCGAGGTTGAGGAAGAGCGCCAGCAGCGACGCACCCATCACGATCTCGGGGGTCGTCATCGGCATGAAGATGAGCAGGTTCGTGAGCCCGCGCCCGCGGAAGCCGTAGCGCACGAGCGCGAGCGCGATCAACGTCCCCAGGATCGTCGCGACGAACGACGCGAGCGCCGCGATCTGGATGCTGGCGACGATCGCCTCCTTGAGGCCGGGCGGGCCGAACGGGTCCTGCCAGTGCCGGAGCGTGAAGCCCTCCCACGTGTAGTTGAAGCGCCCGAGCGGGTCGTTGAACGAGAACGCGATCACGATCGCGATCGGCAGCAGCAGGTAGCCGAACGCGAGCAGCGCGTAGGCCGTCAGCGCGTGGCGGCGCACGAACCTCATACGCCCATCCGCTCCGTGCCGAGCACGCGCGTGTAGATCACGATCAGGACGAGGATCGCCGCCATCAGCACGAAGGAGAGCGCCGCCGCCTGTCCGTAGTCGGTCAGGACGAGGAACTTCGACTGGATCACGTTGCCGATCATCGACTGGCGCGGCGTCCCCAGCAGCTCGGCGTTGATGAAGTCGCCGGCGGCCGGGATGAACGTGAGCAGGGTGCCCGCGAAGACCCCCGGCAGCGAGAGCGGCAGCGTCACGCGCAGGAACGCCCTCACCTTCGACGCGTACAGATCCTCGGCCGCCTCGATCAGCCGCGCGTCGATCTGCTCCAGCGACACGTACAGCGGCAGCGCCATGAAGGGGAGGAAGTTGTAGGTGATCCCGGCGACGACCGCGGTCGAGGTCGCGAGCAGCCGCTCGCCGTCCCCGAGGAGGCCGATCGTCTGCAGCGCGTTCACGACGAAGCCGCTGTCGGAGAGGATCGTCTGCCAGGCGAGCGTGCGGATCAGGTAGGTGACGAAGAACGGCGCGATGATCAGGAGCAGCAGCAGCCCCTTCCAGCGCCCGCCCCGGAACGCGATGAAGTACGCGAGCGGGTAGCTGACGAGCAGGGCGAGCACGGTCGCGATCCCGGCGTACTCGAGCGAGCGGACGAACTGCTCGTGGTACGTCGAGATCGCGTCCGAGTAGTTCTCCCAGGCCCACGAGAACGCGTAGCCGACGTCGAGCGAGCCGGACTGCAGGGACGTGTGCGCCAGGTAGTACGTCGGGACGAGGAAGAACAGGGCGAGCCACGCGAGCCCCGGAAGGAGCAGCAGGTAGGGGATCGTGCCGCGGTGGCGGTGGAGCCAGTTCATCCGCGCGCTAGGCCCCGATCACAGCCTGGAACTTCTGCTTGTACTTCGGGTCGTCGGCGACCTCGGCGTCGAAGATCTTCACTTTCGCCAGCGTCGCTTCGTCTCGGGAAGATCAGCGTGTTGTCGGCGAGCGACGCGTCGATCTCCCGCATCTCCTCCTTCGCGCCCTCTACCGGGCAGATGTAGTTGACGTACGCCTCGATCTGCGCGGCAATCTTCGGGTCGTAGACGAAGTTCATGAAGGTCGAGGCGGTGAAGATGTCGCCGCCCTTCGGAATCAGCATGTTGTCCGTCCAGATCATCCCGCCGGCGTCCGGGATCCGGAACTGCAGGTTCGGGTTGTCGGGCGCGAGCTGCACCATGTCGCCGGACCAGGCGACCGCTGCCCAGATGTCGCCCTTCGCGAGCATCCCGGCATAGTCGTTGCCCGTGAACTGGCGGATCTGGCCCGAGTCGACGCCCTTTTGCAGCCGCTCGATCGCCTTGTCGAAGTCGGCCTGCACGACCTTGGAGGGATCGCCCCCGCCTTCGAGGATCATCAGGCCGATCGTGTCGGGCATCTCGGTCAGGAACGTGACCTTGCCCTTCAGCTTCGGGTCGTCGAGCAGCTGCCGAGATCGACGTCAGCTCGCTTGCCGACCTTGTCCGGGTCGTAGCCGATCCCCGTCAGGCCCGACTGCCAGGGCAGGCTGTACTCCCGGTTCGGGTCCCAGCCCGGGCTGGCGAGCGCGTCGACCAGATTGGACGCGTTCGGGATCGCCTCCTTGTCGAGCTTCTCGACGTAGCCGAGCCGCACCATCCGGCCCGCCATCCAGTCGGTGAGGACGGTGATGTCGCGGCCGATCGACTGCCCCCGCGAGAGGGCCGCCTGGTTCTTGCCGAACCACTCGTCGTTGTCGTTGACGTCCTCGATGTAGTCGACCTCGACGCCCGTCTCCTCCGTGAACTGGTCGAGAGTCGGGCGCTTCTTCGTTTTCTCGTCGACGTCGATGTAGTAGCGTCCAGTTCGAGATCGTCAGCTTGTCGCCGAGCTCCTTCGAAGCAGCCGTGGTCGCGCCGCCGGCCGACGTGGTGGCGGTTCCCTCGATCCCGTCGCCGCCGCAGGCGGCCAGGAATCCGGGCAGGGTCAGGGCCGCGCCGCCGAGCGCGGCGCGCTCGAGCAGCTCACGGCGTGTCAACGGACGGGTCATAACTCTCCTCCTGTGCGGGATCGACGACGAAGGTCGCGTTCGGGCTCCAGCTGAGGATGGCGGCGGCGCCCGGCTGGAGCGCGGGCGCGGCGCCGTCGTTCTGGACGTAGACGATCAGGGTGCCGGCGCCGGTCTCGACGACGTACTGCGTCGCGACGCCGACGTACGCGGTCTCCTTGACGCTGCCGGCGAGGCTGTTGTCCGAGTCGCCGGGCGGGCCGAGCCGGATCTTCTCCGGCCGGATCCCGACGGCGACGCGGCCGGCGCGGTCGCCGACGTCGGCGACGATCTCGTCGCCCGTGTCGAGCCGCACGCGGTCCGGCGCGGTGACGGAGCCGTGGAGCAGGTTGGAGACGCCGAGGAAGCCGGCGACGAAGGCCGTGGCGGGTTTCTCGTAGAGCTCGTTCGGCGGGCCGAGCTGCTCGATCCGGCCGCGGTTCATCACCGCGATCGCGTCCGCCATCGTCATCGCCTCCTCCTGGTCGTGCGTGACGTGGACGAACGTGAGCCCGAGATCGTGTTGGATCGACTTCAGCTCCAGCTGCATCTGCTTGCGGAGCTTCAGGTCGAGCGCGCCGAGCGGCTCGTCGAGCAGCAGCACCTGCGGCCGGTTCACGAGCGCGCGCGCGAGCGCGACGCGCTGCTGCTGGCCGCCGGAGAGCTGTCGCGGACGCCGCGAGCCGAGGCCTTCGAGCCCGACGAGCCGCAGCATCTCGTCGACCCTGCCCTTCACCTGCTTCTTCTCGACGCCCTTGCGACGGAGGCCGAAGGCGACGTTCTCGAAGATCGAGAGGTGCGGGAAGAGCGCGTAGCTCTGGAAGACGGTGTTGACGTCGCGCCGGTACGGCGGCAGGCCGACCACGTCGCGGTCGCCGAGGAAGATCGCGCCCTCGTCGGGCTGCTCGAAGCCGCCGATCATCCGCAGGGTCGTCGTCTTGCCGCACCCGGACGGCCCGAGCAGGGCGAAGAAGGAGCCGGGCGGGATCTCGAGCGTGATCCCGTCGACCGCGACGACGTCGTCGAAGCGCTTGACGACGGACTCGAGCCGGATGTCCGGGTCGCTCACGCGAGCTCCTCGAGCGCGGCCGCGAAGACCTCGGTGTGGCGGTCGACGTCGGCCGCCGACGTCGCCGGCGAGACGAGCGCCATGTTGTGGAAGGGCGTGATCAGGACGCCGCGGTTGAGCGCGTGGAGATGGAGGAAGCGCTCGAGCTCCTCGTCCCCCGCCCTGGCCGACTCGCCGCCGTTCCGCGGCGGCTCCGGCGTGAAGCGGTACTCCGCACGCGCGCCGAGCCGCGTCACGTGCCAGGGCACGCCGGCCGCTGCGATCGCTCCGGCGACGCCGTCGGCGAGCCGCTCCGCCGAGACCGTCATCCGGTCGAACGCCTCGTCGGTCAGCACCTCGCCGAGCGTCGCGCGGACGGCGGCGAGCGAGAGCGCGTTGCCGGCGAGCGTGCCGCCGACGCCGCCGACGTCCTCGTAGTCGGCGCGCTCCTGCGCCAGCGCGCGCCGCGCGAGCTCCGCGGTGACGCCGAACGCGCCGACGGGAACGCCGCCGCCGATCGCCTTCCCGATCGTGAGCAGGTCCGGCTCGAGCCCGTGCGCGGCCGTGTAGCCGCCCGGCCCGGCGCTGAACGTGTGCGTCTCGTCGACGATCAGCAGCGTCCCGGTGCGGCGCGTCAGCTCGCGCAGCCCCTCGTGGAAGCCGGGGTCGGGCAGGACGATGCCGATGTTCGTCAGCGCCGGCTCGGCGAGGACGCAGGCGACGTCTCCGGGCGCGAGCGCGGCCTCGAGCGCGTCGAGGTCGTTCAGCTCGACGACCTTGGTCGTCAGCGCCGGATCGACCGGAGGGCCGACGTTCCCGGGGCGGACGCCGACGGAGCCGTCGTCGCGGAGCGTCGCGAACGTCTCGTCGACGGTGCCGTGGTAGCAGCCGTTGAAGACGAGGATCTTCGGGCGGCCGGTGACGGCGCGGCACATCCTGATCGCGAACCGGTTCGCATCGGTCGCCGAGAGCGTGAATTGCCAGAGAGGCAGCCCGAAGCGCCGCGCGAGCTCCTCGCCCGCCCAGGCCGCGTCCTCGGTCGGGAGCATCGCGGTGATCCCCGCCGCCGCTCGCTCCGCGACCGCGCGGACGACCGGCTCGGGCGCGTGCCCTGCCATCGCGCCCGTGTCGCCGAGGCAGAGATCGACGTACTCGTGACCGTCGACGTCGACGACCCGCGCCCCCTTCGCCTCGGCGAGGAAGACCGGGTGCGGCCCCGCCCAGCGCATCATCCAGGTCATCGGCACGCCGCCGAGCAGCGATCCGCGCGCCCGCTCGGCCAGCTCGCGCGAGCGGGGCCGGGCGGAGGCGAAGGCCTCCGCCTCGCGTGCCGTCAGCGCCGCAAGCCGACCGCGGTCGACGCCGACGCCGGCGTCGAGCACCTCGGTGTCAAGACTGCAACACCGTCACGCCAGCTTCACCGCGACATGCTTGATGCGGGTGTACTCCTCCATCGAGTAGAGCGACATGTCCTTGCCGTAGCCGGACTCCTTGAAGCCGCCGTGCGGCATCTCCGAGGCGAGCGGGAAGAGGTGCTCGTTGACCCAGACGGTGCCGAACTCGAGCTTCCGCGCCGCGGCCATCGCGCGGCCGACGTCCTGCGAGAAGACCGATGCGGCGAGCCCGTAGCGGACGTCGTTCGCCATCGCGATCGCCTCGTCGTCGGACGAAAACCGCTGCACGGTCACGACCGGCCCGAAGACCTCGCTCTGGACGATCTCGGAGTCCTGTGCGACGTCGGCGATCACGGTCGGCTTGACGAAGAAGCCGCGGTCGCCGATCGCCTCGCCGCCGGTGACGATCGTCGCCTTCGCGTCGACGGCCCGCTCGAGGAAGCCGAGCACGCGGTCCTGCTGCTCCTTCGAGATCACGGGGCCCATGTCGACGTCGTCGCCCTCGGCCGGGTCCGCCACCTTCATCGCCTCGAGTGTCTTGACCGTCTCGGACATCACGTCGTCGTAGACCCGCTCGTGGACGAGGATCCGCGACGAGGCGGTGCAGTCCTGGCCCGAGTTCCAGTAGCCGCCGATCTTGATCGCCTCGGCCACCGTCGCCGGGTCGGCGTCGTCGAGCACGACCATCGGCGCCTTGCCGCCGAGCTCGAGGTGCACGCGCTTCAGGTTCGACTGCGCCGCGCCGGCGGCGATCAACCTGCCCGTCTCGACCGAGCCCGTCAGCGAGACGAGCCTGATCTCGGGGTGGCGTACGAGCGCGTCGCCGGCGGGGACGCCGTCGCCCGTGATCACCTGGAGCACGCCCGGAGGCAGGAACTCCTGCGCCAGCTCGGCGAAGCGGAGCGTCGTCAGCGGCGTCTGCTCGGCCGGCTTCAGGATCTGGACGTTGCCGGCGGCGAGCGCCGGGCCGAGCTTCCAGATCGCCATCATCAGCGGGTAGTTCCAGGGCGTGATCCCGGCGACGATCCCGAGCGGCTCGCGCCGGATGATCGAGGTGTAGCCCTCGACGTACTCGCCGGCCGCCTTGCCCTCGAGCGTGCGGGCGGCGCCGGCGAAGAAGCGCAGGTTGTCGGCGGAGAACGGCATCTCGTCGCCGGCGATCGCCATCGGCTTGCCGACGTTCTGCGACTCCAGCCGCGTCAGCTCGTCGGCGTTGTCGTCGATCACGTCGGCGAGCTTGAGCAGCAGCTCCATCCGGTCCTTCGGCGTCTTGTCGCCCCACTCGGCGTACGCCTTGCGGGCGGCCTCGACGGCGCGTTCGACGTCCTCGGCGCTCGACCGCGGGACCTCCGCGATCACCTCGCCCGTCGACGGATTCAGGACTTCCATCGTCTCGCCGGACGCGGCCTCGACCCACTCGCCGCCGACGAGGTTCTTGTGCTTGGTGACCGACACGCTCACAGGGCAGCCCTCCGCTCGGGGGATCTCGAGCGCGAGCCTAGCTCGCACTCGACTCGGTGGACAAGTTGGAAGGCGCAGCCGGCCGCGTCTTACGCCATCGTGTCCATACGGGCGCGCGCCGCTTCTGGCCTCGGAGGACATTGTGTTTCCCTCGCACGTGGGTCATCTTCAGGACGTATTCACTCTGGGGAAGGGGAGCGAGCGATGGCACGGACACCACTGGCAGGCGCCGTTCAGGACGCCGTGGCGGAGGTCGCTGCGGGAGAGCGCCGCACGACGCGCGGCGCGCTTCGTCAAGGAGGCCGGCGTCGGCGCGCTCGGGCTCGACGGCGCTCGGCCGCCTCGCAGCGCCCGCGCGCGGCGCCGCCGCGCCGAAGATCGTCGTCGTCGGCGCCGGGCTCGCCGGCCTCAGCGCCGCGTACGCGCTGAAGCAGCGCCGGCTACGCGGCCGAGATCCACGAGGCGTCGACGCGGATCGGCGGCCGCTGCTGGACGCTGCGCGGCGCGTTCGCGGACGGCCAGATCGGCGAGCACGGCGGCGAGTTCATCGACCAGGGCCACCCGCACATCCGCCAGCTCGCGCAGGAGCTCGGCCTCAAGCTCGACAACCTGCCCGAGGCCGAGCAGAACGGAACGGAGCTGCTCGGGTACTTCGACGGCGCGCCGTACCACGTGCGACGAGATGTCGAACGACATCAAGGCGGCGTGGCAGAAGATCCACGCCGACGTGTCGGCTGCGAGCTACCCGACGACGTTCGAGGTCTCGACCGGCGCGAGGCCGCGCAGCTCGACAAGCATGTCGATCGTCGACTGGATCGAGGAGACGTTCGAGGGCGGGCATCGACTCGCGGATCGGCCAGTTCCTCGACGTCGCCTACAACATCGAGTACGGCGCCGAGTCGGCCGACCAGAGCTCGCTCAACCTGCTCTACCTGCTCGCCTACCGCGGCCCCGGCAACCTCCGCCTCTTCGGCGCCGTCGAACGAGAAGTACCACGTCGCCGGCGGCAACGACCAGATCACCGACCGGCTCGCGGCGGCCCTGCGCCGGCCAGATCACGACGGGGTCCGAGCTCGTCGCGGTGCGCCGGAACTCCTCGGGCACGTTCACGCTCACCTTCGCGCAGCAGACGGCGACGAAGACGGTCACCGCGGACAAGGTCGTGCTCGCGCTCCCGTTCTCGATCCTCCGCTCCTCCGTCGACCTCTCGAAGGCGGGCTTCGAGCCGCTGAAGCTGGTCGCGATCCGCGAGCAGGGCATGGGCACCAACTCGAAGCTGCACGTCCAGTTCTCGAGCCGCTTCTGGAACGGGCTCGGCTCGAACGGCGAGACGTACTCCGACCGCGGCTACCAGAGCAGCTGGGAGGTCTCGCTGGCGCAGCCCGGGCAAGAGCGGCATCCTCGTCGACTACACCGGCGGCAAGATCGGCGCCAGCTTCGGCTCGGGCACACCCGAGTCGCGGGCGAAGCAGTTCCTCGCCCAGATCGAGCCGGTGCTGCCGGGCGCCACCAAGGCGTGGAACGGCAGGGCGACGATCGACTTCTGGCCCGGCTACCGGTGGACGAAGGGCTCGTACTCCTACTGGAAGGTGGGCCAGTACCAGCGCTTCGCCGGGATGGAGGGGCGGCGCCAGGGCAACTGCCTCTTCGCCGGCGAGCACACCTCGATCGACTTCCAGGGGTACCTGAACGGCGCCGTCGAGACCGGCCAGCGTGCCGCGGGCGAGATCCTGGCCGACCTGAAGTAGCTACTCGACGTTCGTACGCCTCGACCCGCTCGGCGCGATCCGGACGAGCACGCCGCTCCTCGCCGGGCTCGGAGCTCGTAGCTCCTCGCGGCCGAGGTAGACGCCGCGCCTGGCCGGACGATGTGCTCGTACGCGCCTTCCTTGGTGATCTCGGCGACGATCGCCGTCGATCCGGAGCCGGCGGAACGGGTCGTTCCGGTCGAGCGACGAGCACCGAGACGCGCGGGTCGGCCTCGAGGTAGCGCAGCTTCGTGCGCCAGGTGTTCAGGTTGACGAGGACGTGCTCGCCGTCGTAGTCGATCCACGTCACCGTCTGGTGCGGCGTCCCGTCGGGCCGCAGGGCCGCGACGACGGCGACGTTCGGCTCGTCGTGGAGGAAGCTCGCCTGACCGGTTGTCAGTTTCGCCATCGGGCTCTCCTTGATTAGGGTCGGGGCATGGGCGTGCTGCTGCTGGTCGGAACGCGCAAGGGCCTCTTTCTCGTCCGGGGCGACGACGAGCGCCGGTCGTTCGAGGTCGAGGGGCCGCTTCTGCCCGGCTGGCAGATCAACCATGCGATCGTCGACCCGCGCGACGGCTCGCTCTACGCCTGCGCGAACAGCTGGGTCTACGGCGGCACCGTGCAGCGCTCGACCGACATGGGCAAGACCTGGCAGCGCTCCGAGGGCCTCGGCCTGCCGGAGGAGAGCGGGCTCAAGCTCGCCTCGACGTGGCATCTCGAGCCCGGGCACGCCTCGCAGCCGGGCACGCTCTGGCTGGGCGGCGAGCCGGGCGTGCTCTTCCGCTCCGACGACTCGCGGCTCGACCTGGCAGGTGAACGAGGCCGTGCTCGGGCACGAGACGCGCGAGCAGTGGAACCCGGGTGCGGGCGGGCTGATCACGCACTCGATCACGCTCGACCGCGACGACGCGCAGACGCCTCTGGATCGGGATCTCGGCCGCAGGCGTCTTCCGTACCGAGGACGGCGGCGCCTCCTGGACGCCCGCGAACAGCGGCACGGAAGCCTGCTTCTTCCCCGACGACAAGTTCCCCGAGGTCGGCCAGTGCGTGCACAAGGTGCTCGCCCACCCCGGCAAGCCGGGCCGCCTCTGGCAGCAGAACCACTGCGGCGTCTACCGCTCCGACGACGGCGGCGAGAGCTGGGAGCGCCTGGACGGGAACGGGCTGCCGTCCGAGTTCGGCTTCGGGCTCGCGCTCGACCCCGGCGATCCCGACACGGCGTTCGTGATCCCGGAGGAGGGCGCCGAGAACCGCGTCACCTGCGACGGCCGGATCGGGATCTACCGCACGACCGACGCCGGCGCGAGCTGGCAGCTGATCGTCGCCGAGGAGCCGGCCTGGGCGGCGGTGCTCCGCGAGGCGATGAGCCAGGACGACGAGGCCGTCTACGCCGGCACCCAGAGCGGCCACGTCTACGCGCTCCGGCACGACGAGGTGGTCGAGGCGGCGCGGCACCTGCCGCCGATCCTCTCGGTCGAAGCGTCGGCGTGGCGAGTAGTCCTCCTCCCCGGCCTGCTGGCGACCGAGGCGGGCGGCGAGAAGGAGTTCGACCTCGACGCCGCGACCGTCGGCGACGCGCTGCGCGCGCTGCCCGTCCGGGACCTCCTGCTCGACGAGCGCGGCGAGGTGCGCCCCCTCGTCAACGTCTACGTCGACGGCGAGCGCGCCCGCGACCTGGAGGCCGCGGTGACCGCGGCCTCCCAGATCCGGATCGTCGCCGCGATCGCCGGCGGCGACTTCTAGCTGGTCTTCCCGACGGTCGTCGGGATCCCGCTGATCTCCCCGTCGGCGATCTGCTGCTTGATCTCGTCGACCTTGTCGACGTCCTCCTGCGGCACGTCGGGGCTCACCTTGCCGAGCCCGACGCCGTCCTCCTTGAGCCCGAAGGTCGCGTTGCCGCCGCCCTGTCCAGCGTGCCGTCCTGGATCGCCTTGATCGTCAGGAAGACGGCCGCGTCGACGCCCTTCTGCGCGCTCGTGAGGATGTGCGTCGCCGAGGAAGGACTGGTCGGCGTCGACGCCGATCCCCCAGCTTGCCGCGCTCGCCGGCCGCGTTGAGCGCGCCGAGCCCGCAGCCGCCCGCGACCTGGAAGACCACGTTCGAGCCGCGCGCGATCTGGTTCAGCGCCAGCTCCTTGCACTTCGCCTGGTCGTCCCAGTCCTGCGAGTAGTCGTGGAAGCAGCGTGATCCCCGGCGCTGCCTTCTCGGCGCCTGCGAAGTAGCCGGCGATGAAGCGGTCGACCGGCGGCTCCTTCATCCCGCCGACCGCGCTGATCACGTCCTTGCCCGTCGCGCCGCTTCTCCTCGAGGCCGGCGAGGTAGCCGACGAGGTAGCCGACCTCCTCCTCGCGGAAGAGCAGCCCCTGCACGTTCGCCGGCTTGCCGGGCACGAACGCCTGGTCGACGTCGATGATCGCGAACTTCGTCTCGGGGTACTTCTGCGCGACCTTCCCGATCGCGTCGCCCTGGGCGAAGCCGACGCCGATCACGAGGTCGTAGCCGCTGCGGGCCAGCGAGCGTCATGTTCGGGATGTAGTCGGCCGACGGTCGCGGACTCGACGACGCGTCCCTCGATGCCGAGCTCGTCCTCGGCGCGCGTGACGCCGCTGAAGGCGAGCTCGTTGAAGCCGTTGTCGTCGAGCTGGCCCTGGTCGACGATCAGGCCGACCCTGACCGGCTGGGTCGCCTCGGTCTCGGTCGCGGCGGTCGTCGACGCGGCGCCTCGTCGTCGTCCGAGCCGCAGCCGGCGAGGGCGAGCAGCGGAGAGCAGGAGAGCGAGCGGAATCAGACGGAGCATGGGCGGAGCCTTTCCACTAAGGTTTTAGACTGTGAGGCAGAAACCTCGGATCCGATCCTACCACAGCCCCTGCGCAGGTCGTCCTCGCCGCCGTGCTGCAGGTGCGCGACGGCCGGCTGCAGACGCTGCTGTGGCAGCGCGCGCGCGAGCCGTTCAGCGGCGCCTGGGCCCTGCCGGGCGGAGCGCTCGCGCGCCGACGAGACGCTCGAGGGCTCGATCCGCCGCCAGCTCGCCGCGAAGGTGGACGTCCGCGAGGTCGCCCACCTCGAGCAGCTGGGCACGTGGAGCGAGCCCGGCCGGCACCCGAGCCACCGCGAGCTCGCGACCGCCTTTCTCGGGCTCGTGCCCGGCCGACGTCGACCCGGAGCTGCCCGCCGACACGGCCTGGCACGTCGTCGACGAGCTCCCCGAGCTCGCGTTCGACCACGCCGAGATCGTGCTCGCGGCGCGCGAGCGCCTGCGCGGGAAGCTCTCCTACACGAACGTCGGCTTCGCGCTCGCGCCGGCGTCGTTCACGCTCTCCGAGCTGCGCGACCTCTACGTGGCGGCGCTCGGCCACGACGTCTCCGCCACGAACCTGAAGCGCGTGCTGCTCCGCCGCGACGTGCTCGAGCCGACCGGCGCGCGCCGCGAGCCGGGCCGCGCCGGCGGGCGGCCCGCCGAGGTCTACCGGTTCCGCACCCGCCGCCTCGAGATCACCGATCCGTTCGCGGCGCTGCGACCTCCCGCCGTAGCCATCCCCGATTCGGGTGACGGCCGGCGCGCCGATCCGCGAGGCGGCCCGGGCGGGAGCGTGGATACGGCGGATGGCCGGTTGGACGACGACTAGTGACAGATGTTCCGTCGGTTTGCGGCAACCGTTGCGGTCACGCTCGTCCTCCCCGCCACTGCGCTGGCAGGAGGAGGCAACTACGCGTTCGACGGCGCGACCCCCGCCGAGCGGGCGACCGTGCGCGCCGCGCTGAACGCGAGCGCCTTCGACTGGGGCATCGTCCCGAAGCGCGTGACGATCCACGTCGGCGCCGTCGGCACGTCCCACGCGCAGCCCCGGGCACATCTGGCTCGACCGCGGCCTGCTCGCCGCCGGCCGCTTCGCCTGGGCGACGGTGATGGACGAGTACGCGCACCAGGTCGACTTCCT
Source organism: uncultured Gaiellaceae bacterium (assembly GCA_963827015.1). Taxonomy (GTDB): domain Bacteria; phylum Actinomycetota; class Thermoleophilia; order Gaiellales; family Gaiellaceae; genus Gaiellasilicea. The sequence goes on along the minus strand of CAWGZI010000010.1, from coordinate 94,724 downwards.
CGTGCTCGATCCGACTCCGCCGGTCGATCCTGCAGCAGCGGCTGGGCGCGAGCGCCTGGTGCTACGAGATCGACGGGCCTCGTCCCACGGCGCCTACGGCTGCGAGCGCTTCTCCTCGATGGTCGCCTGGGCCTACTGGCCGTCGAAGGAGAGCTCCTACCGCCCCGAGTCGCCGCCGACGAGTCGGCCGCGATGCCGGCACCCGAGTTCCGCCAGCTGCTCTCCGCCGCTCGTCGGCGCGCCGAGCTCGCTGACAGCGGCCCTAGGCGATCAGCGACTGCCGCAGCGCCGTCGCAACGGCCTGCGTACGCGTGTCGGCGTCGAGCTTGGCCATCGCCTTGCGCACGTGCGTCCGCACGGTCTCGGGCGAGATGAAGAGGCTCTTGCCGATCTCCTCGTTCGACATCCCGTCGGCGAGCAGGCGGAGGACGTCGCGCTCGCGCTGGGTCAGGTTCGTCATCTTCTCGGTCGCCGCCGAGCTCGAGAGCACGCCGGCGAGCACCGGGTCGACGTACGTCCGGCCGGAGGCGACGAGCTCGACCGCGCGCACGACCTCGGCGAGCGGTGCCTCCTTGAGCACGAAGCCGCGCGCGCCCGCGTCGAGCGCCTCGGTCAGCAGCGCGCGGTCGCCGAAGGCGGTGTAGAGGATCACTGCCGTGTCCGGTGCGGTCCGCGCGACGAGCCGCGCGACCTCGATCCCGGACTGGCCCGGCATGCGCAGGTCGAGGATCGCGACGGTCGGCTTCCGCAGCTCGATCTGCTCGACCGCGTCGTTGCCGTCGCGGGCGCGGCCGGACGATCTCGATCCCGTGCTCGGAGAGCACGTCCGCGACTGCCTCGACGACCGCAGGATGGTCGTCCGCGACGAGAACGGAGGTCACGGCGGCCCGTTCAGTCACAGGAATCTAGGATCCATTCGAGGAGAGAGCAAGAGCGTCTGGGAACACATGCGAGGTCTGCGGACTATCGACAACTGTCCAACGCGCGTGGGGATCATAGAGCCAGTGCAGTACGACACCGACGAGACCCGCACGCTCGCGACGCTCGGCCGCCTGACGCGCGGCGCGCTGCACGAGCTCTCGAACCCGCTGGTCGCCCTGCTCGGCTCGGCGGAGCTCGCGCTCAACGACGTCGAGCCGGGCACGAAGCTCCACGACCGGATCGCGCTGACCCAGCGCACCGGCGCCGAGGTGGTCGAGATCGTGCGGGCGCTGCAGGCGTTCGTCCGGCTCCAGTCACAGCCGCCCGAGGAGCTCTCGGTCGGCCAGGCGGCCGCCGACGCGGTCGCGCTCGTCACGCGCGTGATGCCGACCCACGACGTCGAGCTGCGGGCGAGCGGCGACGCGACCACCGTCGCGGGCCCGGGCGAGATCCGGCGCCGGCTCGTCGAGCTGCTCGTCGCCGCGCTCGACGCGCAGCAGCCGAGGGCCCGATCGAGCTGGTCGTCGCCGACGGCGTCGTCACCGCGACGGGCGGCGGCGAGCTGCGGCTCTAGCTCCGGAGCCGCTCGCCCTGCGGGTCGTAGAGCGGCTCGGCCGCGACCTCGCCGCCCACCCACTCGCCGAAGATCTCGACCTCGACGGGCGTTCCCGGGCACGGCGCTCGCCGCCGGCAGGTACGCGTACGCGATCGAGCGCTCGACGGTGTAGCCGAAGCCGCCGCTCGTGACGCGGCCGACCGAGCTCGCCGCCGACGCGGACGGGCTCGGAGCCGAGCGCGACCGCGCGCGGGTCGGCGAGCGTCAGGCACGCCAGCCGACGCTCCGGCTCGCCTCGCCGGGAGAGCGCCTCCTTGCCGAGGAACTCCTTGTCGAGCTTGACGGCGAAGCCGAGCCCGGCCTCCTCCGGCGTGTCGTCGGCCGTGATGTCCGAGCCCCAGACGCGGTAGCCCTTCTCGAGCCGGAGCGAGTCGATCGCGCGTGTAGCCCCCGGCCACGAGGCCGTGCTCGCCGACCCGCGTCCCAGATCGTGTCCCAGAGCCGGAGCCCGAACTCGGACGGGCAGTAGAGCTCCCAGCCGAGCTCGCCGACGTAGGTGACCCGGAGCGCGAGGCAGGGCACGGCTCCGACCGCGAGCTCCCGCGAGCGCATGTAGGCGAAGTCGAGCGGGTCGGTCGTCAGCGGCGCGAGGATCTCGCGGCTCGCGGGCCCCCAGATCCCGATGCAGGCGTACGCGGAGGTGACGTCGTCGGACGGTGACCGAGCCGTCGTCCGGGCGCGTGCTGGCGGATCCAGGCGAGGTCGTGCCGGCCGAACGCCGTCCCGGTGACGATCCGGAAGCGGTCGTCGCTCGAGCCGCGTCACCGTGAAGTCGCACTCGATCCCGCCGCTTCGCGTTCAGCATCTGCGTGTAGGTGATCGCGCCGACGTCGCGCGCGACGCGGTTGTCGCAGAGCCACTCGAGCAGGCTCGGCCGCGCCCGGGCCGGCGACCTCGATCTTCGCGAACGACGACTCGTCGAAGAGCGCTGCCGACTCGCGGCAGGCGACGATGCTCCGCGCCGATCGCCGGCGACCAGTGCCGCCCGGCCCAGCCGCGCGGGCGCAGCCTCTCGTCGCCGGCCGCCGCGTTCGGCTCGAACCAGTTCGCGCGCTCCCAGCCCGACTTCTCGCCGAAGACGGCGCCGAGCTCCCGCAGCCGCGGGTACGCGGGCGAGAGCCGCAGCGGCCGCCCGGCCTCGCGCTCATGGCCGGGGTACTTGACGTCGTAGTAGGTCGAGTAGACCTCGGTCGTGCGGGCGAGCGTGTACGCGCGGCTCCCGTACGCGGCGCCGAACCGGCGCGAGTCCATGTGCCAGACGTCGAGGCTGGGCGTCCCCTCGACGATCCACTCGGCGACGAGCTTCCCCATCCCGCCGGCGCCGGCGAGGCCGTGGGCGCAGAAGCCGGCGGCGACCCAGAAGCCGCGCACGTCGGTCGGCCCGAGGATGAACTCGCCGTCGGGCGTGAACGCCTCCGGGCCGTTGATCAGTCGCACGACCTCCATCTCCTCGAGCGCGGGCACGCGCTCGATCGCGTTCTGCAGCAGCGGCTCGAAGCGGGGCCAGTCCTCCTCCAGCAGCTTGCCGTTGAAGTCGGGCGGGATCCCGTCGAGCGACCACGGCGCCGGGTCGCGCTCGTACCCGCCCATCACCAGGCCTCCGGACTCGGGCCGGAAATAGACGAGCAGGGACGGGTCGCGCATCGTCGGCATGTCCAGCGGCAGACCGGCCGGGCGCGTGACCAGATACTCGTGCGCCATCGGCACGATCGGCACCGTCACGCCGGCGAGCCGTCCGAGCTCCGCGGCGAACATGCCGCCCGCGTTGACGACGACCTCGGCTTCGATCTCGCCCTTGTCGGTGACGACGCCGGTGACACGGCCCCGCTCGGTGGCGATCGCCGTCACGCGCGTGTTCGTCTCGATCTCGGCACCCGCGCGCCGCGCCCCTTCGGCGAGCGCGAACGTGAGCTGCGACGGATCGACGTAGCCGTCCGTCGGCAGGTACGCGGCTCCGAGGACGCCGTCCGTGGTCATCGGCGGGAAGAGCTCCTGCGCCTCCGCGGCGGAGATCAGCTCGAGCGCCAGCCCGAACGTCTTCGCCCAGCCCGCCTGCCGTGCGATCTCCTCCAGCCGCTCCGGCGACGACGCCAGCCGCAGCGATCCCACCTCGCGCCAGCCGGTCTCGAGGCCGACCTCCTCGCCGATCGTCCGGTAGAGGTCGACGCTCGCCATCATCATCTTCGTCAGCGACAGCGATCCGCGCAGCTGGCCGACGAGCCCCGCCGAGTGGAACGTCGAGCCCGACGTGAGGTCGGCGCGCTCGACGAGGACGACGTCCTCCCAGCCGAGCCGGGCGAGCCAGTAGAGGATCGAGCAGCCGCCGACGCCGCCTCCGATCACCACCGCTCGCGCACGCGTCCGCATCGGGGGAACGTAAACCGTCAGGATGGACGCGTGATCGTCGACTGCGCCGTCTACGGCAACGGGCGGCGGCTCGACCGGAGTCGCGAGCTCGAGGGTCTTCACGACGAGGCCGTCGACGCCGGAGGGTTCGCGTGGGTCGGGCTGGTCGAGCCGACGGTGCGGGAGTTCGACGCGGTTCGGCGGGAGTTCGACCTGCACGAGCTCGCGGTCGAGGACGCGATCGAGGCGCATCAGCGCCCGAAGCTCGAGATCTACGGCGACACGCTCTTCCTCGTCGTCAAGACCGTCGGCTATCGGCACGACGCGGAGGAGCTCGAGCTTGGCGAGGTGCTCGTGTTCGTGGGGGCCGACTTCCTGATCACCGTCCGCCACGGCGCCGCGGGTGGGCTCGGCGACGTCCGAGAGCACCTCGAGCAACGACCCGAGCTGCTCGCGCTCGGCCCCGCCGCGGCGCTGCACGCCCTTGTCGATCGGATCGTGGACGCGTACGAGCCCGTGGCGGACGGCCTCCGGGACGACATCGAGGAGCTCGAGGCGGAGATCTTCTCCCCCGACCGCGTCAACCCGGTCGAGCGGATCTACCGGCTCCGGCGGGAGGTGCTCCAGTTCGGCAGGGCGGCGGGGCCGCTGAAGCCCGCCCTGCGCGACCTGCTCGGCCCCGGCGTCCCCAACATCCGTCCCGAGCTGGTCCCGTACTTCCGCGACGTGGCCGATCACGCCGCGCAGATCGGCGACCAGATCGAGAGCTTCGGGATCCTCCTGAACGGGGTCCTGCAGGCGAATCTGACCCAGGTGAGCGTGCGGCAGAACGAGGACATGCGCCGGATCTCGGCCTGGGTCGCGATCATCGCGGTCCCGACGGCCGTGGCCGGGATCTACGGGATGAACTTCGAGCACATGCCTGAGCTCGAGTGGCGCTTCGGCTATCCGGCCGTCCTGCTCGTGATCCTCGCCGCCTGCGTCGCGCTCTGGATCCGGTTCCGTCGAATCGGCTGGCTCTGATCGAACCGGTTTGGGACCATGCGCGTACACGTGGGTGACACCGACCGAAGGGGGAACTCGTGACTCGCCGCCAACTCGCGCTCGCACTCCTGTTGCTGACACTCGGCCTCGCGCTCGCCGGCTGTGGCGGTGACGACGGCGGCGAGGCGGCGGCGAAGACTGCGGCGGAGACCGGCGGCGGCGCTGGCGGCACGACCTTGAACGGCAGCGTCGGCCCCGGCTTCGACATCAGCCTCGACGGGACCGACGGCATCAGCGCAGGCGACTACACGCTGGTCGTCAACGACCAGTCGTCGGCACACAACTTCCATCTCACCGGCCCCGGCGGCGTCGACGTCTCGACCGATGTCTCCGCCGAGGGCGAGCAGTCGTTCGACGTCACGCTCCAGCCCGGGGAGTACAGGTTCCAGTGCGACCCGCACGCGAGCTCGATGAACGGCACGTTCACCGTCGGCTGAGCGCCCGGCACCGTCAAGCCGTATCCCGGCCGTGCCGATAAGCGTTCCCGTGACGATGAACACGACCCTCAAGATCGTTGCGACCGTCTCCGTGCTCGCGCACGCGACGGCGGCTGCGGCAGTCCTTCTCCCGAAGCGTTAAGCCAGCGCGCGGCGGAACGCGCGGTCGGCCGCGGTTCGCTCCAGCCGCTCGAAGTGCTGGTCGGCATAGCTGCGGAAGTCGAACTCGAGGTCCGAGAGGGCCTGCTGGACGACGCCCCACATGGCCTCGCGGAAGTCGGACATGAAGCGCATCAGGGTCAGCGCCCGCTCGTGCTCGGCTGCGACGTCGCCGAAGTAGGCGCGCAGCAGTTCGGTCGTCTCCTCCGCGGGGAGGTCGTTGTTCGCGGCGAAGTTGGCCAGATCGAAGTAGACGTCGCCCATGCCCGCGTACTCCCAGTCGACGATCCGGATCCTCGTGCCGTCGTCGATGAAGTTGGCGGTCAGGAGGTCGTTGTGGCACGGGCGCTCGGGAACGGCCCCGCGGACGCGCTCGACCTGAGCCGCGACCTCTCGAGCCTGCTCGAACGCGGCCGGGATCGCGACGCCGTGCGCGGCCGCAGTGGACGCATACGCCTCGACGACCCGGAACGGGTCGAACCGGGCGGGGATCGGCGGCCCCGCGTGCACGGCCTTGAGCGCCTGCGCCACGCGCCGCAGCGGCTCCGGCTCCCGCATCGCCTCCGGCGCGACGACGTCGCCGTCGATGAAGCGCGTGACGAGGTAGCCCTCGGGCTCGACGAACGCGACCACCTCCGGGCCGACGCCGACCGCGGCTGCCGCCAGCGAGGCCTCGTGCTCGGCGCGCCGGTCGATTCCGAGCAGCTCGGTGTCCTTGCCGCCGATCCGGAGCACGTAGACGCCGCCGTCGACCGAGACCTTGAAGTTCCGGTTCGTGATCCCGCCGCCGAGGACCTCGACGGAGGCGCTGCTGCCCGGCCAGACGCGCTCGACCATCTCCTCGACCCCGGGCATGCCGGCGATCCTAGAACAGTCGGATCAGCGCAGCCGTCCCGGCAGCGACGACCATGACCGCGAGCAACGGCGCTCGCAGCCAGACGGCGACGCCGCCGGCGGCGATGCCGGCGAGCCGCTCGTCGAGCACGATCTCGCGGTCGCCGCCGATCGTCTGCGTGACGACGAGCGCCGCGAGCATCGCCGGAGCGAGCACCTCGACCACCGACGCGACTCGCGGCGGCAGTTGTCGCGTGCCGAGCAGCACGGGGCCTGCGGCCTTGAAGATCATGGTCGCCGCGCCGACGACGGCGATCACGAGCCAGCTCACCGGCGAAGCCCGATCAACGCGGCGAGGCTGGCAGCGACGATCGGCACGCCCGGCGGCGCAACCGGCAGCAGGACGACCGTGATCGCGGCCGCCGCGACCGCCGTCACGAGCGCACGCCGCTCGCGGAGGTAGGGCGCGAGCAGGGCGAGGAAGAGGGCCGGGAAGGCGGCGTCGAGCCCGATCGCCTCCGGGTCGAGCAGGTCGCCCGCGACGGTGCCGAGCGCCGTCCCCCCACCCAGAGCACGTAGAGCAGGATCCCGGCGCCGATCAGCACGCCGTACTCGAACCGGCCGCTCCGGCCGGCGAGCGCCCACGACTCGTCCACGATCAGCTGCGACTCGAGCGCGCGCCGCCTGCGCGAGCCGGGGAAGATCGATGCGACCGCCAGGCTGAGCGGGACGTACCGGGCGTTCAGGAGCAGCGCCGCCACGATCGCGGCAGCCGCGCCGCCACCCGTCTCGAGGATCGACGCGGCCGCGAACTGGGCGGAGCCGGCGAAGGTCGTCGCGGACATCGCGACCGCACCGACCGGGCCCAGCCCGGCGTCGATCGCGAGCAGGCCGAACGACGTCCCGAAGAGCAGCGGCGCGATCGCCAGCGGCAGCGCGGCGCGGATGCCGTCCCGAATACGGGCGATCTGCATGCGCCCGACGCTACCCAGAGAGAAGGCGGTGGGGGCGGCCGGAGCCGCCCCCACCTTCAGCACCTCAGTCGAGGCGGGTGATGCGATTGAGCGGCGGCGGGCTGAGGGGCGAGTTCGCGCCCAGGTACCGCGCGAACGCGTCGATGTCGACGTCTCCGCCGAGCGGGTTCGTGCAGTTGCGGAAGACGGTGAATCCGTCACCGCCGTCCGCGATGAAGTTGTTCAGCACGACGCGGTAGCTCGCCGCCCTGTCGACGGCGACGCCGCCGATCTTCAGCGAGCCGTCCGTCACCCGCGACCCGGCCGGATTGCCTCGCGTGTACGAGTACGTCACCTGGGAGACGGCCATGACGCGGTCCTGGCCCACGGCGGGATTGTCGAACTGCTGCTCGAGCACGTCGTACAGCTGCTGCCCGGTGCAGGTCTTCACGACCAGGGTGTTGCCGAACGGCTGCACCGCGAAGGCCTCCGCGTAGGTGACCTCACCCGGCTGCTCGCCGCCGCTGATCTGGTTGAAGAAGATGCTCGACCGGACGCCGCCGACGTTCATGAACGCCGCCACGGCGCCGCCGAAGTCCTGCGCCTTCGTGGCCGCGTACATCGCGTCCGCGATCACGTCGCCCATCGGCTGCTCGCCCGCGCGGTTCACACCGCTCGGCGTGCCGCGTGCCGACAGGATGTCCGCGGTCACCTTCCCGATCACACGGTTGCCGATCGGGTCGGCGATCGCCTTGTACCGCGTGAGGATCTCGGTCGCCCCGGCGTCCTTCGCCACCGTCTGCGTGACGACGTTGTTCGTCGCGGCGGTCGAGACGACCTGCCTCGCCCGCTTGTCGATCTGGATGTCGATCGACGTGATCAGGCGGCCGAACGACGCCGCCGACGTGACGAGCCGGTTGTTGAAGCGGCAGACGTACGGCTGGTGCGTGTGCGCGCTGACCACGACGTCCACGCGCGAGTCGAGCCGGTTGACGATGTCGAGCAGGTCGGGCCCGCTGAAGTTGTCGCACTTGTTCGGGTCCATGAAGCCGCCCGAGAACGGCGCGGTCTGGATCCCGCCCTCGTGGAGCAGCAGCACGATCGCGCTGACCCCCTGCTGCTTCAGCCGCGGCACCAGCGCGTTGACCGTGTCCGCCTCGTCGAGGAAGGAGAGCCCGGCGACGCCGGTCGGCGTCACGATCAACGGCGTCCCCTGCAGCGTCTCGCCGATGAAGGCGATCTTGGCGCCGTTGCTCTCCACGATCCGGTACTGCGGCAGCAACGGGTTGTTCGTGTCGAGGTCGATCACGTTCGCCGCCAGGTACTGGAAGACCGACCCCGAGAACGGGGTGCCATCCTGGCAACCGTCGACCGGGTGGCAGCCGTCCGCACGCGCAGGCGTGTACGCCGTCCCCTTGTTCGGGTCGACCGTCCGCCCGCCGAACGTGGCGATCGTGTTGTCGTGGCTCCTGTTGCCGTACTGCATCCGGAGGAGCTCGGCCTTGCCTTCGTCGAACTCGTGGTTGCCGACGCCGATCGTGTCGAGACCGACGTAGTTCATGAAGTCGATCGTCGGCTCGTCGTGCATCAGACCGGACAGGAGCGGGCTCGCTCCGATCAGGTCGCCCGCGGCGACGACGTAGGTGTTCGGCTGCTCGGAGCCGAGGGCCTTCAGATGGGTGGCGAAGTACTCCGCGCCGCCCGCCGGCACGCTGATCACCGCGCCGGTCGTCGGGTTCCGCCCGACCGCGATCGTTCCGGGCGTGCCCGCCTCCAGATGCCCGTGGAAGTCGTTGAACGCGAGCAGCTTGACCGAGGTCGGCTGCTGCGGTGGCGTCGGGAACGGCACCGCGGCCGACGCAGCGGGTACGGCGACGATCGCCGCGACCACCGCCGCGAGCGCCACGAGTACCAGGACTGTCTTCTTCATCCGCATGTCTTTCCTCTCTCCCCTTTTCCCTGAGTCGGTTGCCTACAGAGCCCCGGCGAGGCGGATCAGCGTCGCCGCTTCCGCCGCCGTCATCGACTTGCCGGACTGCGCCTCGACCTGGCTCACGAACGCCTTCAGATCGGTCACACCCGTGCGAGCCGCCTTCGCTTTCGCCGCCGCCAGCTTGTCGCACAGCGACTGCTCCACGTCCGTGCTGTCGACGAAGAGCTTCGTCAGGACGCAGAGGCTGTCGAACGTCACCGGGAGCTCGAGCCCGACGACGACCGGGTCGTGATCGGAGACGCGGAACTGGTCGGCCGCGTACAGCGACACGAGCTGGCCCGCGCTCTTGAAGTCGTCGTTGTAGTCGAGCACAGAGGGCTCGTCGGCGTTGACGTGCCACTCGGCGACGCCGGTCACGCGGGACTGGATCGCCGGGTTCCCGAGCGCGTAGTCGAGGTAGCCCCACTGCCCGTCGAACACGTACGAGTATGCCTCCGGGCCGATGCGGGACGCGATCAGGTTCGTGAACGACTTGGCCTCGAGCGCCGCGATCGGATCCTCCTTCGCGTACGAGTTGAGGTCGCCGACGATGAGGACGTTCTCGGTCCCGGTGCCGGTGGGATCGCCGTTCAGCCAGTCGGCGAGCAGCTTCGCGGCGTTCGTGCGAACCCCGGCGCAGTTGCCCTGGCCGTCGCCGGCGTCGGGCGCGTCGCAGGCACTGCCCTTGCTCTTGAGGTGGTTCGAGCTGACGACGACGCGGCCGCCGGTGTTCAGGTCGATGAACGCCTGCGCGATGGCCGGCCGGTTCCGCGGGGCCCCGTCACCGCCGTTGACGAACGCGACGGAGTTCAACGCCGCGGTCTGGCCGATCGGCGCGGCCTTCGCGGGCTTGTACAGCAGCCCGACCTTGATCGCATCCGTGCCGAGCGCGTTCGTCTGCCCGGTGCCGGCGTCGGCGTCGACGAACGCGTACGTGCCGGGCGCCGTCGCCTCGTTCAGCCGGTCGACCAGGAACTGGATCGCGCTGGTCGAGCCGTAGCCGTCGTTCTCGATCTCGCCGATCCCGATCACGTCGCCGCCGGTGCCGATGATCGCGGCAACCGTCTTCGGCCACTGACGCGCGAACTCGCCTGCATCGTCCGCACCGCGGCAGTCCGTCGCCGCGCCGCCGACGCCGCCCGTGCAGCCGTTGACGCCGAACGTGTTGAAGAAGTTGAGCAGGTTCATCCCGACCACCCTCAGCGAGCCGCCGACGGCGGGCGACGAGGCCGGCCGGGCGTTGGCGGCCACGAAGTTCGGCACGCCGCCGCCCAGGGCACCGATCGGCCGCAGCCGGTAGGCGTTGCCGCTGGCGCTGTTCCCCGCCCAGGTGTACGACATCACGCCGACCATCCCGGTCGCCGTGTCGCCGCCGCGAAGCGTGTTCGACGCGGAGAGCGGGTTGCCGCCGCGGCCGAACAGGATCGGGTCGGGGTTCTGGCTCTGGAGCGCGTCGTCCACGATCAGGCGGTTCAGGTCGTTCGACGCCTGCAGCGCAAGGGCCGCCGGGCCGGGCGCGACGAGCGCCGTCGGCTGGAAGACACGGCCACCCGACGACATCACGACCTGGCCGAAGCGGCCGAGCTGGAAGTGCTCGGTCACGTACAGCGTCTGGGGCGTCCGCACGAGCATGCCCTCGAAGCGCTCGAGGTACGTCGCGGAGAGGACGGGCAGGGTCACGTCGGCGGGCGCCACCGAGCCGGAGCCGCACCCCGTGACCTGCGTCGCCGTGATCTGCGTCTGATCCTGGAAGTCGGCCGCGTTGCCGCTGACGGTGACGAGATCGCCGAGGTTGACGCTGTTCGCGTTGCCGTTGAAGACGAAGATCCCGTCGGAGGTGGCGGCGTTGCCGTCACCGGTGGGCGCCTGGAGGAAGAAGCCGCGCTGCGCGGGGCTCGGCCCCTCGTAGTCGCCGACGACGATGCCGCGCGTCGTCACGGCCCCCGTCACGGCTGCGGAGGAACCGCTGCCCTGGATCGCCGGGATCGGCGTGATCGCGCGGAGACACGGGTCGGAGTCGTTGGTCGCGAACCTGACCGTCACGTCCGCGAGCATCGCGTCGTACGGATCGTCCGTGTCCTGGTCGGTGACGCTGGCCGCCAGCACGGTGAATGTGCAGGACTCCCCGCCGACGAAGGGCGCCGTCGGCTGGAGCGCGAAGAGCGTCGACGCCGCGTTCGGCGTGACCGTGGCGGTCTTCGTGCCGCTGGACGAGCAGACGAGCGTGTACCAGGAGCCGGAGACGTTCACCGGCTCGCTGAACTGGACCGACAGGGGCGAGTTGAGGCCGAAGTTCGCCTCGCCGTCGACGGGGGTCGTGCTCACGACGGTTGGCGCGGGCTCGGGCGGCAGGCCCGGGTGGGCGCCGAGGGCGCGGGAGTTGTCGATGGGGAAGCCGTCCCACTGGAGTGCAGGGTCGAAGACGTCGGAGCCGTTGGGATCGCCGGCCTCGATCAGGAGCTTGCGGCGGAGCGTGTTGTCCGCGGTGCTCGTCGCGCCGCTCCCCCACTCGGTGCCGGGGTCGAAGCCGATCTGACCGATCGTGTCGATCACGGTCGTCCCCTTCCGGAGCACGACGGCGTCGTCGCCGTTGAACCAGCCGGAGCCGTTGGTCTGATCCGCCTGGCCGAGGATCGCCGAGTTCGCGGCCGACTGCGCCAGCACGAAGACGTCGCCGGCCGCGACGCTGCCCGTCAGGTTGATCGTGAGGCCGGCGGACGTGCTGCCGTTGAAGAACATCTGGACGTTGTAGCCCTGTGCGGTCAGGTCGACCGGTGCGCTGGTGCCGTTGTAGATCTCGAGTGCCTTGTTGTTGCTCGAGCCCTCGATGTACTCCGAGAAGAAGAGCTCGGACGGGGCGGCGTTCGCGCCTCCCGCAAACGACAGCGCCAACAGTGCCGCAGCCGCTGTGAGCAGCCGTAGTCGCAGATGTCCCACGAAGGTTCCTCCCCTGATGATTGACCGACTCTCCCCAAAGACGGACGCGACCTCTTCGGCCGTGGCCGGGGGCGACTCTAGTCCCTTTTCCGGGCATTGCCAAGGGCAGGATTCGACTTCTTTACAGACGGCAGGCATACTTCGAGACGTCCCGACGACCGAAGGAGGTACGACATGTCAGAGCTTGCCCCCTTCACCTTCAGAGCTCCGCGGCTCTAGAGGCGTCGGCACGACCTCCGGCAGCTCCCTGAGCCGCGCACGCGCGAGTCGTTCGCGTGCCCGTCCATCCATTCTTCGCTCAAGGAGCCCCGTTTGTACGCATTGCACGATCTCGGCTGGACTGACAGCCACACAACCGAATTCGAGCCCCATGCCGCCGCCGGCCTGACGCCGGCCCGCGTCTCCGCGCAGCACCGCGGCGCCTACGTCGTCCTCTCCGAGCTGGGCGAGCTGCGGGCGGAGCCCGCGGGCCGCCTCTCGCACGAGGCGAGCGGCGCGGGCGACATGCCCGCCGTCGGCGACTGGGTCGCGATCGCCCCGCGCCCCGAGGAGGGTGCGGCGACGATCCAGCACGTCTTCGCCCGCCGGACGAAGTTCTCCCGCAAGGTCGCCCTCGACGCGGCCGAGGAGCAGGTGCTCGCGGCCAACGTCGACGCCGTCTTCCTCGTCATGTCCCTGAACGAGGACTTCAACCTGCGCCGGCTGGAGCGCTACATCACGATGGCCTGGGAGAGCGGCGCGCAACCCGTGGTCGTGCTGACGAAGACCGACCTCTGCCCCGACTGGGAGCTCCGCGTGCTCGAGGTCGAGGCGATCGCCTTCGGCGTGCCCGTGCACGCGATCTCGAGCGTCGCCGGGCGAAGGGCTCGACCTCGTGCGTGCCCACCTCGCACCCGGACGGACGATCGCGCTGCTCGGCTCGTCGGGCGTGGGCAAGTCGACGCTCGTGAACACGTTCGCGGGCGAGGAGGTGCTCGCGACCCAGGAGATCCGCGAGGACGACGGCGAGGGCCGGCACACGACGACGCACCGCCAGCTCGTCCTCTTGCCCGGGGGCGGGCTCGTCCTCGACACGCCCGGGATGCGCGAGCTGCAGCTCTGGGAATCGTCCGACGGCATCGCCGAGACGTTCGCCGACGTCGAGGAGCTCGCCGCGCAGTGCCGCTTCTCCGACTGCGCCCACGGGACCGAGCCCGGCTGCGCGGTGCAGGCGGCGATCGAGGACGGGACGCTCCCCTTCGCCCGCTGGGCGAGCTACAAGAAGCTGCAGCGCGAGCTGGCGCATCTCGAACGCCGGCTCGACAAGCGCCTTCAGTCGGAGGAGCGCAAGCGCTGGGCGAAGGCAGGGGCGATCGGTCGCGCGAACATGCGCGCCAAGGGACGCCGTTGAGTCTCGCCGGCTGAGCGACTGCCCGGCCGGCGAGACTCTGCTCCGGATCAGCCGACGTTGGCCGCCCCCTGGGTCACGGTCGTCGTGAACGCCCAGTCGGCGGCCGCGTCGTTCGTGTCGGCCCCGTTCGGGATCCGCGACAGCGAGCCCGTGGCGGTGTTCGAGTCGGCCGTCGCCGCCGGGAGCACCGTGCCCTCGACGAGGTCGTACGTCGCGCCGCCGATCGTCGCCGCCTCGATCGCGCCTTCGTACGAGAGCGCGTCGAGCAGCGTGCCGCCCGAGCCGACCAGCGCGACACCGTCGGGAGCGCCGTTCTGCGGGTCGACCTCGACGACGAGGTACGCCCCGGCCGCGAGGGAGCCCGTCAGCGTCCTGCGCAGATACTCGGCGCCGGTGCCGCCGTCGACGAGAACGAGGGCGATCCCGCTGAGGTCGGCCGTGCCGCTGCCGGCGTTGTAGATCTCGACGAACCCACCGCTGTCGGCGCCGACCTGGTCGTAGTCGATCTCGTTGATCACGAGTGTCGCGTCCGGCGGCGGCGGAGGTGGCGGTGAACCGCCTCCGTCGCAGGTGAGCACGATCGCGCCGTCGATCTCGGTCTCGACCGAGACCGTGCCCTGCGTCGACTCGGCGGTCGTGCAGGCGATCCCGTTCAGCGCCTCGATCGCCGCGATCGACCCGCCGGGGCCAGGCGGGCCCTGCGGGCCGGCCGGGCCGGCGGGGCCTGCGGGCCCGGTCGCGCCGGTCTCGCCGCGTGGACCGGCCGGCCCTGCTGGGCCGGGCGCGCCGTCCTTGCCGGCGACGCCGTTCGCACCCGCCGGGCCTGCGGGGCCCGCGGGGCCCTTGACGTTCCAGCTCAGTGCCTGCTCCGAGCGCTTGCAGGTCTTCCCCGCCGACGGGATCAGCAGGACGCCGGACTTGTGCCGGCAGGCCTTGATCACGTCGTCGGCGGCCGCCGCGTCGAGCCCGGCGCTCGCGCCGCCGACCGTCAGCGAGAGCGCCGCGACGCCGAGCGCGAGGGCGCGGAGCGTCGACCTTCGAATTCGTGCCGTCATCGTTCCTCCTCGTGGGCTGCTGGGAGGAGTCGTGATAGCCGCGGCCGCAGCGCGTGCCTAGTGTCCGAAACGGCCTCACCCGGCCGGAAACGGACGGTTCTGCGCGCCAATTTCCACACACTCGACACACTTCCGTGATCGAGCTCCGCTTCCAGGTCCCGGATCCACGCCGTCGCCTCGCCGCCGTCCGCCTCGCCCACCAGCTGCGCGAGCGGCTGCCGCACGAGCTGACGCGGAACGGCCGCGCCTGGGAGCTGACGCGCTCCCGCGCCACGCGACGTCGACCGCTTCGAGTACCAGCTCGAGCTGATCGACCGGAACGGGCGGAGCGAGTGGATCCTCGACCCCGACAACCCGAAGAGCGCCTCCGGGCCATGGGGCTCGAAGTCGGTCTGGGAGGCAGCCCGGCTACGAGCCGCCCGGAATGGCTCGGCGACGCAGCCGGTCGCCGAGCCGGAAGCCGTGACGATCCCGAGCCGGATCCTGAAGGCGGAGCTCCCGGCGCTGATCTGGGCCCACCC
This sequence comes from uncultured Gaiellaceae bacterium, assembly GCA_963827015.1. Lineage (GTDB taxonomy): Bacteria > Actinomycetota > Thermoleophilia > Gaiellales > Gaiellaceae > Gaiellasilicea. Next base: position 79,539 of record CAWGZI010000010.1, on the reverse strand, counting down.
CGACGCCAACGAGCGCAGCCCGCTGCTCGTCGCGCACGACGGGCCGGAGTTCGCGGAGCACTCGGCGCTGCTGACCTACCTCGGCCGGCTACCGCCGCTCCGCGCGGCGCTGATCGGTCCCGTCGACCGCAACGAGACCTACTCGGCCTCGGCGAAGTACTCGCGCGCGCTCGCGGAGGAGATCCTGCCGCAGCTCCCGTCGGCGCCGGCGCGGATCGGCCTCGGCGCGAGCCTCGGCGCGCTGTCGCTCTTCCACGCCCACCGCCGCCACCCCGACAGCTTCGACGCGCTCTTCCTCCAGTCGGGCAGCTTCTTCCGGCGCGCCGAGAGCTACGAGCGCGGCTTCCCCCGCTACGAGCGGATCGCGCGCTTCGTCGGCGGCGTCCACCGGAGCCGGCCCGAACGGACGATCCCGATCGTGCTCACGTGCGGCACCGTCGAGGAGAACCTGCACGCGAACCGGGCCCTCGAGGAGTCGCTGCGCGCCCGCGGCTACGACGCCCGGCTGCACGAGTTCCGCGACGGTCACAATTGGGTCGCGTGGCGCGACTCCTTCCACCCCCACCTGCTCCGCCTGCTGCAAAGGATTTGACCTGACGCGCCGCCATCTCTCGCTCCATTCGCCTGCGATCGGCGCCGACGGCCGGCTGATCGCGTACGGCCACTGGGGCCGGCCGCTGCTCGCCTTCCCGTCGCAGGAGGGGCCGGCATGGCAGTACGAGGAGCGCGGGATGATCGATGCGATCGGGAGCCTGATCGAGGAGGGTCGCGTCAAGGTCTACGCCGTCGACAGCTTCGACTCCGGGAGCTGGTACCGCGACGGCCTCTCGCTCGAGGAGCGCGCACAGCTGCACGGCCGCTACGAGGACTGGATCCTCAACCAGGTCGTCCCCTTCGTCCAGGACGACTGCCGGACCACCGAGATCATCGTCACCGGCGTCAGCTTCGGCGCCTACCACGCCGCCAACTTCGCGCTCCGCCACGCGCACGTCTTCCCGCTCGCGATCTGCCAGAGCGGTGTCTACGACGTCTCGGTCGTGGCCGGGGGCGAGCGCGGCGACGCCGTCTACTTCAACAACCCGGGCGACTACGTGCACCATCTCGGCGGCGACCACCTCGACTGGCTGCGCGGCCACGTGAACCTGCTCCTGATCGCCGGGCAGGGCCAGTGGGAGGACACCACCGGCGCCCTCGAGAGCACGCGCCGCTTCGCGGCGCTGCTCGGCGAGAAGGGGATCCGGCACGAGCTCGACCTCTGGGGACACGACTCTCCGCACGACTGGCCCGCGTGGCGCGCTCAGATCGCGCATCATCTCCCCCGCTTCCTGTGAGCGACCGTCGACATCTGATCGGCCTCCTGCTCGGGACCGAGGAGGACTGGCCGCGCGCGTTCGAGCACCTGCTCGCTCAGGTCGGCCCGATCGAGCACGGCGGCGAGCGCCACGAGCTGACCACCGAGCGGATCACGAACGAGCCGTTCGACCTGCGCGCGAAGCCCCGCTACTCGCTCGTGATCGACCGGCTCGGCTGGTGGTACACGGTGCCGCGCGAGTGGCTGAAGAAGGTCTCGCTGATGGACGACGTCTACCTGCTCAACAACCCGTTCACGTTCCAGGCGATGGAGAAGCACTCCGCCTACTGCGCGATGATGCGGCTCGGCCTGAACGTCCCAGAGACGTGGCTGATCCCGCACAAGAGCCCGCCGGCGAACGAGCGCTTCCAGCCGACCGCCGAGCGCTACAACCTGCCCTTCGACCTGGAGCAGATCGCGGGGCGGATCGGCTACCCGCTCTACATGAAGCCGTTCGACGGCGGCCAGTGGGTCGGCGTCACGCGGATCCGCGACGCGACGGAGCTGCACGCGGTCTACGACACCTCCGGCGAGCGGCTGATGCACCTGCAGGCGTCGATCGAGGACTTCGACGTCTTCGCCCGGAGCCTCTCGATCGGGGCCGAGACGATGGTGATGCACTTCGAGCCCGACCGGCCGATGCACGACCGCTACCAGGTCGACCACGACTTCCTCAGCCCGACGACCGGCGACGAGGTGGTCACGATCAGCCGCCTCGTGAACGCGTTCTTCCGCTGGGAGTTCAACTCGTGCGAGACGATCGTGAAGGACGGGGTCGCCTCGCCGATCGACTACGCGAACGCCTCGCCCGACGTCGCCCTGACGAGCCTGCACTACTACTTCCCCTGGGCGATCCGGGCGCTCGTGCGCTGGACCGCGTTCTGCGCCGCCACCGGCCGGCAGATGCGGATCAACCAGACGACGCGCGACTACTTCGAGATCGGCGACCGCGAGGACCTGAGCTACGAGGAGAAGCTCGCCGGGTACCGGCGGCTCGCCGACGACTACTTCCAGGTCGACGAGTACGACGAGTTCTGCGCGGCGACGCTGCCGCATCTGGACGAGCTTCTCGTCGACTGGGTCGAGGGGCCGGGCTTCGACGGCCTGCTCGTCGACACCGTCACGTCGACGTTCCCCCCGCACGAGCACGAGCACTTCGTCGCCCACTACCGCGGCCTGCTCGCGGCGTGGGCGAAGGATCAGCGCGACGCCGCTTGACCGACTACGTGCTCGAGCGCACCCAGGTCGTCCCGGTCGCGATCGACGACGCGTTCGCCTTCTTCGCCGACGCCCGCAACCTCGAGCGGATCACCCCGCCGTGGCTGCGCTTCCGGATCGTCGAGGCGCCCGCCGAGCTGGCCGCCGGCGCCCGCCTCCGCTACCGCCTCACGCTCTTCGGGATCCCGATTCGCTGGCGCACGGAGATCGTCGAGTGGTCTCCGCCTCGGGGCTTCGTCGACGTGCAGCGGCGCGGGCCGTTCCTGCTCTGGGAGCACACCCACCGCCTGACCCCCGTCGAGGGCGGAACCGAGATCTACGACCACGTCCGCTACCGCCTCTTCCTCGGTCCGCTCGGCGGGCTCGTCCGCCGGCTGCTCGTCCGCGGCTGGGTCGAGGGGATCTTCGACTACCGAGCGCGGGAGGTTCCGGGTCTGCTCACGGCAGCGCCTGACGCGCCGCCTCGTCGAACGGCGTGAGCTCGAGCGGCAGCAGCTCCCGGATCCGTTCCTCGCGCGCGATCGTCGGGTTGCGCAGCCCTTCCACGAGCGGCCGGGCGACGGACGCGTTCACGGGCGTGATCAGGTTGAGCCAGAGCGAGGAGAGGTACGGCGAGAGCACGCCGACCTCGACGATCAGCGGCTTCCGGCCGAGCAGCGTCGCGATCCGCTCGATCATCTGCCGGTAGGTCATCACCTCCGGGCCGCCCACGTCGTACCCCTCGCCGATCGCGGCCTCGTTGCCGCAGACGCCGGCCAGGTAGCGGGCGACGTCCTCGAGCGCGATCGGCTGGGTCGGGGTCGAGACCCAGCTCGGCGTGATCATCACGGGCAGACGCTGGACGAGGCCGAGGATCGTCTCGAACGCCGCGCTGCCCTCGCCGACGATCATCGCGGCGCGCAGCGTCGTCACGGGCACCCCGGTGGCGGCGAGCCGCTCTCCGGTCTCGCGCCGGCTCCGCAGGTGCGGGGAGGCATCCGGATCGTCGCCGCCCAGCCCGCCGAGGTAGACGATCTGCCGCACGCCCGCAGCGGCCGCCGCACGGGCGACGTTTTCCGCAGCGGCGCGATCCTGCTCCTCGAAGTCGCGCGACCCGAGCGAGTGGACGAGGTAGTAGACGACCTCCGCCCCCGCGAGCGCCTCGCCGACGCCCTCGCCCGTACCCGCGTCTGCGACGACCCAGTGTGCGCCCGGCTCCTCACGGGGGGAGCGTGAGACCGCCGTCACCTCGTGCTCGGCGAGCAGCGGCACCAGCGCGCGGCCGACCACGCCGGTCGCTCCGAAGACGGTCACCTTCACGACGAGCCGCCTCGCACCAGCAGGTCGAAGTAGCGACGGCTGACGGCGCCGTGGAACGGGCTCTGCCCCTTGACGTAGAGCGCTCCCGTCCAGCGCGGCGCGCCAGCCCGCGCCGCCAGCCTGGGCAGATACTCCTCCACCGTCACGCTCAGCTCGTAACCGTCGCCGGCCGCGGACTGGGCGAGCGTCACCGAGCCGCCTGCGCGCAACGCGAGCAGGCCCCCGCGGATCTCGTGACGGCAGGAGACCCCGCCCTCGCCGAAGGAGAGCTCCGGCGGCCCGAACGTCAGCAGGGTCGCACCGCCGAGCAGCTTCAGCTTGCCGGCGCCGCCGGTCCAGCTCGCCCGGACACCGCCGCGCGTGAACCGGTCGACCGCCTGCCAGTAGGTGACCCCGAGCACACGGGCACCTGCCTCGGACGCCTCGACGACCGGGGCGGGAACGAGCACGCGCTGGCGCGACTCGAAGCCACCCGACTCGAGAACGCGCTCGGTCGTCTCCCAGTCCTTCACGCGGCCACGGCCATCGGCTCGGGGTAGGCGGCAGTGCCGACCTCCGGGACGTACCGGCGCACGTAGACGCCGTCCGGGTCGAAGCGCTCTGCCTGGCGGTCGGGGCTCAAGCGCCGGTACGGGCGCGAGTCCGTGCCGGTGCCGGCGACCCACTGCCAGTTCGCCGTGTTGTTGGCGAGGTCGCCGTCGACGAGATGCTCGAAGAAGTGCGCCGCGCCGTGTCGCCAGTCGATCCCGAGGTGCTTCGTCAGGAAGGATCCCGTGACCAGGCGCGCCCGGTTGTGCATGAACCCCTCGCGCAGCAGCTGGCGCATCCCCGCGTCGACGAGCGGATACCCGGTCCGACCCTCGCGCCAGGCGGCCAGGCCCTCCTCGTCCTCGCGCCAGGCGGCCGCCCGGGGCCGCAGGTCCGCGTGGGCGGTTTCCGGGTTGGCCGCGAGCAGCTGGTGGTTGAAGTCACGCCAGCAGAGCTGACGCACGAACGCCTCGGATCCCGCTCGCTCGAGCGAGCGCGCCACGACTTCGCCCGCGGAGACACAGCCGAAGTGGAGGTAGGGCGAGAGCCGCGAAGTCGCGTCGGCGGCGAGGACGTCTGCGAGCTCGCCGTACCTCGAAAGCCCCTCGTCGAGCCAGGCGTCCAGTCGGCGACGGCCGGCGGTCTCGCCGCCGCGGGGCAGGTCGGGGGCGGTCGCGCCGTGGACGAGCTCGGCGCGCGCGGGCAGCCTGCCGGTCTCGATCCCCTCCGGCAGCGCGAGTCGTTCCGGAGCCGGGAGCACGTCGCGTCGCGGCTGTCGCCGCCAGCGACTCCAGTAGGGCGTGAAGACGCGGAAGTGATCCTTCCCCTCCGGGACGAGGTCTCCCGGCGGCACCACCGTCACACCCGGGTACACCTCGAGCTCTGCGCCGGCCGCCGCGAGGCCGTTCCGCAGCCGGCGTTCGCGCTCCTGTGCGTAGGCACTCACGTCCTCGCTGAGGAAGACGGCGGTCGCACCGACGTCGAGCGCGAGCCGGACGGTCTCGCCGACGACATTTCCACGCCGAACGACGAGCGCCCCGTCCCGCGCGCGCAGCGACGAGTCGAGGTCATTCAGCGCGTCGAGCGAGGAAGGCGAGGCGGTTCGGCGCGCCGAAGGTCGCGAGCACGGCGTCGTCGAGGACGAACAGCGGCACGACCCGCTCGGCCCGCTCGACGGCGGCGGCGAGCGCCGGCTGGTCGTGCAAGCGCAGGTCGCGGGTGAAGAGCACGACGACGGTGCGGTGTTTGCCCATTTGGACAAAGGGTAGACAAAGTTTCAACGACAAGAGGAGGAACACATGGCTCGCATCGAAGAGTCGATCGACGTCGCGGTACCGGTCGAGACTGCCTACAACCAGTGGACGCAGTTCGAGGAGTTCCCCACGTTCATGGAGGGGATCGAGCAGGTGAAGCAGGTCGACGACACGCATCTCCACTGGACCGCCGAGGTCGGCGGCAAGCGGGAGGAGTGGGACGCCGAGATCACCGAGCAGCATCCGGACCACCGCGTCGCGTGGAACGCGACGAGCGGCAAGGGGAACGCCGGGGTGGTCACCTTCCACCGCATCGACGACGCACAGACGCGCGTGATGGTGCAGATGGACTGGGAGCCGGAGGGCGTGACCGAGAAGATCGGCACCGCGCTCGGCATGGACGACCGCCGCGTGCAGGGCGACCTGAAGCGGTTCAAGGAACTGATCGAGCAGCGCGGCAGCGAGTCGGGTGCCTGGCGCGGCGAGGTCGAGAATCCGAGCGACTGAGCGCGACCTGCGCGCAGCGCTCGCGGGCGCGACGGCGGCGGCCTCCTGGGCCGCCGCCGAGCCCGCGCTCCGACGCGTCTTCCGCACGCCCTACTCCGACGTGAGACTGCTCGGGGCGCCGCTCTCGAAGCGCCGCTGGAGGACGGCGGGGATCGCCGCGCACGTGGCGAACGGCGCCGCCGCGGGCATCGCCTTCAGGCGGCTCGGGCTGCGAGGCTGGAGAGCCGGGGTCGCCGTCGCGCAGGTCGAGAGCCTGGTGCTCTGGCCCGGTATGGCCGTCGTCGACCGCTACCACCCCGACCGCCGGAGCGGGGCGTGGCCGCCGCTGCTGTGGAACGGGCGTGTCTTCGGCCAGGAGGTCGCCGCACACGCCCTCTTCGGCCTCGTCCTGGGCGTGCTCCTACGCGACTAGCCGCGGCGCCGCGGCGAAGGGAAGCCGCAGCAGGAAGGTCGCCCCTTCGCCCGGCTCGTGGACGAGCTCGACCGTCCCCCCGTGCGCCTCCGCGATTTGACGCACGATCGCGAGGCCGAGCCCGCTGCCGCCACCGGGACGGCTGCGCGCGTCGTCCGGGCGCCAGAAACGGTCGAAGATCGCCTCACCGTGCTCGGGCGGGATGCCCGGGCCGTCGTCGGCGACCCGGATCCAGGCCCAGCGTTCCTCCTCGCCGTGGCTCAGATGCACCGTTGTCTGGGCCATCCGCACCGCGTTGTCGAGCAAATTCGTGACCGCCCGCTTGAGCACGTCGCGGTCGCCGTAGACCGGCTTCGCGGGCACGACGTCCGCCTCCAGCTCGACGCCGCGCATCGCCGCGGCGGCGGCGAGCTCCTCCCGCGCGTCCGTCAGGACGGCGCCGAGCGACACGGGCTCGCGCGCCGACGCCGGCGCGTCGAGCCGGGCCAAGGCGAGCAGGTCGTCGGTCAGCCTGGCCATCCGGTCGATCGCCCGCCGGATCACCGCGGCCGCCGTCGCCCTGCTCTCCTCCGTCGCCTGCGCGTCCGTGAGCGCCAGGTCGAGGTTGGCCTTGATGATCGCGAGCGGCGTCCGCAGCTCGTGGGACGCGTCCGCGACGAAGCGGCGTTGCGACGCGAACGCGAGATCGAGCCGGGCGAGCATCGAGTCGAACGTGTCCGCGAGCCGCTTCAGCTCGTCGTCGGGGCCGTCGAGCTCGATCCGGCGCGAGAGCTCGCGCGCCTGGATCTCACGGGCCACGCTCGTGATGTGGGCGATCGGCGCGAGCACGCGCCCCGCGATCACCCAGCCGACGGCGAGGCTCGCGACGAACAGCGCCGCGAGCGCGCCGAGCGAGAACGTGCGCAGGTTCCTGAGCGTGCGCTCGTTCACCTGATGCTCGAACGCCTGGGCGTCCACGAGCGTCCGCTCCTCCGTGCGGCTGCCGTCGTTGACCGGCACCTGCTCGACGATCGCCGTCTGCGAGACCGGCTCGTCGCGCAGGCTGAGCGAGAGGCCGACGTAGAGGCTCGCGACGAGCACCGCCGCGACGAGGAAGAGGACGCCCGAGTAGAGCAGCGTCAGCCGGACGCGGATGGAACGCAGGAAGCTCCTCATGCGTCCTCGCGCAGGCGGTAGCCGGCGCCCTGAACGGTCTCGATCGGGTTGCCGTCGAGCTTGCGACGCAGCGTCATCACGGTCACCCGGACCGTTCGCGTCAGCGGGTTCGCGTTCTCGTCCCACACGTGGGTGAGCAGGTCGAACTCGGAGAGGGCCTCGCCGGGCCGCGTCATGAAGTAGCGGAGGAGCGCGAACTCCTTCGGCGTCAGCGCCAGGGGCGTGCCCGCCTGGGACGCCTCGTGGCGCGCCGGGTCGAGCTCGAGCGAGCCCACCCGGAGCGGCGCGCGGCCGCCGTCGCCGTTTCGCCGCAGCAAGGCGCGCGCCCGCGCGGCCAGCTCGCCGAGCTCGAACGGCTTGACCAGGTAGTCGTCGGCGCCGTCGTCGAGCCCCGCGATCCGGTCGTCCACGGCCGCACGCGCCGTCAGCATCAGGATCCGCGGCTGCGGCGCCCCGTCGGTCCGCTGCTCCGAGCGGATCGCCCGGCAGACCTCGCGGCCGCCGAGCTCCGGCAGGTTCAGGTCGAGGCAGATCAGGTCGTACGGGTAGACACGCGCCTTGACGAGCGCCTCGTCGCCCGCATGGGCCAGGTCGACCGCGTAGCCCTCGCGCCGGAGGCCGGCCGCGATCGCATCGGCCAGGTCCTGTTCGTCCTCGACGACGAGCACGCGCATCTGGCCGACATCGTAATCCGCGCCGCTCTACGCCGTTGAGTGATTCGCCTTTTGGCGAATCGCCTCTGAGGGTATGGAACCATGTGCCTCATGGGGTACGATGCGGCCATGCTCCGCAACCCGTTCAACTTCGGCGATCTCGCGCTCGACGCCACCTTCACAGACCGGAAGGACGAGCTCGCCGAGCTCAAGGCCGACATCCGGAACGGGCTGAACGTCGTCATCTTCGCCCCGCGTCGCTACGGCAAGACCTCGCTGGTGCTCCGGGCGGCGCAGGAACTGACCTCGGAGGGCGTCCTGATCGCGCAGGTCGACCTGATGCAGACGGCCACGAAGGAGCAGCTCGCAGCCAAGCTGGCGGCGTCGATCTACGACCATCTCGCCGGACCGTTGCTGCGGGCGCGGGAGCGGGCGATGCAGCTCTTCCGGGGGCTTCGGATCACGCCGGTGATGACGCTCGACCCGGGCGACGGCTCCGTCCGGTTCAGCTTCTCGGCCGGCCATGCGCCGGAGGACGTCGACGCGACGCTGGAGCGCATCCTCGAGCTGCCGGCCGAGCTGGCCGCGGAGCGGAAGCGGCCGGTGGCGCTCGTCTTCGACGAGTTCCAGGAGGTGCTCGAGATCGATCCGCGGCTGCCGGCGCTGATGCGGGCGACCTTCCAGGCGCAGCAGGACGTGGCGCACGTCTACCTCGGCAGCAAGCGCACGATGATGGAGCGGCTCTTCAACGACGAGAACGAGCCGTTCTGGCGCAGCGCGAAGCAGATCGAGCTGGGGACGATCGCGCGCCGGCCGTTCGAGAGGTTCATCCGCGATCGCTTCGCGTCCACTGGCAAGTCGGTCACGGACGAGGTCGTCACCGAGATCCTCGACCGCACGGGTGGTCACCCCTATGCGACGCAGGAGCTCTGCTACGGGCTCTGGGAGGAGACCGAGGAGGAGAGCGTCGCGGGCGAGGACGAGCTCGCGCGGGCGCTCGAGCGGGTGCTGAGGTCGGAGAACGCTCACTTCACTCGGCTGTGGGACACGATCTCCCGGAACCAGCGGCTCGTTCTGCAGGCGCTGGCGCAGGAGCCGCTGCGCGGCGTGACGAGCGAGGAGTACCGGCGCCGCTTCGGGCTGCCGGCGCCGTCGTCCGTCCAGAAGGCGCTCGACCGACTGATCGCCGAGGAGGTCGTGACGCGCGAGGGACCCGGGTCGTACCGGATCGCGGAGCCGTTCCTCGCCGACTGGATCCGCCGCTCCGGAACGTAACGCCTGCTTTATCCGGGCTTTACCGCAGCGGTGCTTCACTCGGGGCATCCCTCGAGCAAGGAGCGTGCCGTGAGCGAGACCACCGTGGCCGAGCAGCGAGAGCTGCTCGAGCAAGCCCTCTTCGAGATCAAGCGGGTGATCGCCGGACAGGACGCGATGCTCGAGCGCGTGCTGGTCTGCCTGCTCGCGGGCGGGCACCTGCTGATCGAGGGCGTCCCCGGCCTCGCGAAGACGCTGACGATCAAGACGACGGCGCAGGTGCTCGGCGGCAGCTTCCAGCGGATCCAGTTCACGCCCGACCTCGTCCCGTCCGACCTCGTCGGCACGAGGGTCTTCCGCCCCAGCTCCGCCGACTTCGACACGGAGCTCGGCCCGGTCTTCTGCAACTTCCTGCTCGCGGACGAGATCAACCGCGCGCCGGCGAAGGTGCAGTCGGCGCTCCTCGAGGTGATGCAGGAGCGCCAGGTGACGATCGGCCAGGAGACGCATCCCGTGCCCCAGCCCTTCCTCGTCATGGCGACGCAGAACCCGATCGAGTCGGAGGGCACGTACCCGCTGCCGGAGGCGCAGGTCGACCGCTTCATGCTCAAGATCCTCGTCGGCTACCCAGAGCACGACGAGGAGCTGACGGTCGTGCAGCGATCGCTCGTCGCGCCGCCCGAGCTGCGCCGCGTGCTCGAGCTGGAGCGGCTGCGCGAGCTGCAGGAAGCCACCGCGGCGATCTACGTCGACCCGGGCATCATCAGCTACACCGTCCAGCTCGCGACCGCCACGCGCGAGCCCGCGACGTACGGCCTGGCCGAGATGGCGCCGTTCATCTCCTTCGGCGCGAGCCCGCGAGGGCCGATCAGCCTCGTCCAGTCGGCACGCGCGCTCGCTTTCCTCCGCGGCCGCGACTACGTGATCGCGCAGGACGTCGACTCGCTCGCGAAGGACGCCTTCCGCCACCGGCTCGTCCTCAGCTACCAGGCGCTCGCCGAGCAGGTCGACGCCGACCGGATCCTGGACGCGGTGCTGGAGAAGGTGACGGCGCCCGAGCTCGACGTCGGCAGGCGGGAGACCGCCGCTTGACGGTCTCGCCCGAGGCGCACCTGCGCACCCCGGACCGGCCCGGGCCCGGGCCGCTGCCGGAGACGCTGCTCCGCGCGCTCGACCTGACGATCGGCCGGCGGATCGAGGGAATGCTGGCGGGCGACCACCGCTCGTCGGTGCTCGGCCAGGGGAGCGAGCTCGCCCAGGTGAGGCCGTACGTGCCCGGCGACGACGTGCGCCGGATCGAATGGAACGTGACCGCCCGGACGGGCGAGACGCACGTGCGAGTCGACCTCGCCGAGCGTGTGCTCGTCACCTGGCTGGCGCTCGACGTGTCGGCGTCGATGGCCTTCGGCACCGCCGAGCGCCGCAAGGCCGACGTGGCGGAAGGCGTCGCGCTGGCGCTCGGGCACCTCGCCAGCCGCCGCGGCAACCGGCTCGGCCTGGTCGCGTTCGGCGACGAGCGCGCGCAGGCGATCCCGCCGCGCGCCGGCCGCGCCGGGATGCTCGGCCTGCTGCTCTCGCTGCGGCGCGAGCCGGTGATGGAAGGGGGCGGCGCGACCTCCCTCGGCGCCGCACTGGGGCTCGTCGCTCGGATGGCGCAGCAGCGCTCGCTCGTGGCCGTCGTGTCGGACTTCCGCGGCCCCCGGGACTGGCGCGGCCCCCTGCTCCAGCTCGCCGGCGGCCACGACGTGCTCGCCGTCGAGATCCGCGACCCACGCGAGGAGGCGCTGCCCAACGTCGGCGAGCTGCGGCTCGTGGACCCCGAGACCGGCCGGCAGCTCCGCGTCGACACGGCCAACGCGAAGCTGCGCGAGCGCTTCGCCGCGGCGGCGGCGGCGGAGCGGCAGGAGATCGCGAAGGAGCTCTCGTCGCTCGGGGTCGGCCACGTCGTCCTCTCGACCGAGGGCGACTGGCTGCGTCCGCTCGCGCTCCACCTGCGCCGACGCGGAGGCAGGCGTTGAGCTTCCAGTGGCCGCTGGCGTTTCGCTCGCACTGCTCGCCGTCCCGCTCGCGGTCGGTGCCTACCTCCTGCTCGAGCGGCGAAGGCGGCGCCAGGCCGCCGCCTTCGCCACGCCCGCCCTCGTCCCGAACCTCGTCGGCCGCAGCCCCGGCCGCCTCCGGCACGTGCCGCCCGCTCTCGGCCTGCTCGCGCTGGCGGCGCTCGCAACCGGGCTGGCGCGGCCGCACGCGACCATCTCGGTCAAGCAGGAGCAGGCGACGGTCGTGCTGGCTATGGACACGTCGCGCTCGATGGTCGCGACCGACGTGCCGCCGAGCCGGCTCGCGGTCGCGCAGCAGGTGATCCGCCGCTTCCTCGACAAGCTGCCCGAGGACTACCGCGTCGGCATGGTCTCGTTCGCCCAGAGCGCGCAGACCGTGCTGCCGGCGACGGCGAACCGCGCGGCGGCGCAGGCAGCGCTGCGGAACCTGCGCACCGGCGACGGGACCGCGCTCGGCGAGGGGATCGCCCGGGCCGTCCAGGTGGCGCAACGCGTTCCGGCCGAGGAGGGCAAGAAGCCGCCTGCCTCGATCCTCGTCCTCTCCGACGGCGCACAGACGCAGGGCGTGCTCGAGCCGCAGGCGGCCGCGGAGCGCGCGAAGAAGCTGAAGATCCCGGTCTACACGGTGGCGTTCGGCACCGAACAGGGGGTGGTCGAGGTGGTCGACGACAACGGGTTCAGGCAGCGGGTGACCGTCCCGCCCGACCCGCCGACGCTGCGGAAGGTGTCGCAGGCGACGGGCGGACGCTTCTACGCCGCACCGGACGCGGCCCAGCTGAACGCCGTCTACGAGGAGCTCGGCTCGCGCATCGGCAGCGTCAAGAAGGAGCGCGAGATCACCGCCGGCTTCGCGGCGGGCGGCGCCTTCCTGCTCCTCGCGGCCGGCGCCGTGTCGGCGTTCCTCTTCGGGAGGCTGCCGTGAGGCGCCGGCTGCTCTTGCTCGCCGTGGCCGCCGCGGCGGTCGGCGGGCTCGCTCCCTCGACGGCCCGCGCGGGAACAGAGTGCGACGGCCTGATCGTCTGCATCCCGGTCAAGGGGCCGTGGGTGCAGGTGCCCGGCGGCGGCACGCCGACCTACTACCAGCTCTCCTGCCCCGGACGAGGCCAGGTGATCGGCGGCCTCGACGCCGACCGCGCCGGCCCGCTCGAGCTCTCCTTCCTGGGCACGCTCGGCGGCCCCGTCGGCCCCGGAGTCACCACCAGCCGCTCGGCGGTCTTCGTCGCGCGGACGGTCCGTTCGCTCGCGAGCTTCCGGCCGCTGCTCGGCTGCATCCCGGCAGGGGGCGGCGGCGGACGCTCGCGGACGTCGTACGAGCCGAAACGGAAGCTGATGGCCGTGGCGCCGGCCCCGCAGCCCGATGCGACGATCCGCCGCGTCAAGAACGTTCGCCTCAAGGACGCTCCCAGCGAGCGGGCGGCACAGACCTGCCGCGCGGGCGAGCGGCTGCTCGCGCACTCCGCCGCGATCGCATTCCGCCGCAACCGGCCGCTCGCTCTGAGCGCGCTCGGCTCGGTGCGTGCCACCGCCAGGACCGCCGGCGGCCGCGTCGTCGTGCGCGTGCACTCCGGGATCACGCGGCCGTTCGGCGTGCGCGTCGAGCTGCAGATCCACGCGATCTGCGTCAAGGGGCCGAGCTGAGCTTCGCCACGCCCTTACTCCTGCTCGCGCTGCTGCTGCTGCCGCTGCTCGTGCTCGCGTACCGCCGCCTCGAGCGGCGGCCGAGCAAGTTCGCCGTGCGGTACACGAACCTGGACGTGCTCGCGAGCGTCGTCGGCAGCACCCGCTCGTGGCGGCGCCACGCGGGGCTGGCGCTCTTCCTGCTCGCGCTCGCGACGCTTCTCGTCGGCTTCGCGCGCCCGAGCATGACGCGGCTGGCCGACCGGGAGGAGGCGACGGTCGTGCTCGTGATCGACGTCTCCGGGTCGATGCAGGCCGAGGACGTCGACCCGACGCGCCTGGAGGCGGCGCAGGCGGTCGTCCGCGACTTCCTCAAGGGGCTGCCGAAGCGCTTCAAGGTCGGCGTGGTCGCCTTCTCGGAGACCGCCGAGGTGGCTGCGCCCGCGACGGACGACCGCCAGCTCGCGATCGACGCGATCGACTACCTCTATCCGCAGCGCGGCACCGCGATCGGCGACGCGATCGCCCGCGGCGTCGAGGTCGCGCGTGCCGCGGACGAGGGAGTCAGCGGGGTCGCACGGCCGGCCGCGATCCTGCTCCTCTCCGACGGCTCGCAGACGGAAGGGCTGCTGCTGCCGCAGGAGGGCGCCGCCCGCGCCAAGTCGTTCAAGATCCCGGTCTACACGATCGCGCTCGGGACGCCGGAGGGAATCGTCGAGTTCAACCGCTTCGGAGGGACGAGAATCATCCCGGTGCCGCCGGATCCTGCAACGCTGCGGCAGATCGCGACGACGACGGGGGGCAAGTTCTACGAGGCCGAGAACGAGCCTGACCTCCGCAAGGCGTACGAGAGCATGGGCTCGCTGGTGAGCAAGGTGGAGCGGAAGCAGGAGGTGACGTTCGCGTTCCTCGCCGGCGGCCTCGTGCTCCTGCTCGCCGCCGCGGCCGTCGCCGTCGTCACCTTCCCGAGGCTGCCGTGAGGCTGGTCGCCCTGGCCGGCGCGGCGCTCGTGCTCGCCGGCTGCAGCGGCGGCGACGACAAGGACGAAGCCGCGGCCCCGCCGCCCCCGTCGACGGCTCGGCCGACGGCAGCGGAGCCGCCGGCGGCGCCCCCGGACCGGTCGGGTTCTCTCGCCGAGGCGGTTGCCCGCGTGCTCCCCTCCGTCGTCAGCGTCAGGACGACCTCGTTCGGCGGCGGCGAAGGCGAGGCCTCCGGCGTCATCCTCCGGCGGGACGGCTTGATCCTCACGAACAACCACGTCGTCGAGGGCACGACCGGCGTCACCGTCGCGTTCAACGACGACGTCCACACGAAGCCGCTCAGCGCGACCGTGATCGGCACCGCGCCGGAGCGTGACCTCGCGGTGATCCGGGTCGAGGCGACCGACCTCGCCCCGGTCGAGCTGGCGCGCTCGTCGGCGCTGCGGCTGGGGGACGCGGTGATCGCGATCGGCTTCCCGCTGGGCCTCGGCGGCCCGACCGTCACCTCCGGCATCGTCTCGGGGCTCGACCGCACGATCGAGGGACCGAACGGCGACCTCACCGGCCTGCTGCAGACGGACGCCGCGATCAACCCCGGGAACTCGGGCGGGCCGCTCGTCGACCGCTCCGGCCGGCTCGTGGGGATCAACACCGCCGGCATCCGCCAGTCGGACACCGAAGGGATCGGCTTTGCGATCGCGATCGACGAGGCGCTGCCCGTGATCGCGCAGATCAGCGACGCGCCGGCGACCTCGGAGGGCTGGCTCGGGATCTCCTACAGCTCCGTCGACTCCGAGTCCGCGGCCGTGCAGCTCGGGCTGGACTCGTCGACGCGCGGGGCGGCGGTGACCGAGGTCTTCCCCGGGGGCCCGGGCGCGAAGGCCGAGCTCGCGGTCGGCGACGTGATCATCGCGGCCGACGACGTCCCGATCCGCAACGCGGCGGCGCTGACGAAGCTGATCGCCGGGCGCAAGGTCGGCGACGAGCTCGACCTGGAGTTGATCGACAGCCGCGGCCCGCGGCTCGTCACGGTCGAGGTGGCCAGGAGGACGCCCGGCGCGATACCGTAAGGGCGTGAGCCCGCTGCGCCCGTCGGGTCGTCGCTTCGCAGCCTTCCTGGCCGCTCTGGCGCTCGTCGCGAGCGCGTTCGGAGGTCTCGTCCTGCCCCGCTTCGCGGACGCCGAGCTCCCGGCCTCGCTGAAGGCCAAACCCGCGCCGACGCCGGTGCAGGAGAAGATCGACGACGACCGCTGCCACTTCCGGCTCCGCGACCGGGATCCCGGGACCTAACCGGTCAGCTTCGCGCGTAGGTCCTCGGGGACGGGGATGCTCGCGCCGAGCTTGTAGTCGTACGAGACGAGCACGCTCTTCGCCTCCGCCACGACGCGGCCGTCGGCGGCGATCACGTGCTCGAGGTCGAAGCTCTTCGTGCCGACGCGGGAGCAGCGCGTCCGCACCTCGACCTCCTCCCCCATCCGCAGCTCGGAGCGGAAGTCGATCTCGACGCGCGCGAGGATGAAGTCGATCAGGTCGCCGAGGACGCCGATCCGCGCCTCCTCGAGGTACGTGGAGTAGACGGCGTTGTTGACGTGCCCCATGGCATCGCAGTCGCGGAAGCGGACGGCGTCGCGATGCACGTACGGGAAGTCAGCCAACGACGGTCTCCCGTCGCACGTCGGGGTCGGTGAAGACGTCGAGCTCGTCGCGGCTCGTCGACGAGAACTCGGACACGACCGCGCCGTCCGGGCCGGCGCGGAACGAGTGCAGCGTGTCGGGAGGGATCGTGTGCTGCTCGCCCGCCGTGAGCACGATCTCCGCGCCGCCGACCCGCAGCTCCACGACTCCGCGGCGGCAGCGGAACGTCTCCTCCTTGCCGGGCGTCCCGTCGAACGGCGGATGCCGGTGCTCCGGGCACTCCTGCCCGGGGTAGAGGACGAGCTCCTTCGCGCAGTAGCGGTCGGTGTTGACGTAGACGAGCAGCATCAGCCCCTGCTCGCGGAGCCGGGAGAGCCCGAAGTCGGCCACCTCGATCGCGTCGCGCTCCGCCTCCGTCAGCGCGATTCCGGCGGCAGCGAGTTGCTCGGCCGCGTACGCCTGGGCGTCCAGCAGCTCCTGCCGCGTGATCACGTCGCCGCCTGGGGCGGAATCCGGCCCGCGCCGTCGACCGCGCGGAAGACGAAAGCGCGCGGCTGGTGCCCGGTCTGCGACCAGTAGCGGCCGGCCGCCGTCTCGACGATCACGTCGGCCTCGTCGCGGCTCGCCAGCCCGACGACGCAGCCGCCGAAGCCGGCGCCCGTGAGACGGGCGCCGACCGCGCCCGCGTCCACGAGCGCACTCGCCAGCGCGTCGAGCTCGGGCGTCGAGACGTCGAAGTCGTCACGGAGGCTGCGGTGGCTCTCGTTCAGCAGCGGCCCGAGCGCTGCGACGTTGCCCGCGGAGAGCGCCTCCGCGGCCTCGAGCACGCGGGCGTTCTCGGAGACGACGTGACGGGCGCGCGGCTCGTCGGCGACGAGCTCGGGCGTCGCGTCCCGCAGCGCGTCGAGCCCCAGCAGCGCCGCCATCGCCTCGCACGACTCGCGCCGCTCCGCGTACTCGCTGTCGACCAGCGCGCGCGAGACGCCCGAGTGGACGATCAGCACGGCAAGCCGCGGCGGCAGGCGGATCGGCCGCACGTCGAGCGAGCGGCAGTCGATCAGGAGGGCGTGGTTGTTCTTGCCGGCCAGCGACGCGAGCTGATCCATGATCCCGCAGGGCACCCCGGTCGCGATCTGCTCCGCGTCCTGGCACGCCCGCGCGAGCTCGAGCTGCGGGAGCTCGAAAGCGGCGACGTCGCACAGCGCCAGGCCCAGCGCGACCTCGAGCGCTGCGCTCGACGAGAGGCCGGCGCCGAGGGGGATCGTCGAGGAGACGACGGCGTCCATGCCGACGGCCGGGCGCCCGCGCTCGGCGAGCGTCCCGACGACGCCCGCTGCGTACCGGCCCCACACCTGCTCGACGTCGTGCGGATCGGTGCCGCCGTCGGCGGCGAGCTCGATCTCGTCGTCGACCGACTCCGACCGCACGCGCACGACCCCGTCTTCGTTCGGCGTCGCCCGGACGATGCAGCTCAGGTCGATCGCGACGGGCAGCACGAAGCCCTCGTTGTAGTCGGTGTGATCGCCGATCAGGTTGACGCGGCCCGGTGCCCGGAACCAGCGCTCGCGATCGTTCTGCCCACGTTCGGTCATCTGGCCCACTCCATCGGCTCGGGTTGCGGGAACGCGGAGCGGACGGCGACGGCGCCGCCCTGCTCCGCAGC
Source organism: uncultured Gaiellaceae bacterium (assembly GCA_963827015.1). Lineage (GTDB taxonomy): Bacteria > Actinomycetota > Thermoleophilia > Gaiellales > Gaiellaceae > Gaiellasilicea. The sequence continues at coordinate 61,957 of CAWGZI010000010.1, read as the reverse complement.
TGTCTCGACGGCGTTCAGGGTCTCGACGACGTGGGCCGCGTGCTCGGCGCCGGCGCGGTGCGGCCGCCCCTCCTCGATCGCCTGGGCGAGGTCGACGAGCGCCCGTCCCCAGTCGATCCCCGGAAAAGGCTCGCGCACGGGCGGGATCGTCGCGTACTCACCGCCGCGCTGCTGCAGCTCGAGCCGCGAGTTCGCCTCCGCCCAGGTCGGCAGGTAGAGCGAGCCGTCGTCGCCGTGCACCTCGATCCCGCGCTGCTTGCACGGGCCGACGTAGAAGCTGGCCGTCACGCGGCTGACGACGCCGTGCTCGTGCTCGAGCACGGCGACGACGAAGTCGGGGCCGCCGGGTGTGAAGGCCGTGCCGTCGAGCAGCATTCGGTCCGGCTCGAGCGTCGTCGTGTAGGCGCGCACGCTCCGGACCGGGCCGAAGATCCCGGTCAGGATCGTCACGGGGTAGACCCCGACGTCGACGAGCGGCCCGACGGCGTAGAGGCTGCGCGGGTCGGGATGCCAGCTCTCGATCCGGTCCCAGTTCGCCTCCGCATAGACCGCGCGCACCCGCCCGATCGCCCCCTCGCGGATGCGCTTCCACAGGGTCTGCTGCGCCTCGCCCAGCAGCGTCGTCGGTGCGCTCGAGAGGCGGACGCCCGTGCTCGGCCGCGAGCTCGACGAGGCGATCGGCGTCCTCGTGGCGCAGCGTCAGCGGCTTCTCGTTGTGAACGTGCTTGCCGGCCTCGAGCGCGGCGGCGGCGACCTCGAAGTGCGCCTGCGGGACGGTCAGGTTGACGACCGTGTCGACGGCGTCGTCGGCGAGGATCGCAGCAAGCTCGGGATACGCTCGGCCGCCGAACTCGCCGACGAGCGCCTCGGCGCGGGATCGCTCGAGATCGGTCGCGCCGGCGAGCTCGAGCTCCGGCGCGGCGTCGATCGCGGCGGCATAGCGGTCGGCGATGTTGCCGGCTCCGACGAGCGCGATCCTCATGCCAGCCAGCCTTCGAGCTGCTCGGCGCATCGCGGCGATCTCCTCGCTCGGGTCGCGATCCTCGGGCTCGTGCTCGACCGAGTAGGCGCCGTCGTAGCCCAGCTCCCGGAGCGTCACGCACGCAGGCCTCCACGTCGACGATCCCCTCGCCCCAGCGACACGTCTCGTGCGGCTCGCCTTCGCGGAGGACGTCCTTGAGGTGGACGTGCAGCGACGTGGCCGCCCAGGTCGCGGATCGCCTGCGCCGCGTCGTAGCCCTGTGTCGCCCACCAGCCCGTGTCGACCGTGGCGGCCATCGTGCCCTCGCCCGCGTCGATCTTCGCGAGCACCTCGGCCGGCGTTCGCTCGGGGTGATTCTCGACCGCGAGCGTGACGCCGTGGTCGCGGAGGGCCGGCGCCAACCTCGCTGCGTCGCCGGAGAAGCCGCCGCCGATCACGCTCGGTGCCGACGGCGCGCGCGAGCTCGCAGGCGCGGTCGACGTTCCCGGGGCCGACCCAGGTCGCGTAGGTCGCGACGCGAAGCTCGTGCCGCGCGAGCGCCTCCCGGGCGATCGCCACGTGCTCGTCCGTCGCCCAGTCGGCGCCGAGGTGCGCGCCCCAGAGGTCGATCGCCGTCGAACCCGAGCGCGCGGGCGCGCTCGAGCAGGGCGTCGAACCGCTCCGCGTAGGTCTCCAGCGGCGCGAAGGCCTCGTTCGTCGTTCGATCGCCGTGCCCCCAGCCGTGCATGGCCCAGCCGGTCTCGCGGGCGACCTCGTTCGCGGTCATGTACGCGATCACGCGGCCAGCACCGCCCCGGCGTCGCGGAGGTCGTCCTGCAGCCGTGTCACGTCGACGTCCTGCACGGCGACGCCGCGACGCGCCGCCTGCGCCGCCGCGGTGCCCGCCGCCTCGCCGAGGAGCATCAGCGTCGGCTCCATCCGCACCGACGAGAACGCGACGTGCGAGGCCGACAGGCAGAGCGGGACGAGCAGGCGCTCGCTGTCCTCGCGCCGCGGGGTCAGGGCGCGGTAGGGGATCGGGTAGGGCGGCACCTCGACTGAGAGGTAGCCCTCGTTGAAGACGGCCGGGGTGCGCTCGTACTCCGGCAGGAAGCGCCACGTCCGCTCCACCTCGCGCACGTCGAGGTTGTACGAGCCGAGCGCGACGACGTCCGCCTGCGCCCGCGCGCCGAGCAGGTCGTGCTCCGTCAGCACGTGCTCGCCGAGCATGCGCCGGCTCTCCCGGACGTAGAGCTGGTGCGGCAGGCCGCCGTCGAACTCGTCGGGCGGGAAGCCCCACCCGTCGAGGAGACCGCGCTCGGCGAGGAAGAAGAGGTAGCCCTGCGTGTAGCGGCGGTGATGCTCCCGCACGGCCTCGCGGTCGCCGGCCGGGTACTCGCGGTTGGAGCCGTCGAGCACGTTCAGCGAGACGGGGCCGATCGAGTTGACGTCGCACTTCCCGTTCGGGAGCAGGTCGCGGACGAGGCCGGCCGGCGTCTCGTCGCCCGTCGCCTCGAGGTAGCGGCGCAGCAGCTCGAACTCGCGCTCGTCGTAGCCGTCGGGCGGCTCGACCGGCTGCCGCTCCTCGGCGTGGGTGAGGCAGACGCGGTACGCGTAGGCCTGGAGGCCGCCGTCGCCCTCGCCGATCCGCTCGCTCGGCCAGCCGCGCTCGTCGAGCTCGGGCGCCCGGACGCCGGGCAACAGCGAGCCGTCGTCCGCGAAGGGGTCGATGACGACCGAGAAGTTGTGCCGCGACGGCCGGTAGGCGGGCTGCCGCCCGGCCCAGCGCTCGCCGTACAGCGCGGTCGACTCGCGGCCGACCGCAAACGGCACGCCGGCGGCGGCCATGACGTCCCCCTCGTAGCCGGCGTCGACGACGACGGCGGCGTCCGGGAGCTGGTCGGTGTCGAGCCGGACGTCGACGCCGTCCAGCATCTCCCCGAGCAACCGCTCGGCAACGTGCGGCTCCGGCCCTCTCACCTCCCAGAGCGAGGTGCCGTAGTGGCTCGCGACCGCCTCGTAGAAGCGGCGGCACAGACCGCCGAGGACGCGCGCGTCGCCCACGTCGGTCCAGGAGAGGCCGCCGCTGACCATCCCGCCGACGTGCCGGCCGGGCTCGATGAGGACCGTGCGCGCGCCGGCCCGGTGCGCGGCGACCGCAGCCATGACGCCGCAGGCGGTCGCGCCGTACACGACGACGTCCGTCATGCGGCGACGGCTCCGGAACGTGTGCAATGGGGCCTGACAGGCGACCCGAGAGGAGTGGACCGATGACGCCCGAGGCCACCGAGCGCAACGAGGCGCTCGCGCCGTTGATCGGCGAGTGGAGCATGGCGATGGTGATGCCCGGCGAGGAGATGCCCGAGGAGCCGGCCGACCTCGGGGTCCGCGTCACCTTCGAGTGGATGGGCGACAGGGCCTTCGTCGTCGAGCGCTGGACGGTCCCGTTCCCCGAGGCGCCGGACGGGATCGCGGTGATCCGCTGGGACGAGGGCCGTGGCACGTTCCTCCAGCACTACTTCGACGTGCGCGGGGTGGCGCGGGTCTACGAGATGAGCATCGGCGGCGGCACGTGGACCCTGGAGCGAACGAAGCCGGACTTCTCGGACTTCGACTTCTCGCAGCGCTTCACCGGCACGTTCAGCGAGGACGGCAGGCGGATCGACGGCACCTTCGAGATCGCACACGACCACGCGACGTGGGAGAAGGACTTCGACGGGATCTACGTTCGCGTCGACTAGTGCGAGCGCCCTCACAGCTTCTCCCGCCACGGCCGGCCGTGCGCGTCGACGATCTCGCCCAGCTCGCGCAGCCGCGGCAGCGAGCGCGTGCGGAGGATCGCCGTCGGGTCGTCGGCGCCGAGCGTGGTCGTCCAGAGTGCACGCCCCGCGAGGAAGCCTGAAGCGCCGCCGCGGCAGGACGCCTCGACGGCAGCCGGGAAGTCGTCGGGCGGCGACGCCCTGGGAGAGGACGACCCAGGGCACCGGAAGCGCCGCGTCGATCTCGTGCGCGTGCCGCGTGATCTCGTCCGGCTCGCCCTTTCCCTCGAGCGGCACCTGGCACTTGTAGAGCGACGGCCGCACCGCGCCGAGCTCGCGTGCCGCCTCGACGATCGCCCACTCGCGGTCGTCGTGACGAACGACCGGCTCGAGCACGGAGAGGAGCCCGCGCGACTCGGCCAGGTCGACGAACCGCTGCGCCAGCTCGACGCGCTCCGCCCGGCGGTGGTCGTCCCGCCAGATCACGAGCAGCTTCAACGCGACGACGGCGTCGTGCTCCGGCGGCTCGCTCGTCGAGGGACGTGTCCTCGACGGCCGCACCTTCCTGCTGGTCGAGCACGTCGACGGCCAGGATCAGACCGTGCGGAACGTGCGGCGCGACGGTGTCGAGGTGGTCGGCCTCGATCAGGAAGCCCGAGGCATGCGAGGCGAGCTCGCGCGCGACCGCTTCCTTGAACCGCGCCACGCGGGCATCCGACGCGTCGTGTCCGTGCTCGCGGAGCATCGTCCGCAGCGACTCGCGCTGGTCCATCGCGACCATGGCGAACGTGCCGCTCGGGCGGGCGATCGCGTCCAGGGTCGTCACAGCCCGTTCCTCGCTGCGACGCCGGCGAACCAGCGGCCGCTGTCCTTGATCGTGCGCGCCTGCGTCTCGTAGTCGACGTGGACGAGCCCGAACCGCGGCTCGTAGCCGAGCGCCCACTCGAAGTTGTCGAGGAACGACCAGTGGCAGTAGCCGCGCACGTCCGCCCCTGCTCGATCGCGTCGTGGACGCGCCGCGAGGTGGCCGTGGAGGAAGTCGATCCGGGCCTCGTCGTGCACGCGGCTCGGGGAAGATGCCGCCGTTCTCGGTGATCAGCATCGGCACGTTGCCGTAGTCGTCGCGGAGCCGGAGCAGCAGGTCGGTGAGCGCCTCGGGGACGATCTCCCAGTCGCCGCCGCGTCATCGGCCGGTCGCCGAGCGTGACCACCTCCCACGGGAACGGCTCGCGCCCGGGCTGCCGAGCGGATCACGCGCGGCGTGTAGTAGTTGACGCCGACGAAGTCGCTGCGCGCGCCGATCGTCTCCAGGTCGCCGTCGCGGACGAACTCGAGCTCGCCGATCCGCTCCTCGTAGACGCGCCGCATGTCGTCCGGGTAGCGCGCCGCGGAGGACCGGGTCGAGGAACCAGCGGTTGACGTAGCCGTCCGAGAGGCGAGCCGCCTCCGCGTCGCCGGGGCTCTCGGGGTAGTGCGGGAAGAGGCTGTACGCCACGCCGATCTCGCCGCGGCCGCCGAGCTGCTCGGCACGCCCGTCCGTGGGCGAGCAGGAGGTGGATGCATCACCTCGACCGACGCACGTAGGTCTTTCACGCCGGGCGCGTGCAGGCCGAGCAGGTAGCCGAGCAGGCCGACGATCCACGGCTCGTTGATCGTCACCCAGCAGGGCACGCGGTCGCCGTAGGCGTCGAAGCACGGCGCCGGCGTACTCGGCGAAGCGGTCGACCGTGTCGCGCTCGCAGCCGCCAGTCGAGCGCCCGCGGGAGATCCCAGTGATAGAGCGTGACGAGCGGCTCGATCCCGCGCTCGAGCAGCGCGTCGAGGAGGCGGTCGTAGTGGTCGAAGCCGCGCTGCTCGCGCCGGCGGCCGTCGGGGAAGAGCCGCGGCCACGCGAGCGAGAAGCGGTACGCGTTGACGCCGAGCGACGCGATCAGCTCGACGTCCTCGCGCCAGCGGCGGTAGTGGTCGCAGGCGACGTCGCCGCGGGTCGCCGCTCTCGCCGGCGAAGTCGTCCCAGATCGACGGCCCGCGGCCGTCGGCGTCGAGCGACCCCTCGATCTGGAAGTGCCGAGGTGGCGACGCCCCAGCGGAAGCCGTCCGGGAACGTCTTCACCAGCCCGAGCTCCAGCGCCGCCTCGCAGCCGTAGAGGAGGACGCCGCTCGTCCACGCGTGCGAGAGCGGGAGCAGGCCGCCCTTCTCGCCGAAGACGTCGGTCTGGTAGTAGCGCTCGCTCGTCATCCCCTTCATGCGCGCCGAAGTCGCCGTCGTGCCGCGCGACGAACTGGCGGAAGCAGGCGAGGTTCTCGCGCGTCGTCTGCTCGTACCAGTCCTCGCCGGTCGCCCGCGCGAGGCGGATCATCTCCGGCAGGCAGATCAGGCCGAAGGCGTGCAGGTGCTGGTTCGCGGGCGAGGCCTGGTCGGCGCCGCGCGTGCGGAAGCCGTGGCGGCCGAGCTCCGTCTCCGGCGTCGAACTCGACGTCGTACGAGTAGCGGAAGGTGAGCATCCAGTCGGCGGCGCGGCGCGCCGTCTCCCAGTCCTCGAGCGCGACGAACGCCATCACGGCCGCGTAGCCGTCCTCCGAGGTGGGCGCGAGGTCGACGTCCTCGGGCGCGCCGTACCAGGTGTCGAAGCGCTTGAAGTACTCGCCTGCCGCGCGCGCCTCCTCGAGGTGGCCGGCCTCGACGAGCGCCGGGATCCAGGCCATGCCGGCCGTGCCCTCCCACGACACCGCCTCGCCGGTCTCGACGTGGTGCGCGGCCGGGCAGCGCGCCGTCGTCGCGCTGCGTGCGGCAGGACGACGTCGAGGTTCGAGCGCACGGCGTCGGCCCAGCGCTGTGGCCCGGTCGCGCGTGGAGGAAGAGCGCCGCGTCGGCGAGCGTGCGGGCGTGCAGGCGCGAGTGGTCGGGGTGCCAGCCCCACGTCCAGCCGCGGTCGTGCGTCCACTGCGACCAGAACGTGCCGCCCGGCGTCAGGTTCCGCGCGACGTGGTCGAGGACGGCGGTCGCGGCCGCCACGTACTCGGCGTTGCCGACACGCCGGCCGTGGCGCAGGAGCGCGTAGGCGTACGGGACGCCGCTGACCCAGGAGACGTGCATGTGGTCGCGCACCTCGCGTCGCGGTCGAAGCGAGCGCGTCTCGACGCAGCCGCGGCGGATCGGGCCGGTAGTGCCAGCGGTGGAGCCCGTAGGCGGCGAGCGCCGCGGCCTCCTCGACGCCGACCCAGCTCGGGTCCGCGAACGGCGTCGCGCGGCCGCAGGCGCCGCGAGGTCGCGCCTCGCGCACGTCGAGCTCGACCGTCTCGCCCGGCTGCCAGCGGTGCGTCTGCACGTCCGGCGGCGCGGCCGTCTCGGAGCCGTCGTAGCGGAGCGGCTCCTCGCGGTAGGGGAAGTCGAGCCAGACGACGCGGCCGCCCGTCGCGCAGCGCGAAGCCGACGCCGGCCTGCCCGAGCGGGCTCCGCTCGCGTGGTGAGCGAGGCCGCGGCCGTCGGCGAAGACGGCGGGCGTCGAGCAGCGGTCGGCGCGGAAGCTCCACGAGTCGGACTCCATCCGCTCGACGTCGGTGCCGGCCGGCGTGAAGCGCGGGTAGATGCGCGTGCAGTCCTCGCGGCCGGTTCTCGCCGTAGAAGACGCCGGGGACGAGCCAGTCGCGGATCGTCCGGCAGCCGGCAGCTCGAGCTCGAAGCGGATGCCGGCGTCGACCGGCTCGCTCGCCCTCGTAGGTGACGCGGGCGCCGTCGAAGCGGAAGCCGTCGACGGCCGAGCCGTCCGGCGCGAGCGCGCTAGGCACGAGCATTCCAGCCCTCGACGATGCAGCTCGCCGACCGGGCCCGCGACCTCGATCGCACGCTCCTCGCCCGGGCAGCAGGTCGAGCACGTTGTCCGAGAACGTGACCCAGCCCGGCGCGTCGTACGGCCGCGCGTCCTCGAGCACGATCCCGAGCGCCGCGACGTCGGAGGCGTTACGAAAGACGCGATAGTTGCTGTCAGCAACTACGTCGATCTCGCGCTCGCGGGAGGTCGAGGAGCGGCGCCAGGTTCTCCGTTCGCGTCATCACGTAGCGGTTGCGGCCGAGGTCGAGCAGGAAGACGTCGTGCGCGAAGGCGTCGAGCGGGGCGACGAGCTCGCCCTCCTCGACCTCGGCGACGACGCGTGCCGTCGAGGTCGACGAAGCGCGCCGGTGCCGTCGACCGTCGCGCGCGCCTCGCCGAGGCCGCCCCACGCCGCACGTCGCGAAGCGCGCGGTCGGCGCGCCGCCGTACGCGCGCGCGACGCCGTAGTAGGCCGGCTTCGGGTCGCCGCGGTGGTCGACCGCGCACGTGCACCACGCGTTCGGGTACGGCTCGTTCAGCTGCCACGGGATCGTCCCGGCGCCGCGGCGCAGCGTCGCCTCGACCGCGTAGCGCAGCCCCTCGTACTGGAGCCACTGCGAGCAGCGGCGCATCGTCTCGACGTCCTCGATCCGGCCGCCGAACGCCTCCTGCACGAGCGGGGCGTTGTTCCACCACGCGCCGAGGTGCTCGTAGACCGGGTTCGTGCGGTCGGCCGGCCAGCGCTGCTCCTCGGCGATCAGCGCCTCGAGCGTCGCGCCGGTTCGTCATCCCCTCGACGCCGAACTCGCTGTGCAGCCTGCGACGTGCGGGTGTCGTAGTGCTCGTTGTGCGCGCGCAGGCCCTGGTGCTCCCACGGGCCCGTGCACGTCGGCCTCGCCGAGCGGCGACGTCGCGAGCCACGAGCGCGCCGGGGTCGAGCTCGCGCACGACCTCCTTCAGCGCCGCGAGCACGGGCGTCGAGTCGTCGCGTCGAGCTCGTTGCCGCCGCACCAGATCGCGAGCGAGGGGTGCCGGCGCAGGCGCGGCACGATCTCGCGCGCGTCGGCGACCATCGCCGCGACGAACGCCGGGTCGTCGGAGGGCACGCTCTCGATCCCGGAGCTCGACTGGCTGAACTCCTGCCAGACGAGCAGGCCGAGCCGGTCGCAGAGCTCGTAGAACTCCGGCGTCTCGATCAGGCCGCCGCCCCAGACGCGCAGCAGGTTGACGCCCGCGCGCGCGGCCAGGCCCGAGCAGGTGCGCGAGCTTCTCGGGCCGCGGCACGCCGTAGAGCGCGTCGAGCGGCACCCAGTTCCAGCCCTTGCACCGGCACCGCGACGCCGTTGACGACGCAGCGCGTAGCCGTCGAACGAGACCTCGCGGAAGCCGACCTCGAAGCCGCCCGGCGTCGTAGAGGCGCTGCTCGCCCATCCCGTTCGGCCACCAGAGCTCGCGGCGAGTCGACGCGGAGCACGACCTCGCCGTCCACCTCGACGGTGCCGATGTCGTCCGCGAGCGTGACGACCGGGAAGACGCTCGGCGGGCGGGTCGAGCGTCGACCGGCCGCCAGATGCCCTGGTGGACCAGGCGCGGGCAGAAGTCCCAGCCGTAGCCCATCCGGCTCTTGTGCACGCGCACGCGGCGACGTCGCGCCCACCTGCGGCTCGCTCTCCGGCGCCGCGTGGACGGCGACCGCGAGCTGCTGCGCCCCGGCGCGGACGCTCGACCTCGAACGGCGTGAACGCGCCCTCGTGGCGGGCCGACCTCCTCCCCGTCGACGAAGACCGTCGCCTCGTGGTCGACGCCCTCGAAGCGGACGCGGCCCGGGCCGGACACGGGCCGCCGGTAGACCCACGTCGCGCGCCGGCACCCACTCCGCGAGCCGGCTGTTGCGCCCGTGGTAGAGGTCGGGCAGCTCGCCGGCGCGCATCGAGGTCGTCGAGGACGCTGCCGGGCACGCGCGCCGGCAGCCAGCCGGGCGCGTCCCACGGCTTGTTCACGTGCCAGCGCCACTCGTCCCCCAGCCAGCCGCGCAGCTGCCAGTCGTCGCCGTCGAGCGAGCTCACGACTCGAGCAGGTCCGTCTCGACGAGCGCTCGCCCGTCGCGCGGGAGCACGAACGTCTTGATCTCGTGCGGGCCGAACTCGGCCTCGACCGTCGCGGTCGAGCAGCGGCAGCTCGACGCCGCGGCCGCCGCTGCCCGGCCGACTCGTAGGCGCGCAGGACGAGCGTAGCCGCCGTCCTCGCCGCCCTTGAGCACGGTCGATGACGACGTCGCCGCCCTCGTCGGCCGCGAAGCTCGAGCGCTGCGGCAGCGGGCCGTCGTGGAAGGTCTCGATCAGCGCGAACGGCGGCTGGTTCAGCTCCGCCGCGCGGCGCGACGACGCCGGCGTCGCGCCAGTCGCCGCGCGTGCGGGACGAGGCGGACGAGGAAGGTCTGCCGGCCCTGGTCCATGTACTCGAAGTCGCCGCCCTCCTCGAGCTCGCGCGGGTCGTGCCACGCCCAGACCGGGCTGCGCACGGCGCTGATGCCGATGTCGCCGCCGCCGCACGTCGTAGCCGTACTTGGCGTCGTTGATGCACGGCGAGGCCGCGGCCGCCGTCCGAGACGTCGACCCACGCCTGGCCCGGCTCCTCGTCGCCGCTCGCCGGCGCGCTCGACGTGGCCGTAGGGCGATCTCGAACGTGGCCGCGGTCGGTCTCGACCGAGCGTCGGGATAGCGCAGCTTCAGCAGCTTCAGCGGCTCGTGCCAGTCGAGCGCGACGCGCACGTCCACGTGGGCGGCGCCGGCGGAGAGGACGTAGTCCTCGCGCAGCGTCGAGGAGCCGTAGCGGCTCTCGACCCGGACGATCGCCCGCACCGGGCCCGTCTCGAGCAGCCGCACCGCCGACGCACTCGAACTCGCCGAGCTCGCTGTCGTATGCGGTGACGCCGTGGCCCCAGGTGTCGCTGCGGTCGTCGACGACGACGGCGTGCCGCGCGGCCGGCGAGGCCAGGTCGGCGCCCGCTCGCCTTGTGCACGAGCCGTCGCGATCCGCCCGGTCGCGGGATCGAGCTCGAGCCGGATGTGCTCGTTCTCCAAGTGCGTGTCGGTCGCCGGCGATCGACTCGCCCTCGACCGTCGCCGAGGCGGATCGCGGTAGGTGCGGTAGCCGAGCGGCGGCACGCACCACCGGGAAGGCGAACCGGCTCGCGCATCCCGCTCATCGTCGTCAGCGGCCGCGTCAGCTGCATCGGCACCGGCTCGCCCTCGTCGTCGACGACGTGATGGCCCTGCTCGCGCGTCCAGGTGTACTCCAGCTCGACGTCGGCCCGCAGCTGCCACGCGTGCGGGTTGAAGACGACGACCGGCCGCATCTCCTGCTCCTCGGGCTCGATCGCGATCTGGCGGGCGATCGACTGGACGGCGGCGTTGAAGGCGTCCGCCGCGAGCGACGAGGCGTGGCCGATCTGGTCGCGCGCGTCCTCGTAGGCGGGCTCGATCGAGGAGCCGGCGAGCGTGTCGTGGAACTGGTTGAAGAGCAGGAGCTTCCAGGCGCTCGGTCAGCTCCGCGTGCGGGATACGGGCGAAGGCCGAGCGAGTCGGCGATCGCGCTCCACTTCTCCGCGCGCTGGAGCAGGTTCTCCGCGCGGCGGTTCCAGCGCTTGATCCCGGAGTGGCGTCGTGTAGCAGCCCGGCGCGTGGTGCTGGAGCTCGCCGCGCGACGACCGGGCGGCTCGCCGTTCTGCGCGCGGCCGCGTCGAAGAACGCGCCGCAGCGAGCTCGGCTGCCCAGTCCCATCGCGCGCGATCTGGTCGAGGTTCGCCTTCGTCGGGCCGCCGCCGTGGTTGCCGACGCCGTAGAAGACGGCGTAGTCCTCGTCGTCGTCCGGCAGCGACGCCACCGCCTTCTCGACGTGCTCGCCGATGTCGTCCTTCGGCGCGCAGTACTCGTGCGGGATCCGGTAGGCGAGCACGCGCGAGCCGTCGGGCGACTCCCACCAGAAGATCGGGCTCTCGAGCTCCTTCTCCTTCGGCCCCGGGCGGAGGAAGACGTACGAGTCGCAGCCGCTCTTGCGCAGGATCTGCGGGATCGACGCGTTGTGGCCGAACGAGTCCAGGTTCGCGCCGACCGTCGCCGTGATCCCGAGCTTCTCGCGCAGGTAGCGCTGGCCGTAGAGCGCCTGGCGCACGAACGACTCGCCGCAGGGGATGTTGCAGTCCGGCTCGACCCACCAGCCGCCCACCACCTGGAAGCGGCCCGCCGCGAGACGTGCTCCTTGATCCGCGCGAACAGCTCGGGGTCGCTCTCCTCGACCCAGGCGAAGAAGAGCGACGAGTCGCACGTGAAGACGAAGTCGGGGTACTCGTCGAGCCGGTCGATCGCCGACTGGAAGGTGGCGCGCACCTCCTGGTAGCCCTCGGGCCACTGCCACAGCCACACCGGGTCGATGTGCGCGTTGCCGATCATGTGGAGCTTCCGGCTCATTCGCCGGCCGCCCACGCGTCCACCACGTCGATGACGCAGTGGAGGAAGAAGCACGTGCAGCTCCTGGATCCGCGCGGTCGACTCGGACGGGACGACCAGCGCGTGGTCGGCGTGCTCGAGCGCCGGGCCGCCGTCGCCGCCGCCGAAGAGCACGGTCGTCGCGCCGGCCTCGCGCGCGGCGGCGAGGCCGCGCACGACGTTCGGCGAGCGCCCGCTCGTCGAGAAGCGCGATCGCGACGTCGCCGGCACGGACGAACGCCGCGCACCTGCCGCTCGAACACCTCTTCGAAGGAGTAGTCGTTGGCGATGCACGTCAGCGACGGCGGCGTCGGACGGCGAGCGACTGCGCGGGCAGCGGCCGCCGCTCGCGCCTGAAGCGGCCGACGAGCTCCTCGGCGAAGTGGTTCGCGTCGACGGAGCTGCCGCCGTTCCCGAAGGTGTAGACGCGGTTGCCGGCGGCGAGCGCGGCGACGACCGCAGCCGCGACGCGCGTCCACGGGCGGCAGCAGCTCCTCGGCCCGGGCCGCGAGCTCGAGATGCTCGGCGAGCGCGTCGCGGCTCGACTCAGCCATGCGTGTGCAGCTCGCCTGCGCCGATCCGCTCGATCGCGATCGCGGCCGCCCCCACGACGCCGACCTGCTCGCCGAGCGCCGCCTCCACGATCCGCACGGCCGCGGCCGACGGCGGCATCGCCTCGGCCTGCACGCGCGTGCGCACGGGCCCGAGCAGCTGCTCGCCCGTGCCGCTGACGACGCCGCCGCCGAGCACGACGAGCTCCGGCTCGAACAGGTTCACGATCGAGGTGAGGCCGCAGGCGAGCGCGTCGATCGTCTCGTCCCAGACCGCGCTCGCGATCGCGTCGCCCGCCCTCGGCCGCGCGTCGCGCCACGTCCGCCGCCACGGCGCCGTCCATCGCCGGCCTCGCGGGCGCGCTCCGCGATCGACGTCCCGGAGACGTACGCCTCGAGGCAGCCTCGCCGCCCGCAGCCGCGGCAGGGCCGGCCGGCGCAGTCGACGGTGACGTGCCCGAGCTCGCCGCCGTTGCCGCCCGCGCCGCGGTAGAGCCGGCCGTCGATGACGGCGCCGCCGCCGACCCCGGTCGAGATCGTCAGATAGACCATGTGCCGCGTCCCGGCGCCGGCGCCGAAGCGGTGCTCGCCCGCCGCGGCGGCGGTGGCGTCGTTCTCGAGCGCGGCCGGGAGCCCGAAGGCCTCCTCGGCCAGCTGCGTCAACGGGCACGTCCAGCCAGCCCGGGAGGTGCGGCGGCGCGATCAGCACGCCCCGGGTCGCATCGAGCGGGCCGCCGGCGCCGATGCCGACCGCCGCCGAGCGCGGACCAGGCCACTCCCGAGTCGTCGACGGCCTTGCGGCCGAGCGCGAACAGCCGCTCGAGGCCGCTCTCGGGCCCCTCGTCGGCCAGCGTCGATGCGACGCGCGAACGAGTGCACGCGGCCCGTGGTGTCGACGACGCCGGCGGCCAGCTTCGTCCCGCCGATGTCGAGCGCCGAGCACGTGCTGCGCGGAGCCGTCGCAGGTCGACGACGGGAACCGCTCCGACCTCGACCATCAGCCCTTGCGTCCCTGGGTGGCGATCCCCTCGATGAAGAACCGCTGGAAGATCGCGAACAGGATCAGCATCGGCAGCACCGTGATCACGGTCCCGGCCATGATGATCTCCCAGCGGCCCTCGCCGCCGCCGCCCGCGCCCTGCTGGTCGAGGATCGTCTTCAGCCCGAGCGGCAGCGTGAAGAGCGCCGTGTCGCGGAGGTAGATCAGCGGCGTCATCAGGTCGAACCACTTCGCCTGCAGCTCGAAGATGAAGACGACGATCAGCGCCGGCTTCGCGAGCGGCAGCGCGATCCGGCGGAACATCGAGAAGTAGCCGTCGCCGTCGATCCGCGCCGCCTCGAAGAGGTCGCGCGGGATCCCGAGGAAGAACTGTCGTAACAGGAAGATGTAGAACGCGCTCCCGAACAGGTTCGGCACCCAGAGCGGGTACTGCGTGTTGACGCCGATGTCCGGCAGGGCCGCGAGCCGGCCCGTCTCGATCGTCAGCTTCGTCAGCTCGTTCCAGATCAGGTAGACGGGGATCATCGTCACCGCGCCGGGGAGCATCATCGTCGCGAGGATGAGCGCGAAGAGCACGTTGCGGCCGGGGAAGCGGAAGTAGGCGAAGGCGAAGGCGACGATCGCGCTCGAGAACGCGACCAGCACCGCCGCGAGCAGGCCGATCCAGACGCTGTTCCAGACCCACGACAGCACGGGCGTGTCGGGGAGGGCGAAGAGCTTCTCGTCGCCCGGCACGTCGCTCGGGTCGCCGGTGTAGTTCCACTGCCAGCTGTCGGGGATCAGCTTGTTGTCGAAGACGTCGCCCTGCGGCTTCAGCGAGGCGCTGATCAGCCACACGAACGGATAGAGCGCGAGCACCGAGATCCCGGCGAGGAGAATCACGAAGGGCAGCGACTTGAGCCGGCCGAAGCGCGGCCCGTCGCCGCGGCCGCGCGAGAGCACGCGGCCGAGCATCCCCGGCGGCACGCGCGGCGTGACGGCGCCGCCGCCGCCGGTGGGCAGGTTCTCCTGCGCCCCGGCGCTCATCGCTTCTCACCCTGGTAGAAGACGAAGCGGCGGCTGACGACGAACTGGACCGCGGTCACGATCATGATGATCGCGAACAGCAGCCAGGCCATCGCCGAGGCGAAGCCCATGTTGAAGAACTCGAACGCCTGCCGGAACAGGTAGACGACGTTCATCAGCGCCGCGTCCGGCGACTCGGCTCCCGCCCCGCCCTCTGCGCCGAAGTAAGCGGTGTAGACCTCGGTGAACGTCTGCAGCCCGGCGATCGTCAGCACGATGAAGGTGAAGAACAGCGCGGGGCTGATCATCGGCAGCGTGATGTTGACGAAGCGCCGCCACGGCCCCGCCCCGTCGATCGCCGCGGCCTCGTAGAGGTGCTGCGGCACGGCCTTGAGCGCGGCCAGGTAGATCACCATCGTCCCGCCCGACGGTCCACACGCTCATGATCGCGAGGCTCGGCTTGATCCAGCTCGGGTCGGTCGTCCAGAACGGGCCGGGGATCCCGATCAGCTCCGAGCGCCCGGTTGACGATGCCGGTGGAGCCGTTGAAGAGCACGAGGATCAGGATCCCGATCGCGACCGGCGGCGTGATGTCCGGAAGGTAGAAGACCGTGCGGAAGAAGCCGGCGGCGAAGGCGAGCCGGGCGAGGATCAGCGCGAGCCCGAGCGCGACGCACATCTTCGCCGGCACCGTCATCACCGTGTAGATGAGGGTGTTCTTCAGCGAGAGCGCGACCTTGGGGTCGTCCAGCAGCTCGCGGTAGTTGTCCAGGCCGACCCGGTTCGTCGGCTCGAACCCGGCGATCTGCTGGACGCCGTAGTCGGTGAAGGAGAAGTACAGGCTCGCGAACATCGGGCCCGCGGTGAGAGCCAGGAACCCGATCACCCACGGCAGGATGAAGAGATAGGCCGTCCACGTCTCCCGCTCGCGGAAGCGGGACAGCCAGAGGCGGACCCTCGAGGGAGGGCCCGCCTCCGTGGTGCTGGCGACGCTCGCCAAGCGCGCCGGTCTACGTCGCCTTGTCGATCGCCTGCTGGGCCTCGCGCTGGGCCTGGTCGAGCGCCTGGCGCGGGCTCTGCCGGCCTTCGAGCACGCGGTTGATCCCGTCCATCCACGCCTGACGGAACTCGGCGCTCGCGGGCGAGAGCGGGACGGCGAACCCGTATCGAGGAGCACGGACGAGCAGCGCGACGGCGTCGTCGAAGTCCTTGTTGCCCATCGGCTGGTAGATGTCCTCGTAGATCTTCACGTCGGCCCTCGTGTTGCCCGTGTAGAGGCCGGTGAAGGCGCGGCCCTGCCGCTTGCGCAGGTCGTAGCGCTCCTTCGCCGACCTTCCGCCACGACGTCGACCGCCTGGAGGGCCTTGATGTACTTGCAGGCGAGACCCGGGTTCTTCGAGCCCCTCGGGATCGCCCACGCGTTCCCGCTCAGCATCGTGATCGGGCCGCCCTTGCGGTTCGTGAAGTACTTGGCCGTGAAGTTCGACGGGCGCCCCGTCGGCGAGCACCTGGTAGTAGAAGCTCTCGATCGGGAACGCGCCGAGCTGATCGGCCGCGATCTGGTTGTTGCGACCGAAGAAGTCGAACGTGTCGCGGAACGCCTTGAAGCGGTTCCAGCCGCCGTGGTCGTTGATCAGACCGACGGTGTACGCCAGCGCCGCGACCGCCTCCTTCGAGTTCAGCTGCGCCTTGCGGCCGTCCTTCGAGATCAGGTCCTTGCCGAACCACTTGACCCAGAGCGGGAAGAACTCCGGGATCTTCGGATCGAAGCCGATCCGCGTCAGCCGGCCGTTCGTGACCTGCAGCAGCTTCTTGTTCGCGGCCTTGAGGCGCTTCCAGTTCGTCGTCTGGACGTCCGCCGCGTTGACCCCGGCCTTCCGGAGGGCGTCGTTGTTGACGATGATCGTGATCTGGTTCGTGAACTCGGGGGCGCCGTAGATCTGGCCCTTGTACCGCACCTGGTCGAGCGCGGCCTTGCGGTAGTCGGCGCTGGCGATCCCCTCGCGCTGGAAGCAGCTGCCGAGTGGGACGAGCACGCCGCGGGCGGCGTACGTGCCGATGCTGTCACGGCTCATGTGAACGAGATCCGGGATGTCGCGGGCGGCGAGCCGGGCGAGGAACGCCTGGTCGTTGAAGCCCCCCACCGGGTTGTTGACGCTGTCGCCGCCGTTGCGGATGACGGCGTTCGCGATGTCGAGACGGCCCTGCGCGACGTCGTCGCGGCCGCCGAGCCCGTAGACGTTGAGCGTGCGCCCGAGCGTCGACGCGGGCGCTCGCCGCGCCTGCCGTCAGCGAGACGCAGAGCGCTGTGACGGCGAGGAGCAGCGCAATCCTCTTCCAGCGATTCCTCATTCTTGCCCTCCAGGGTGAGAGGTACTGAGACCCCATGAAAGCTCTGACGTGTGAGAACGTAACCACATGTCCTGTCCACTTTCAAGACGCCGCGTGGCTGCAATGGTTGGGACCGTTTCGAGGCGCGTGCCCGCGGCGTCCGGCTAGGCCGCGGGCGGCGCGGTCGAGCCGCGCAGGATCAGCGTCGGCTCGAGCGTCTCGACCGCCTGCGGGCAGTCGGGGTCGGCCGACCGCCGGAGCAGCAGCTGCGCCGCCCGCCTCCCCATCTCGAGCGCCGGCTGCGCGACCGCGGTGATCCCCGGATCGACCATCGCCATCCAGGGCACGTCGTCGAAGCCGACGAGCGACACGTCCCGCGGCAGCTGCAGTCCCAGTCGGCGCAGCACCTGCCAGGCGTGCTCGGCGAGTGTGTTGTTCGCGGCGAAGACCGCCGTCGGGCGCTGTTGCTCCATCAGCGCCGCAATCCGATCCTCGGCGTCGACGGCGTGGAACGCGATCGGCAGGATCAGCAGCTCGTCGACCGGGACGCCGGCCTCGTCGTGCGCCGCGACGTAGCCCTGGAGCCGGCCGGCGTCGCTCGTCCAGTCCGTATCGGCGACGAGCAGGGCGATCCGGCGGTGCCCGAGCTCGAGCAGCAGCTGGGTCGCCTCCCGCGCCCCGCGCTCGTTGTCGAGTACGACCGCGTCGCAGGGCACGTCGGCCAGGCGCCGGTCGAGCTCGACCACGTCGACGCCGTTCCGGGACAGCAGCCCCGCTGCGGCGCGGTCGGCCGGCGTGATGATCACACCCGCCGCGCGCATGGCCAGGAACGTGCGGGCGCACGCGAGCTCCTGCGACTCGTCGCTGTTGTCCGAGACGAGCACCATCTGGTAGTCCGCCTCGCGCAGCGTCTGCTCGATCCCGGCGGCGAGGTTGGCGTAGAACTGGTTGCCGAGGTCGGAGACGGCGACGCCGACGACGCGGCTCGTCCGCTGCTTCAGCGTCCGCGCGGAGGCGTTCGGGACGTACCCGAGCCGATCGGCGGCCTCGCGCAGGCGCGCGCGTGCGTCCTCGGAGACGTAGCCGCGGCCGCTGAGCGCGCGCGACGCCGTCGACGGCGAGGTGCCCGCGGCACGCGCGATGTCGGCGAGCGTGATCGGACGGGAGCCCCGTCCCTGCACGGTCGGGTTCATGGCCGAACAGCCTCCCATCGTTCCCACGCCTCGCGCAAGGCCTCGTAGTCGCGCTGCTCCAGCGCCTCGCCCGTCATGTCGACGTGCGTCGCGTAGTAGAGCGAGGGGACGCCGAGCTCGTGCTTGACGGCGAGGTACTCGCGCCAGGCGTCGAGGCTCGGAACGCGCCAGTCGTCCGTGTCGATCAGCAGCTCCGGAACCGCCGCGCGCGTCACCTCGGCGCGGAACCGCATCTGCGGCACGACCGATGCGTGGCCGCCGATCATGTCGTTGAGCCTGATCATGTCCGCCACGTCCGCGAAGGCCGGGTGCGGCGCCTGCGTGATCACGAGCGCGTCGGGCTTCGCCGCCTTGGCGGCCCGGTAGACGAGCTCGAGCAGCTGGTGCAGCAGCGCGATTCCCCAGCCCCGTCCGTGCGCGGCGAGGCCGTGGCCGCTCGGCGTGCGCGCCGTGAAGTCCACCTTGAGACCATCGGCGTCGAGGCCCTCGGGCCGAGAGCAGGGAGGTCAGCTGCCGTGCCAGCTCCTCGCGGGTCGCCGGGTTCGTCGGGTCGACCGCGAGCGGGACGCCGTCCGGGTTGCGGATGCACAGCTCGGGCGCCAGCCCTTCCGGATCCCAGGCCTTCCACCAGAGCAGCACGTGCCGGCCCTCGTCGTGCCGGCGCCGGATCCAGTCCTGCAGGTCCGGCCACTTGGCGGCGTCCGGCTCGTTCGTGCCGTAGGCCGTCTGCCACTTGTCGTCGAGGACGACCGTCCCGGGCCGGAGCCCCTCGCGCTCGAGGGTCTCGAGGAAGCCGTCGTAGTTCGCCTGCGTCGCGTGATCCATCGCCGAGCCGCCCTCCGTTTCGTGGAGGTGGAACTGCGCGCCCCAGCCGCAGAAGATCGGGTCGGTCCACCACGCCGGCCGCTCGCCGTTCGGCGACGGGCGGCGCGGCAGCTCGCGCAGCGAGGTCGTCGCGGTGCCGCCGCAGCCCCGTCTCGGGGTCGGGGACGCCGGCCGTGAAGACGAGCGTCGGCGCCGCGAACTCGCCGTCGACCGCGGTGTGTCCCTCGTACTCGAGCCGGAGGTGGAAGCCGCCGTCGCGCGGCACGTACGCGAGCTCGACGAACGTGAGCTCCTCGACGGGCGCCGCGACGCCGAGATCGAGCCACTCCTTCTCCTCCTCGTCGCTCCACGCGAGGTAGAGCGGCGCCGGCGTGAAGAACCAGTGATGCCGGCCGGGCTCGCCGTCGCCGATGACGCCGATCACGGCCGGCTCGAACACGGGCCGGATCCCGGTCGCGTGCGCGGGGTTCGGGCAGAAGAGCTTCGCGACGCCGGGGATCGCGTAGCCGCTCGGCAGGAGGCCGGTCGGCCGGTCCGGGAGCAGGGTGCGGGCGGCGAGCAGGTTCACGTCCGTGAGCTCGCCCCGGCCGCTGACGGTCGCCCGCAGCTCGACCTGCGTGTCGGTGCACTCGACCGTGACGGCGGCCCGGTCCCAGAGCGTCGAGCGCCGCTCGATCACGATCCGGTCGCCGACGCGCTGCGGCGCCGAGACGGCGAGCGTCTCGTCGACCCCGTCCGTCCGGTCGAAGGCGCTCAGCGGCCGCAGCGCCAGCCACGGGCTCGCCGCCGGGAGGACCGAGCGTGGCGCGCAGCCCGTCCGTCGCGACACCTCCAGCACGTAGCCGGGCCTCTCGACGACGACTCGCGTCACTGCGACGTCCACCAGCGCCTCGGCCTGCTGCCCGAAGCGGATGCCGTCGACGGTGAGGTCGGCCGCGACCACGCGCGCGCCCGCCGGGCCCGTCCGGCCGGAGCGAGAACCGGACGACGCCCTCGCGCGCTCGCCGCCAGCGGCCTGCTGCTGCGCCGGCGGCGCCGCCCAGCCCGCGGGGACGGCGAGCTCGCACCGCGCGCGACCGCCTCGCCGCGCGAACGGGTTGCGGACGATCGACGTCGAGCTCGAGCACCTCGCTCCGGCGGAGGTCGGAGCGGTACGGCTCGATCCGCGCGCCGAAGCCCTCCGCGCCGAAGTCGACGTCGCTCGAGCGGGAGCAGCTCGCGGTGCAGCTCGGCCAGCCGCGCACCGTCGGCGGCCAGCCGGTCGAGCAGCTCGTCCGTGACCTCCTGCGGCGGCCAGTGCCCGCTGACGATCACGTCGGGCCGCAGCGCGCCGGTAGAGCTCGGCGCTGCGCGACGAAGTCGTCGATCCGGAAGCGATTGCGGTACTGGTAGTTGAGGATCGGGCGACGTGCCCTCGCTCGCCTGCTGGTCGCCCGTGGCGAGGACGCGCCTGCCGTCCACCTCGAACTCGATCGCGACCGCGTAGAGCGTGTGGCCGGGCAGCGGGTGCAGCGCAGCTCGTACTCGTGCCAGCGCACGGGCTCGCCGAGCGTCAGCACCCGGTCGACGCGCGATCGGGTCGAACCAGAGGCAGGGCAGGTCGTAGCGCGACGGCTCGAGCGAGGATCGGCGCGACGTTCTCGGGCGCCCACACCTCCGTGCCCTCGACGTCGCGAAGGAGGTTGAGTCCCGCGACGTGGTCGTCGTGGTAGTGCGTCGGGATCGACGGCCTCGATCCGCTCGACGCCGTGGTCGCGGCGGAGCGCGTCGAGCGGCCAGAGCAGCGGCGCGGCGCGCCGTCGCGCGGTCGTCGGGACGAGACCGGTCGTGACGTCGTAGCCGAAGTCGATCAGGAGCGCCGCACCCGTCTCGGACACGAGCGCGTAGCGAGTTCGCGAAGCGAGGCGCGGTTGCGCAGGAGGTGCGGCGTGACCGGCGCCCACGGGCCTCGCGACCATGTCGTCCAGGTCCCACGGCTCCTCGAGCCTGCAGTCGGAAGAGCTCGCCGAGCGCGCTCGCGGACCGCGGCGAGCGCCGCCTGCGGGTCGTCGATCGGCCCGCCGTGCGACGGCAGCAGCACGTCGGGCCCGTGCGTCGGCGAGGATCGCGCACGAGACGTGCGTCGCCGCGAGGCCCTCGGCGCCGCTGTACGACCATTGCGTCGCCGCGAGCGACCAGACCTTGCCCGTCGCCGTAGACGAGGTCGCCGCTGAACGCGAGCCGGCGACCGTCCGAGCTCGACCAGGTAGGTGACCGAGCCGGCGGTGTGGCCGGGCGTCGGCAGGGTGTAGACCTCGAGCCCGCCGTAGCGCCGCGATCCGGTACTCGGCGACACCGCCCGTGATTCCGCACCGACTCGAGCAGCGAGAACTTGTCCTGGCGCAGGTCGTAGTCGTTCTCGAGCTGCCGCTGCCGCCAGTGCGCGTCGACGCGCCGGCGATCAGGTCGCGCTCGAGCGGCGGCACCCAGATCCGGATCCCGGCCTCGGCCGCGCGCGCGAGGCCCTGCACCTGGTCGCGGTGGTGGTGGGTGACGAGGACGTCCGTGACCCGCTCGACGCCGATCTCGGCGAGGTGGTCGAGAATGGCGCCGCTGCCGAAGTCGACCAGCACGGCCTGCGCCGTCGGCGGCCAGGACGTAGACGTTGCAGGTGTCGCGGAAGCGTGCGACACCGGCGCCGACCTGCTCGAAGGAGGTTTGCCGCTGCACGTGTGACAACGATTGCACGTTCCCCGCCCGAGGCGCTAGATTCCGCGCGTGGGCCAGATCGACCTCGAGAACGTCCGCAAGGAGTTCGGATCGGGTGTCGTTGCCGTCGACGACGTCAACCTAACGATCGGCGACGGCGAGTTCATGGTGCTCGTCGGCCCGTCCGGCTGCGGCAAGACGACGCTGCTCCGCTCGATCGGCGGGCTCGAGCCGATCACGCGCGGCACGATCAGGATCGCCGAGCGGGACGTGACGAAGCTGGCGCCGGCGCGACGCGACGTGGCGATGGTCTTCCAGAACTACGCGCTCTACCCGCACATGACCGTGCGCAAGAACCTCGGCTACGGGCTGCGCGTCCGCAAGACGCCGCGCAAGGAGGCGGCGGAGCGGATCGACCGGGTCGCCCGGATGCTCGGGCTCCAGGACCTGCTCGACCGCCGGCCCGGCCAGCTCTCGGGCGGGCAGCAGCAGCGGGTGGCCATGGGCCGCGCGATCGTCCGCGAGCCGGCTGCGTTCCTGATGGACGAGCCGCTCTCGAACCTGGACGCAAAGCTCCGCGTCGGCATGCGGACGTCGCTGCAGCAGCTGCACGCCCGCCTCGCGACGACGACGATCTACGTCACGCACGACCAGGTCGAGGCCATGACGCTGGGCCAGCGGGTGGCGGTGATGCAGGACGGCCGCATTCAGCAGGTCGACCCGCCGCAGCGGCTCTACGAGGATCCCGCGAACCTCTTCGTCGCCGCCTTCATCGGCTCGCCGGCGATGAACCTGATCGAAACCAGCGTGGGCGGCGACGCCGTCGGCCTCGGCGGGCACTCGATCCCGCTCGACCGCGAGCGCCGGCCGAGGTTCGCCTCCGAGGGCAACGCGATCGTCGGCATCCGCCCGGAGGCGTTCGAGGACGTGGCGTTCGCGGCCTCGGGCCTGCCGCAGATCGACGTTCGCGTCGAGGTGATCGAGGAGCTCGGCTCCGACGCCCACCTGTTCTTCCAGCTCCCCGGGGCGAAGCCGGTGGTCGTCGAGGAAGCGGTCCGCGACGAGGACGGCGAGGACGCGAGCCTGCTCGTCGACGCCAACGACACGCTCTTCACGGCTCGGGTGGACGCACGGTCGAAGGCGCGCGTCGGCGAGACGGTTCGGCTCGCCGTCGACCCCTCCCGCTTCTATTTCTTCTCGCCGGAGACGGGCGAGAGCCTGCTCCGCGCCGCGGCGTAGCAGCCGCTCGAGGACTGGACGGCGGGACGGTGAAGGTCGGATGAGCACCGTCGTCTGCGTCGGCCTCGCGACCCGCGACACGATCCTCGCCGTGCCGCATCACCCGGACGCGGACGAGCTCGTGCTCGCGACCGACGTCGCCGTCGCCGGCGGTGGTCCGGCCGCGACCGCCGCGGTCACGCTCGCCCGGCTCGGAGTCGAGACGTCGTTCGTCGGCGCGGTCGGAGACGACGAGACCGGCGCGTTCATTCGCGACGGCCTCGCGTCCGAGGGCGTCGACGTCTCCGAGCTCGCGGTCGTACCGGGCCGCCGCTCGCCCCAGAGCGGGATCTACGTCGGCCCCGAGACCCGGGCGATCGCAGCCTTTCGCGGTGACATGGGCGCGCCGCGGCTCTCGGCACGCGCGGAGCGGCTCTGCCGCGACGCTGACTGGGTGCACGTCGACCAGACCGGCTACGGCACCGTCCCGCGCGACGTGCGGCTCTCGATCGACGCAGGCAACCCGATCGACGGCCTCGACGTCGCCGGCGTCGCGATCTACGGGCCGACCGAGGCGGCGCTGGAGCGGGACTTCGGCACCGCGGACGCCGCACTCGCCGCGGGCGCGGAGCTCGTCGTCGTCACGCGCGGCGCCCAGGGGTGCACCGCCTACCGCGCCGACGGAGCAGTCGATGCAGCCGCCGTCCCGCTCGACGACCCGGTCAGCACGCTCGGCGCCGGCGACGTCTTCCACGGCGCGCTGCTGGCGGCGCTCGTCCGCGACGCTCCGCTCGCCGACGCGCTGGCATTCGCGAACCGCGCCGCCGCACTCTCCTGCCGCGCGCTGGACGGACGCTCGGCGATCCCGACGCTCGAGGAGGTCGAATGACGCACCGGATCGCGGTCATCCCCGGCGACGGCGCCGGGCCGGAGGTGGTCGCGGAGGCGCGCAAGGCCGTCGACGCGGCCGGCCTCGACGTCGAGTGGAACGAGCTCCCGTGGGGCTCGGCCCACTTCCACGAGACCGGCGCGATGATGCCGGCCGACGCGATCGACGTCGCGCGCACGCACGACGCCGTGCTGCTCGGCGCGGTCGGCGACCCGTCCGTCCCGGATCACGTCTCGCTCTGGGGGCTCCTGCTGCCCCTGCGCCAGGGCCTCGATCTCTGGGCGAACATCCGTCCCGCGCGGCTGCTCGAAGGCGTCCCCTCCCCGCTCGCCGGCTCGCCGGCCGTCGACATGCTCTTCGTCCGCGAGAACACCGAGGGCGAGTACTCGGGCGTCGGCGGGCGCGCCCACGCCGGCCTGCCGCACGAGGTCGGGATCGAGACCGCGGTGTTCACGCGCGAGGGCGTTCGCCGCGTCGTCGAGCACGCGTTCGAGCTCGCCGAAGAGACGAAGCAAGCGGCTCACGAGCGCGACGAAGTCGAACGCGTCACGCTACGGCTATGTGCTCTGGGACGAGGTGGTCGAGGAGGTCGCGGCGGAGCATCCCGCCGTCGAGGTCGACCGCGCCCTCGTCGACGCGCTCGCCGCGCGGATGGTCTCGAATCCGCTCAGCCTCGACGTCGTCGTGGCGTCGAACCTGTTCGGCGACGTGCTCACCGACATCGCGGCCGTCCTCCAGGGCGGCATGGGCATGGCGGCGAGCGCGAGCGTTGCTCCCGGGAGCGACGCGACCGCGATCTTCGAGCCGGTGCACGGGTCGGCGCCGGACATCGCCGGCAAGGGCCTGGCCAACCCGCTCGGCGCGATCTGGAGCGCCTCGCTGATGCTCGACCACCTCGGCGAGACTGACGCGGCCGCCCGGCTCATGCGCGCCGTCGAGTCGGTCTGCAAGGACGGCCCGCGCACGCGCGACATCGGCGGCTCGGCCTCGACCTCGGAGGTCGGCGACGCGGTGGCCGCCCGTGTCTGAGCGCGCCAGCGGGCGTATGCTCGACGCAGCCCGCCCGGGAGCGGAGGCGGCGGCTTCGCCTGCGCCGAAGCGGGAATGGTGGCGCGAGGCCGCCTTCTACCAGATCTACGTCCGCAGCTTCCAGGACTCGAACGGCGACGGCGTCGGCGACCTGCCGGGGATCCGCGTCGCGCCTGCCCTACCTGCAGCAGCTCGGCGTCGACGCCCTCTGGCTGACGCCGTTCTACCCCTCGCCACAGGCCGACCACGGCTACGACGTCGCCGACTACACCGGCGTCGACCCGCAATTCGGGACGCTCGAGGACTTCGACGAGCTGCTCGCGGAGGCGCACGATCTCGGGCTGAAGGTGACGATCGACATCGTCCCGAACCACACCTCGGACCAGCACGAGTGGTTCCGGAACGCGATCGCCGACTCCGCAGCATCCGGATCGCCGGCGCTACATGTTCCGGCCGGGCGTGAACGGCGGCCCGCCGAACGAGTGGACGTCCGCGTTCGGCGGCCCGGCCTGGACGCTCGACGAGCGGACGGGCGAGTACTACCTCCACTTCTTCACCGCGGAGCAGCCCGACCTCGACTGGCACGACGAGTCGGTGCAGCAGAGCTTCGAGCAGATCCTCCGCTTCTGGCTCGATCGCGGCGTCGACGGCTTCCGGATCGACGTCGCCCACGCGCTCTTCAAGGACCAGACGCTCCCGCCGATGGTCGAACCGGTGCCGCGGCCCCCGTTCGGCGACTGGCTGAACGCGCTGATGCAGCCCGAGCTGCACCCGCTCTACCGCCGCTGGCGCCAGATCGCCGACGAGTACCCGGGCGACCGCATGTACGTCGGCGAGATCGTGATCGAGAACCAGGAGAGGATCGCGACCTACGTCGAGCCCGACCAGCTGCACCTGTCCTTCAACTTCGGCCTCCTCTTCGAGCAGTGGGACGCGGAGCGAATGCGCGGCACGATCGAGCGCACGCTCGAGGCGCTCGGCGCGGTCGGGGCGCCGGCGACGTGGGTGTTCGAGAACCACGACGTCACCCGGCTGCCCACCCGCTACGGCGGCGGCGAGGTCGGGCGGCGGCGGGCGCGCGCGGCGACGCTGCTCCTCTTCGGCCTGCCGGGCACGTCCTTCACCTACGAGGGCCAGGAGCTCGGCCTCGAGGAGGTCGACGTCCCGGAGGAGGCGCGCCAGGATCCGATCTTCTTCCGCACGAAGGGCGCCCGGATCGGGCGCGACGGCTGTCGCGTCCCGATCCCGTGGACGACCGAAGCGCCGACGTTCGGGTTCAGCGACGGCAGGCCGTGGCTGCCCATGCCGCAGGACTGGGACGGGGTCAGCGTCGAGGCGCAGACCGGCGATCCCGAGTCGACGCTCGAGCTCTACCGCGCGGCGATCCGGCTGCGCCCGCGCGACGACGGCTTCGCCTGGCGCGAGAGCCCGGCGGGGACGATGATCTTCGAGCGCGGCGACGTGACGTGCGTCGTCAACTTCGACGGGGCCGACCTGGATCTGCCGGAGGGCGAGCTCGTGCTCGCGAGCGAGCCCGGCATCACGACCACCCTCCCCCCGGACACCGCAGCGTGGGTGCGGAAAGGAACGACATGAAGACGAGTCTCGGCATCTGGGCGTTCGGCAACATGGCGACCCGCTTCAACGCCGCGGGCTACAAGCCGGAGCTGACCGGCAAGTCGACCGTGGAGAAGGTGCGCACGGCGGTCGAGGGCCTGGGCGACCTGATCGACGACTACGAGTTCCACTACCCGCAGGAGCTGTCGCCCGAGAACCTCGACGAGGTGCGCGAGGCGCTCGACGGCCACGGCATCTACTGCATCGCGAGCGGCCTCCACCTCGATCCGCGCTTCGGCAAGGGCGCCTTCGTCTCGCCCGACGACGCGACCCGCGAGGAGGCGCTGCGGCTCGACGCGCGAGGCGATCGACCTCGCGGCCGAGACGGGCGCGCAGATGATCATCTGGCCCGGGATCGAGGGCTACAACTACCCGTTCCAGACGCCGTACAAGGAGTCGTGGGCGCGCTTCGTCGACGGTGTCGGCCAGGCCGCGCAGCACGCGAAGGAGCGCGGCGTCAGCGTCTTCCTCGAGCACAAGAACTCGGAGCCGGCGATGAAGATCCTGATGCGGAACATCGGGATGACGCTGCATGTCATCCACTCGCTCCGCCGAGAGGGGATCGACAACGTCACGGTCAACATGGACTGGCAGCACCTGCTGATGAACGGCGAGTCGCTCGCGGAGTACGCGGCGATGCTGCACGCGGAGGGCCTGCTGGGCCACCAGCACGCGAACGACGGCTGGGGCACGTTCGACGACGACAACATGGTCGGGACGATCCGGTTCATGGAGACGCTGGAGCTGGCGGTCGAGCTGCGCCGCTGCGGCTACGGCGACAACGGCGAGCGGCTCGGCTTCGACCTCTATCCCTACACCGAGGACGCCGCCGGCGCGGTCAAGCGCAGCGTCCTCCAGTGGCGGTTCATCGACGGGATCGCCTCGCGGATCGACGACGCCGAGCTGCGCGCGGCCCAGCAGCAGAAGGACGCGGTGCGGGCGTACGAGCTGGTCTACGCGGCGATGGGCGCGTGAGGCTGCAACACGTCTCGCTGGCCATCACCGCCGACGGGGCCGAGGATGCCCGGTCGTTCTACGGCGGCCTGCTCGGTCTCGAGGAGAAGCCGGTGCCGCCGAAGCTCGACCCGAACGAGCTCGTCTGGTTCGACCTCGGCGGCGATCTCGAGCTGCACCTGATGCAGACCGGCGACGTGCCGCCGCCGAGTGCCCACTTCTGCATCGCCGTCGACGCCGGCCTCGACGAGCTGCGCGCCCGCATCGAGGCCGCCGGGATCGCGACGCGCACGCCGACGGAGATCGTCGGGCGGCCGCGCTTCATGTGCCGCGATCCGTTCGGCAACGTCGTCGAGCTGACGCAGCTGCCGGCGTGATCGAGGCGCTCGCGGACGCCGTCGCACGCGACCCGCGCTACGCGCAGACGACGAACCTCGTCGTGCTCCGCGACGGGGAGCTGGTGCTCGAGCAGCACTACGGCGACGACTCGGCCGACCACCTCGCCGACGTCTACTCGGTGACGAAGAGCGTCGTCTCGACACTCGCCGGCATCGCGCTCGGCCGCGGCGAGCTCGCTTCGCTCGACCAGAGCGTCCACGGCGGCCGCACGTACCGCCACCTGCTGACGATGACCGGCGGCACGGAGAACGACGGGCCGTGGGAGATCGACGAGGTGATCGCGCTCCCCTCCGGCTGGCGCGAGCACGTCGAGGCCGCGCCGCAACTCGAGCCGCCGGGCACGAGCTTCCGCTACGACAACGCCGCCGTCCATCTGCTCGGCTGCGCTCTCGCAGACGCGGTCGGCCGGTCGCTCGCCGAGTACGCGGAGGAGCACGTGTTCGGGCCGCTCGGGATCGACGCGTTCGAGTGGCCGAGCGACCCCGAGGGCTATTCGTGGGGATTCGGCCACCTGCGCCTGCGGCCGCGCGACCTCGCTCGGATCGGCGAGCTGTGGCGCCGCGGCGGCGAGGGGATCGTCCCGGCCGCCTACGTCGCCGAGGCGACGCGCGCGCACACGCCGGGCGGATCGCCCGAGGGCGAGGGCTACGGCTACCTCTGGTGGGTCGGCGAGGGCTCGTTCTTCGCCGGGGGATACGCGGGGCAAGCACTCGTCGTCGTCCCCGAGCAACGGCTCGTCGTCGCCGCGACCGGCGTCGAGGAGCGGCTGCGGCCGGGTTGGCGCAACCCGCGGCACGCGCTCGCCGAGGCGCTTGCCGGATGACCGCGCTCGTCGGGATCGACGTGGGGACGAGCGGCGTGAAGGCGCTCGCCGTGTCCGAGACGGGAGAGATCCTGGCGCGGGCGGAACGCGACTACCCGCTCTCGACCCCGCAGCCGGGCTGGGCCGAGCAGGATCCCGAGGACTGGGTGCGCGCGACGGATGCGGCGCTCGCCGACCTCGGGGTCGAGCCGACGTCGATCGGCTGGAGCGGCCAGATGCACGGCCTCGTCGTCCTCGACGAGAACGACGCCGTCCTCCGCCCGGCGATCCTCTGGAACGACCAGCGCACCGCGGACGAGTGCGCCGAGATCGAGGAGCGCGTCGGCCTCGACCGACTGATCCGCTTGACGGGCAACCGCGCACTGACCGGGTTCACCGCACCGAAGCTGCTCTGGCTCCGCCGCCACGAGCCGGAGGCCTTTGCCCGGATCGAGCACGTGCTCCTGCCGAAGGACTACGTGCGCTTCCGCCGCACGGGCGAGCACGCGATCGACGTCGCCGACGCCTCGGGCACGCTCCTCTTCGACGTCGCCAACCGCCGCTGGAGCGACGAGGTGCTGGACGCGCTCGAGCTCCGACGCGACTGGCTGCCGCCGGCCCACGAGTCCACGGAGATCGCCGGCGCCGGCGACCAGGCCGCGGGCGCGCTCGGCGTCGGGATCGCCGGCCCAGGCCCGCTCTCGGTCGTCCTCGGCACCTCCGGCGTCGTCTTCGCCGCGCTGGACGCGTACCGGCCGGAGCCACAGGCTCGCCTGCACACCTTCTGCCACGCCGTCCCCGGCACCTGGCACGCGATGGGCGTCATGCTCTCCGCCGCCGGCTCGCTCCAGTGGGTGCGCAACGCGCTCGGGAAGCCCGCGTACGACGAGCTCCTCGCCGAGGCCGCGGCCTGGCAGCCGGCCACCGAAGGCCTGCTCTTCCAGCCCTACCTGCAGGGCGAGCGGACTCCCCATGCGGACCCGAACGCACGCGGCGCCTTCGTCGGGTTGACGCTGCGCCACGACCGCGGTGCACTCGTGCGAGCCGTGCTCGAGGGCGTTGCCTACGGCCTCCGGGACTCGCTCGAGCTCCTGCGCAACGTCGGCGTGAACGCCCAGGTCGGCCGCGT
The DNA here is from genome assembly GCA_963827015.1 of uncultured Gaiellaceae bacterium. Lineage (GTDB taxonomy): Bacteria > Actinomycetota > Thermoleophilia > Gaiellales > Gaiellaceae > Gaiellasilicea. Next base: position 32,308 of record CAWGZI010000010.1, on the reverse strand, counting down.
CTCCGGCGGCGGCGCCCGCAGCGAGCTCTGGCTGAAGATCGTCGCCTCGGTCCTGAATCTGCCGCTCGAGCGCACCGAGGCGGAGGAAGGTGCCGCGTACGGCGCGGCCCTGCTCGGTGCCGTGAAGGAAGGCGTCTTCGCCGACGCGCACGAGGCCGTCGCTGCGACCGTGCGCGTCCGCGACCGCATCGAGCCGGACCCCGACTGGCAGGCCGCCTACGAGGACGGCTATGCCCGCTACCGCCGGCTGTATCCGACCCTGAGGAGCCTCGAATGACGCAGTACCGCCTCTACATCGCCGGTGACGACGTCGACGCCGCCTCCGGCGCCACCTTCGACGCGCTCAACCCGACGACGGGCGAGACCTGGGCGACCCACGCGCTCGCGGGCGCGGAGGACGTCGACCGCGCCGTTCGCGCAGCCGCAGCCGCGTTCGAGGACGAGCGCTGGCGTGGCCTCTCCCCCACCCGCCGCGGCCGGCTGATGATGCGCTGGGCGGACCTGATCGCCGAGCGCGCCGAGGAGATCGCGCGGGTCGAGGTCGCCGACAACGGCAAGCTCTACAAGGAGATGCTCGCCCAGCTCCGGGTGATCCCGGACTGGCTCTACTACTTCGGCGGGCTCGCGGACAAGGTCGAGGGGCGCGTGATCCCGCTCGACCGCACGAGCGTCCTCAACTACACGCTGCGCGAGCCGCTCGGCGTCGTCGGGATCATCATCCCCTGGAACTCGCCGGTGCTGCTGACGATGTACTCGCTCGCGCCGGCGCTCGCGGCCGGCAACACCGATCGTCGTCAAGCCGTCGGAGCACGCGAGCGCGAGCGTGCTCGAGACGCTCCGCCTCGCCGAGCGAGGCCGGCTTCCCGCCCGGCGTGCTCAACGTCGTCACGGGCGAGCGCGAGGCGGGCGAGGCGCTCGTCGAGCATCCGGGCGTGGCCAAGATCTCGTTCACCGGCAGCGAGACGACCGGCGCGCACGATCGCGGCGCGCGCGGCGGGCGCGGCTCGCTCCGCGTCACGCTCGAGCTCGGCGGCAAGAGCCCGAACATCGTCTTCCCCGACGCCGCGCTCGACGCGGCCGAGGCCGGCGTGCTCGCCGGCATCTTCGCCGCCGGCGGCCAGAGCTGCGTCGCCGGCTCGCGCGCGCTCTTCCACCGGGAGATCCACGACGAGCTGCTCGAGCGTGTCCAGCGCCGCGCCGCCGGCGTCGTGCTCGGCGACCCGATGGACGACGCGACGCAGATGGGCCCGATCGCGAACCCGCCGCAGCTCGAGCGGGTCGAGCGGATGGTCGAGGAGGCGCGCGCCGGCGGAGCGCGCGTCGTCACCGGCGGCGCCCGCGCCACCGTGGACGCGTTCCCGCAGGGCCTCTGGTACGGCCCGACGATCCTCGACGGCGTCGGCAACGAGGCGCCGATCGCGCAGAACGAGGTGTTCGGCCCGGTGCTGACCGTGCTCCCGTTCGAGACCGAGGAGGAGGCGATCGCGATCGCGAACGACACCCGCTTCGGCCTCGCCGCGGGCGTCTGGACGCGCGACGTCAAGCGCGCGCACCGCGTCGCGCGCGCGCTCAAGTCCGGCACGGTCTGGCTCAACACCTACCGCGCGATCACGTTCAACTCGCCCTTCGGCGGCGTACAAGGAGAGCGGCTTCGGCCGCGTCAACGGCGCCGAGGCGATCGACGGCTACCTGCAGACGAAGAGCGTCTGGACGGAGCTCTCCGACGACGTGCAGCGACCCGTTCGTGATGAAGGTCTGATGGCAGACACGCTCGTCTTCATCCCGGCCTGGAACGAGGAGGACAACCTCCCGGCGGTGCTCGACGAGCTGCGGAGCGAGCTGCCGGACGCCGACGTGCTCGTCGTCGACGACGGCTCGACCGACCGCACCGCCGCGGTCGCCCGGGAGCACGGCGCCGAGGTGCTCTCCTTCGGCGAGAACCGCGGCCTCCGCGCAGGCATCGCCGCCGGCTACGCGTGGGCGCTCGAGCACGACTACGCGTACTGCGGGCGCGTCGACGCGGACGGCCAGCATCCGGCCGGCGAGCTGCGCCGTCTGCTCGAGCTCGTGCGCAGCGGCGAGACCGACGTCGCGGTCGGCTCCCGCTTCGTCAGCGGCCCGGGCTACGAGCCGTACCGCTACGAGCCGGAGGGGATCCGGCGGCTCGGCACGGGGCTGCTGCGCCGTTCGATGCGAGTCGCGCTCGGTCGGCCGTTCAACGACGCCACGAGCGGGCTCTACGCCGCGTCGGCGAAGGCGCTGCCGGCGCTCGCGCGGCCGTATGAGAGCGGCGCACCCGAGGTCGAGGCGGTGCTCCGCCTGCACGACGAGGGCCTGCGCGTCCAGGAGGTCCCCGTCGACATGCGCGAGCGCGCGAGCGGCGAGTCGAAGCTGAAGGGCAGGAAGGCGTTCCTGCTCGTCGTCACCGTGATCGGGACGCTGCTCGGCGCGAAGCGCTTCTGGCGGCGATGACGCGGCTCGTCGCCGTCTTCGGCTACTCGACCCGGCGGGGCGAGGACATCCATCCGATCTGCGCGGCCCGGCTCGAGGCGGCCGGCCCTGCCGCCGAGGGCGCCGACGCCGTGCTGCTCTCCGGCTGGTCGCGGCGGCGGCACCGGCCGTCCGAGGCGGAGCTGATGCGGGCGGCGTGGCGCGGACCGGCTGTCCCGCTGCTGGCCGACGGAGACGCACGGACGACGGCCGGCAACGCCCGCGCAGTCGCTGCGGCGGCCCGGGACCTCGGTGCCGACGAGGTCGTCGTCGTCACGTCGTCGTGGCATGCGCGCAGGGCACGCCTCCTCGTCCGCGCGGCGCTCGGACCGGACGTCGCGCTGCGGGTGGTGACCCCGTCCGGGGCGCGGCCTGCGCGCCTCGTCGGCCGTGAGCTCGTGTGCCTGATCCCGACCGCAGGCTCGTTGGCGCTCGGACGGATCCGCGCTACGCGACGGTGAGCGCCAGCACGGCCTTGGCCGTGTGCAGGCGGTTCTCCGCCTCGTCCCAGACCGCGCTGCGCGGGCCGTAGAGGACGTCGGCGGCGATCTCCTCGCCGGGATGCGCCGGCAGGCAGTGGAGCACGATCGCCTCCGGGTCGGCGAGCGCCAGCAGGTCGGTGTCGAGCGTGTAGCCGGCGAGCCCGTGCACGCGCCGCTCGCGCTCGTTCTCCTGTCCCATGCTCACCCAGACGTCGGTGACGAGGACGTGCGCCCCCTCGGCGGCCTCGCGCGGGTCACGCACCACACGGATCGCGGGATCGGACGGCTCGTAGCCGGCAGGCGCCGCGCACGTGAAGTCGACGCCGAGCAGCTCGCACGCCTCGGCGATCGAGACGCAGACGTTGCTCCCGTCCCCCACCCAGGCGACGCGGATGCCTTCGAGCGTGCCGAAGCGCTCGCGGACCGTCTGCAGGTCGGCGAGCGCCTGCAACGGGTGCGCCTCGTCGGTCAGCGCGTTGACGACCGGGACGCCGGAGACCGCAGCGAACGTCTCCACCTCGGCGTGCGCGTGCGTGCGGATCGCAAGCGCGTCGAGGTAGCGCGAGAGCACGCGGGCGGTGTCGTCGATCGACTCGCCGCGGGCGAGCTGGAGCTGCTCGCCGGGAAGGTAGAGCGCGGTCGCGCCGAGGTGCGCGGCGGCGACCTCCAGCGAGACGCGCGTGCGCGTCGAGTGCTTGCGGAAGAGGAGCCCGAGCGTCCGGCCCTCGAGCAGGCGGTGCGGCTCGCGCATGCTCTGCTTGACCTTCAACTCGTCCGCGAGGTCCAGCACGGCATCGACCTCGGCCGCGGTCCAGTCGCGGATCCGGGTCAGCGAGCGGCCCCTGAGGTCGAGCGCGAGCGCGGCGGGCAGCGGCATCTAGGTGTCGCCGTCCAGGTGGTGGCGCAGCTGCTCGACCAGCTCGCCCGCGGTCGTGCCCTCGCGCGGGGCGACGAAGATCGTGTCGTCGCCGGCGATGCAGCCGGCGACCTCGGGCATCAGCGCGTCGTCGAACGCGATCCCGACCGCGTTCGCGCAGCCCGGCGGCGTCCGAAGCACGACGAGGCCGCCGGCAGGCTCGATCCCGACGACCCATCGCCGCAGCGCGCTCGTCAGCTCGCCGAGCCGGTCGAGGTCGGCCGCGCCGGGGTGGGCGTAGACGAGGCGGCCGCTCTCACCGCGAACCTTCACGAGCCCGAGCTGCGCGATGTCGCGCGAGACCGTCGCCTGCACCGCGTCGAGACCCTCGTCGCGGAGCGCCTCGACGACGTCGCTCTGGGTCGAGAGCTCGCGCTCGGAGACGAGCCTGAGGATCGCCCCCTGGCGTTCGAACTTGTTCACGTCAGCACCTCCTCGAGCAGTGACAGACCGCTGTCGACCTCGTCGCCCGTGATCGTCAGCGGCGGGGTCAGCCGCAGGACCGTGTCCCCCGCGGAGCCGACGAGCAGTCCCGCCTCGAGCGCCGCCGCGACGACGGGACCGGCCGGACGATCGAGCTCGGCGCCGAGCATCAGACCCCGCCCGCGGAGCTCGAGCACGCCGGGGAGCGCGGCGAGGCCGGCTGCGAGCTGTTCTCCGCGGGCTTGCACGGAGGCGAGCAGCGCGTCGTCGAGCGTCTCGAGCACGGCGCCGGCGGCGGCGCAGACGACGGCGTTGCCGCCGAAGGTGCTGCCGTGGTCGCCGGGCTCGAAGCCCTCGGGAGCGCCGTCGCGGACGAGCAGCGCACCGATCGGGAGGCCGTTGGCGAGCCCCTTCGCGAGCGTCAGCGCGTCGGGCTCCACGCCGAGCTGCTCCCAGGCGAAGAAGCTGCCCGTGCGGCCGACGCCGCACTGGATCTCGTCGAAGACGAGCAGCGCGCCGTGCTCGTCGGCCAGCGAGCGGGCGGCTTCGAGGAAGGCTGCGGTCGCCGGATGGATCCCGCCCTCGCCCTGCACCGGCTCGATCAGGATCGCGCCCGTGTCGGGGCCTACGGCGGCTGTCAGCGAGGCGACGTCGTTCAGCTGCGCGAACCGCACGGCCGGCGCCAGCGGCTCGAACGCGGCCCGCTTGGCCGGCTGACCCGTCGCCGCGAGCGCGCCGTGCGTGCGGCCGTGGAACGACCCCTCGAGCGCGACGACGACCGGTTTCCCCGTCGCCTTCCGCGCCCACTTGAGGGCCGCCTCGATCGCCTCCGCGCCCGAGTTGCAGAAGAAGGCGCGCGCGCCGCCGAAGCGGGCCGAGAGGGCGTCGGCGAGCTGGAGCATCGGCTCGGTCGCGTAGAGGTTGGAGGTGTGCCACACGGCGTCGAGCTGATGCTGCGCAGCGGCGAGCGGGGCCGGGTGGCAGTGGCCGAGCGACACGACCGCGATCCCCGCGAGCAGGTCGAGGTACCGCTTGCCGTCGGCGTCGGTGAGCCAGACGCCGTCGCCGGCCACGAAGGTGACGTCGTGACGGGCATACGCCGGCAGCAGCGACGCGGTCGACAGGGTCGACGTCACGCGACCACCGCCGTCGCGCCGATCGTCGCGTCGACGCCGCCGCGTGTCGCGAGCACCGCGGCGTGCAGCTTCGGCACGATCCCGCCGCCGAGCTCGCCTGCGGAGAGCAGACGCTCCGCCTCCGCGACCCGGATCGTCGAGGCGACCGCCCCGCCGAGCAGCAGCCCGGGCACGTCCGTGACGAAGAGGAGCTTGTCCGCGCCGAGACCCACGGCGAGCGCCGCCGCCGCCTCGTCGGCGTTCACGTTCAGCGGCCCCACCCCGAGCGGAGCGAGCACCGGCAGCAGGCCCGCAACGAGCGCTTCCTCCACTGCGGGCGGGCACGACGGGAGCGGCGAGCCGACGTGGCCGAGCTCCGGCATGCGCACGGCTTCGAGCCCGACCTCGTCGCCGAAGAGCGGCACTGCGCGCGGGCCGATCGCAGCGCACAGCTCCGCGTTGACCGCGGCCAGCGACTCGCGCACGACAGCGAGCGCCTCGGCACTCGTGACCCGGCGTCCGTCGACGAAGCGAACCTCGAGCCCCGCGCGCTCGAGCTCGGCCGAGATCTGCGGCCCGGCCCCGTGGACGAGGCAGACCTCGTGCTGCTGCGCCAGCGCGAGCGCGAGCGTCGCCGCCTCGCCGACCACGGCACCGCCGATCTTGAGGACGATGCGGCTCACGAGCGGTAGTCCGCGTTGATGCGGACGTAGTCGTAGGAGAGGTCGCTCGTCAGGTAGCTCGCTGCGCCGTCGCCGAGCCCGAGGTCGAGTTCGATCCGGCAGCTCCCGTTCGAGACGTCGGGCTCGACGCCGAGCGGGACACCGCGCTCGAGCACGATCGTGCCGTTGTAGGAGAGCGTCACCTTCGCGGCGTCGACGGCGGCGAAGCCGCCGTTGTGCGGAGCCGAGCCCGCTGCGGCGAGCACGCGGCCCCAGTTCGCGTCGTGGCCGAAGAGCGCGGTCTTGACGAGCGGCGACGTGGCGATCCTGGAGGCGATCGCCCGCGCCTGCGCCGGGTCGGCGGCTCCGCTGACCTCGATCTCGGCGAGCACGGTCGCCCCCTCGCCGTCGGCGACGATCTGCTCCGCCAGCTGCTCGCAGACGAGGCCGAGTGCAAGCGCGAACGCGGTGTCGGTGGCAGGGGTGCGCTCGATCCCGCTCGCGCCGTTCGCGAGCAGGCAGACCGCGTCGTTCGTCGAGCACTCGCCGTCGACCGAGATCGAGTTGAAGCTGCGCTCGACGGCCGGACGCAGGAACTCGATCGCCTCGTCCGGCGCGAGCGGGTAGTCGGTCGTGACGACGGCGAGCATCGTCGCGAGCTGCGGATGGATCATCCCGGAGCCCTTGGCCATCCCGCCGACGGTGAACCCGTCGAGCGAGACGGACGCCTCCTTCGTCTTCGTGTCGGTCGTCAGGATCGCCTCCGCAGCGTCGCCGCCGCCTGCTCCCGTGAGCGCCGGCACCGCGGAGCGGAGGCCGCCGAGCACCTTCTCGAGCGGCAGCAGCGCGCCGATCACGCCGGTGGAGAGGACGAGCACCTCCTCCGCCTGGAGGTCGAGCAGTCGGCCCGCCTCTGCGGCGGTCGCGAGTGCGTCGAGCTCGCCGCGCTCCCCCGTCGCGGCGTTCGCGACGCCGGAGTTGATCACGATCGCCTGCGGCTCGGCCGCCGCGAGATGCTGCTTCGAGACGACGACCGGCGCCGCGAGGACGCGGTTGACCGTGAACATCGCCGCGCCGACCGAGGGCACGGTCGAGCGGACGACGGCGAGGTCGAGGCCCTTGCGCCGGATGCCGGCGTGCACGCCGGCGGCGGCGAAGCCCTTCGGCGCCGTGACGCTCACACGAGCACCCCGGAGAGCCGGAGGCCCGCCGTCTCGGGCAGCCCGAGCGCGACGTTCGCGTTCTGCACTGCCTGGCCGGCAGCCCCCTTGCCGAGATTGTCGATCGCGCAGACGACGATCGCCGTCCCCGTCGAGCGATCGGTGAAGACACCGAGCTCGGCGCCGTCGGTTCCCTGGACGCGCGAGAGCTCGGGCGCGATCCCCTCCGGCAGCACCGTCACGGCCGGCGCCGCCGCGTAGGCCGCGTCCAGCACCTCGCGGAGGTCGGCGGTCGGCCGTGACGTAGCAGGTCGCGAGCAGGCCGCGCCGGACCGGCAGCAGGTGCGGCACGAAACAGACGGGGAAGCCGAGCGCCTGCGCGATCTCGGGCGCATGCTGGTGGGAGCCGATCCTGTAGGGCGAGACGTTCTCCAGCACCGAGCCGGCGTGCGACGACGCCTTCAAGGTGCGCCCGGCCCCGGAGACACCCGACTTCGCGTCGACGACGACGCCGGTCGGCTCGATCGAGTCGACGAGCGGGGCGAGCGCGAGCAGGACGGCGGTGGCGTAGCAGCCCGGGTTCGCGATCAGCAGCCCCTCCGGCGGGAAGAGCTCCGGGATCGCGTAGCTCCACTCGCCGAGCGAGCCCGCGGCCGGATGCTCGAAGCCGTACCAGCCCGGGTAGAGCGAGGCGTCGTCGAGCCTGTGCGCCCCCGAGAGATCGACAACGACTGTTGCCGGCGCCGGTGCCAGCGAGGCCGCCCGTTCGTGCTCGAGGCAGCAGAACACGAGCTCGGCTCCGGCCGCGAGCGCCTCCTCGTTCGTCACGAACGCGGGCAGCGAGCCGTTCAGCCGCGGGTCGAGCGCGCCGGCGGGTGAGCCGGCCAGGGAGTCGGAGCCCAGCGCGACGACCTCGAGCTCGGGGTGCGCGAGCACGCGGTCGAGCGTCTCCTGACCCGGAGTAGCCGGAGGCGCCGAGGATCGTCGTCGCGATCGCCATGATGCGTATTATGCATAAATTGTGATTACTATGCAGTCGATGCCAGCAGCACTCGTCCTCGAGGACGGCACGGTCTTCCCCGGCCGCGCCGTCGGCGCGCCCGGTGTCGCGGCGGGCGAGGCATGCTTCACGACGGCGTCGGCGGGTTACGAGCAGGCGGTCACCGACCCGAGCTACGCGCGGCAGGTGCTCACGTTCGCGTCGCCGCTCGTGGGCAACTACGGCGTCGACGAGGCGCGGCTCGAGTCCGGCCGCGTCTGGACGGAGGGCGTCGTCATGCGCCGCTCGCGCGCCGCCTGGTCGGACTGGCTCTCGCAGCGCGGCGTCGTCGCGCTGGAGGAGGTCGACACGCGGGCGCTCGTGAGGCGCCTGCGCGAGGACGGCGCCATGCGCTGCGCCCTCGGCACGGCACCGGTGGAGGAGCTGCACGCCCGGGCACTCGCGCAGCCCCACCTCGACTGGCCGCGGATGCTGGAGGAGCCGAGCCTCGCCTCGCCGCCGCCCGCACTGGCCGCGTGCGTGAGCGAGCCGTTCAGCGTCGGCGCCGGCCCGCGCGTCGTCGTCCTCGACCTCGGCTGCAAGCGCTCGATCGTGCACCGGCTCGTCGAGTCCGGGGTCGAGGCGGTCGTCGTCCCGGGCACGTGGGACGCCGAGGCGGTGCTCGAGCTCGAGCCAACGGCCGTGCTCGTCGGCAACGGGCCCGGCGACCCCGCCCAGCTCGAAGGACCGATCGCAACCGTGAGCGAGCTGCTCGGGCGGGTGCCGCTGTTCGGGATCTGCCTCGGCCACCAGCTCGTCGGCCTCGCGCTCGGCCTGGGGACGTTCAAGCTCCCCTTCGGACACCGCGGCGCCAACCATCCGGTTCGTGTCACCGGGACGAAGCGCGTCCTCGTGACGGCGCAGAACCACGGGTACGCAGTCGAGCCGGGTGACGCCGCCGAGGTCAGCCACGTCTCGCTCAACGACGGGACGGTCGAGGGGCTGCGCGGGGACGGCTTCGAGTCGCTCCAGTTCCATCCCGAGGCCGCCCCCGGCCCGCACGACGCCATTTCCTTCTTCGACCGGATCGCCGACGCATGCCGAAGCGCACCGACCTTCGCAGCATCCTGATCGTCGGCTCGGGGCCGATCCGCATCGGCCAGGGGTGCGAGTTCGACTACGCCGGTGTGCAGGCCTGCCGCGCGCTCCGCGCCGAGGGCTACCGCGTCGTGCTCGCGAACTCGAACCCCGCGACGATCATGACCGACCCCGAGTGGGCGGACGCGACCTACCTGGAGCCGCTCGACGCCCCAACGCTCGCCGAGATCGTCGCGCGCGAGCGCCCGGACGCGCTCCTCCCCACCCTGGGCGGCCAGACGGCGCTGAACCTCGCGGTCGAGCTGGCCGAGGGCGGTGTCCTCGCCGAGCACGGCGTCGAGCTGATCGGCGCCGACCTGCGCGCGATCCGCACCGCCGAGGATCGCTCGCTGTTCCGGGCGGCTATGGTCGAGGCCGGGCTGCCCGTGCCGGCGAGCGTCGTCGTCACGTCGCTCGAGCAAATCGACGAGTGCCCGGTACCGGCGGTCGTGAGGCCCGCGTACACGCTCGGCGGCCGCGGCGGCGGGATCGCCCGAACGCACGACGAGCTGCGCGAGCGCGTCGAGCACGGCCTCGCGGCGAGCCCGATCGGCCAGGTGCTCGTCGAGCGCTCGCTCGAGGGCTGGCAGGAGTTCGAGCTCGAGGTCGTCGTCGACACGGCCGGGAACTGCATCGTCGTCTGCTCGATCGAGAACCTCGATCCCGTGGGCGTCCACACCGGCGACTCCTGGACGGTGGCGCCGCAGCAGACGCTTTCCGACGGCGAGCTGCAGCGGCTGCGCGACGCGGCGTTCGCCTGTGCCCGCGCCGTCGGCGTCGCCACCGGCGGCGCGAACGTCCAGTTCGCGTACGAGCCGCTCACGCGCGAGCTGCAGCTGATCGAGATGAATCCGCGCGTCTCGCGCTCCTCGGCGCTCGCCTCGAAGGCCACGGGCTTCCCGATCGCGAAGCTCGCGGCGCTGCTCGCGGTCGGCTACACGCTCGACGAGCTGCCGAACGACATCACCGGCGTCTCCAGCGCCGCCTTCGAGCCGGCGCTCGACTACGTCGCGGTGAAGGCGCCGCGCTTCGACTTCGCGAAGTTCCCGGGCAACCCGACGACGCTGGGGACGGAGATGCGCGCCGTCGGCGAAGCGCTCGGGATCGGCCGGACGTTCCCCGAGGCATTGCTGAAGGCGCTCGACGGGGTCGAGGCCGGCGACGGCCTGCCCGAGATTCCGGGCGTGCACGCGTACTTCGAGGACGAGCTCGCGTCCATCCGGGCCGCCGAGGACGAGCTCGTCGCGACCGGCGACGTCGCGGCGGCGAAGCGCTTCGGCCTCCCGGACGCGCGGATCGCGCGGCTGCTGGGCGTGACCGAGGCGGACGTCCGCGACCGGCGGGGCACTCCCGGGCGCCTGGCGGTCGACTCCTGCGCCGGCGAGTTCGAGGCGCGGACGCCCTACTACTACCTCTCGCACGAGCAGGGCGACGGTGACGAGTCGGCCGCCGGCGCGATCGTGGTGCTCGGCTCGGGGACGAACAGGATCGGCCAGGGGATCGAGTTCGACTACTGCTGCGTGCAGGCCGCCCGTGCCTTCCGCGCGCTCGGCCACGAGGTCGTCCTCGTCAACTCGAACCCGGAGACGGTCTCGACCGACTACGACACCTGCGACCGGCTCTATCTCGAGCCGGTGACGCTCGAGCGCGTGCTCGACGTGGTCGCGATCGAGCGGCCACTCGGCGTCGTCGTCTCGCTCGGGGGCCAGACGCCGCTCGGGCTGGCGGCGGGCCTCGCCGAGGCGGACGTGCCGTTGCTCGGCGACCCGCTCGGCGCGATCGACCTGGCCGAGGACCGCGGCCGCTTCGGCGCGCTGCTCGCGGAGCTGGGCCTGGACGCGCCCGCGTGGGTTCATGCGAGCACGACCGCCGAGGCGCGCGCGTTCGCGGCCGACAGCGGCTACCCGGTGCTCGTCCGCCCCTCGTACGTCCTCGGCGGCCGCGGCATGCGCGTCGCCGACGGCCCGGAGGAGCTGGAGCTCGACGCGCCGGCGCTCGTCGACCGCTTCCTCGGCGGCGCGCTCGAGCTCGACGTCGACGTGCTCTGCGACGGCGAGGACGGCTGGGTAGCCGCGATCGTCGAGCACGTCGAGCGCGCCGGTGTCCACTCGGGCGACTCGGCCTGCGTGCTGCCGGCGCCCTCGGTCGGCGAGCGGCTCGAGCTGGAGATCCGGGAGCTCGCGTCGACGCTGGCACGAGGGCTCGGCGCGCGCGGCCTGCTCAATCTGCAGCTGGCGCTCCTCGACGGCCGGCTGCACGTGCTCGAGGCCAACCCGCGCGCGTCGAGGACAGTGCCGTTCGTCGCGAAGGCGACCGGGATCCCGCTCGTCGAGCACGCCTGCCGGCTCCTGCTCGGCGCGTCGCTGGCCGAGCTCGACCTCCCCGAAAGGGCCGCGCCGACGCGCGCCTGGGCGAAGGAGGCGATCTTCCCGTCCGAGCGCTTCGCCGGCGCAGCCGACCGCGGCGTCGAGATGCGCTCGACCGGGGAGGTGATGGTGAGCGGCCCGACCCCCGCGGCCGCGTACCGGCGCGCGCTGCAGGCCGCCGGACGCGCCCGTGCGGTCGCCGGCGTCGGCGACCCGCTCCAGACCGTCCTCACGGGGAGTTCCTAAGATCCGGGTCGATGGCCGACCCGCTCGTCCGCGAGACCCAGAAGCTGTACGGACTGCCGCTGGCGGAGTTCACGGCGGCGCGCAACGCACGCGCGAAGAAGCTGAAGGCCGACGACCCGGAGCTGGCGGCATCCGTCGCCGCGCTGCCGAAGCCGTCGGTCGCCGCGGGGGCGCTGAACGCGCTCGTCCACGAGGATCCGTCCGAGGTGCGGGCGCTCGTCCAGTCGGGCAAGCGGCTGCGCGCGGCGCAGGAGGCGGCCGTCGCCGGCAAGAAGGGCGCCGATCTGAACGAGGCGGTCGCCGAGCACCGGACCGCGCTCGACCGCGTCCAGCGCGACCTGCGCCGCCGCAAGCTGAGCGGGCCGACGCTCGAGAAGGCCACCCAGACGCTGCGGGTGGCGTCGATCGACCCCGACCTCTGGCCCCTGCTCGAACGCGGCCTGCTCCACGAGGACCTGACCTCGTCCGGGTTCGGGCTCGACCCGGGGATCGTGCCGAAGCAGCGAACCGCGGCGAAGCCGAAGCCGGCGAAGGCGAAGCCGAAGCCCGACCGCAAGGCGGAGGCGAAGCGGCACCGCGAGGCACTCGAGCGGGTGCGCGCGGCCGAGGCGAACCTCGCCGAGGCCGAGCGGCGTGCGCGCGCCGCCCTGCGCGACGTCGAGAAGGCGACCGCCGAGGTCGAGCGCGCCCGCGCCCGGGCTGAAGAGGCCTAGCCCGAGCCGTTACGCGCGCGTTACGACCCAGGGGCATGCTCGGCATGCATCATGGCCCTGAGTTCGACGACATCACGGGAGGAGACCATGGCACTGCAGCTGGGCGAAACGGCACCGGACTTCGAGGCCGAGACGACGGAAGGGCGAATCGGCTTCCACGACTGGATCGGCGACTCGTGGGCCGTCCTGTTCTCGCACCCGAAGGACTTCACGCCGGTCTGCACGACCGAGCTCGGCTACATGGCGAAGATCAAGCCGGAGTTCGATCGACGCAACGTGAAGATCATCGGCCTCTCCGTCGACCCCACCGACAAGCACGAGGAGTGGGCGAAGGACATCGAGGAGACGCAGGGCGCGGCGCCCAACTACCCGCTGATCGCGGACGCGGACTTCAACGTCTCGAAGCTCTACGGGATGCTGCCGGCGAGCACCTCGGGCGACCCGGCCGACCGCACGCCCGCGGACAACCAGACCGTCCGCAACGTCTTCGTGATCGGTCCGGACAAGAAGGTGAAGCTCGTCCTGATGTACCCGATGACGACCGGCCGCAACTTCGACGAGGTCATCCGCGTGATCGACTCGCTGCAGCTGACGGCGAACCACAAGGTCTCGACGCCGGTGAACTGGCAGCAGGGCGAGGACGTGATCATCGCCGGCTCCGTCTCCGACGACGAGGCGCGCGAGACGTACCCCGACGGCTGGGAGTCGCCGAAGCCGTACATCCGGATCGTCCCGCAGCCGAACTAGGACGACGCTCGGTGCGGGGTGGGTGCGGCCGCCCACCCCGCATCTCTCCGGTCAGCTCCCGTCGGGCGCAGACATTGGTTCGCGCGTCAGAGGGCACGGATCGCTTCGACGAGACGGTCGACCTCCTCCGGTGTGTTGAGGATGCTCGGGCCGGCTCGAACGTACTCGGTGCGGTACGGCGTGACGCTGAGAACGAGGTCGTGCTCGGAACGGAGGCGTGCGACGACATCCCTCGCACCCAGGTCGCGCAGCTCGAAGCAGACGAGCCCGGACGACAGGCGTTCGTCGAGCGGCGTCCGCAAGCGCACGCGCTCCGTCGCGGCCAAGCCTTCCTTCAGCCGCCGCGCGAGGCTGCGGGTGCGCTCGGCGATCCGCTGCCGCCCGATCCGTTCGTGCAGGTCGAGCGCCGCCGATAGTGCCCACCGGTGCTCGAACGAGTGGAAGCCGCCCGGCGTCAGCAGCGGTCCAGGCGGCCCGTCCGGGTCGGTTTCGCCGTTCATCCACGCCTCGTAGGCCCGGCCGTCGAAGCTCGGTATCGTCGGCTCGATCCGGCGCCAGGCGGCCGGCCGCCCCCAGAGCAGCCCGGTCCCGCGCGGGCCGAACAGCCACTTGTGGCAGCCGGTTGCGAACAGGTCGCACCCGAGCTCGGCCGGCGACGTCTCCTCGACGCCGAAGCCGTGCACGCCGTCGACGCACAGCAGCACGCGCTCCCGCTCGGGCCGGCCCTGGTTCGCCGCACGCGCGACGGCGGCGATGTCGCGGAGCGGCAGCTTCACCCCCGTCGAGGAGTGGACCCACGTGAGGGCGACGCAACGAGTTCGCGGGGTCAGCGCGCGCGCGATCGAGGAAACGATCCGCTCGCGCGACGCCGTCGCCGGGTCGTCGTAGAGGCGGACGAAGCGGACGGCGGCCCCGGTTCTCCTCGCCGCCGCCCGAAGCGACACGTGGGTGGCGTAGAAGTCGTGCTCGGTCGTGACGATCTCGTCGCCGGGTCGCAGGCGCAGACCGCGATACATCAGAGCGAGGCCCATCGTCGTGCTGTCGGTCAGCGCGATGTCCTCGGGCGACGCTCGCAGGTACGTCCCGGCGGTATCGCGCACGCGCTGCTCGAGCCGCTCCTCGTTGGCGTGGAGGTACTCGACCGGGTTCGCGTCGAGTTCACCACGGTGCTCCTGGATCGCCTCACGTACCGGCCGGGGGTGGGATGCGAGCAGGAAGGACGCGAAGTGAAGGAGCTTCGGCTCCAGGTCGAAGAGACCGCGAACGCCCGCCCAACTCCCGAGGTCGGCGACGCGTGCAGGCTCGTCGGACGAGCAGCCCGCGCCGCCGAGCAGCGCCGTCCCTGCGACGGCCGCGCCGAGCCCGAGGAACTCGCGCCTGCCGAGGCGTCCGTCGTCGTTCGAGGGCTTGGTCTCGCGCACGTCGACTGCTCCTTGCGTAAACCGGTGTACGCTCCTATCGAACATGATCGCGCTTCGCGCTGCCGTCTGCATCGCGGTCGTCCCGCTCGCCGGCTGTGCCTCCGCGGCCGCGCCCGAGACGGCGCCGCCCGACCGCAACCGCTACGTCTCCGAGCTTCCTCGCTCGGTGTCGGCGGCGCGGTTGCGGCAGCATCTTGCCGCGCTGCAGCGGGTCGCCGACGCCCATGGCGGCACGCGCGTCGCCGGGGGTCCCGGCTACGCCGCCTCCGTCCGCTACGTCCGCGACGCGCTGGCCGCGACCGGCTACCGGCCGCAGGTGAGCACCTTCCCGTTCACGTCGTACCGGGAGCGGCGGGAGGTCGCGCGCCAGCTCACGCCCGTGCAGCGAACGATCCGGGTCGAGGCGATCGATTACTCGCCCTCGACGCCGCCAGGCGGCCTGCGCGGACGCGTCGCGCCGGCCGAGGACGGCTGTGAGCCCGGCGACTTCGCGAGCGCGCGCGGACGGATCGCGGTCGCCAGCCGAGGCGTCTGCTTCATCTTCCAGAAGGCGCAGAATGCGGCAGCCGCCGGCGCGACCGCGCTGCTCGTCTTCAATCCCGAGCCGGGACCGATCGACGCCACGCTCGGCGATCCGAACGCCTCCTCGATTCCGGTCGCCGCTGTCGAGGCGCCCATCGGCCGCTCGCTGCTCGGAGCAACCGACGCGACCGTGAGCCTCGAGATCGCGACCGAGAAGCGACGCACGACCTCGCAGAACGTGATCGCGGGCACGCGCGCCCAGGGACGCGTGCTCCTCGTCGGCGCTCATCTCGACTCGGTGCTCGCGGGACCGGGCATCAACGACAACGGCACCGGCGTCGCGGCCGTGCTGGAGATCGCCCGCGTCGTGCGGGCGCACGCACCGGGGCTCGCCGTGCGGTTCGCGTTCTGGAGCGGCGAGGAGTTCGGCCTGATCGGGTCACGCGCCTACGCGAGCAGCATCGACGCCGCGCAGCTCGCCGGCTACCTCAACTTCGACATGCTGGGCACGCGCGGAGGCAGCGCGGGCGTCTACAAGGGGCCGTTCGCGCAACGCCTGTTCCGCTACTTCGAGCAGCGTGGGCAGCGCGCCGAGATCGTCGACCTCACCGGGCGCTCCGACCACTTCCCCTTCGAGCAGATCGGCGTCCCGACCGGCGGCCTCTTCGCCGGAGTCGACAACTGCTATCACGCCCGCTGCGATCGCCTCGGCGCGGTCGATCTGGCCCTGCTGAAGCGACTCGCCTCAGCGGCCGCCTTCGGTGTGGCGTCGATCGCGCCGATTCGCGCGGGCTGAGCGAGCGGCTTCGAGAGTGGAGCTAGGCGGGCTCGAACCGCCGACCTCCTGGGTGCGATCCAGGCGCTCTCCCAGCTGAGCTATAGCCCCTCGGCCGCCTAGTGTAGCGGCTCAGTTCAGCGTCGCCACCAACGCGTCCAGCTTGTCCTGATCCCAGCCGTTCATGAAATCGGCGTGCGCGCCGTACCGGCCCGAGGCCTGGAGGAGGCGGCTCTCCGTCTCCGGATACAGGAGGATCAGCACGAGCGTCGGCACGGCCACCGGGTGCGTTCGGGGGCACCGCCCGCCCGTCGCGTAGGCCATGTGCCGCTTGTGATCGGCGCTGTCGAGGTCGCGGCCGTTCCAGCAGGAGGGGAACGTCGCGCGGAGGTGCAGCGCACGATTCGACGGGCAGTTCGGCACCACCGCGGACTTGGGCGGCGCGCCGAAGCCGCCGCAGCCCCAGCCGACGACCGAGAGCGACTGCGGCCGCTTTGCGTTCTGGTTGCCGGCGATCATCACGAGCCCCTGCGGAAAGGAGCGGACGGGCTCCGTGGTGCGGCGGACGTAGTAGCCGACGCCGACGAGCGGGCGCAGCGCTCGGGCTCCCGCGAACAGCGTCGGCACCCAGTACGCGGACGAGTCGCCGAGATCCTCGCAGCTCGATGCGCCCCCCACGAGCGACGCTGCGGTCGAGCTCGCGACGACGGCCCGGTTGCCGATGAACGTGTGATGGTGCGACGCACCCGTCTTGCCCGGGAGCGCGATCGGGTCGTCGTTCGACATCAGGCTGACGCCGCAGCCGATGACGAAGTACGGGCCGCCGGGGAAGCGGGTCGGGTCCGGATCGGCGGCCGCGCGCACCGCGAGCGCCGGCAGCGCAGTCGCCCCGGCGACGACGAACGCGCCCAGGACGAGCAGGTGTGCCGTGGACAGCCTGCGCAGCTTCAAGCGCCCCTCCGTTCGACTGTGAGGCGATTGTCACACAGTCGAGATCAAGAATCGGTCAAGGCGGCGCCGCGGAGGCGTGCAGCGACTCCAGCCGGTCGATCCCGGCCATCCTCGGAAAGAGCTTCGGCCACACGAGCGCGCAGAGCACGGTCAGCGAGCCGCCGATCACGACCGCGGGAACGGCGCCGACGAGCGCCGCCGCTGCGCCCGACTCGAAGGCGCCGAGCTCGTTCGACGCGCTGATGAACACCATCTCGACGGCGTTGACGCGGCCGCGCAGCGCATCCGGGGTCGCGAGCGCGGTGATCATCGAGCGGATGTTCATGCTGATCATGTCCGCGAAGCCGCTGACGGCCAGCGCGACGAACGAGAGCGGGAACGAGTGCGACAGGCCGAAGACGACCATGCTCGCGCCGAAGACGCCCACCACGATCAGGAGCTTCCGGCCGGCCATCCCCTGCAGCGGCCGTCGCGTCAGCATGATCCCGGCCAGCACGGCGCCGACCGCGGGCGCGCTCCGCAGGACGCCGAGGCCGATCGGCCCGACGTCGAGGACGTCGCGGGCGAAGACGGGCAGCAGCGCCACGGCGCCGCCGAACAGGACCGCGACGAGGTCGAGCGAGATCGCGCCCAGCAGGACCGGCGTCCGCCGGACGAAGCGGAGGCCTGCGAGCAGGGCCGTCAGCCGCGACGTGCCGACGTCGAACGCGGCGCCCTCCACCTCCCTCGGCTGCATCGGGACGACGAAGGCGACGGCAACGAGCATCAGCACTGCACCGGTGACGTAGACGACCTCGGGCCCGAGCGTGAAGAGCAGACCGCCGACCGCCGGGCCCACGACCACGACGCCCTGGAAGGTCGTCGAGCGGAGTGCGATCGCGTTCGGCAGCAGCTCGAGGGGGACGAGCGTCGGCGTCATCGAGCGGATGGCCGGGTTGCCGAGTGCCGCCGCGCAGCCGCTGGCGAACGAGAGTGCGAGGAAAGGCCAGAGCTTGTCGGCGCCGCTGAGGCTGACGAGCAGGAGCGACAGCGTGATCGCCGCGTCGACCGCGAGCGAGCCGCCGTAGATCAGCTTCCGTGAGAGCCGGTCGGCGATCGCACCCGCCGGCAGCGCGAACAGGAGCAGCGGCAGGAACTCGGCCAGCCCGACGAGCCCGAGGTGGAAGGGGTTCCGCGAGATGTCGTAGACCTGCCAGCCGACGGCGACGAAGACCATCTCGCGCCCGAAGCCGTAGGTGACGCTCGAGCCCAGCGACAGCGCGTAGTCGCGAACGCGGAGGACTTGGGGCAGGCGCCGGCGCATCGGACGGCGAGGGTATCGGCGCCGCCGACCGTACGATGCGGGCGTGCGCGCGGTCGTGCTCGACGCCGACGGACAGCCCCGCCTCGCGGACACGCCCGCGCCGGCCGAGCCGATGCGCGTGCTCGCAGCCGGGCTCTGCGGCTCGGACGTCGAGAAGATCGGCGTCGCGCCGGCGGGGACGGTGCTCGGGCACGAGGTCGTCGCCGCGAGGGCGGACGGGGCCCGCCTCGCGCTGATCCACCACCTCCCCTGCGGCGACTGCGACCGCTGCCGCGCCGGCCACGAGTCGACGTGCGAGCGCTTCGCGGAGCCGACGATCGTCCCCGGCGGCTTCGCCGAGGAGGTCGAGACGGCCGACGGGATCGAGCTGCCGGACGGGATCGACGACGCCGTCGGTACCTACCTGGAGCCGCTCGCCTGCGTGCTGCGCGGCGCCGAGCGCGTTCCGAGCGGCCGCGTCCTCGTCGTCGGCCAGGGCTTCGTCGGGCAGCTCTTCGCCGCCGTGCTGCGCGCGCGGGGCGACGAGGTCTTCGCGACCGACACGCGGCCCGAGCGAGCGGGACGCGATCCCGACGGCGACGTCGACGCGGCCGTGCTCTGCGCACCCGCGGCGCCTCTGGAGGCCGTTGCGCCCGGCGGCACCGTGCTCGTCTTCTCGCCGGCCGCGCCCGTCGACCTCGACCTCGTCTACCGCAACGAGCTCACGCTGACCGGCTCGCGCTCGGCGACGTCGCACCACATGCGCGAGGCGCTCGCGCTCCTGCCCCGCCTCGACCTGCCGGAGCCGACGGTGCTGCCGCTCGAGCGCTTCGACGAGGGGCTGGAGCTCTACCGTTCCGGTCACGCGCTGAAGGTGGTCTTCACGCCGTGAGAGCGCTCCGCTTCCACGGGCCCGGCGACCTCCGGCTGGAGGAGGTACCGCGCCCCGAGGCCGGCCCTGGAGACGTCCTCGTCCAGGTCGAGGTGGCGCTCACCGACGGCACCGACCTGAAGGCGTTCCGGCGTGGCCATCCGGTTCTGCTCGGCGAGCTGCCGAGCCCGTTCGGGCACGAGTTCTGCGGGATCGACGTCGCCACCGGCAGGCGCGTCGTCGCCGCGAACTCCGCCGCAACCGACGAGCGCGGCGCGCCGATCGAGCTCCTCAACGGCGCCTACGCAGAGCTGCTGCTCGTGCCCGCGGCGATCGCGGAGGTCAACCTCCTCCCCGTCCCCGCGGGCGTCGAGCCGGAGGTGGCGGCGATGGTGGAACCGCTCGCCTGCTGCCTGCGCGGCGTCGAGCGGGCCGGCGTCGAGCAGGGCGACCGCGTCGCGATCCTCGGCGCGGGGCCGATCGGGCTGATGCTCGCCGCGTGCGTCGCCGACGCGGGCGGCCGTGCAGAGGTCGTCGGTGGGCGTGCAGAGCGGCGCGCCCTCGTGCCCGAGTTCGGCGGCGCCACCGGCGACGGGGAGGGCGCCGACATCGTGATCGAGGCCGTCGGCACCGCCGAGGCCTGGCAGCGAGCACTCGAGCTCGTCCGCCCCGGCGGCACGGTCGCCTTCTTCGGCGGCCGCGAGTCCGGCGCCGAGCTGCGCGTGGACGCGTACCGGCTCCACTACGAGGAGCTGACGCTGCGCGGCGCCTTCCATCACGCGCCGCGCCACGTCCGCGCCGCGCTCGCTTTCCTGGCGAGCGGCGCCTATCCCTGGCGGCGCCTGATCACCCACCGCGTTCGGCTGGAGGATGTGCCCGCGTTGCTGGCCGATCCACCGCCGGACTATCTGAAGGCCGCCGTCGTCCCCTAGATTTCCGGGAATGGGTCTGGCTCACTGGGACGACGTCGAGCCGTATCACCGCGCCAAGGGCGAGATGGACGCGACGTGGCAGCGGCTCGGCGAGGCGGCGGGCACGAAGGACGTCGGCCTCAACCGCGTCCGCGTCGCGCCCGGGAAGCTGCCGACGCCGCCCCACTCCCACGGCGCGTCGGAGGAGGTCGTACTACGTCCTCTCCGGCTCCGGGCTCGCGTGGCAGGACGACCAAGTGCACGAGGTGCGGCCGCGCGACTGCGTCATCCACCGCGCGAACGAGCTCGAGCACACGTTCGTCGCCGGGCCCGACGGTCTCGAGTACCTCGTCTTCGGGACGCGACACCCGACCGACTTCGGGTGGCTGCCGCGCTCGGGGGCGGTGCGCTTCGGCTGGCCGTGGGTCGAGGGTCGCACCGACGACCCGTGGGATCGCGAGGCGGAGGCGCCGCCGCTCGAGGTACGGCGAGCCCGCTCCGCGCCCGGCCAACATCCTCAACGTCGACGAGGTCGAGCTCGAGCGCTGGGGAGCCGCGACGACGGCGCCGCTGGCGACGGAGGACCGCTCCGACCAGGCCGGCTTCCACTGGGAGCGGCTCGACCCCGGCGCACGCGGCTCGGTGCCGCACTGCCACTCCGAGGAGGAGGAGATCTTCGTCATCCTCGAGGGCGAGGGGACGCTCCACCTCTGGCCGTCACCGTCGTTCGCCGCAGGGACCGGCGCGGAGAAGGAGGAGATCCCGATCCGGCCCGGGCACGTGGTCGCCCGCCCCCCGGGCACACGCGTCAGCCATTCGTTCCGGGCAGGCGAGGCCGGCTTGACGATGCTGATCTACGGCACCCGCAAGCCGAACGACATGGCCTTCTACCCGCGCTCGAACAAGATCGCCTGGCGCGGGCTCGGCGTCATCGGCCGGATCGAGATCGTCGACTACAACGACGGCGAGCCCGAGGACTGACAATCGCGCGCGTGCTGGTCACCGGGCTGTCCGGGGCGGGCAAGTCGTCGGCGCTGGCCGAGCTCGGCCGGCGCGGCTTCCGCGTCGTCGACGCCGACACCGACGAATGGAGCGAGTGGGCTCCCTCCGATGAGTGGCTCTGGCGAGAGGACCGGATCGCAGCGCTGCTCGACTCCGGCGACGAGCCGACGCTGTACGTCGCCGGGTGCGTGGGGAATCAGGGCCGCTTCTACGATCGCTTCGACGCAGTCGTGCTGCTGAACGCTCCTGCGGACGTGCTGCTGGAGCGGATCGCTCGGCGGACGACGAACGACTACGGCAAAGACCCGGTCGAGCGCGAGCGGATCGTCTCCGAGCTCGAATGGGTCGTGCCGCGGCTGCGCGCGACGTGCACACACGAGCTCGACGCGACGAGGCCGCCGCGCGAGGTCGTCGACGAGCTCGTCGTCATCGGCGGCGGTTGATCAGGCGAAGAGCGTCAGCTCGGGCTCGCGCTCGCCGCGGAGGACGGCGAGGTCGACCTCGACGCAGACGATCCCGCGGCTCTCGGCCAGGGTCACGGCCTGCGGCTTGAACGACTGGGCGGCGAGGATGCCGCGGCAGCGCTGCTTCGCCGGGTCGGCGCGGATGAAGCCGAGGTACCGCGTCAGCTGCTCGACCGCATCGATCGTGCCGACGCGCTTGATCTCGACCGCGACCCAGCCGTCGTCGCAGTCGCGGCACATCAGGTCGACCGGCCCGATCTCGGTCATCCACTCGCGCCGGTCGAGCCGGAGCTCCGCCTCGAGCCACGTCGGCGCGGCCGCGAGCGCCTCCTGCAGATGCTTCTCGACCCCGTCCTTCTCCAGCCCCTCGACCTCGTCCATCTCGTGCTCCTGGTCCGAGAGCACCTCGGCGATCCGGATCTCGAGCCGGTCCTCCGTCTTCCCGGCGCGCTTGCGGACGACGATCAGCCCGTCCGCCTCCTCGATCACCGTCGGCGGCGTCATCCAGTTGCTCGGGCGGTAGCCGCCGCTGTCGGCGTGCACGAGCACGGAGCCGTCGGACTTGATCATCAGCAGCCGCACCGCCTCGGGCAGGTAGGCGTCGAGGCGGCCGGTGTAGGTGACCTCGCAGCGGGCGACGAGCAGGCGCATGGGCCGCTCAACCTACTGTCCCTTTCGGACGTGTCCCGACTAGCGGCGACGGACGAGGGTGACGCCGTCGCGCACCGTCAGCTGGACGACGACGACGCGGTCGTCGGCGGCGAGCTTGTCGTTCAGCGCCGCGATCAGCCTCGTCGTCTCGTCGGGCGGGTCGAGCACGCGGCCGCTCCAGAGCGTGTTGTCGATCGCGATCAGCCCGCCCGCGGACAGCCGTGGCAGCACCGCCTCGTAGTACGCGTCGTAGTTCTCCTTGTCGGCGTCGATGAAGACGAAGTCGAACTCGCCCTCGAGCGTCCCGATCGTCTCGAGCGCCGGGCCGAGGTGCAGCGTGATCCTGTCGCCGTGCGGGCTGCGGTCGAAGTAGCGCTGAGCAACCTCGGCGTGCTTCGGCTCGATGTCGAGCGTGTCGATGCGCCCGTCCGGCGGCAGCGCAGCCGCCATCGAGAGGGCCGAGTAGCCGGTGAACGTGCCGATCTCGAGCACACGCCTCGCGCCGATCCCGGCCACGAGCAGCTCGAGGAAGCGGCCCTCGATCGGCCCGGTGAGCATCTGCGGCGACGCCATCGTCGCCTTCGTCTCGGCCGCGAGCTCGGCCAGCAGCGGGTCCGGCGCCGTCGTGTGCCGCTCGGCGTACTCCTCGAGCTTCTCGTCGACGAGGAAGCTCAACGCTCGACCCGAGAACCGCCGACGATCGCCTCGCGCCCCCCGGCGAAGCGCACCATCGCCTTGCCCTTGCCGTCGTAGTCCGGCGACCAGACCACGAGGGTCGCGTCCTCGCCGCCGACCCGCACCTTCTCGTCGATCGAGCTCGCCTCGCCGCGCCAGTAGCGGACGAACGGATTCTCCTCCCACTCGCGGCCGATCGTCGTCTCGTCCGTGTGGCCGGGCAGGACGCGGGTGTCGGGCGGCAGCGCCATCAGCACGTCCATGACCGACGTCCGGATCGGCGCCGCGTCGGGACCGCCGCCGACGGCGTCCTTGAAGAGGATGTCGGCCGTGAACGCGACCGTCTCGTTCGCGATGAAGGCGAGATGGTCGTCGGCGTGGCCCGGTGTCTCGAGCGCCTCGATCGTCAGGCCGCCGGTCGAGACCGGGCCCCTTGACGATCTCGAGGCCGTAGCGCTCCAGGAGCTCGTCGTCGCCGGCGATGTGATCGTGATGGGAGTGCGTCGTCAGCAGGTGCGTCACGTTCAGGCCCTCGCGCTCGACGACCGCGTGCAGCGGCTCGAGGGGCCCGCCGCTGTCGATGAAGACGGCCGTGCCGCCCGGCTCGTCCGCGACGAGGTAGGCGTTCGAGAGCCATTCCGGATGCATGCTCCGTTCGATCAGCATCACGGGAACGTACACCCGATCGACACCGTACGATGCGCGAGGGGGCGCCCTCCCACGCTTGTCGGCCTGCTAGGAACAGCCGTCGGGCGGACGAGATGCGCCCCCTCTTTTTATGTGTTTCAACTCATGCAGGCCGGGTAGGTGAAGTGCTTCCTAGCAGGCCGACAACAACCGGGCCGCTTGGGCGCGCCCGGAGAGGAGGGAAACACATGAAGCGCTTCAGCATGGTCTTTGCGCTCGTACTGACGATGGCACTGGCCGTCGTCTCGACCGGAGCTGCGCAGCCGAATCAGTCCGGTCTCGTCAACGTGGCCGTCGTCGACAACACCGTCCAGATCCCGATCGGGGTCGCGGCGAACGTCTGCGGCGTCGCAGTGAACGTGCTCGCGTCCGCGACCGCCGTCGCCCCGGTCGACTGCACCGCTGTCGCCGGCGCCGAGGCACGCGGTCCCGCCGCGGGCGGCGGTGGTGGCGGCACCCAGGAGGGTCTGATCAACCTCTACGTCGCCGACAACACGGTCCAGGTTCCCGTGGGCGTCGCCGCGAACATCTGCGGCGTCTCCGCGAACGTCCTCGCCCAGGGGACGATCGTCGGCCCCGCCACCTGTGACGCACTGGGGAACGCCGAAGCGACCGGCTAGCGCAGCACGCACCACCTGATCTCGAGAAGGGGCGGCCGGCAACGGCCGCCCTTTTCGTGCCCGAGAAAGGATTGGGACCGCAATGGCCTCTCAATAGCTGGAGGCGCGCGTTGGGTCGTCGGCCTGCTAGGACGGGACGGCGACAGAGCTGCGCGCTTCTTGCCTCTCGGCTACGGCGCTTGCGGCAGTGCCACGAGAGGCACTGAAGGCACCGGCAGCGGTGGAGCGCTCGCCCCAGCGGCGCCCGCCGCGCCGGCTGCAACCTCGACCACCTGCGTGGGCGACGGCAGCGGCGGCACCGGAACGGGCACGGGCAGCTTCGGCACGACCTGCTGCGGATCGACGGGCAGCTGCACGTCCGGCACGGGAACCGTCAGCTCGGGCGGCAAGACTCCGGGCACGGGCAGCGGGACCGCAACGGACTTCGTCGGAACCGACGCCGATCGTCGTCGGGACGACCGCGACCGTGCCGGGCGACGCCGCCACCTCCGGAGACGCTGCGGCCACAGGCGTGAGCGCGGGCGGCTGGACGGGCGTCGCCGCCGCGGTGCGCCGTGGGCTTCGGCTTCGTCGCCGTCGTCTGCTGCACGCGAACCGTCGACCGGAGCCTGGGTGAGGCCGACCGTGTGGGCGCGCCCTTTGGCGCCACTCGCGCAACGACCTTGGCGGGCGCCGAGGCGAGCCGCTGCGTCGGCTCTGCGGCCCGCGACGGCGGTCGCACGTCCGCTGGCGCCTGTGGGACGGCGACGCTCGATCCGAGCACCGCCAAAGCCGTCGCGCCGGTCGCGCCGACGACGCGCGGCGTCAGGCCCGCAACCTCGAAGCGCGACACCAGTCCGGTCAGCCAACCGGGAATCGGCGAACCACGCGCCGGTCTTGCGGCGGGACACGACGGGTGGATCGAGCACCTCGCGCAGCGACCGGCGAGCGCGGAAGAGCAGCATCTGCACCGAGGCCACCGTCGAGTCGACCCTCGCTGCGATCTCCTCGTAGGAGAGGCCGACGATCTCGCGGAAGCACGAAGACGCGGCGCTGCTCGGGCGGCAGCGCGGCGAGCGCCTCGGCCAGCGCGTGCGCCTGCTCGGTCGGCAGCTCGGCCGCGAGCGGGAAGTCCGCATCGAGCGGCAGCTCGCGGGGCCGGCGCTGCGACGTCCGATAGCGGCGCTTGCGCACGTTCTCGGAGATCGCCAGCAGCCACGCGCGAGGCGACTGCGGCTGCGTGCCCCGGAGCACGGCCTTGTAGGCGTCGACGAACGCCGCCTGCGTCACGTCCTCGGCGTCGTCCGCGTTGCCGAGCTCGCGCAGAGCAGCGCGATAGACGTCGGCGCGGTGGCCACGGTAGAGCTCTTCGAACGTGAGGTCTACGGCGGCACGGGCTGCTGCTTGCTCGACTCGAGGCCATGCTTCAGAGAAAACGCGGAAAACGGTCAGGAAGGTGCGGGCGGAGCGTGCTCGGCGCGATGCTTGGCCGCGCGCAGCCAGAGGCGCCGGATCAAGCCGCTGAAGGGCCGGATCACGAGCCAGTAGGCGAGGAACCGGCGCCGTGAGCGCGCATCGGTGAGGAAGACGCGGGTCTCCGTCTCCAGCCGCGCGCCGCGGCCCTCGGCGACGGCGCGGAGATCCATCGCCATCTTCGCGTAGCCCGGCTCGTCGAACCCGGCGAAGTCTTCGGCCGGCGGATGCCGCCGCGCGGTGACCAGGGGCGGCCGATGAGCACGAGCGTCTCCGCGTCGTGGAGCCGGAACCCCTCTTCGAGCATCGCGTCCCAGATCGGTCCACGTCCGGCGCGGCTCGCAGCCCGCGCAGCCGGTAGAGCGCCCGCACCAGCGGCACGTCCTCGAACCGCGTCTGCCTGGCCGCGGCCAGCGCGGCCTCGGGCGGTCGCGTCGACGTGGAGCGAGTGGCGCTCCCGATGGTGGTAGACGGGGAGCGCGTCGGTGACCGCCATGCCGTGATCCTCGCAAACGGCGAGAATCGCGCGATGCGCGTGGCCCTCGTCGTCCTGGCCCTGCTCGCGGCCGCGCCCGCGCAGGCCGGCGTCCGCGTCGTGCCGCCCTTCGACCCGGCCGACTACGCCGACCGCGCCGCGATCGGCCTGCTCGTCCCCGGCGCCGGGCCGACGGTGACGCGCGAGTCGGCGCTCGCGGCGCTGCTGCGCGGCAAGCTCGAGCACGGGCTGCTCGGCGGGATCGCGAGCGGGCGAGAACCGGATCGAGCTCGGCGAGCCCACCGAGGCCGGAGATCCTCGTCTCGCTGCCGCCCCCGGGGAAGAGCGACAACGACGTCCGCTATCCGATCGCCCTCCTCGGCGCGCGCGGCCTGCTCACCTCCGACTCGACCCGGATCGACGGCCTCGTCTCGGTCACCGACGTCGCCACCGGCCGCCTCCGCGTCGTGGCCGACGACGATCCCGCCGAGGCGCTGGAGACGCTCGACGACCGGATCGAGCGGAACTCGGACTGGCGCCTGCCGCTGACGATCGCGCTCGCGGCGCTGCTGATCGGCCTGGCGCTCTGGCCCGGCCGCGCCATGCGCTCCGGGCGCTGCTCGTCGTGCTCGCCGCGAACCTCTGGCTGAGCCCGTGGCTCGCGATCCTCGCGGGGATCGCCGTCCTGCTCCTGCCCCTCGGCTGGGCGTGCGCGGCGATCCTCGCCGCCTATCTCCTCTCGCTGGGCCTCGACGCCGAGACGGTGGCACTGTCGCCGTTCGGGCCGTCGCAGTCGGGCCGCTTCTACGGGATCAACAACCTGCTCGAGACGATGCTGCTCGCCCCCGCGCTCCTCGGCGCGGCGCTGCTCGGCCGCGCGGGGCTCCTCGTCGCCGGGCTCGCGTTCGTCACCATCGGCGGCAACCGCTTCGGCGCCGACGGCGGCGGCATCGTCGTGCTCGCAGCGGCTTACCTCGTCCTCTGGCTGCGCCTGCGCGGCGAGCGGCCGACCTGGCGGCTTGCGGGGATCGTCGCGGCGGGCGCCGTCGCGCTCGCTCTCGTCCTCCTCGGCCTCGATGCGGCGACCGGCGGCTCGAGCCACGTCACCGACGCCGTCGGCGACGGCCCTGCGGCGCTCGCCGGAGACATCGCCGACCGGATCGAGCTCTCCGTGCGGCGAACCGCTGCGAGCCTCGGCGCGACCGCGGTCGTGCTCGGATCGCTGGCGATCCTGGTCGCGATCGCCCTGCGCGCCCGCCGCAATCCGGTGCTCGACGCGTTCCTCGTCGGCCTCGCCGTCTCGCTCGTCGTCAACGACACGCCCGGCGACGTGCTCGGGATGGGCGCGGCGATCGCGATCGCGCTTGCTCGACACACACCCTAGCACGGCTGGTTAAGCTCTCTGCCGATGCGCCGCGCCGCCGTCATCGTCGCTCTGATCGCCCTGCTGGTCGGCCTTGCCGGCTGCGGCGGCGGCGAGGAGGTCGGCGCCACGCCGGAGACGGTCGAGGGCACGCTGCCGGCTGCGACGACGTCGGAGCAGCCCACGTCGACGCTCGAGGGCGATGCCACGAACGGGGCGAAGATCTTCGCCTCGGCCGGCTGCGGCGGCTGCCACACGCTCGAGGCGGCCGGCTCGACGGGCAACGTCGGCCCGAATCTCGACCAGGCGAAGCCTGACTTCGGCCTCGTCGTCGACCGCGTCACGAACGGCCGCGGCGCGATGCCGTCCTTCGGGGACAGCCTCAGCGAGCAGGAAATCGCCGACGTCGCCGCGTACGTCGTCGAGTCGACGAGCTGACGCTCCCCGACGACTTTCCCCGCGACGTCGCCGCGATCGCGTGCGACCTCGACCGGACGTTGATCTGGGAGGACGGCAAGCTGCAGCCGCGGACGATCGCCGCCCTCGAGGCCGCCCGCGACGCCGGCATCCACGTCGTGATCGCGACCGGCCGGATGTTCCGCTCCGTCCTCCCGTACGGCGAGGCGGCGGGCGTGACCGCGCCGCTCGTCTGCTACCAGGGCGCGGCCGTCGTCGACCCCGTCAGCCGCGAGTGGCTCCTGCACGAGCCGATCCCGCTCGAGCTCGCGCGGGAGGCGATCGCCGCGGTCGAAGCGGACGGGCTTCGGGCTCAACTGCTACGTCGACGACGAGCTCTACGTCGCCACCGTCACCGAGCACGCCCGCGCGTACGCCGACTTCCAGAGCATCCCGCTGCACGAGGTGGGCGACCTGCTCGCGCTGGATCGAGCGCCCGCCGACGAAGCTCGTCGTCGTCGACGATCCCGACCGTCTCGACGTCCTCCGCGCCAGGCTCGACGAGCAGCTCGGCGACCGCCTCTTCATCGCCAAGTCGCTCCCCTACTTCCTCGAGCTCGCCAGCCCCGCGATCTCCAAGGGCACCGGGCTTGCGTTCGTCGCCGAGCATCTCGGCTTCACCGCCGAGCACACGGTCGCGTTCGGGGACGGCGAGAACGACCTCGAGCTGCTCGACTGGGCCGGCTTCGGCGTCGCCGTCGAGAATGCGAACGAGCTGCTGAAGGCGCGGGCGGACTGGATCTGCCCGAGCGCCGCGGAGGAGGGCGTCGCGCAGGTGCTCGAGGCGCTCCTAGACTTGCGGGCATGATCGACCTCAAGGCCGCCCGCCACGATCCCGACGCCTACCGCGCCGCGCTCGCGCGCAAGGGCGCCGACGAGGCGTTCGACGCGCTGCTCGCGGCCGACGAGCGCTGGCGCGCGCTCGTGCCGAAGCTCGACGAGCTGCGCGGGAAGACGAAGCTGAAGGGCAAGCCCTCGCCCGAGCAGCTCGCGGAGCTGCAGCAGGTGAAGGAGCAGCTGCGCGCCGCCGAGGAGGAATACGCAGCGGCCGAGAGCGAGCGCGACCGGCTCGCGCTCCGCGTCCCCAACCTCCCGCACGCGGACACCCCGGACGGCTCGACCGAGGACGACGTCCGCGAGGTTCGCCGCGTCGGCGACCCGGCCACGGGCGGCGAGGCGCGCGAGCACGTCGAGGTCGGCCGCTTCGACATGGAGCGCGCGGCGCGGATGTCGGGCGCCCGCTTCGGCTACTGGATCGGCGACACGGCGCGACTCGCGTTCGCGCTCTACTCGTTCGCGCTCGACCGCCTCGCCCAGAAGGGATTCACGACGGTGCTGCCGCCCGTGCTCGTCCGCGAGGAGGCGCTGATCGGCACGGGCGCGTTCCCGTCCGACGACGCGAACGTCTACGAGGTGCCCGAGGACGGCCTCTACCTGGCCGGCACGGCGGAGATCCCGCTCGCGAGCCTGCACGCGGGCGAGATCCTCGACGCCGACGAGCTGCCGCTCCGCTACGCCGCCTTCTCGCCCTGCTTCCGTCGCGAGGCGGGCGCCGCCGGCCGCGACACGCGCGGGATGATCCGCGTCCACCAGTTCAACAAGGTCGAGCAGTTCTCGTTCACCCGGCCCGAGGACTCGTGGGACGAGCACGAGCTCCTGCTCGCGAACACGGAGGAGCTCGTGCGCGAGCTCGGGCTGCCGTACCGGGTCGTCGTGCTCGCCGGCGGGCGACATCTCGAGCGCGGCCGCGAAGACGTACGACGTCGAGATCTGGTTCCCGAGCCAGGACCGCTACCGCGAGACGGCGTCGATCTCGAACACGACCGACTTCCAGGCGCGGCGGCTCGGGATCCGCTACCGGGGCGAGCAGCGGCCCCGAGACGGTGCACACGCTGAACGGCACCGCCGTGGTCGACCGCATGGCGCTCGCGATCCTGGAGAACTTCCAGGGCGAGCGTGCCGGACGTGCTGCGCGCAGTACGGCGCGCCCGAGCGCGTCGAGCGCTAGGCCTCTGCCGACACCACCGGCTCGTGCAGCTTGAAGCGCTCGTGCACGGCCTGGACCGCGCGCTCGACCTCTCCGGCCGGGACGACGCACGAGATCCGCACGGCCGAGGTCGAGATGATCCCGATGTTGATCCCGGCCTCGGCGAGCGCGTCGAACATGTCCGCCGCCACGCCTGGATGCGTGCGCATGCCGGCGCCGACGAGCGAGATCTTGGCGATGTCAGGGTCGTGCGCGAGCCCGCGCGCGCCGATCTCGTCCGGCCAGCGGCGTCGAGCACCTCCTCGGCGCGCCGCATCTCCGCCTTCGGCAGCGTGAACGAGATGTCCGTGTGCCCCTCGGCGGAGACGTTCTGGACGATCATGTCCACGTTCACGCCCACGTCGGCGAGCGTGCGGAAGACGCGGGCCGCGATCCCGGGCCGGTCGGGCACGCCGAGGATCGTCACCTCCGCCTCCGAGGTGTCGTGCGCGATTCCCGAGATGATCGGCTGCTCCATCAACTCCTCCTGACTGACGACCCAGGTTCCCTCGTCGCCGGAGAGCGACGAGCGGACGTGGATGCGGACTCCGTGGTTGCGGGCGAACTCGATCGAGCGCAGCATCAGCACCTTCGCGCCGGATGCGGACAGCTCGAGCATCTCCTCGTACGAGACCGCGTCCAGCTTGCGCGCCTGCGGCACGACGCGTGGATCGGCCGTGAAGACGCCCTCGACGTCGGTGTAGATCTCGCACGTGTCCGCCCCGAGCGCGGCCGCGAGCGCGACGGCGGTCGCGTCGGAGCCGCCCCGGCCGAGCGTCGTCACCTCGTGCGCGGTCGAGACGCCCTGGAAGCCGGCGACGAGCACGATCGCGCCCTGCTCGAGCGCATCGCGGATCCGCCGCGGCCGGATCTCGAGCACCTTCGCGCGCGTGTGCTCGGTGTCCGTGACGACGCCGGCCTGCGAGCCGGTCAGCGAGATCGCGGTGTGCCCGAGGTCGTGGATCGCCATCGCGGCGAGCGCGCACGAGATCCGCTCGCCGACCGAGAGCAGCATGTCGAGCTCGCGCGGATGCGGCGCGGGCGAGATCTGGTGGGCAACGTCGACGAGCTCGTCGGTCGCCCTCGCCCATCGCCGAGAGGACGCCGACGACGTCGTTGCCGGCGTCGCGCGCGGCCACGAGCCGGCGCGCGACCGCCTTCAGCCGCTCCGGCCCCTCGACGGACGTGCCGCCGAACTTCTGGACGACGAGACCCATGGGCGGACGCTACCTGCGCCTCTCTACACTCGATCGCTCGGCGGGGTGCGAGAGCGGTCGAATCGGGCGGTCTTGAAAACCGTTGGGCGTGCAAGCGTCCCGTGGGTTCAAATCCCACCCCCGCCGCTACTTCCCCGTGGTCAATCCTTTCACGCATCGACTGCGGCAGCCCACGTTCGCCGCGCCAGCGGCGCGAGTTGGCGCGCGGCGAGTGACACGCGCCCAACGCTCCCGCTAGATGAATTGGACGCAGGCGATCGCCGTCCACACCATGCTCGTAGCGCCGCACACGACCGCGAGCCGTCGCTGGCCTCGATACGTTCCGCCCGTCCGGCCGTAATGGTGGAGCACCCCGAGCATGACGAGCACCCCGAGACCCAAGAACCAGGGCTCGTAGAAGAGCAGATCCCAAAGAATTAGAGACTTTTCATCAGGCCGCACCCAGCCGCGGAACTCGATCTCGATCACACCGAGGAGATGCAACGTCTTCGTGACGTACGCCGTCAGTGCGTGCGTCAACGCAATCACGGCTCCCGCCAGCGCGGGTGTGAGCACGAGCCATCGCGGAAGCCTCACGCCCCACGGCCGGGACCAGCGCAAGCGTGCCGACGCCGGCCATGAAGATCCCGGCTCCGGCCACGAGGCTGGCCGCACGCAGGCGCGCGGGATCCTCGAACGTCCCCGGAAGGCCGAGCGTCCCGCCCAGTCCGTGATAGCCACGGACGGCAACCGCGTACGCAATCGCCCACCCGCAGGCCGCGTAGCCAGCCCACGCGAACGACCGCGAAGCCGAGCCGAGACGGACACGCTTCCGACCTGGCCCGCGGCTCGCGGACGGATACGGGAGCCGGCGGACTGTCGGTCTTGACGGTGCCGTGTCGGTGACGATGGCCTTCTGGGCCCGCGGATCATGCGACGTCCGACGGTGTCGTTCCCGTGGGCTCCTCACCCGCCGCGCTGCTCGTCGTCGAAGCATCCGTGATCAGTCGCGCGCCGCGACCGCGCGTCGCGAAGCTGAATGACCACCGGATCAGGACGAGCAGCCGGTTTT
>CAWGZI010000009.1:0-88717 GCA_963827015.1 uncultured Gaiellaceae bacterium | reverse complement strand
CGACGTCGCAGCCGATTGCCTGCAGCGCCGCCACCGCCTGAGCCGCTCGCGCCGCAGCCCGCCCCTCGCCCTCGAGCACGAAACAGCGAACGCGACTCGTCGATCGCCGCCAGGTGGCCGTGGAGGAGCTCTTCGAGGAGGTGCGCCTCAGCGGCGGCGTAGACGCCCTCGCGCAGCTTCAACGCGGCTTCCTGCGCCGTCGGCCAGTCGCGGCCCGCGCCCGTGACCACGAAGCGCTCGTGATCGGAGACGGGCAGACGCTCGCCGGCGAGCCGCTCGCGACCGCGTCGCCAGCCACGAAACGTCCTCGCCGCGGAGCGCCGCGAGCGCGGCGACGGCGCAGGTGTACAGACGCGGTGTGGCAGTAGCTCTCCTCCACCTCGGGCGTGACGACGAGCACCTCGTCGGAGAGCGCCGCGATCGCGCTCTCGGGCTTGCCCGTGATGAGCCACTTCGGCCCGGCGAAGGCCTGCGCCGCCTCGAGCGTCAGCGGCGTCCCGCCCTCGTGGCTGACGAGCACGAGCACGTCGGCCTCCGGCGGCGGCGAGCACGGCCTCGAGCGCGTCGAACCCGTTGCCGCTCGTCTGCGCGGCGTGGAACGAGGTGCCGCAGCCGACGGCGGCGACCCGCCCGTCGGGCAGCCGCCGGTCAGTCGGCACCTGCGCCAGCCACTCGGGCTGCGCCGCCACCGCCCGCGCCATCTTCTCGCCCGCCACGAGTGCCTCTATACCATGGCCGGCGATGGGGGTCTTCGAGCGGCACTCGACTGTCGAACGGCCTGCGGGTGCTGACCGCGCCGATGCCGCAGGCCCAGTCGGTCTCGTGCTTCGTCATGCTCGCCGCGGGCTCGCGCTACGAGACGCGCCGAGACGAACGGGATCGCGCACTTCGCCGAGCACATGTTCTTCAAGGGCACCGAGCGCCGGCCGACCGCGCGCGACATCGCGGGCGAGATCGACTCGATCGGCGGCGAGTTCAACGCCTTCACCGGCAAGGAGTACACGGGCTACTACGTCCGCTGCGCCGCCGAGACGCGCGACACGGCGCTCGACGTCCTCGTCGACATGCTCCGCAACTCCCGCTTCGACGCGGACGAGATCGAGCGCGAGAAGGGCGTGATCATCGAGGAGATGAACATGTACTTCGACACGCCGCGCGACTTCATCGGCGGCGTCTACGAGACGCTCCTCTACGGCGACCAGCCGCTCGGCTGGGACATCATCGGCCGCAAGGAGACCGTCCGCGGCGCCACGCAGCAGACGTTCCTCGACTACACGAGCACCTGGTACCGGCCCGACCGGATGGTCGTCGGCGTCGGCGGACGGCTCGGCGACGGCCTGCAGCGAGAGGCTCGAGGACCTGCTCGGCGACCTCGAGCCGCGCCGACACCGGCTCGCCGGACGCCGTGGCAGCCCGTCGCGAACGGCCGCGTCAAGGTGCACACGAAGCAGTCCGACCAGGCGCACCTCGTGCTCGGCGTCCGCAGCCGGCCGCTCGTCGACCCCGACCGCTACGTGCTCCAGCTGCTCGCGACCGTGCTCGGCGGCGGCATGTCCTCGCGCCTCTTCACCGAGGTGCGCGAGCGTCGCGGTCTCGCCTACTACGTCTTCGGGACGAACCACGCGTACACCGACGCGGGCTCGCTCTACGCGCAGTCGGGCGTCGACATCAACCGGATCGACGACGCGGTCACGACGATCGTCGAGCAGTTCCGGCTGCTCGCGTCCGAGACCGGTCCCGGCCGACGAGCTCGAGAAGGCGCGCAACTTCGCCAAGGGCCGCTTCGTCCTCCAGCTCGAGAGCCCGCACGGGACGATCATGTTCGGGCTCCGGCGCGAGGTGCTCGAAGGCCGCGCGGAGGAGCCGCAGGCCGTTCTCGACGCGCTCGACGCCGTCACCGCCGAGGATCTGCAGCGGGTCGCGCAGGAGATCGTCGACGACGGGCCGTACCTCGCCGTGATCGGGCCGTTCGACGACGCCGAGCGCTTCGAGAAGCTCCTCGGCTAGTCGCGGCCGAGCGCCTGCTTCGCCTCCGCGACCGCTTCGCGCGCGTGCTCGATCGCGGCCGCGTTCTCCGGGTCGCGCTCCCTGACGGCGAGCGCGCGCTCGAAGAGCTCGAGCGCCTGCTCGTGCTCCCCCGCGTCGAAGTGCTCCCAGCCGAGGTTGTTCAGCAGCGGCCCGGCCCAGTACGCGGCCGCCTCCGATCGCTCGGCGAGCTCGAGCCCTCGGTTCGTCCAGGCGACGAAGCCCTCGCGGTCCGGTGCCGCGAGCGCGCCATGTGCGCGGCATCGGCGGCGAGCCAGTCCTCGCCCGCGTCGATCGCGGCCGCGAACGCGCGCTCGAAGAGCGGCAGTGCCGCCGCCTTGTCTCCGCCCGAGCGCCGCAGCCGGCCCCGCTCGAGATCGACCCGGATCCGGACCCGCGGATCATCCTCGCCCGACCTCGTCCAGAAGCCTGTCGCCCGACTCGTAGTCCTCGCGCAGCCCCTGCACCCGCGCCAGCTGGGTCAGCGCCTCCGCCCGCAGCGCGCGGAACCGCGCCTCGGTCGCGTCGAGGTCGTCGAAGTCCCAGAGCGGACGGAGCGGATCGGTCATCTGCCCGTCGTCGAGAAGTGCTGGTAGTCGCCGAACGAGGCCCCCCACTTCCAGCCGACGGCGGCGAACGCGCGCACGAGCACGCCGCCGCGCACGGCCATCCCCTTGCGATAGCCGGCTCGCGGTCGAGGTAGGCGCGGCCCGCGCGCGGCGACACGGTCGAGCCGCGGACGTACGGGTTCTCGACCGGGTTGACGTCGATCGCCTCGCCGTAGGCGTGCATCGACCAGCGCGACGTGCCGCCGACGAA
Organism: uncultured Gaiellaceae bacterium; assembly: GCA_963827015.1. Lineage (GTDB taxonomy): Bacteria > Actinomycetota > Thermoleophilia > Gaiellales > Gaiellaceae > Gaiellasilicea. Next base: position 85,873 of record CAWGZI010000009.1, on the reverse strand, counting down.
GCGGCAGTTGAAGCCAGAGGTGTTGTCGGCCGCCATCGAGGCGTCGTCGCTACCGCGGTAGGCGGAGACGGGACGCAGTCGCCGGATCGGGAAGCGCGCGTCCCAGAGCGTCCGGAAGACCTGGACGATGTCGGACGCCTGCGCGCCGGGCGACGACGATCCGACCCTCCTGGGCCCGGCCGGCGAAGTCCCAGTAGGAGACGCGCACCGTCCGCAGCTGCGCGGGCGGACCGGGCAACCCGCGCGATAGGAGTGGCGCAGGTCGTCCCAGCGCACCGGCTCGACGGCGGCGGCGAACGCGGCGCCGCCGCCACTTAGTTGCTGACAGCAACTAAGTCCGATCGCCGCGGCCCCGAGCGTGGCGAGCACGATTCGCATCGCCGCAGTGTACTCTGAGGCCGTGCTCGCCCTCGCCGTCCTCGTGTCGACGTTCGCGGCCGCGTGCCCGCAGAACTCGCCAACGGCCTCGAGACGCCGGCGAGCGCCCGGCAGCTGGTCACAGTCGAGGCGAAGGTCGCGCGGACGACGTACGCCGAGCTCCGGACATGGCGCCGCGTCGGCGGCTGCTGGCGCCCGCCGCAGGGCCGTACACGGCGCGGCTCGGGAGAAACGGGCTCTCCTCGAACCGGCGCGAGGGCGACGGAACGACGCCGACGGGCACGTACCGGATCGGCCGCACGATGTACGGCAACGAGGCGAATCCCGGCGTCCGCTTCCGCTACCGCCGCCTCCGCTGCGGCGACTGGTGGGACGAGGACCCGTCCTCCCCGACCTACAACTCCTTCCAGCACGTCGCGCTGTGGCACGACGCCGCCGTTCGCCGGCGGCAGCGAGGGGATGTGGCAGCAGCCGCGGCCGTATCCCTACCTCGCCGTCGATCGAGTACAACATGCGCCCCGTCGTCCCGGGCAAGGGCTCCGGCATCTTCCTGCACGCGCAGACCGGCGGGCCGACGATCGGCTGCATCTCGCTCAGGAAGGACGCAGCTGCGGGCGGTGCTGCGCTGGTTGCGACCCGGCGCCGCGCCGGTGATCGCGATCGGCACGCGCCGTGCAGCTCCGGGGCTGATCCATGGGCGCTTCCCGGGCTCGGAACGCGCTCGGGAGCGCAGCTGTTCCTCGCCGTTGCGCCCGGGGTGGTCGCCGGTCTCGTCCCGTGGTTGCTCACGGCCTGGGAGCCGGGAGCCACGCGACTGCCGCTGCAGGTGATCGGCGCGCTCCTGATCGTGGCCGGCGTCGTCGTCCTCCTCGACGCCTTCGCCCGCTTCGTCGTCGAGGGTCTCGGGACGCCCGCACCGGTCGCGCCGACGGAGCGGCTCGTCGTCGGCGGCCTCTACCGCTACGTCCGCAACCCGATGTACCTCGCCGTCGGGGCGATGATCGCCGGTCAAGCGCTCCTGCTCGCCCGACCGCTCCTGCTCCTCTATGCCGCGACGTTCGCCGCCGTCGTGTTCGCCTTCGTCCGCCTCTACGAGGAGCCGACGCTCGCGCACCAGTTCGGCGCCGAGTACGAGGACTACCGGCGCGCCGTGCCGGGCTGGTGGCCGCGGCTTCGACCGTGGCGCAGCTAGCGCCGCGCGGGCCGACAAGCTACGTTCCGGACGTGGGAAACGGCGAATTCGCCGAGCTGCAGCAGCGGCTGCGCACGTTGTGGCCGTCGGTGACGCTGCGGTCGATCGGCGACGTCGAGCGGACCGTCGTCGTCGTCCACTCGATCAGCATGGACGTGCCCGACCAGCTGATCCCCGTCTTCCCGGCCTACGAGGAGCGCTTCCTCTGCCTCGTGCTCAGCCTGCTGCGCTCCCGCAACTCGCGCGTCGTCTACGTGACGTCGCAGCCGATCCTGCCGCGGCTCGTCGACTACTACTTCGGGCTCGTCCCGGAGCTCGACACGCCGGAGGCGCGCAGCCGCTTCGCCGTCGTCTCGCTCGTCGACGGCCGCAACCTGCCGCTGACGAAGAAGCTGCTCGCGCGGCCGGGAGCGATCGACCGGATCCGGGCGCTCGTCGCGCAGCCGGAGCTGGCGTTCCTGCTGCCGTTCGCGACCTCGGCGGACGAGGTCGAGCTCGCGGTTCGGCTCGGGATCCCGCTCTACGGCGCCGACCCCGCGCTGGAGTGGCTGGGGACGAAGACGGGCAGCCGCCGCGTCTTCGCCGACGAGGGCGTGCCGCACGCGCGTGGCTTCGACGTCGGCGGGCGAGAGAGACGTGCTCCGCGCGCTGCGCGACCTGCGCAGCGGCACGGCGATCCTCAAGCTCGACCGCGGCGTCAGCGGGCTCGGCAACGCGCTCGTCGACGTCGAGCGGGCGATCGGCGACGGTGCGCTCGGCGACGCCCTCTCGCTCGAGGACACGGAGGGCGACGTGGCGGACTACCTCGTCGCGCTCGCCGACCAGGGCGGGATCGTCGAGGAGCGGATCGAGGGCGACGACTTCCGCAGCCCGAGCGCTCAGCTCCGGATCAGCCCGTCGGGTCAGGTCGACATCCTCTCCACCCACGACCAGGTGCTCGGCGGCCCGCACGGGCAGACCTACTTCGGCTGCCGCTTCCCCGCCGACCCCGAGTACGCGCCGCAGATCGCCGCCGAGGCGCTCAAGGTCGGCCGGCGCCTCGCGCGCGAGGGCGTGATCGGCCGCTGCGCCGTCGACTTCGTCGCCGTGCGCCAGGACGGCGGCTGGGCGAGCTACGCGATCGAGATCAACCTCCGCTGCGGCGGCACGACGCATCCCTTCATGGCGATCTCGACGCTCACGGACGGCATCTACGACCCGCTCGCGGGCGAGTTCCGCACCCGGCTCGGAGACCTGAAGCACTACGTCGCGACCGACCATCTCGACGCCCCCGGCTACCAGGCGCTCACACCCGACGACCTGCTCGACGTCGTCTCCGAGCGGGCTCTCGGCTGGGACGCGGAGCGCGAGACGGGCGTCGCGCTGCACATGGTCAGCGCCCTCGCGGTCGCCGGCCGGATCGGGCTGACGGCGATCGGCGACACGCCGACGGACGCGAGCGCGCTCTACAGCGAGTTGAAGCAGACGCTCGACGGGCTCGCGGCGAAGGCAGGCGGGATCAAGCGAGACCTGCCGCAGCAAGCACGCGGCGTCCCAGCTGCCGCGCCGCCACGGCAGTGACGCCGGGGCGGTAGAGCTCGACGACGACGATCGTCGCGCGCCCGCCGCGGTAGACGATCGCAGCCGTCGTCCGCGTGTCCGAGAGCCAGCCGTTCTTCTCCGCCACGGTCGCTCCACGCAGCCACGGTCGCAGCAGGCCGGCGTTGTCGCGCACCGGCTGGGCCGACGCGAGCACGCGCAGCGCAGCGACCGCCTGTCGTCGGCTCAGCCCGAGGCGACCCAAAGCCACCGCGTCGCCGTGCGCGCCCGCGTGGAGGCGGTGGAGCGCGCGGCCGAGATCGCGCGCCGTCGTCACGCGTGTGTGGGGGCCCGGCGGCCGGTACGCCGTGGTCGCGCGATACGGGCCTGGATACGTGCTCGACGTCATCCCGAGCCGCTGCAGCCCGCGTGCGACCGCGCCATAGCCCGAGCGCGTCTGCGATCCGGTTGGCGGCGAGATTCGACGACCAGAAGCCGATCTGACGCACGTCGTACCACCAGCGGCTCCGCTCCGGCTGCGGCGCGGCGCCGATCGCCGCGACGAGCGCGCCGAGCTTGACCGTGGAAGCGGCCGCGAACCGCGCGTCCGCTTGATACGCGGCGTAGCGGCCCGAGCCGAGCTCGTGCACCCAGATCCCGACGGCGCCGTTCGCCGACGCGGCCGCAGCAGCCAACCGCTTCGCCAGAGTGGCGTCGGGCCGGCGCGGGCCGTAGCCGGGGCCGACGCCTGGAAGCGGCGCGAGCGGACCTCGGCTCGAGAAGCCGGGGTCGCGGTCGAGCACCTCCGCCCGCGCGACCTGGCGCCGTCCCTGGGCGAGCAGCTCGGCGCGCAGGCGTTTTCGTGGGTCGCTCACGGGACCGGCGGCGAGGACGGCCTCGACCAGGTCGCGACCGGCCTCGTAGCGCGCCTGCGCCCCATCCGGGGTGTTCGCGTAGGACGCGCGCGCGGCCGGCCCGTAGCGGGCGTTGGCGTCGTGCAGCGCGGCATCCGAGGCGAACGCCGCCGGTGCGAGCACGAGAGCGAGCAGGACCGCGAGCCGGCGCACCAGCACGTTGTACCGCGCGCGCTAGGAGACGGTGAGGGCGACGTTGCCGGTCTTCTGGCCCGTCTCGACGTACCGCGACGCCTCGACGACGTCCTCGAGCCGGTAGCTGCGGTCGATCACGGGCCGGTACTCGCCTGCATCGATGAGCTCCCTTAGGGTCACGAGATCCTGCTGCCGGTAGCGGACGATGCCCAGCTTCGCCCTGCGGCTGCCGAGCCAGCGCGTCGCGAGGATCACGAGCGGCAGGTGCCACATGAAGCCGAGGTCGGCCGACACGTACGCGGCGCCCGGCTTCAGCGCCCGCCGCACCTTGCGGAACGAGCTCTTGCCGACTGCGTCGAAGACGCCGTCGTACCGGCCGCGCCGCGTCCAGTCCTCCTCGAGGTAGTCGACGACCTCGTCGGCGCCGAGCGAGCGGACGAGCTCCACGTGCCTCGTGTCGCAGACCGCCGTGACGCGGGCGCCGAGGTGCTTCGCGACCTGCACGGCTGCGGTGCCGATCGAGCCGGAGGCGCCGTAGACGACGACGTGCCGGCCTTCCAGCTGCCCGAGGGCGGGCAGCATCGTCAGGGCGGAGAGCGCCCCGTCGGCGATGCAGCCGGCCTCCTCGAAGCTGAGCCGTGCCGGCTTGTGCGCGATCACGCCTGCCTCGCGGACGCAGATGTACTCCGCGTTCGCGCCGCCCTTGATCCCGAAGACCTCGTCGCCGGGGGCGAACGCCGTCACGTCGGAGCCGATCTCCTCGACGACGCCGGCGAACTCCATCCCGCCGATCTTCCGCTTCGGGCGCACGAGCCCGGTGAAGACGCGGGAGAACCAGTACTCGGTGTTGCGCAGACCGCAATCGCTGCGCGTGATGCTGGAGGAGCGGACGCGGACGAGCACCTCGTCGCCGTGAGGGACCGGCCGCTCGACCTCCGCGACACGGAGCACCTCGGGTGGGCCGTAGCGGTCGTGGACGACCGCCTTCACGACGTGCTCCCCTCGAGGGTGATGACGACGTTGCCGATCTTCTGGCCGGTCTCCACGTACCGCGTCGCCTCGACCACGTCCTCGATCGGGTAGCGGCGGTCGATCACCGGCCTGTACGCGCCCGCCTCGACGAGCTCCTTGACGAAGCGGATGTCCTCCTGCTTCCAGTCGGGGAGCGGAAGCGCGACACGCTTGTCGCCGAAGCGCTTCGTCCAGAGGGCGAGCGGGAAGTTCCGGAACCCGTCGGTCGCGACGTAGACGCCGCCCGGCTTCAGCGACCCCTTGCAGGTTCGGAACGAGAGCTTTCCGACCGCGTCGAAGACGATGTCGTAGAGCTCGCCCTCCTTCCTGAAGTCCTCGCCCCGGGTGTAGTCCAGCACTCGATCGCCTCCCAACGAGCGGACGAGCTCGACGTTGGCGGTGTTGCAGACCGCGGTGACGTCGGCGCCGAAGTGCTTCGCCAGCTGGACGCCCGCGGTGCCGATCGAGCCGGACGCGCCGTAGACGAGGATCTTCTGCCCCGCCTGCAGGCCACCGCGGCGCAGGCACGTCAGCGCCGCCAGCGCGCCGTCCGGGATCGCCGCCGCCTCCTCGAAGGTGAGGCCCGCGGGCATGTGCGCGACGACGCCGCGCTCGACCCGGCAGAGGTACTCGGCATGCCCGCCGAGCTTGGGACCGCTCGTGCCGAAGACGCGGTCGCCGACCGCGAACTGCGTCACGGCGGTGCCGACTGCCTCGACCTCCCCCGCCATCTCGCCGCCGAGAATCCGCCGCTTCGGCCTCAGCAGCCCGGCCATGAACCGCCAGACGAACGGCTTCGCTGCGCGGCGGTGACAGTCGGTGCGATTGACGGTGCTCGCCCGGACTCGAACGAGGAGCTCGTCCGCTGCCGGCGTCGGCCGCTCGACGTCGTCGAGCCGCAGCACTTCCGGGGGCCCGTAGCGGTCGTGAACGACTGCTTTCATCCGGCTCACTTCCTTTCGTCCGCGCGCTGAAGTCGATGGATCGGGCCGCCGTGGCTCCACGCCCGGCCGGCCCGGTACAGCTCCGCCGGCCTGCCGCCGGACGGGCCCGGGCGAGCCCGGCGCCCGGTCGGGATCACCCACCCCTCCTCCGCGACGATGCTCCGGCGGAAGTTCGCGGCGTCGAGCTGCACGCCCCAGACCGCCTCGTAGACGGCCCGCAGCTCCGCCAAGGTGAACGTCGGCCCCACGAACGCCGTCGCGATGCCCGTGACCTCGAGCTCGACGCGGACGCGCTCGATCGCGTCGCGGACGATCCGGAGATGGTCGAAGCCGAGCTCGACCTTGCCGTTGAGGACGTCCGAGACCGGGATCAGCGCCGCGGCGGCCGCATCCGACCCGCCGACGACCGCGCCGACGTCGCGGAGCACGGCGAGGTAGCCGACCGTGACGACGTTCATCCGTGGGTCTCGGCCGGGGTCGCCGTAGGCACCGAACTGGGTCAGCAGGCTGGCCGCGTCGACGCCGGTCTCCTCGTGCAGCTCCCGCTTCGCCGCCTCGTCGAGAGTCTCGGTCGGCCGCTTGAACCCGCCGGGAATCGCCCACATGCCCTCGAACGGCGCTTCGCCGCGGCAGACGAGGAGCACGTGGAGCAGGCCTTCCGACATGGTCATCACGACCACGTCCACGGTCACTGCGAAGGCGGGGAACTCCGCCGGGTCGTAGCCGGGGAGCGATCCGTCGCCTGGGGTTTTTGTCGCCATGACTCTTACCGTATCTCATAGTTTTGGTCATGTCAACCAAAACCTTGGCCGCTAGTCTCGACCCCGTGCTGAGAGGAAGCTGCGAGTGCGGCGCAGTCCGCTACCGGGTCGAGGACGCGTTCCGCTACGCGATGAACTGCCACTGTTCGCGATGCCGCGCGGCGACGGGCACGGCGTTCAAGGCGTTCGCGGGGATCGAGACCGACAAGCTGGAGCTGACCGAGGGCGCGGACGGCCTGCTCGTCCATGGCGACTCCGACCTGAACGACACCCGCTGCGCGTCGTGCGGCTCGCTTCTGTACTCGGTCGTGCGAGACGGAGCCTACGTCCACGTGGCGCTCGGCTCTCTGCTCGACGCGCCGGCGATCCGGCCGACGCATCACATCTTCGTCGGCTCCAAGGCGCCGTGGTTCGAGATCACCGACGACCTGCCGCAGTTCGACGAGCACGCCTAGCGAAGGGAGACGTGTGTACGTGACGTTGACGACCGCCGACACGACGGGGGAGCCGATCGAGAACGCGCCCGTCGTCGCCGAGGAGATGGAGCGCTGGCTTCGCGAGACCGAGGGCTTCGAGGGGTTCCTGTTACTGGCCGGCGAGAACAGGGCCGTCGGGCTGAGCTTCTGGACCGACCGCGCGGTCGCCGAGCGCCATGGCCAGGCCCGTGCGCAGTTCCGCGAGCGGATGCTCTCGATCGCAGGCGTCTCGATCGAGGAGATCGCGGACTACGAGGTCGTTTTCGCCCGGCTCGGGCCGGCACTGCTCGCTGCCGCGGGCGAGCGTGCGTGAATGTCGATCCGGGTCCCGCTGTTCGTCGTCAAGACGTGAGCCCGATTCCGACGACGAAGGAGGGACGATGAAGTACCTGCTGCTGGTGTGCTGGGACGCCGAGCGGATGAACGCCCAGACCGAGCCCGAGCCCGACGACCCCCGCGACGAGGAGAGCTTCCCGTGGCTGGACGAACTCCGGGCGCACGGCAGCTGGATCACGGGCGACCAGCTGGCGCCGCCGCGACGCGGGCGCTCCGTTCGCGTTCGCGCAGGCAAGACGATCGTCACCGACGGCCCGTACGCGGAGACGAAGGAGGCGGTCGGGGGGTTCGACCTGATCGAGGCCGGCAGCCTCGAGGAAGCGGTCGCGATCGCGGCGGACCATCCGATCGCGCAGATGGGGACGATCGAGGTGCGCCCGCTCTGGGGCAACTGACGCCCGCTACTCGGGGAGCCAGCCCTCGCGGTATGCCGTCGGCTCGCGGCCCGGGACGGAGCCGTACGCGACGTCACCGTCGCTCGTGTCCGCTTCGACACTGGCGCCGTGGCGCTTCGCCGCCTCGTCCGCAGGGAAGCCGATTGCGTCCGGCTCGTTCGACCGCTCGCGCGCACCCACCGCGATCACGAGACAGGGGCCGCTCCCTGCACCGACCACGACGTGCCTCGTGTCTCTGGGGCAGTGCACGAAGTCCCAGGCGCGCAGCGGGCGCTCCTCGCCTTCGACGATCAGAACCGCTTCCCCCGAGAGGACGAGGAAGGCCTCCTGGTCGGTTTCCCAGTGGTACATCCCCATCGGCTCGCCCGGCTGAAGCACGAACGGGTTGATCCCGAGCTGGTCGAAGCGGCGCCAGCCCTCGAAGTCGTCGGCGACGATGCACACCGCGCCGCGGCCGTCGGCGTGACGCCACCCGGCTTCGCGCATGTTGAGGACATACCAGCCGTCCCCCTTCGGGACGAGCCCGTGCTCGGTCTGCTCGAGCGGCGCCTCGGGAACCATGGAGCGACGCTAGCCGATGCGATCGAGCCGCGGCGAGGGTGTCGACGAGCGCGATGATTCTCCTGCACGGCGGGCGTCTACATCGCGACCCCAACGAAGAAGGAGCAGTTCATGCGCATCGTCATCATCGAATTCATGAGCCTGGACGGCGTGGTGCAGGCACCGGGCGGGGCCGACGAGGACACGGACGGCGGCTTCGCCAACGGCGGCTGGTCGCACCCATTCTTCGACGACACCGTCGGCGCGGCGTGGGACGACGCGTTGAAGGGAGCAGAGGCGCTGCTGTTCGGCCGCCGGACGTGGCAGACGATGGCGGCAGCCTGGCCCGCGCGGGCCGGCGATCCGTTCGCCGACCGGATGAACGCGATCCCCAAGCACGCCGTGACCTCGACGCTCGCCGACGCCGACATGACGTGGAACACGACGCGGATCCCAGGCGAGGACGCCATCGCAAGGATTCGCGAGCTCCGTGACACCGACGGCGACGCTCTGCTGCTCATGGGCAGCGCGACGCTCGCTCGGGCGTTGCTGAGCGAAGGCCTGGTCGACGAGCTTCGGCTGATCGTCATGCCGGTGCTTCTCGGTGGCGGCAAGTCGATCTTCCCGGCCGACGGCGGACAGCGGACGCTCGAGCTGACCTCCACCGTGACGAGCGGCACCGGCGTGAACGTGTCCACCTACCGGCCTGCGGCGGCGTGAGCCGGGGTCGCGCCTAGCGCAGCGCGTCGATCGCCGCGACCTCGACGATCCCCTCGACGCTGCGCGCGAGCTCCGCGTTCAGGGTGACGAAGGCGTCCGCCTGCAGCAGCGTCAGTGCGACGTACTCGGCGTCGTAGGTCTCGGCCCAGCCCAGCTGGTCGGCCACCTCCCAGGCGCGACGGCGGAGCACGGCGTCGCCGAGCAGCCTGATCGGCATCCGGCCGACGTGGGCGAGGCGCCCGCGCGCGGCCTCGGCCGGGAGCTCGCCCCGCCGAACGGCCTCGTGCAGGGCAGACAGCGTCTGGGAACGCAGCAGGGTCGGCGCGAGCAGCTCGTGCCGATCCGGAACCTCGAACCCCTCCGCCGCGAGCTGGAGCACGGCGCCGCAGTCGACCACGAACCTCGTCATCCTGGAGCAGCCTGTCAGCCCTCGCCGCAGCGCGTCAACCGGCCAGGGGCTTGGTACGTTCCGTGCCATGGCGACCCGAGAAGCGGCGTGTCACTGCGGCCAGCTCCGGCTCGAGGCCGCCGGCGATCCGTTCGTCGTCGGCATCTGCCACTGCCTCGCGTGCAAACGCCGCACCGGGAGCGCCTTCGGGATGCAGGCCGCCTATGAGGCCGATCAGGTGCAGGTCTTCGGCCGTTACGACGATTACACGCGGATCTCCGACGAGGCTGACCGGAAAGCTCATGTGTTCCACTTCTGCCCCGAGTGCGGCTCGCAGGTCTTCTACACCGAGCCGGACGAGCCGGATCTGATCGTCGTCTCGGTCGGCTCCTTCGCCGACCCGTCCTTTCCCCCGCCGACCGAGTCGGGTTACGACTCGCGCCGGCATGCGTGGCTGCCCGTGCCGGAGACGATCGAGCGCCGCGACGGGCAGTGACTCGGTTCTAGGAAGAAGCCAGCGCGCGCTCGAGCGCGGCCTTGTCGAACGGGCCGCCATGCGTGGCGAGCACGTGCTCGACCGGCAGCTCGAGGAGCGGGCGCAGCCCTGCGGCGACCTGCTCGCGCGTCATGCCGGGGCGCAGCCACCTCTCGTTGATCTCGAGGCCGTCGCCGAAGTCGACGAGCGTGTCGCCGGAGATGACCGCGCGCTTGGTCTCGACCCAGTGCACGGTGTCGTTCGGCTTGTGCCCGTCGAACACGTCTGCGCCGAACGGCAGCCGCTCGCCGGACGAGTAGGGGCGCGCCTCGCCTTTCCCCTCTCGGAGCAGCCAGACGACGTCCGGACTGCCGTCTCCGGCCTGCTCGGCGGTGATGCCGTACGTGTCCATCAGATACTGAGCGCTGTCGGGCAGAGGCGTGTAGACCGGCACGCCGAGCTGCTCGACCAGGGTCTCCGAGTCGCGCTCGTGCCAGGGGGCCGTGAGCACGATCGCCGTGTTGCGGTCGGCCGCGAGGTCCTGGAGCTCGCTCGGCACGCCCAGCGGATCGACGAGCAGCAGGTGCTCCCCGTCGTCGATCGCGTACGACGAGACGTTCCTGTCCCAGGGCTCCGTGTCCCGCCATCCCGGATGCGGAGCCTCCCAATGCCACAACCCCGGACGCAATTCGCGCACGGCGAGATGCTAGTGCAACGCGTCGCGCCCGATGCGCCCGAGCGTCGACACCCACCCTGTCGATGACTTTGCCGGCCCGGTGACGTCTGTTCCTCGAAGTCCCCGACGGAGAGGAGCGAGATGGCCGGCGACGGCGTGCAGAAGACCAATATCGAGGCGCCCGAGTTCAGGTACTTCCCCGACTTTCCGGACGGGTTCCGTCCGGGCATCACCCGCCTGGGCGCGGCCATGGGTGCAACCGGGACCGGGATGAGCCTGTACGAGTTGCCGCCGGGCGAGGCGATCGGCCCGTACCACTACGAAAACCCGGAGGAGGAGTGGCTGCTGGTGCTCGCCGGCCGACCCACCCTCCGTCATCCCGGCGGCGAGGACGAGCTCGGCCCGTGGGACGTCGTCTTCTTCCCACCCGGGCCCGGTGGCGCGCACGCAGTGCGGAACAACGGCGCCGAGACGGCTCGGGTGCTGATGTTCTCGAACACGAGCAAGGTCGCAGCGAGCGTCTATCCCGACAGCGGCAAGATCGCCATCTGGACGGGCATCGACGGCGACGATCTGATCGTCAGGCGGACGAGCGCCGTCGACTACTGGGACGGCGAGGGTGGCTCTCAGTCGCGACGCGCTTCGTCGTAGCTCGGGAGGCCGTCGTCCGGGATGACATCCCAGGGCGCGCGCGATGTGACGAACGTGTGGAACTGCGGACGGATGCCGGGGTCGCCGTCGAGTGAGCCGAACCGGATCGCGACCTCGTCGCCTTTCGGCCACTCTGCGCCGAACAGGCTCGAGCCGCAGACCGAGCAGAAGGCCTTCACGCGGCCGTCGCCCGGTCGGAAGACGCGGATCAGCTCCTCGCCGGCAAGCAACCGGAACCCCGAGCGGGGAACGCGTCCCTGCGTTCCGCCGAACGCGCCCGAGTGCTTTCTGCACCGCGAGCAGTGGCAGTGATTGGCCCAGAGGAAGGGCGCGGTCACCTCGTAACGGACGCCGCCGCAGAGGCACGAGCCGCGGAGCGGGTTCTCGGGACTGGGCTCCGCCGGAGCGTCGGGCGCACGGGATCCGGCCACCCGGAGAGCCTAGATCCTCGCGGGATCCGTGAGCGAATGTGACAGCCTTTCGCGATGGACGCCGACGCGGAGGCGCACGTTCGAGAGAGCTTCGCCCGGCAGGGCTACATGGAAACGCTGGGAGCAGAGCTCGTTCACGTCGACGACGGTGAGGTGGACATCGCGCTGCCATTCAGCGAGCGGTTCGTGCAGCAGGACGGCTTCCTCCACGCCGGCGTCGTCGCGGGCGCGACGGACAGCGCGTGCGGCTACGCAGCCCTGACGCGCATGGCCGCAGGCTCCGAGGTCCTGACCGTGGAGTTCAAGATCAACCTGCTCGCTCCCGCGGCGGGTGAACGGCTGATAGCGCGTGGCCGTGTCATCCGCGCAGGGCGCAACCTGACCGTGTGCCGCGGCGACGCCGTCATAGTCAGCGACGGCAGCGAGAAGCATGTGGCGACCATGACGGCGACCCTCATCGCGGTCGCGCGATCCGACAGCGCGTAGCCGCCCGTCGACCAGCTACCGTCGGGAACTGGCATTCGATTGCCCGCGGTGCAACTCGTCGCTCGAGGACGGGGCGGCGGTCTGCAAGCACTGCCTCCACATCCTCGGCCGTGAGCGCTGGCGACACGATGCCGGCCGGCTCGGGGCGGACGACCGCGGTGGAGGGCGCCCGCTCGAGGACCCGCCGGTCGGCCCGATCCCAATCGAAGGGAGCGGCTTGGCCGGTGGCACTTCCGACGCGGGGCTGATGGGCGCTGCCGCAAACAGCGGCTTCCGCCTCTTCGCGGCCCGACTGCTCGGGCGACGCCGGCGCGAGGGCGAATGACCGTTCTCACCCCACGAGCTGTGGTAAGGACACCGTCGGTGGAGCGTAGTTGCCTCTGCCTGCGCGAGCGTGCTCTCGCCTGAGCGCTACTCCTCGGCGGCGTCCGCGGCGGCTCGGTCCGCGATCTCGCTGACGACGGCGGGATCGGCGAGCGTCGTCGTGTCGCCGAGCGGACGGTTCTCCGCGACGTCGCGCAGGAGGCGGCGCATGATCTTCCCCGAGCGGGTCTTCGGCAGCTCGGGCGTGAAGACGATGTTGGCCGGCTTCGCGATCGGGCCGATCTTCGCGGCGACGTGGTTGCGCAGCTCCTCGAGCATCTCGAGCGAGCCGTCGTTTCCGCCCTTCAGGGTCACGTAGGCGACGATCGCCTGCCCCGTCAGCTGGTCGGCGCGTCCGCAGACTGCAGCCTCGGCCACCTTCGGGTGGTCGACGAGCGCCGACTCGACCTCGATCGTCGAGATCCGGTGGCCGGAGACGTTCATCACGTCGTCGACGCGGCCGAGCAGCCAGTAGTCGCCGTCCTCGTCGATGCGGGCTCCGTCGCCCGCGAAGTAGACGCCGGGGTACTTCGACCAGTACGTCTCCCGGAAGCGCTGGTCGTCGCCGTAGATGCCGCGGGTCATCGACGGCCACGGCCGTTTCAGGACGAGGTAGCCGCCGCCGCCCGGGCCGACCTCCTCGCCGGCCTCGCTGAAGACGCCCGCCTCGACGCCCGGGAACGGCTTCGTCGCGGAGCCCGGCTTCGTCGTCGTCACGCCCGGCAGCGGCGTGATCATGATCATCCCGGTCTCGGTCTGCCACCACGTGTCGACGACCGGACAGCGGTTGCCGCCGACGTGCTCGCGGTACCACATCCAGGCCTCGGGGTTGATCGGCTCGCCGACCGAACCGAGCAGCCGCAGCGACGAGAGGTCGTGCTTGCCCGCGTGCTCGGGCCCCCACTTCATGTGCGCGCGGATCGCGGTGGGCGCCGTGTAGAGGATGGTGACGCCGTAGCGCTCGACGATGTCCCACCAGCGGTCCTTATCCGGAAAGTCCGGCGTCCCCTCGTAGAGGACGGACGTGGCGCCGTTCGTCAGCGGCCCGTAGACGATGTAGCTGTGGCCGGTGATCCAGCCGATGTCGGCGGCGCACCAGTAGACATCGTCCTCCGGCTTCAGGTCGAAGATGAGGGCGTGCGTCGAGGCGACGCCGACGAGGTAGCCGCCCGTCGTGTGCGCGATCCCCTTCGGCTTCGCCGTCGTGCCGGACGTGTACATGAGGAAGAGCAGGTCCTCGCTGTCCATCGGCTCCGGTGGCGACGTGGCAGGGTCATCCGACACGTCGAGCTCGTGCAGCCAGCGGTCCCGCCCCTCCGTCATCGGCACCTCGTTACCGGTGCGGCGGACGACGAGGCACGCTCGGATCCCCGGCGCGTCGGCCATCGCGGCGTCGGCCGTCTGCTTCAACGGAACCGTCGAGCCGCGGCGCCAGGCCTCGTCCTGCGTGACCAGGACTTCGCACCCCATGTCGTTCGCCCGGTCCGAGAGCGAGTCGGCCGAGAAGCCGCCGAAGACGACCGTGTGCGGCGCGCCGAGCCGCGTGCAGGCGAGCATCGCGACCGGCAGCTCGGGGACCATGCCCATGTAGATCGCGACCTTCGTGCCCTTGCCGACGCCGAGCTCCTTCAGCGCGTTCGCCATCCGGACGACGTCGCGCTGCAGGTCGGCGTAGGTGATCGTGCGCGTGTCCCCCGGCTCGCCCTCCCAGTGGTAGGCGACGCGATCGCCGAGCCCCGCCTCGACATGGCGGTCGACGCAGTTGTAGGCGACGTTCAGCTTCCCGCCGAGGTACCACTTCGCGTAGGGCAGCTCCCACTCGTACAGCTCGTCGAACGGCTCGAACCACGTCACCCGCTCGCGGCCCTCGCCCTCCCAGAACTCCTCGAAGTCCCGTTCGTAGATGTCCGGCCGCGCGACGGCGAGCGCCGCGAACTCGGGCGGCGGCGGGTAGCGCCGCTCCTCCGTGAGGATCGTCTCGATCGTCTGGTCGCTCACAGCTCGAACTCGTACGGGTAGTGGGTCAGGATCTCGGCGCCGTCCGCCGTCACGAGGACGAGGTCCTCGAGCCGGACGCCCCCGTAGCCGGCCCGGTAGAGCCCGGGCTCGAGCGCGATCACGTCGCCCTCGAGGAGCGGCTCGCTCTCGACCCGGCCGACTCCCGGACTCTCGTGCACCTCCAGCCCGACGCCGTGACCGGTCGCGTGGAAGTAGCCGTCGACGAGCGCCTCGCCCTCCTCCTTGTGCAGCTGCGTCTTGTAGCCGTGCTCGTGGAAGAAGTCGCAGACCATGCGGTGGATGTCGCTGCCCTTCACGCCGGGCTTGACCGCGCCGACCGCCAGGTCGAGCGCCTCCTTCGCGAGGCGGTGGTACTCGGCGAGCTCGTCCGACGGCGGCCCCAGCGAGAAGGTCCGCGTGAAGTCCGAGTAGCAGGCCGACTCGCGGTCGCGCGGGAAGAGGTCGAAGAGGACGACGTCGTCGGATGCGATCGGTCCGGAACCGGCGTCGTGGCCGGTCGCCGTCTGTGCCCCGTGCGAGACGACGAACTCCTCCGCGGCGGCACCGTGCTCGCCGAACGCGCGCTCGACCGCGAGCTGGACGCGCTCGCAGGTCAGCGGCTCGCCGTCCAGCGTCAGGGCGCCGTTCGAGCGCGAGGCGCTGCGCAGCATCTCGACGCCGGCCGCGACCCCGGCCTCGACCGCGCGGCAGGCGCGGCGGATGCCCGCGAGCTCGCTCTCGGTCTTGACCCGGCGGCGCTCGTCGAAGAACGGCTGGTCGGCGGTGAGCTCGATCCCGTTCGCGCGCAGGTGGTCCGCGTACTCGAGCGGGAAGCCGCCCGGCGTCGTCGCGGCCGCGAGCCCGAGTTGGCGGCAGGCGGCGAGGTAGAGCTCCCGGTTGAGGGCGTAGGTGTCGAGCCCGCGCTTGAGCAGCTCGTCGATGCCCGCGTCCTCGTAGGTCAGCACCTCGAGGTCGGTCCCGAGCTCGGCGATCCGGCCGGACTCGAGCGAGCTGACGACGACCGTGCGCCTCCCGCCGACCTCGGCGTAGAAGAACGGGTCTGGAACCGCGAGCGGCACCTCGTGGCGCAGCTCCGGTGAGCGGACGGTGTCGGCGATGATCAGGACATCGGCCACGGTGCGGATCCTAGTCCGCCGCGTGCGGCAAGACCGGAAGGATAGGTTTCCGGACGGTGAACGCGGCGCTGACCGACCTGAAGCAGCGGCTCGCCGAGGTCTACGACCTCGAGAAGGCCGCGGCGATCGCCGGCTGGGACCAGCGGACGATGATGCCGCCGAAAGGCGCGCCCGCACGCTCGGAGGTCTCGGCAACGCTCTCCGGGATCGCGCACGAGCGCTTCACCTCCGACGAGATCGGCCGGTTGCTCGAGGAGCTCGCGCCGCTCGAGGAGCAGCTCGACCACGACTCCGACGACGCGAGCCTGATCCGGGTCACGCGCCGCGACTGGGAGAAGGCGCATCGAGTCCCGCCCGAGCTGGCGGCCGACTGGGCCCGCGAGGCGGGCAAGGCGCACGTCGCGTGGCTGGAGGCGCGCGAGGCGAGCGACTTCTCGATCTTCAAGCCGGCGCTCCAGCGCGTCACCGACGTCGCGCTTCGGTGGGCGGAGTACATGGAGCCCGGCGACTCGCCCTACGACGCGTTCCTCGACGAGTACGAGCCCGGGATGACCACGGCCGAGGTGAAAGCCGTCTTCGACGTGCTCCGCCCGGAGCTGACCGCGATCGTCCGCGAGGCGGGTGAGCCCGCCGACGACTCGTTCCTCGAAGGCGACTTCCCGATCGCGACCCAGGAGGAGTTCCTCGCCGGCGTCCTGCGCGACTTCGGCTTCGAGGACGGCGCCTACCGGCTCGACCCGACCGTGCACCCGTTCGCGACCACGTTCTCGCGCAGCGACATCCGGATGACGACGCGCTACAAGCCGACGAACCTGCGCGCGCTCTGGGCCGGCATGCACGAGGCCGGCCACGGCCTCACCTACCAGGGCACCGAGCCGGAGCTGGCGCGGTCCCCGCTCTACGGGAACGCGTCGCTCGGCCTCGGCGAGTCGCAGAGCCGGACGTGGGAGAACCTCGTCGGCCGCTCGCTCCCGTTCTGGCGCGGCCGGCTCGCCGAGCTGCAGCGGCTCTTCCCGCAGCTCGAGTCCGTCGACCTCGACACGTGGTACCGCGGGATCAACCGGGTCGCCCCCGGCCTGATCCGCGTCGACGCGGACGAGGTCACGTACTCGCTCCACATCATCCTCCGCTTCGAGCTCGAGCAGGAGATCGTCGCCGGGACGCTGGCGCTCGACGACCTCCCCGAGGCCTGGAACGCGAAGATGAGCGACCTGCTGGGCGTCGACGTTCCCGACGACGCGCGCGGCGTGCTCCAGGACGTCCACTGGACACGCGCCTCGTACGGCTACTTCCCCACCTACGCCCTCGGGAACGTGCTCTCGGTGCAGATCTGGCGGGCGGTCGAGGAGGAGCTCGGCGACCTGGACGCACAGCTCGAGGCGGGCGACTTCGCCCCGCTCTACGACTCGCTGCGGCGGCGGATCTACCGGCACGGGCGCAAGTTCACGCCGATGGAGACGCTGGAGCGCGCGATCGGGGCAACGGAGATCGACCCGCAGCCGTATCTCGCCTACCTGCGCACCAAGGTCGCCGGGCTCCAGCCCGCATAGGCCTACTCCACCAGCACGAGCACGGCCTCGTGCACGGCGCGGCTGGCGTCCGCCAGACGGACGACGAGGTCCTCGACGTCGCGCCCGACGACGAACGGGACGAAGACGGCGCCCTGGCGGTCGACGTTCATCGGCTCGACGGCCAGCTCGGCCGCGTCGCGCCAGCCCGGCGGCCGTCCGGCCTTCGCGATCGCGCGACCCCGGTCCGAGACGGTGTAGCGGTGAAGGCGCTTGCGGACGAGGACCACCACGGGTTCCCCGTCGCCGTAGCGGAGACCGGAGTCGAGCACGAGCTCGCCGCGCTCCTCCGCAGCGAGCGCGGCGAGCGGCGACGTCTCGATCGCACGTCGGAGCTCGGCCCAGGAACGAAGGCCGTGCTCGCGTGCGAGCACGAGCTGCGCGTCCGCGAGTCGGAAGCGCTCGCGGCCGGGAAGGGCGGCGGCGACGCGCGCGCGGGCGCCCTCGTCGCCGGCGCGGTGCGCGCGCAGCAGCGACTTCGCCTCGCGGCGGTAGTGATCGAGGCTCGGACGGTCGGAAAGCTCACGCACGACGATCCCCTTTCGGTGGCGCCCTGCGTCCGCTGCGACGGGCGAAAGAGGTGTCAGCGGTGTCTCCCGTGCTGCTCGTCGAGGTGGGAACGTCCCTTCCCGCGGACCGGCGGCGCCCTCGCGCGCCACCTGCGACGCTACCACGGCCGGGGGCTGACGCCCGTCGCTGGAAGATGCATGATCGGGTCGTGAGAGGGGCCCTCGTCGCAGCCGTCGTCCTCTGCACGCTCGCCGGGGCCGCCCCGGCCGCGCGCCAGGCGCTGCCCCGCGCCACGAGCGACCGGCCGGACGAGGCTCGCGGGCCCCAGCTCCACGTCGTCTACGCCGTCCCCAGCGACGGAACCGACCGCGCCCTCGACACGTCCGGCGCGATCGCAAGCTCGGTCGCGTCGTTCCAGCGCTGGCTCGCCGGCGAGACCGGAGGCGCGAGCCTCCGCCAGGACACGTTCCAGGGCGAGCTCGACATCACGTTCGTCCGCCTCCCCGCCACCGACGCAGCCATCGCCGCCCGCGGGGCCTTCGTCCGCGACGAGCTCGAGCAGCTGCTCCGCTCGGGCGGGCACCTCACGGCGAACAAGCTCTACGCCGTCTACTACGACGGCTCGAGCACGTACTCGTGCGGCGGCGGAGCCTGGCCGCCGGCGCTCCCCGGGTCCGTCGCCGCGATGTACCTGCACGGACGGCCGCCCGGCGCTCCGGCGTGCGACACGAACGCCCTCGCCGCTCCCGGTGCTCCGCCCGGCTACCTCGACTACGCGATGCTCCACGAGCTGCTCCACACGCTCGGTGCGGTTCCGAGCTGCGCGCCGCATCACCACCTGGCCGGTCACACGTCGGACCGCGAGGACGACATCATGTGGGCGGGCACCGGCCGCTGGCAGATCCCTGGCCGGCTCGACCCGGGCCGCGACGACTACTACGGCCACGGGCGCTCCGACTGCCTCGACCTCGCACGCAGCCCCTACCTGACGTCGAACGCGCCGCCGCCCCCGGTCGTGCGCGTGACGATGTTCCGCGTCGGCAGCCGCGCGCAGCCGGGCAAGGGGCTCGATGCCATCCTCGAGATCAGCGTCGACGGCGCTCCGGTCGCCGCCGGCTCGGCGCGTTGTACCGGCCGCCTGGGCTCGCGCTCGCTCCGCGCGACCG
This sequence comes from uncultured Gaiellaceae bacterium, assembly GCA_963827015.1. Taxonomy (GTDB): domain Bacteria; phylum Actinomycetota; class Thermoleophilia; order Gaiellales; family Gaiellaceae; genus Gaiellasilicea. The sequence continues at coordinate 66,705 of CAWGZI010000009.1, read as the reverse complement.
TCGTCAGGTTCGCGGCGAGCGCGGCGCGCTGCCGCTGGCGCTTCCCGGCAGGGTCGAAGGGAAAGCGCTTCACGGGCACGGTACGTGCGACCGCAGGCGGCCTCGCCGCGAGCCGCTCGTTCAGCCGGATCGTTCGCTAGCCCGCGTCCGTAGACTCAGGCTCGTGGAAGAGGTGGTCGCGCGCGCACTGGGTCTCGTCGAGAGCTACGACGAGCTCGTGCGCGCGGAGATGCCCGCCGACGCCGAGCTCTTCGACGCGCACGTCCACCTCGGCAACGACATCGACGGGATGCGCGGCGACCTCGACGAGCTGCTGCGGATCCAGGAGGCGCACGGGATCACGCGCTCGTTCATGTTCTGCCTCGACGAGCCCGATCGCCACCCCGGCTTCCGGGCGCCCAACGACCGCACGCTCGCCTTTGCGGAGCGGAGCGAGGGCGCGCTCGTGCCGTTCGTCAGGCTCGACCTGACCGAGGGCCCGATCGAGGAGGCGACCCGCTGCCTCGATCTCGGGGCCGGGGGGATCAAGCTTCACCCGCGCGCGCAGAAGTTCATGCTCGACGACGAGCGGCTCGCGCCCGTCTTCGAGCTTGCCGCCGACCGCAAGGTGCCGATCCTGATTCACGGCGGGCGCGGCCTGCCGCCGATCGCAGACGCGCTCGCCCGGCTGATGGACGCGTACGAGCCGCAGCTGATCATCGCCCACGCGGGCATCGCCGACCTCGCGGCGCTCGCCCACCACTTCTCCGGCCGGCCGGGCGTCTTCTTCGACACCTCGGTCTGGAGCCCGCTCGACCTGCTCGACCTCTACCGGCTCGTCTCGCCGGAGCAGGTGCTCTACGCCTCGGACTACCCCTACGGGACGCAGCCCGGCTCCCTCTTCGCCTCGCTCCGGACGGCTCGGATGGCGGGCCTCGACGACGGACAGCTGCGCGCGATGCTCGGCGGCAGCGCGCGCCGGATCGCCGCCGGCGAGGAGGCGCTGCCGCTGACGCCGCCGCGCGGGCCGCAGGACGTCTCGCATCCGCTCACCTTCGCGCGCATCCACCAGTACCTCTCGATGGCGACGCCGCTTCTCTGGACGCGGCAGGCCGACACGATCGGCGTGCTCGGACTGGCGCTGAACGCCTGCGACGAACGGGCGAACGGCCACCGAGAGGACACGGAGCGGATCCGCGAGCTGCTCGGCGCGGCGCGCGACCTCTGGCGCGTCTTCCCGGAGGCCGAGGACGAGGTGGAGCGGGTGCGGACGGCGCGAATCGCGTTCCGGCTCGTGCACCTCGCGAACATCACGGCGGTGACCTCGACTGCCTAGGTTGCGCGTCAACGGCCACGACCACGCGTTCGAGGCTCCGGTCGGGCAGACGCTCGCCGAGACGCTGCGCAACGACCTCGGCCTGACAGGCACGAAGATCGCCTGCGGCGAGGGGCACTGCGGCGCCTGCACCGTCCAGCTCGACGGCATGCCCGTGCTGAGCTGCATCACGCTCGTCCACACGGTCGGCGAGCGCGAGGTGACGACGATCGAGGGCCTGAGGGAGCACCCGCTCGTGGACGCGTTCGTCCGGACGGATGCGCTCCAGTGCGGCTTCTGCACGCCGGGCCAGATCGTCTCGGCGGCGGCCCTCGTGGCCGAGACGCCCGAGCCGACGAGCGACGAGATCAAGCACCGCATGGCCGGCAACCTCTGCCGCTGCGGCACCTACCCCAGGATCGAGGAGGCGATCAGCACATGGAGGTCGTGAGATAGCGAGGCTGATCAAGTCCGAGAAGGAGGTCGAGGGGCGCTACGAGGAGGTCTGGACACTCGTCGAGGAGGACGCGCTCGACCAGTGGCCGGCAGGCCCCGGCGCCGTCGTCGGCCGCGACGCAGCCCGGCTCGACGGCTACGAGAAGGCACGCGGCGAGGCGCGTTACACCGGCGACGTCAGGCTCTCCGGGATGCTCGAGAGCGCGCTCCTGCGCAGCCCGCACGCGCGGGCGCGGGTCAGCCGGATCGACCTGAGCGCAGCCGCGGCCGCCCCCGGCGTGTTCGCCGTCGTCGGCCCGGGCGAGGTCTGGGGCGTGAACGACGAGGTGCACTTCGAGGGCGGCGCGGTCGCGGGCGTCGCCGCCGAGACGCTCGCCCAGGCGAGGGCGGCGCTGGAGCTGATCGAGGTCGAGTGGGAGGAGCTGGAGCCGCTGCTCGACGCGGACGAGGCCGTGCGGCGAGGGTCGCTGCTCTCGGAGTCGCGGCACTACGAGCGCGGCGACTACGAGCAGGGGCTGGCGCAGGCGGACGCTGTCGTCGAGGCGGACTACACGACGCAGACGCTCAACCACAACCCGCTCGAGACACACCAGTGCGTGTGCGAGTGGCGCGGCGACAGCCTCGACGTCTACGTCTCGACGCAGTACATCTGGGGCCTCCGGCGCGACCTCGCCGCGCAGCTTGGCCTGCCGCAGGACAAGGTCCGCGTCATCTGCGAGTTCATGGGCGGCGGCTTCGGCGCGAAGAACGGGATCGGCAACTACCTCGCGCTCGCCGCCGAGCTGGCGAAGCGCACGCACCGGCCGGTCCGCTGTGCGCTCTCGCGCCGCGAGGAGAACGTCGTCGGCGGCAACCGCAACGCCACGCGCCAGCGGGTGACGGCCGCCGCCCGCGCGGACGGGACGCTGACCGCACTCGGCGGCGAGTACACCTGCGCGCTCGGCTGGGACGGCTGGCTGCCGCCGACGGCTGGGCCGACGCAGATGCTCTACGCCTGCGAGAACGTGCGGACGGTCGAGCACGGCGCGAAGCTGAACATCCCGCCGATGGCCGCCTTCCGCGCCCCAGGCTTCGTCGAGGGTACGTGGTCGCTCGAGTGCGTGCTCGACAAGCTGGCGGCCCAGCTCGGGATCGACCCGCTCGAGCTGCGCAAGCTGAACTACGCCGACAGCGACCCGATGGACGGCCGGCCCTTCTCGTCGAAGAGCCTGATGGAGTGCTACCGCCGCGCAGAGGCGCACTGGGCGCGCCGTGACGAGGTGCGCGCGCGCTCGGACGAAATCTGGAAGCGGGGAATCGGCCTCGCCAGCCAGATCTGGTACGGCGGCGGCGGCCCGCCCAGCTACGCCTGGGTCCGCCTCGGCTCCGACGGCCGCGCGAACGTGGTCACGGCGATGCAGGACATCGGCACCGGCACGCGCACCGCGATGGCGATGATCGCGGCCGAGGAGCTCGGGCTCTCGCTCGACCGCGTCGAGGTGCAGATCGGGGACTCCGCCCGCGGCCCGTTCGCGTCGATCTCCGGCGGTTCCTCCACCCTCCCCTCGATGGGTCCGGCCGTCCGCTCCGCCGCAGCGGACGCAGCACGGCAGGTGGTGGAGCTGGCGGCACAGCGATACGATCGCGAGGAGCGGCTGCTGTCGCTGCAGGGCGGGCGGATCGTTTCCTCCGACGGCGGCAGCTGGCCGCTCGAAGAGATCACCGGCCTGCTCGACGACGGCCAGATCCTCGGCAAGGGCGCCCGCGGACCCAACCCGACCGGGATGCGCGTGCTCACCTTCGGGATCCAGCTGGCCGAGGTCGCCGTCGACGTCGGCACCGGCGAGGTCCGCGTCGAGAAGGTGGTCGCGATCCACGACGTCGGCCGGGTGATCAACCCACTCGGTGCACGCAGCCAGATCGAGGGTGGGATCATCCAGGCGCTCGGGCACACGTTCTCCGAGCACCGGCTCGACGACCCGCACACGGGCACCGTGCTGACGAAGACGCTCGATGCGTACAAGCTGCCGACGATCGCCGACGTTCCCGAGATCGTCTGCGACCTCGTCGACGTGCCGGACGAGCACCTGACCAACCTCGGCTCGAAGGGGCTCGGGGAGCCGCCGATCGTGCCCACCGCCGCCGCGATCGCGAACGCGATCCGCGATGCCACGGGTGCGGACGTCACCTCGCTGCCGATCACACGGGAGGAGATCCTGCGTGCGCTCCGCGAGGCGGAGCAGCGGGAGAAGGAGAGGGGGCGCGTTGCGGCTGGAGCGTCCTAGCTCGGCCGAGGCAGCGGTGGCGGCGCTCGCGGAGGGCCGCGCGCTCGCCGGGGGCACCGAGGTCGTGCCGCTCCTGCGCGACGGGATCCTCGAGGCGGAGACGCTGGTCGACGTCGGCGCAGCGGTGCCGCGTGGGCTCTCCGGCCGCACGATCGGGGCGGGGACGACGCTCGCCGAGCTCGAGGCCTCGTCGGAGATCCCGGAGGCCCTGCGCGAGGCGTGCCGGCTCGCGGCGTCGCCGCAGCTCCGGAACATGGGCACGATCGGCGGCAACCTGCTCCAGGCGACCCGCTGCTGGTACTGGCGGCTCCGCTTCCCCTGCCGGCTCCACGGCGGCGATGTCTGCCACGCCCGCGAGGGCCAGCACCGCGAGCACGCCTTCTTCGCGAACGACTTCTGCGCGTCGGCCCATCCGTCGGACCCGGCGGCTGCGCTGCTCGCGCTCGGCGCCACGATCCGCACCGACCGGCGCGAGCTCGACCTGGCCGAGCTGTACCGGCTCCCGACCGAGGACGACCGCTCGACGACCACGCTCGAGCCGGACGAGCTGATCCTCGAGCTCGACCTCCCAGAGGTCGAGGCGAGCACCTACCTGAAGGCGATGGACCGGCGGCGCTGGGCGTTCGCGCTCGTCGGCGTCGCCGTCGCACGGGTCGCGGGCGAGACCCGCATCGCCCTCGCGGGCGCGGCGCCGATCCCGTGGCTTCTCTCCGGCCCGGAGGAGCTCGACCGGGCGACGCCGCTCCCGGGAACGACGTTCAAGGTCGAGATCGCGCGCACGCTCGTGTCGCGCGCGACTGCGAGCCTGGCCTCTCGCTAGCATCGGCGTCCGTGCGGCTGAGACTTCTCTTCCTGCTCCTGGTGCTCGTCCTCGCGGCGTGCGGGGGCGGGGACGACGACTCCGAGTCGACCGGAGGGACTGGCACGACGGCGGCACCCGCCGAGGCGGGCGAGTGCCAGACGGTCGAGGCGCCCGATCCGAAGCCCGACGGCGGCCAGGAGGCACCGGACGGCCTGCTCGCCGCCGGCAAGACGTACTCGCTCGTCTTCCAGACGAGCTGCGGCCCCTTCACGGTGAAGCTCGACCCGGCGTCGGCGCCGAAGACGGCCGCGTCGATGGTCTCGCTCGCGGAGAGCGGCTTCTACGACGGCACGACGTTCCACCGGGTCGTCCCCGGCTTCGTGATCCAGGGCGGCGACCCCACCGGCACCGGCACGGGCGGGCCCGGCTACCAGACCGTGGACGTGCCGCCGCAAGGGACGGTGTACACCGAAGGCGTCGTCGCGATGGCCAAGGGCTCGATCGAGCCGGCCGGCACCTCCGGTAGCCAGTTCTTCGTCGTCACCGCGCCCGACGCGGGCCTGCCGCCCGACTACGCGGTCGTCGGCACCGTCACCGAGGGGATGGAGACCGTGAGCGCGATCGAGGCGCTCGGCACCGGGGACGGCCCGCCCTCGCAGCCGGTCGTGATCCAGAAGGTCACCGTCGAGGAGAGCTGATGGTCGGCGCCGTCGTCCTCGCTGCCGGTGCAGCGACGCGGTTCGGCGCGCCCAAGCAGCGACTGCTCCTCCCCGCGGTGCTCGAGCACGTGCAGGGGCTCGACCAGGTCGTCGTCGTCGCGGGCGCGTACGCGCTCGAGGGCGCGGTCGACTGCCCCGACTGGGAGCGCGGGCCGGGCGCCTCGCTTCGCTGCGGGCTCGCGGCGCTCGGCGCCGACGTCGAAGCGGCCGTGGTCGTCCTCGCCGACGGACCCTCGCTCGCCCCGGCGGCGATCGACCGAGTCGTCGCCGAGTGGCGCGCCACCGGTGCTCCGATCGTGGCGGCGAGCTACGGCGGCGACCGCGGCCACCCGCTCCTCGTCGCGCGCTCTGCGTGGGCGGACGTGCCCGACGAGGGCCTGCGCGCCTTCGAACCGGTGCTCGTCCCCTGCGACGACCTCGGCGAGCCCGGCGACGTCGACTATCCAGCCGACCTACCTGAAAGGTTCAGGACTGCACCCGACGAACCGATGTAGGAGTCAGTGGAGCTCGTCAGTCCCATCCCGCAGCATCTCGAGGTCGTCCACGACCGCAGCGCGCTCGCCGCGGCGCGGCTGCATCGTCGGCTGACCGTCGAGCAGGCTGCGAAGCGATCCGGGCTGACGCCCGACCAGGTCGAGTGGCTGGAGGAGGGTCGCGTCTACCGCTTCCCGTCGACGGATCACGCGATCGAGGCGACGCTGCTGCTCGCCGCCGCGCTCGAGATCGGACATCGCGAGGCGCGCGAGCTCGCGGGCCTGTCAGTGCCGCCGCGGCCGCTCGACGTCAACCCCGTCGCGCGGCTCGTCGGCGTCGCGGCGCTGTCGGCGGCGTTGATGGCGCTCGTCGCCTTCGTGCTCGTCCCCGCCGTGGCCGGGAAGCCCACGCCCGCCGTCGATCCCGTCGTCGCCCAGGCGGCGACGCTGCCGAAGCCGTGGAAGATCCAGGTCGAGGTGCTGAACGGCGCCGGTGACATCAACTGGACGCGCCAGGTCGGCAGCCGGATCCAGTCGCTCGCCTACACGGTCAAGAAGGTTGGCCGCGCCGACCGCTTCGACTACCCGCAGAGCACCGTCTACTACGCGCCCGGCGGCCGCCTGGTCGCGATCCGCCTCGCGCGACAGCTCGGCTTCGTCACGCGCCCGCTCCCGGGCGGATCGAACCCGAACAGGCTGGTCGTGATCGTCGGCCCGCACCGCGGGCCGGGCTAGCACCTAGAGGCCGTCGGCGGTCGGGCCGCGGAGCTCGGCCAGCTTCGCGAGCAGCCCGGCCGGCATCCGCTCGCTCGCCGTCGTCCGGATGTAACGGCGCAGGTGGGCCTCGAAGCGATAGCGGCGGCGGCAGTAGTCGCAGCCCTCGAGGTGCCCCTCCGCGATCAGCACTTCCTCGGCCCCGAGGTCGCGGTCGAGGTACCCCTGGAGGAGCTCCTCGCACTTTTCACAGTCGCCGTCGCGGGTCATGTCAAGCTCTCCTCGGCCAGCGTCTTCTTCAGGATACGGCGGCCGCGGTGGAGGCGCGACATCACGGTGCCGATCGGGATGTCGAGGATCTGGGCCGCATCGGCGTAGCTGAAGTCGCCGAGGTCGACGAGGACGACCACGTCGCGGAAGTCGTGCGGCAGCTCGGCGAGCGCGTTCACGACCCCTCCCTGCGAGAGCCGCTCGACGACCTGCTCCTGCTCGAGCGCCTGCTCGCCTTCGACCGCCGCGAGCCGGTTGGCGAGGTAGTAGTCGCTCTCCTCGAGCGGCTGCTGGTCTGGGGTGCGCTGGATCTTGCGGCCACGATCGGTGTTCAGGTTCGTCAGGATCCGGAGCAGCCAGGCGCGCATGTTCGTCCCCGGCGTGAACGACTTCCAGCTCCGGAACGCTCGCGCGTAGGTGTCCTGAACCAACTCTTCGGCCTCCTCTCGCGTACCGACCATCCGGCGCGCGACTCGGTAGACCTGGTCGGCGAGCCCGAGCGCCTCCTCCTCGAAGTGGACGCGTTCCCGCGCTTCGCTGGCGACCCTTCGCCCGGCGTCCTCTTCTGGCTCGGTTGCGCCGGACTCACTCACCCGGCCACCCTAACAATCGGTCTGACGGGAGGGTCAACGCGCACGGAAGCGTCGGTATTCCCTCGGCTAGACCGCCTCGAGCTCCGGGAAGCCGCCCCGCTTCAGCGTTTCGACGATGTCCGATCGGCTCGTGAGGTCGTCGTCCCAGGTGATCGAGACCTGCCCCATCAGGTTCGCGTTGGCCGCCTCGATCCCCTCGACCTGGCGGAGCGTGCCCGCCAGGCGGCCGACGCAGCGCTCGCAGCGGACGCCGCTGACCTGGATCGTGTCGGAGACGGTGGCCATCAGCCCGATCGTAGCGACAGCTCTGCGTCCGCCTGCTCGATCAGGAGCGGGTCGTGTGTCGCGCAGACGACCGTCGCGCCGGTGGCTCGCGCGACGTCGGCGAGCAGCGTGCCGAGCGCGAGCGCGTTCGCGCCGTCGAGACGCGCCGTCGGCTCGTCCGCGACGATCACGCGCGGCTCGACGGCGATCGCCCGCGCGAGTGCGGCACGCTCGCGCTGGCCGGCGGAGAGCTCAGCCACCGGCCGGTCGGCGTGCTCGGCCAGCCCGACCGCCTCGAGCGCGTCGACGGCGTTCGCCCGCGGGAGGCCGCGCAGCTCCAGCGCCAGCTCGACGTTCTCCCGCGCACCGAGGAACGGCGTCAGCCCGGCGGTCTGACCGACGAAGGCGAGCGACGTGCGGCGCACCTCCGCGCGCCCGGCCCGGTCGAGCGCGCCGAGCGAGACGCCGTCGAGCAGCACCTCGCCGCTCGTCCGGCAGCTCGAGCCCGGCGAGCAGGAGCAGCAGCGTCGTCTTCCCCGAGCCCGACGGCCCGGTCACGACGGTCAGCTTCCCCGGCTCGAACGACGCGTCGAGCCCGTCGATCGGAGCGGTGTTCCCGAAGCGCTTCGTCAGCCCGCGAGCCTCGAGCAGAGCTTGTGTTCCTGTCACACAAGCTCGCTGGGCCGCTGCGGGAGCGGGCTGGCGAGCTTGTGACACAGTCACACTTTCTCCCGCGGCCTCGAGCACGAGCTCGCGGCCGCGGAGCTGGGCGGTCGCGTGGCGGTCGATTCCGGCGGCGCGGAGCACGTCCTCCGAGAGCCGCAGCCAGCCCCCGCGGCCGACGACGATGGCGCCGTCGCCGATCGCGCCCGCGATTCGCTCGTCCGAGATCCGGCCGTCGCGGACGTGGACGACGCGGTCGGCTCGCTCGGCGGACGCGGGGTCGTGGCTGACGACGAGGGCGGTGCTGCCCGACTCGCGCACGAGCTCGGCGATCAGCCCGAGCACCTCGCGGGCCGTCGCCGCGTCGAGCTCGCCGGTCGGCTCGTCGGCGATCACGAGCGCCGGCTTCGCGGCGAGAGCCGCGGCGAGCGCGATCCGCTGCTGCTCGCCGCCGGAGAGCTCGCGGGGATGGGCGTCGCGCCGGTCGGCGAGGCCGACCCGCTCGAGCAGCTCGTCGGCTCGGGCATCACGCGTCCCGGTCGGCTCACCTGCGAGGCCGAGCTGGACGCCGACGAGCTCCCTTGCGGTCAGCTCGCCCGCGAGCGCGCGCCAGTAGTGCTGGTCGGCGTAGCCGATCGAGCGCGAGCGGAAGCGGGCGGCCGCCCAGCTGCCGAGCTGCGAGACGTCGACGCCGGCCACCTGCACCGAGCCGGCGGACGGCCGATCGAAGCCGGCGACGATCCGCAGCAAGGTCGACTTCCCGGAGCCGCTCGGCCCGAGCACGACGCAGAGCTCTCCCTGCTCGACGGAGAGGCTGAGCCCCTGCAGCGCCGCCACGCCGCCTTCGGCCGAGGGATAGACGCGGAAGAGGTCGTCGACCTGGACGAGCGCGCTCATTCGAGCACCTGCGCTCGCGGTGGCGCGGGGGCGCTGAACGCGCGGCGGGTCGCGAGCAGGATCAGCCCGGCGGCGGCGAGGACGTACAGCAGGACGGCCGCCCCGACGACGACCCCGTCGACGTCGAGCACGAGCGGGGGCTCGGCTGCGGTCGCGCGCGCGGTCAGGGCGACGAGGTCGGTGACGACGGCGGCGAGCGCGATCCCGGCGACGGCTCCGGCGGCGAGCCCGGCGGCCGCGACGGTGAGCGCGCGCAGACGCACGATCCGCCGCAGGAGCGACGGCGACGCCCCCTGCGCCTCGAGGTCGAGCAGCTCGCCGCTGTCGTCCCGGAGGTCGCCCAGCACCGTCAGCAGGATCCCGGCGAGCGCAAGCGCCAGCGCCACTGCCGCAGCGACCGCGAGCGCGAGCAGCGTCCCGTGCGCGATCGGATCGCGTCGAGCGTCCGCCTCGAGCGCCCGGCGCGACTCGATCGCGAGCACGTCGAACGGCTTCGCGGCGAGCGCCCGGTCCACCCGTTTCGCCGCAGAGGGATCGCGCAGGCGCAGCCACACCTCGTTCACGCGCCCGGTACCGGGCCGCTCGAGGTCGACCGCGGCGGACAGCGCCTCCGAGTCGCCGATCACCGCCTGACCGTCCACGCCCGGGATGCGGCGCACCGTCCCGACGACGTTGACCGTCAGTCGCTCGCCCGCGATCTGGAGCGGCAGCAGGCCCCGGTCGTCGGCCGCGGCGGCCAGGCGCGGGGTCACGAGGACCGGCAGCGGCGCCGTCGGCTGACGCGGCCGGATCCGGGTCGTGACCGTGTTCGTGAGCGTGTAGCGGACGGTCGAGCCGTCGACGGTCGCGCCGCCGACGCCGACCCAGTCCGAGATGCCGCCGGCGACGTCCGGCAGCTCGATCGTGACCGAGCCCGTCGCCGCCTGGCCCGCGTCGGCGCCGCGCTCCTGCAGCCGCGTGTCGGGCTCGATCCGGATCCCGGCGAGCCGGCCGCCGCGCGCCTCCGGCGGCAGCGGGGTCGCCGAGCGCCACGCGCGCGAACCGGCCCGTTCGGCCCTCGATCTCGGCGAAGAGCCTGACCGGCCCGCCCGACACGCGGGCTCGCAGCGTGTCGCCGAGGCGGGGGCCGTTGCGAGCCGGCTCCGCCTCGACGCGCGCCGCGAGCTCGCGCGGGGACGCCGGCCGCTCGCTCTCGCGCCAGCCGTGCAGCTCCAGGAGCGCGCGCGGCGGCAGGCCCAGCAGCGTGATCCCGCTCTCCCCCTCCAGCCTGCCGACCCCGCCGGTCAGGCGCAGCACCGGCTCGACGTCGGTGTCGGGCAGCGTCCGGAAGCGGCTCAGCGACGCCGCATCCTGGACCGGGATCAGCCGGCGCAGGTCCTCGCGGACGACGTAGTCGAGCGGCACGCGATGCGCAGCCTGGTCGCGCTCGCCGCGCGCCAGCGTCGCGCGGTAGCTCTCGGCGAACAGCGCCAGCCCGAAGCTGACGACCAGGAAGGCGGTCGCGGCGACGGCGTAGCCGGGACTGCGGGCGAGGCTGAGCGAGGCGATCCGGAGCCCGAGTGAGCGTCCGCGCGCAGCCCGCTCGACGAGCCGAAGCGCGGGTCGCAGCAGGCGCGCGACGAGGACCGCGGCCGCGAACGTGACCAGCGCCGGCAGCAGCAGGACGAGATCCCCTTCGCCGTCGCCGCGGGCGAGCTCGAGCGCCACGAGGCCGACGGCGGCGAGCGCCGCGGCGTCGAGCAGCCCGAAGCGGACGCGCGACGCCCGCGCCGTGACGACGCCGACGAGCACGCCGGCCGCCGCCGCCGCGACGAGGAGCGCGACTCCGAGCCCCTCGGGAGACAGCACGCTTCGCGCCAGGATCGCACCCACCGGCGCGTCGGCGCGCTCCGCGACGAAGGCTCCTCCGACGACGGCGACGAGCAAGCCCAGCACCGTCCCCGCCAATGCGAGCACAGCCGACTCTGCCGCGGTCAGAAGCGCGAGCTGCCAGCCGCGGGCGCCGTACCAGGCCAGCCGGCGACGGGCTGCGAGCAGGTCGGGCCGCAGCGTCATCGCCGCGAGCAGCGCGAACGCGAAGAGCAGGGCGGCCGCCTCGCCGCCGACCACGCCGAGCCGCCGGCCCGCGGCACGGCTGGTCGACTGCGCCTCCCGCAGCTCCTCGACGGGTGCGACGAGGTCGAAGCTCGTCGTGACCGCCTGCAGCTCCGAGCGCGCGTCCGCGACCGCGCCGGCGAGGGAGTCCACCTCCCAGAGCCGCGGGCTGCCGGGCCCGAGCGGCTGCACCCAGGCGTAGCTGCGGTAGATGCGGGCGAGCGCGGGCGCCTCGGCGAGCGGCGCGACACCGTCCGCGAGGAAGAGCGGCGGCGGCGGCGGCCGGTGGTAGCCGGCCGCGCGGGCGAAGGCGGGGCTGACCTCGGCGCTCTCGAGCGCGTTGTCGGTGGGAGCGAGGAAGTCGCCGAAGAGGACACGGTTCTCGAGCACCGCCTCGCCGACCTCCACGAGCTCGACGCCGTCGAGCCGCGGCAGCCGTCCCTCGCCACGCAGGCGCAGCACCTCGCAACGCGACGCCGTGCAGGGACGCGGCAGCCGGCCGGAGCGGATCGTCACCCAGCGCGCCAGGCCCTCGACGCCGCCGAGGCCGGCGAAGGTGCCGCCGATCGTGGTCTCCCGGAAGAGGACGAGCGACGTCGCCCGGCCGAGGCCGGTGCGTGCGAGCGCCTGCCGGGCACGCCGGTCGAGCGCCGGCTGCGGCTCGTCGCTCTGCCCCGGGACGCCGAACCAGACGGCGCGGACCGAGCGCTGCCCGTCCGGGATCCGCTCGACCGCCTGCGCCACCGAGCGGTCCTGGGCGACCAGCGAGCCGGCCCGGCCGCCCAGCACCACGGCCGCGCCGGCAGCGATGCCGAGGACGACGAGGACGACGGGAGCGCTCCGCCGGCCGAGCCGGGCGGCGACGAGCCGGAGCGGGTAGAGCGCTGCGCGAAGGCCTCTCATGCCGCGACCGAGCGTCGCACAAGATCGGCGGCCACCGCCTCGAGGCCCTGCCTCCGGCCGACCTCCAGCTGCCGCAGCGCCTCGGCCGGCTCGCGCAGCCTCTCGACGAGCCCCCAGGTTCCGAGCGCGCGGGCGGCCGGCTCCACCGCGGCGAGCACGTCGGCACCCGGCTCCGGCGGCCCCGCGCAGAGCGCCTGCACGAGCGCGGTGAGCGCGGCCGCACGCTCGACGGAGGTCTGCTGGTCGGCGACGCGGATCTCCAGCGTGCCCAGCCTCGGGTGCGGCCGTGCATCCCACCAGACCCGCGTGTAGTCCACTCCCGCCGCCGCCACGGCAGCCTCCCAGTCGGCAACCGTTTCGAGCACGGGCGGCGGACCAGACCTCGGCAGCTCGTGGAGGCGGGCGAAGCGCGACGACAGCCGCCCCGTCTCTTCCCCGGCGAGATACGGCGAGTTCGCAGACAGCTCGAGCACGGCGGGGAGCCACGGCCGCAGCCAGGCGAGTGTCCGCAGGCAGTCCTCGAAGCTCGCCATGCCGACGTGGACGTGCAGCCCGCAGACGAGCTGGCCCTTCGCGAGCGGACCGAGCTCCTCGACCATCTTGACGTACCGCGGCTCCGCGACGATCCGCTGCTCCTCGGGGATCGAGAACGGATGCGACCCCGACGCGGCGACCACGAGCCCCTCGCGCTGCGCGCTCTCGGCAACGAGCCGCCGCAGCCGCACGAGCTCCTCGCGCGCCTCCCCCGCCGTCTGGCAGACGGGAGTGTTCGTCTCGACGAGACAGGAAAAGAGCTCCGTCTTCAGCCCCTCCTGCGGCAGCAGCCGCTCGACGCCGGGCGCGAGCGCGAAGGTCTCCGGGTCGAGGAGCATCAGCTCCTCCTCGACGCCGAGCGTCAGGCTGCGGCCGAAGTTATCGCGCACGAACCGCGTGAACGGGCCGGCCGGCGGCTTCCCACGCGTAGTAGGACGCGCTCGGCCCGAAGCCGTTCTCGTACGGGACGATGCGCGGGTTCCGGCCGACCTCCTTCGCGCGCTGCGCGTGCCACAGCAGGTTCGGATCGTCGCGCACCTCCCAGACCAGCACGAGGTGCGCGGCGGTCATGAAGTCGGCGACGAAGGCGCATCCGGCGGCCGGGCAGGGGAACGGATCCGTGCGCACGCAGAACCAGCCGGCATGGTCGTCGGTCGTGTCGTCGACCCAGGCGAACTCGTGCTCGTCGAGCAGCTCGTCCTCGTCGAGCAGCGTCCCTCGCCGTGGCTCCTGGGCTTCCACGCGGGCAAGGTTAGACGTATGGGGAGTGTTCCCGGCAGGAAATCGAGAGACACAATGAGCACATGAGCGAGCGGGACGTGGCGATCGTTCTCTCGGGCGGCGGGATCAACGGCGTCCTGCTGGAACTCGGCTTCCTGCAGCGGCTCCGCGAGAGCGCCCTCTGGCCGCGGATCGGCTGGATCTACGGCACGTCGGCCGGGGCGCTCACCGGGGCGATGGCCGCGCTCGACCGGCTCCAGGAGCTGGAGGAGTTCACGCTGGGGCTCCAGCCGCGCGACATCTTCGCGCCGCAGCGGCTCTGGCAGCTGCCCCTCAACGGCCTGCACCAGTACGCGCTGCCCGGCACGATCGCGGAGCGGCTGCTCGAGCCGCTCGAGCTCGCGCGGGCGCTGGCCGACGCGCCGATCGAGGTGATCGTGTTCGCGACCGACGTCTCCGAAGGAGAGGAGAGCTCCTACGAGCTGGCCTACTCCTCGCATGCAACACCGCCCGAGACGATGGCGCAGGCAGTCCTGGCCTCGGCCGCGATCAGCGCGCTCGTGCTGCCGCTCCCGGTGGGCGACCGGATCGCCACCGACGGCGGCTGGGTGCGGAACTTCCCGCTCGGCTGCGCCCTCGAGCACCCCGGCGTCGAGCTGGTCGTCGCGTTCCGCCACGTCCCCACCTACCCGCACCTCGGCACCGAGCCGCTCGTGCGTCTGCGCAAGCGGCTGCAGCGCTTCCGGGCGGTGCCGCCGGTCCGGGCGCTGATCTCGCAGCTGGAGGAGGCCGAGGCTCGTGAGCGCCGCGGCGAGCCCGTCCACTTCGGCGACATGCTGCTCCGGCTGATGCGCGTGGCGATCCAGCGGAACACGGCGCTCGAAGAGCGGCTCGCCGCCGAGCGCGACGCCGCGTGCCGGGAGCTCGAGTCGCTGCGCTCGGACGTCGTCCGGCTGGCGCGGGAGCACGCGCGCCCGGGCAGGCGCGACCGCGCCGCGCGCGCCGTCGAGGAGCGCTTCGCGCGGACGGGGCTGCCACGCGCCGTGCCGCACCTCGTCGTGCGCGGGACGGCCGGTAGCGACAGCCTCGAGGTGGGCTTTCGCGCCACCAGCGACTGGACGGAGCGGTCGAAGCGGGCGTTGATCGCCCGCGGCTGGGCGGCAGCCGACGAGCAGCTCCGCGCCTACGACCTGTTCGAGCAGGCGTCCTAGGAGGGCTGCCGGCCGAGCCTCACCGCGAGGGTGATGATCTTGGTGCCGCGGTGGATGCGCACGTTCACCGTCTGCCCCGGCTTGCGCTCGGCGAGCAGGTCGCGAAGCTCGTCGGTCGAGGCGACCCGCTTGCCGGCGACCGCGACGATCACGTCGCCGCCGAGGACGTGGCTCTCGCCGGCGACGACGACGTCCGTCGTCCCACCGCGCAGGCCGGCCTTGTCCGCCGCGCTCCCGGGCGTGACCCCTTCGACGAGGACGCCCTCGTCGACGGGGAGCCTGAACACGCGTGCGAGCTCGGGCGTGATCGTGCTGCCGGAGATGCCGAGATACGCACGGTCGACCTTGCCGGTCGCGACCAGCTGCGCCACCACCGACTTGACCGTGTTCGACGGGACGGCGAAGCCGATGCCGACGTTCCCGGTCGAGCCGTCCGCACGGGCGATCTGCGAGTTGACGCCGATCACCTCGCCCTTCGCGTTCAGGAGCGGCCCGCCCGAGTTGCCGCTGTTGATCTGGGCGTCGGTCTGGATCACGTGGTCGATCGGGTAGCCGTTCGGCGCCGTGATCGTGCGCTCCTGGACGGCGCTGACGATGCCCGCGGTCGCGGTTCGGCGAAGGCCGAAGGGATTGCCGATCGCGACGACCGGGTCGCCGACGCGGACGCCGTCGGAGTTGCCGAACGCGAGCGGAGCGAGCCCGCGCGAGCTCGACTGCACCCGCAGGACGGCGATGTCCGTCGAGGGGTCGCTGCCGACGATCGTCGCCGAAAGGGTGTCCTGGTTCGAGAAGCTGACCTCGATCTCGTCGGCGCCCTCGATCACGTGGTAGTTCGTGACGATGTGGCCGGCCTTGTCGATCACGAAGCCTGAGCCGAGAGCCTGCTCGGGCACGGCCTGCTGGTCGAAGGGGATCAGGGTCGGGTTGTCGACGGGAGCGGTCGTCGAGGTGATCTGGACGACGCCCGGCGCGGCGTGCGCATAGATCTCGCTGACGGTCAGCCGGTCGTCGGCGACGACGGGCGCGGCTGCCGCGGCAGCGGCCGAGGTCCGCACGATCGTCGTCGTGCCGCCGCCGAGGTCGCCGGTCAAGGCGACGGCACCGAGCGCGACGAGGCCGCCGACGACGGCGACGGCACCGAGCGCGGCACCGCGAAAGAGACTCGTCCGTGTCACGGGAGTGGTTGTATCCGGGGGGTCTTAACCACCGGTGTGAAGCGCGTTAAGCCTCCGTTGCGGCGGTTTTTCGCCTACGAGTCGGGGTCCGGGGGACGCGGCGGCAGCGGATCCGGCCTCGGATCGGGGCGCGGCACGGGCGGCACCGGGTCCGGAAGCGTCGCGCTCATGCCAGTGCCGCCGTGCGCTCGGTCGTCTCGCGCTCGGCGCCGAGGGCCTCGTCGAGCTTGCGCTTGAGCTCGCCGCTCGCGTGCAGCTCCTCGACGATGTCGGCGCCGCCGACCAGCTCGCCCTTGATGAAGATCTGCGGGATCGTCGGCCAGCCCGAGATCGCCGACAGCTCCTGGCGGATCTGGGGATCGGGTAGGACGTCGACTGCGGTCACCGGCGCACCCGCCGCGCGGAGAGCACGGAGCGCGCGGTCGGAGTTGCCGCACATCACGAGTTGCGGCGTCCCCTTCATGAAGAGGCTCACCGGCTCGTTCTCGATGATCGCCGTGATCTGCTCGCTCAACTCGCTCATGCCAGTCCTCTCGTCTTGATCCGGAGCTCGTGGATCGACCCGTCGCCGAGGGGCGCCTGGAGCGCCTCGTAGACGAGCCGGTGCTGCTCGACCAGCGAGAGCCCCTCGAAGCGGCCGCTCGCGATCGTCACCTGGAAGTGGTCGCCGCCGCCGGTGCGGTCCTCGACCGCGAGCTCGCTCGCGTCGGGGAACGAGTCGCGCAGGAGCGCCTCGAGCGTCACCGTCTCGGCCATGTGATCATCGTAGCCGTGGGCCGCTACGGCACTTTCGTTCTCTCCCTGCCCGAGCGGCTCGTCCGTTCGCTCGCTGCGGTCGTCGGCGGCGCCGTGCACGAGACGGCCGAGGTGCTCCTGCCGCGGTTCGCCCGCCGCTCCCGCCTGTACGAGGCGACGGCGAAGAACATGCTCCGGATCGCGATCGAGCTCGTCGGCGACGTCGAGCGCGCCGCCCCGCCCGACCAGCCGGACGCCGGAGAGCTGCTGAAGCGGAAGACCGCGGGGAACGTGGTCGAGTTCGGCTCGATCGCCGCCTTCGGCTTCTCGCCGCTCTGGCTGCTGGCGGCGGCATCGGACGTCTCGCGCGGCTCCCGTGTCTACCTGCAGGCACTGGTCGCGGAGCTGAAGCTGGCCGGCGTTCTCTCCGAGGAGGCGGAGCTCGGCACGGTCGACGACCTGCTCGGAGCGCTCGAGGGAACGTCCGGCACGACGGCGAGGCTCGTCGACCTGCCGCCGCTCGAGCTGGCCGACCTCCGCTCGTCTCTCGCCGAGCTCCGCTCGAGTGCAGGCGAGCTGCCCTCGCCGCAGGAGCTCGCGGCGCTCTACGCGGGGTTGCAGCGAACCGCCGAGCGCGAGCACCGCTCGCTGCTCGAAGTCTCGTCCGGGATGGGGCTCGCGTTCGTGCTCTCGGCGCGGAACGTCGGCCGGGATCACGTCGTCTCGCCCTACCGCGAGGACTGGCGGCCGCTGCGCGAGGAGGGGTTCGCCGCCTACTCGAAGCGCGTTGCACGGCCGTACCGCGACGCCGTCACCGGCCACTTCGCGATGGGGCGCCGCACGTGGACGGAGCGGGGGCTCGCCAGGCTGCGCCGCTGAGGCCCTTACCCGCCTTTGACCGGTGACGAGTAGGTTTTCGACGTGAAGCTCGGCCTGGCGGCGCTGGCGGCCCTCGTCGCACTCGGAGCGGCGGTGCCCGGCCACGCGTCGACGCCGATCCCGTGGTGCGGCACGACCGCGTCCGCCGTCGACCGCGTCCCCGACGCGACCCTCGCCTACGCCGTCCACGTCGTCTACGCCCGCCCGCCGGGGGCGCCCGACCGCTTCGCCGAGTTCGCGCCGAGGATCGTCGGCGACACGGCGGCGTTCGACGCCTGGTGGCGGCGCGAGGACCCGAATCGGACGCCGCGCTTCGACCTCTTCCCGCGCCTCCCGGGTGCGCCAGCACGTTCGGCACGCTCGACATCTCGAACGTGCAGCTGCCGCGCTCCGCCGGCGGAATCGGCGGCGCGTTCCGGGAGATCCGGATCCAGCTGGCGTCCGAGGTCGGCTTCAACGACGCGGAGAAGGTCTACCTCGTCTACTACGACGGGCCGACGGGCCAGATCGGCCTCGACCACGTCTGCGGTCAGGGCGCTCGGCCGAGCGGCTTCGACCTGCCGGGGCTGGCCGTCGTCTATCTCGACTCGTGCGATGCGTCCGAGGGCGACGCGTTGCGTCCGGTCGTCGCGCTGCACGAGCTGATTCACGTCTTCGGCGCGATCGAGCGGGCGGCGCCGAGCTCCTGTCAGAGCGGCCACGTCTGCGACTTCCCGCTCGACCTGATGGGCGCGGTGCTGACCGGCGAGGAGCTCGACCGGCACGTGCTCGACTTCGGACGGAACGACTACTACGCCCATGCGGGCACGTGGAACGACGTGCAGGACTCGACGTTCCTCGAGCGCCTCGACTCCCCCGACCGGACGCCGCCGACGACGCCGACCGCGCTGCGCATCGGCGACGATCCCCGCCCCGTCGTGCGGATCTCGTGGCAGGCGTCCTCGGACGACGTCGGCCCCGTGGCGTACCGCGTCTACCAGGACGGCCGCTTCCTCCGGCAGGTCACGACGACATCGGTGGCGCTGCCCGCGCCCGACGTGCTCTCCCGGTACTCGGTCCGAGCGACCGACCAGGTCGGCCGTCTCAGCGTCCTCGCCGAGGCCCGGTTCCGGCCCGGCCTCGGGATGGTCGACGAGCAGGGCCGGCTCGTGCTCGACACGGTGCGGCCGCCCTTGGTCGGACACGTGTCGATCAAGCGGCTGCCGAAGGCCTTGACGCTCTCGTGGCCGGCTGTCCGCGACGGCGGCGGCCTGCGCGGCTACCGGATCAAGATCGGCGCTCGAACGCTGACCGTGCGCAAGCCGGCCGTCACGATCGCGCGCTCGAGGCTCGCGGGAGCGGTGTCGATCTCGGCGATCGACCGGGCCGGAAACGCCGGGCCGGCGCTCGTCATCTCCCGCAGCCGCCTGCGCTAGTTTCGCCGAGGCCGCCGCGCGGTACCAAGCGCGGCATGACCGAGTTCGGCTACTGGCTCTCGTCCGAGGAGCACCCGCCGCTCGACCTCGTCCGGCACGCCGCGCGCGCCGAGGAGGCCGGCTTCTCGTTCGCGATGATCTCGGATCACTTCCACCCCTGGATCGACGCGCAGGGAAACAGCCCCTTCGTCTGGAGCGTGCTCGGCGGGATCGCGCACGCGACGGAGCGGATCGCAGTCGCGACGGGCGTCACCTGCCCGCTGATCCGGACGCATCCGGCGATCGTCGCCCACGCGGCCGCGACCGTCGGGGCGATGCTGCCCGGGCCGCTTCACGCTCGGCGTCGGCACCGGCGAGAACCTGAACGAGCACGTGCTCGGCGACCGCTGGCCGGCGCCGGACGAGCGGATCGAGATGCTCGAAGAGGCGATCGAGGTGATGCGTCTGCTCTGGACGAGCGACGAGGAGACGACGCACCGGGGCAAGCACTACACCGTCGACCACGCCCGCCTCTACACGCTTCCGCCCGAGCCGATCCCGATCGCCGTCGCCGCCTCGAAGCCGCTCGCCGCCGAGCTCGCCGGACGGGTCGGGGACGGTCTCGTCACGACCGAGCCGAACGAGGAGACGGTGCAGCAGTACCGGGACGGCGGCGGCGACGGCCCACGCTACGGCCAGGTCCGGATCTGCTGGGCGGAGAGCGAGGCCGAGGCGCGGAAGACCGTCTTCCGGCTCTGGCGCCAGAGCGGACTCGGCGGCACCCTCAACCAGGAGTTGCCGCGGCCGTCCGACTTCGACGCGGTCGCGGAGAGCGTCACGGAGGAGATGGCGGTCGAGGGCGTGCCCTGCGGCCCCGACCCCGAGCCGGTGCTGGCGGCGATCCGGTCCTGGGAGGAAGCCGGCTTCGACCGGATCGCGCTCCACCAGGTCGGCTCCGACCAGGACGGGTTCTTCCGCTTCTGGGAGCAGGAGTTGAAGCCCAGGCTCACCTGAGGTCACGCCTGACTAACCAGGGACAGACCCTGGGACATGGCCGGAACGGCCCCGCCCCGAGGGCGTTCGATAGATTCGAGTCATGGCCGACGAGCACGGGACACGCTCAGCTCTCTCCGTCGGCGACCGCACCGTCGAGATCCACCGGCTCGACGCGCTGCAGCCGCAGTGGGACGTCGCCCGGCTCCCGTACACGCTGCGGATCCTGCTCGAGAACGTGCTCCGCAACGGCGACGCCGACGACGTCGAGGCGGTCGCCGGCTGGGTCGCGGCCGAGCAGCCGAGCCGCGAGATCTCCTTCGCGCCGGCCCGCGTCCTGCTGCAGGACTTCACCGGCGTCCCGGCCGTCGTCGACCTCGCGGCGATGCGGAACGCGATGGCCGACTTCGGCGGCGACCCGGAGAAGATCAACCCGCTGATCCCGGTCGAGCTCGTGATCGACCACTCCGTCCAGGTCGACGTCTTCGGGACGCGCGCCGCGTTCGCGCGCAACGTCGAGCTCGAGTTCGAGCGCAACCGCGAGCGCTACGCCTTCCTGCGCTGGGGCCAGAAGGCGTTCCGCGACTTCAAGGTGGTGCCGCCGGGGACGGGCATCGTCCACCAGGTCAACCTCGAGTACCTGGCGCGCGTGATCGAGGAGCGCGACGGGATCGCCTTCCCGGACACGCTCGTCGGCACCGACTCGCACACGACGATGGTGAACGGGCTCGGCGTGCTCGGCTGGGGCGTCGGCGGGATCGAGGCCGAGGCCGCCATGCTCGGCGAGCCGCTCTCGATGCTCGTGCCGCAGGTGGTCGGCTTCCGGCTCACCGGCGAGCTGCCCGAGGGCGCGACCGCCACCGACCTCGTTCTCACCGTGACGGAGATCCTCCGCCAGACCGGCGTGGTCGGGAAGTTCGTCGAGTACTTCGGGCACGGGCTGGCGGCGTTGCCGCTCGCCGACCGGGCGACGATCGGGAACATGTCGCCCGAGTACGGCGCGACGTGCGGCTTCTTCCCGGTCGACGACCAGACGCTGACGTACCTCCGCCTGACGGGTCGCAGCGACGAGCGGATCGCGCTCGTCGAGGCGTACTGCAAGGAGAACATGCTCTGGCACGAGCCCGACGAGGCTCCGACCTACTCGCAGGTGGTCGAGCTCGACCTCTCGACGGTGGAGCCCAGCCTCGCCGGCCCGCGTCGCCCGCAGGACCGAATCCCGCTCTCGCACGCGAAGACCGCGTTCCTCGACTCGCTGGGCACGTTCGGGATCGGCGAGACGACCCTCACCAACGGCAGCTCGGACAAGGCCGTCGCGGACACGTTCCCGGCGAGCGACCCGACCAAGGAGCAGGTGCCCGGGGCGACGCCGGAGCCGGAGCCGAACGCGGTTCCGGTCGCGGTCGCGACCCCTCACCACCACCGGGTCGCCGTCGAGGGCACCGACTACGAGATCGAGCACGGCAGCGTCGTGATCACGGCGATCACGTCGTGCACGAACACGTCGAACCCGCAGGTGATGGTCGCGGCTGGCCTGCTCGCGAAGAAAGCCGTCGAGCGGGGGCTGCAGCGCAAGCCGTGGGTGAAGTCGAGCCTCGCGCCCGGCTCGAAGGTCGTCACCGAGTACTACGACAAGGCCGGGCTGACGCCGTTCCTCGAGCAGCTCGGCTTCCACACGGTCGGCTACGGCTGCACGACCTGCATCGGCAACTCCGGGCCGCTGGCCGAGGAGATCTCGGCGGCCGTCTCGGACGGCGACCTG
The DNA here is from genome assembly GCA_963827015.1 of uncultured Gaiellaceae bacterium. Lineage (GTDB taxonomy): Bacteria > Actinomycetota > Thermoleophilia > Gaiellales > Gaiellaceae > Gaiellasilicea. The sequence continues at coordinate 44,896 of CAWGZI010000009.1, read as the reverse complement.
GTCGTCTGCTCCGTGCTGTCGGGGAACCGCAACTTCGAGGCGAGGATCCATCCCGAGGTGAAGGCGAACTACCTCGCGTCGCCGCCGCTCGTCGTCGCCTACGCGCTCGCGGGCCGGATGGACCTCGACCTCTCGACCGAGCCGCTCGGCCAGGACACCGACGGCACCGACGTCTTCCTCCGTGACGTCTGGCCGACCTCCGCCGAGGTCCAGGAGACGATCGCGTCGTCGGTCAAGGGCGAGATGTTCAGCTCGACGTACGCCGACGTCTTCACCGGCGACGAGACCTGGCGCGCCCTGCCCGTCCCCGAGGGCGAGCTCTTCGCCTGGGAGGACGACTCGACCTACGTCCGCCTGCCGCCGTACTTCGACGAGATGCCGGCCGAGCCGCGCACGTTCGACGACGTCGCCGGCGCGCGCTGCCTCGTCCGCCTCGGCGACTCGGTCACGACCGACCACATCTCGCCCGCCGGCTCGATCAAGCCCGATTCTCCCGCGGGGCGTTACCTGACCGAGCACGGGGTCGAGCGCAAGGACTTCAACTCGTACGGCTCGCGGCGCGGCAACCACGAGGTGATGGTGCGCGGCACCTTCGCGAACGTGCGCCTGAAGAACCTGCTCGTCCCCGGCTCGGAGGGCACGTGGACGGTGCACCTGCCCGACGGCGAGGAGATGACGATCTTCGACGCCTCGCAGCGCTACCTCGCCGAGGGCACGCCGACGATCGTGCTCGCCGGGAAGGAGTACGGCTCCGGCTCGTCGCGCGACTGGGCCGCGAAGGGCCCGAACCTGCTCGGCGTCAAGGCCGTGATCGCCGAGAGCTACGAGCGGATCCACCGCTCGAACCTGCTGATGATGGGGATCCTGCCGCTCCAGTTCCCCGACGGCGAGACGCCCGACACGCTCGGCCTCACGGGGCGCGAGGAGTTCGCGATCGAGGGGATCGAGAACGGCGACGCCGACGAGGTGACGGTGCGCGCGGACGGGACGACCTTCACCGCCCGCGTCCGCCTCGACACCCCGCGCGAGCGCGAGTACCTGCGCCACGGCGGGATCCTCCCGTACGTGCTGCGCCGCCTGCTCGCCGCCTAGAAATCTTTACTTTTTTCAAGCGGTACGCGGCTACTCTGGCCGACTCCTGGCGCCGACGGGGTCTCGGTGCCGGCTGGGGAGGGGGAGCGGGGGACGCCGAAAGGCGTCCCCTCGTTTCATCCCGAGTGGCTCACCCGACCAGGCTAGACTGCCGCGACCGGGGTGCCCGCACGGCGTGCGGGCTGAGAGCACACCCGCAGAACCTGATCCGGGTCATGCCGGCGAAGGGAGGAGCGAGCGACGATGGAGGACGCCCCCGCCTGGGGAATCGAGCCGGTGCCGCGCCGGCTGCGCGTGCTCGGCCTGCTCGACCAGGGCCTGCTCTGGAGCAACCTGGGCGTCTCGCTGCTCGTCCTCGTCGCCGGCACCTACCTCGTCCCGGCGCTCTCGCTGCCCGAGGCCTTCCTCGCCATCGTCCTCGGCGGCCTGATCGGGAACGCGATGCTGGGCGCAGCCGCGATGATCGGCGCGGACGCGCGCGTGCCGGCGATGGTGCTGATGCGCATCCCCCTCGGCCAGCGCGGCTCGTGGGCGCCCACCGTGCTCAACGCGGCGCAGTGCATCGGCTGGGCGATCTTCGAGCTGCTGATCATCGCGACCGCGGTCGCGGCGCTCTCGGACGAGCTCTTCGGCTTCCGCGCGCAGTGGCTGTGGACTCTCGTCTTCGGCGCCGTTGCGCTCGTGTTCGCGCTGTTGGGGCCGATCGGCTTCGTACGCAAGTTCGTGCGCAAGTTCGCGGTGTGGGCCGTGCTGGCCTCGCTGCTCTACCTGACCTGGTGGGCGCTCGACGGCGCCGGCTTCGGCTCGCTCTGGGACCGGCAGGGCGAGGGCGGCTCGTCGGTGCTCGACGGCGTCGACCTCGTGGTCGCGATCACCGTCTCGTGGATCCCCCTGGTCGCCGACTACACGCGCTTCGCGCGCGACCGGGCGAGCGCCTTCGTCGGCACGGGAGTCGGCTACTTCCTCGCCGGCACGTGGCTCTGGCTCCTCGGCGCCATCCTCTTCTTCTCGCGCGACATCACCGACCCCGCCGCCCTGCCGGTCGCGGTCGCAGCGGGTGGGCTCGGCGCGGTCCTCGCGCTGCTCGCCGTCACCGTCGACGAGACGGACGAGGCGTTCGCGAACGTGTACTCGGCCGCCGTCTCGATCCAGAACCTCGCGCCAGGGCTGCCGCAGCGAGCGCTCCTCGTCACGGTCTCGGTCGCGGCGACGGTCGGCGCGCTCACGATCGACCTGCTCTCCTACGAGAGCTTCCTGCTGATGCTCGGATCGTTCTTCGTGCCGCTGTTCGGCGTCCTGCTGGCCGACTGGCTGGCGGCCGGGGCGCGCTACCGCGAGGAGCAGGTCTTCACGGGGCCGTCGACACGCTGGGGGATGCTCGCCGCCTGGATCGCCGGCTTCGCGCTCTACCAGTGGCTGCACCCGGTCGGCCCGTCGTGGTGGACCGACCTGATCGGCGACGGCGCCGACCTCGGGATCGGCGCGACCCTCCCGAGCTTCGTCGTCACGCTGGCGCTCGGCCTGGCCGTCGCGACGCTGGGGAGGCGCCGCTTCTAGAGTTCGCCCCGTGCGCGGCGTCGCGGTGATCGGGAACCTCTCGAAGGACGTGATCGACGGCAGCCGCCCGCGCGTCGGCGGCGCCCCCTACCACGCCGCCCGCGCGCTGCGCCTCCTGGGTGGGAGCTCACGGGTGGTGGCGCGCTCGGCGGAGGCCGACCGCCGCGCGCTGGTCGCGCCGCTGGCGGCGCTCGGCGTCCCCTGGACCTGGCGCGAGGCTCCGGCCACCACGACCTTCGACATCGCCTACGAGGGCGAGGAGCGCGAGATGTCGATCGGCGATCCCGGCTCACCGTGGACGCTCGAGGACGCCCGCGCGGTCGGCCGCGCCGAGTGGGTGCAGGTCGGCGGGCTCACCCGCGCCGACTTCCCGGCGGACGTGCTCGCGCTCCTCGCCCGCGACCGTCGCGCTCGCGCTGCGACGGCCAGGCGCTCGTCCGCCCGGCGATCACCGGGCCCGCTCGTCCTCGACGCCGACTTCGACCCCGACGTGCTGCGGCACGTGACCGCGCTGAAGCTGAACGAGGAGGAGGTCGAAGCGCTCGGCGGCGAGGAGCGCGTCGCCGAGCTCGGCGTCCCCGAGCTGCTGCTGACGCAGCGGCTCGACCGGCGCTCTGCTGATCGCGCGCGGCGTCCGCGAGCGGATCCCCGTGCGAAAGGTCGAGACGTCCGACCCGACCGGCGCTGGCGACGCGTTCCTGGCCGCGTACACCTGGGCGCGCGCCTCCGGCCATCGGCCGCTCTCGGCGGCGACGTCACGCCGCGACGGCGGCCGCCCGCGTGCTCGAGCTGGCGCCGGCACCGGCCGCGTGAGGGCGGCCGTCCGCACCGTCGACGGCGTCTTCCTGGTCGACGTCGAGGACGAGGTGGTGCTCGACGAGGTCGACGTGGCGGTCGACCTGGAGCGGCTCGACCTCGAACTGCCGCGAGTGGTGGCCGCGTCCGCGGCCGGCGCGACCGTCGCCGCCGTCGTCGAGCGCCGGCCGCCGCTCGTCGTCTCACACGACGCCGGCGCGACCTGGAGCGAGGCCGGCGGCGGGCTTCCGCCCGGCTTCGACGTCGCGGTCGACCCGGCCGATCCGGACCGGATTCTCTTCGCGGCGCGCAACCGGCTCTACCTCTCGACCGACGGCGGCCGCTTCTGGCGCTCGCTCGCGCCGGAGCTCCCGGACGTGGAAGCCGTGGCCTGGGCGACTGAGCTGCGGCTCAGGGGATCTTGAACTCGCCGCGCGCGACCGTCACCGCCGACCCGCCGACCTCGACCGACTCGATCGCGTCGCCCGCGCCCCTCGCGCGCGCGAACAGCCGGCGAGGGGCGGCCGATCTCCGTCCCCTGCTCGATCTCGATCTCGTCGCCCCAGGGCACGACGCCGTGGCGCCCGAGGTGGCACGCGAGCGGCCCGGCGGCCGAGCCGGTCGCCGCGTCCTCGCCGACCCCGTCGAGCGGCGAGAACATGCGCACCTTCCAGCTCGACCCCTGGCCCGCGGCTGCGAGCGCGCCGACCAGGTCGAGCTCCATCAGCGCGTTCATGTCCGGCTTCAGCCGCGCCACCTCCTCCTTCGAAGCGAGCAGGACGTACGCGTGCCGGACGCCGTTGTCGTAGACCTCGACCGGCAGCTGCGAGCCGTCGACGCCGAGCGCGGCGAGCAGCTCGTCCGCACGCTCGTACCGAGCGACCGTCGGCACCGGCTGGATCATCCGCCCGAAGACGATCCGGCCGCTCTCGTCCCGCTCGAGCTCGACCGGGACGATCCCGCTCCCGGTCTCGAGCGCGATCGTGCCGAGCTGCAGCGGCGCGCCGAGCACGAACGCCGTGCCGAGACACGGATGGCCGGCGAACGGGATCTCGTTCCTGGGCGTGAAGATGCGCACGCGAACGGTGCCGCCCTCACGCGGCGGCAGCACGAACACGGTCTCGGAGAGGCCGAGCTCGAGGGCGAGGGCCTGCATCGTCAGCTCGTCGAGATCGCGTGCGTCCGTGAAGACCGCGAGCTGGTTGCCGGCGAGCGGCGTGTCGGTGAAGACGTCGGCGAGGACGTAGCGGGCGGCGCGCATCTGCGTGGAATCTAACGCTGTGCGCCTGATCGTCGTCCGCCACGCCCACGCCGACGCCGGCGACCCCGACGAGCTGCGCCCGCTGAGCCCGCGCGGCCGCGACGAGGCCGAGGCGCTCGCGCGGAAGCTCGCAGCCGATGCCGGGCCCGTGCTCGTCGTCTCCAGCCCACTCCTTCGCGCCCGCGAGACGGCCGCGCCGATCGCACGCGCGTCGGGAGCGGAGCTGAGAGTCGACGAGCGACTCTCGCCGGGTGCCGGGCTCGACGACGTCCTCGCCGCCGCGGAAGGCGCCGACGGGCCCGTCGTCACGGTCGGCCACCAGCCCGACTGCTCGCTGATCGTCGAGGCGCTCGGCGTCACGGTCGACTTCCCTCCGGCGGGCCACGTCGTGATCGAGCTGTGACCGCGATCTCCGTGACGGGCCTGCGCAAGTCGTACGGCGACGTCGAGGCAGTCCGCGGGATCGACTTCGAGGTCGGCGCCGGCGAGGTCTTCGGGCTGCTCGGCCCGAACGGCGCCGGGAAGACGACGACTGTCGAGATCCTCGAGGGCTACCGCAAGCGCGACGCGGGCGAGGTGCGGGTGCTCGGCTTCGACCCTGGGAAGGCGGAGCGGTCGTTCCGCCAGCGGATCGGCGTCGTCCTGCAGCAGTCCGAGCTCTGGCCGGGTCTGACCCCGCGCGAGATCCATCGCATCTTCGCCGGCTACTACGAGAAGCCGCGCGACGTCGACGAGGTGATCGAGCTCGTCGGCCTCGCGGAGAAGGCGGACGACCAGGTGAAGACGCTCTCGGGCGGCCAGAAGCGGCGTCTCGATCTCGGCGTCGCGCTCGTCGGCGACCCCGACCTCGTCTTCCTCGACGAGCCGACGACCGGCTTCGACCCGGCCGCGCGGCGGAACGCGTGGGAGCTCGTCCGCTCGCTGCGCGCGCTCGGCAAGACGGTCGTCCTGACCACGCACTACCTCGACGAGGCGCAGCAGTTGGCCGACCGCGTCGCCGTCCTCCGGGCCGGTGAGATCGTCCGGATCGGCCGCCCTTCCGACCTCACCGGCGCCTCGGCGAAGGCGGAGATCCGCTACCGCGAGGACGGCGAAGTGGTCTCGATCGAGACCGACGAGCCGACCCGCGTCCTGAACGAGCTGACGACGGCCGCGCTGGCGGAAGGACGCGAGCTGGAAGCGCTGGAGGTGCGCCGCCCCACGCTCGAGGACGTGTACCTGGAGCTGCTCGAAGACGAGGCGCCGTGAGCGTGTTCCTGCACCAGCTGCGCGCCGAGCAGCTGATCTTCTGGCGCAACCGCGAATCGGCGGTCTTCCTCTTCATCTTCCCGATCATGCTCTTCGTCCTGCTCGGGTCGTTCTACGGCGGCGACACGATCGAGGGCCACGACGCGATCGACGTCCTGCTCGCCGGGATGATCGGCTACGGCGCCGCCAACACGGGCTTCGCCGGCATGGCGATCACGCTCGTGATCCGGCGGGAGTACGGGATCCTGAAGCGGCTCCGCTCGACCCCACTCCCGGTCGGCTCCTACTTCGCGGCCACGCTCGGGTCGACGCTCTTCGTCTTCTCGCTCCAGACGCTGACCCTCTTCGTCCTCGGCCGGCTCTTCTACGACTCGCACCTGCCCGGAGGATCCCGTCTCGGTCGCCGCGCTCGTCGTCTTCGGCGCGGTGTCCTTCACCGGCCTCGGCCTCGGGCTGGCCTCGCTGATCCGCTCGGCGGAGGGCGCATCCGCGGTGGTGAACGTGATCCTGCTGCCGATGGCGTTCCTCTCCGGGTCGTTCGGCGTCGCGCGACTACCCGGCGGTGCTCGAGGCGATCGCCGACGTGCTGCCGCTGAAGCACTTCATCGAGCTCGTCGTCGACGCCTCGCTCGAGGGGAATCCGCCGTGGCACGACCCCGGTGCGATCGCGATCGTCGCGGCCTGGGGCCTCGCCGGCTACCTGCTCGCGCTACGCCGCTTCACCTGGGAGCCGCGGGAGCGTTAGAGGACTTCAAAGCGCGGGTACGACGACTTTCAATGCAGGAACTGGCCCCGATCGCGTTCCTCGACGAGGACGGTGACATCCGCGTCAACTTCGGCATGTTCGCGGGCCGCGAGGCCACGCAGGCCGAGATCGACGACCTCGCCCACGACCTCCTCCGGCAGGTCGATGCGATCACGATCGTCGCCGAGCAGCGGACGGTCGCCGACCGCGAGATGGAAGCGTCGGTGCATCAGATCCGGATCGAGCTCGCCGAGGAGGACGACCCGCAGCGCGCCGCTCCTGATCGCCGAGCGCTGGGCCGAGGCCTGCGTCGCCGAACGTCATGCCGAGATAACGGAAGCGTAAGTACCCTGCGGCGGTGGCCGCCCGCTCGGATCTCCGCAACGTCGCGATCGTCGCGCACGTCGACCACGGCAAGACGACGCTCGTCGACGCGATGCTCTGGCAGTCGGGTGCCTTCCGCGCGAACCAGGACGTCAACGAGCGCGTGCTCGACTCGATGGACCTGGAGCGCGAGAAGGGGATCACGATCCTCGCCAAGAACACGGCCTTCCAGTACGGCGAGACGAAGATCAACATCGTCGACACGCCGGGCCACGCCGACTTCGGCGGCGAGGTGGAGCGCGGGCTGACGATGGTCGACGGCGTGCTCCTGCTCGTCGACGCGAGCGAGGGGCCGCTGCCGCAGACGCGCTTCGTCCTCCGCAAGGCGCTCGAGGCGCGGCTGCCCGTGATCCTCGTCGTCAACAAGGTCGACCGGCCGGACGCGCGGATCGAGGAGGTCGTGAACGAGGTCTACGAGCTCTTCCTCGACCTCGACGCCGACGAGAGCCAGATCGAGTTCCCGATCGTCTACACGAACGCGAGAGAAGGGCGCGCGGGGCTCGAGCCGGAGACGCTCGCGGACGACCTGCAGCCGCTGTTCGAGCTGCTGCTCGAGACGATCCCGGCGCCGGAGCACGATCCCGACCACCCGCTCCAGGCGCTCGTCACGAACCTCGATGCCTCGCCGTACGTCGGCAGGCTCGCGATGGCGCGGATCCAGCACGGCACGATCCGCAAGGGCCAGCAGGTCGCCTGGTGCCGGGCTGACGGGTCGATCGAGCGCGCCAAGGTGACCGAGCTCTACGTCACCGAGGCGCTCGACCGCGTCGAGGCCGACGAGGCCGGCCCGGGCGAGATCGTCGCGGTCGCCGGCCTGCCCGAGGTGACGATCGGCGAGACGCTCGCCGACCCGGACGACCCGCGCCCGCTGCCCGTCGACGCAGGTCGACGAGCCGAGCCTCTCGATGACGATCGGGATCAACACCTCGCCGCTCTCGGGCCGCGAGGGCGACAAGCTGACCGCGTCGATGCTGAAGGGCCGCCTCGACCAGGAGCTGGTCGGCAACGTCTCCCTTCGCGTGCTCCCGACCGAGCGCCCCGACACGTGGGAGGTGCAGGGCCGCGGCGAGCTCCAGCTGGCCGTGCTCGTCGAGCTGATGCGCCGCGAGGGCTTCGAGCTCACCGTCGGCAAGCCGCAGGTGGTGACGCAGCTCGTCGACGGCAAGGTGCACGAGCCGGTCGAGCGGCTCGCGATCGACGCGCCCGAGGACTACGTCGGCGTGCTCACCCAGCTGCTGGCGCTCCGCAAGGGCCGGCTCGAGCAGATGGTCAACCACGGCACCGGCTGGGTGCGGCTCGAGTACCTCGTGCCGGCGCGCGGGCTGATCGGCTTCCGCACCGAGTTCCTCACCGAGACGCGCGGCACCGGCATCCTCCACCACGTCTTCGACCGCTACGAGCCGTGGCACGGCGAGCTGCGGACGCGGCCGACGGGCTCGCTCGTCGCCGACCGCCGCGGTCCCGCCGACCTCCTTCGCGCTCCAGAACCTGCAGGAGCGCGGCTCGATGTTCATCGGGCCGACGACCGAGGTCTACGAGGGGATGATCGTCGGCGAGAACGCGCGCGCCGAGGACCTCGACGTCAACGCGACGAAGGAGAAGAAGCTGACGAACATGCGCTCGTCGACGGCCGACGAGCTCGTCCGCCTGATCCCGCCGCGGCCGATGTCGCTCGAGCAGGCGCTCGAGTTCATCCGCGAGGACGAGTGCATCGAGGTGACGCCGGCGAGCGTGCGGCTGCGCAAGGTCGAGCTCGACGCGTCACGCCGCCAGAGCGCGGCGAGCAAGAAGGCGAAGGCGCTCGCGACAGCGCCCGTCGCCTAGCGGCGGCGCGGCCTCGACGGCGGCGCAGAGCCGTTTGCGCACGTCGAGCTCTCGCTCGACCGGCCCGAGCACGAGCTCCTGCGCCACCGCCTCGACCCGCTCCCGCAGCGAGCGAGCCGCCCTGCGAGCGCGGCGGTTCGCGCCGACGCCGTTCGCGAGCCGCGCCAGGAACGCGAGTACGATCCCCGCCGCGGCGCCGCCGAGCAGCAGCCACGTCGGGATCGGGATCCCCGCCACTTCCGGCAGCGGGACGACGTCCTCGATCCGCAGCCAGCCGAGGACGGCGAGCGCGACGAGCCAGACGCGCGCCGGCGGCAGCCGCGAGCGGCGAGCGTGCTCTGGAGCCAGCCGGCGAGGCGCCACCAGCGCGGTCGCGAGACGCTGAGGTCGGCCCCCGCCACGCGCGCGGTCGAGCCGGTCCGCCACCCGGTCGTCGGCGTCGACGGCCGCCTCCCGCACGAGCCGCGGCCACGGCTGCGCCAGCCCGTCCGCCGCCCCGTCGGCAAGGCGCCGCGCGGCGCTCGCGACCTGAGCGCGCTGGACGTCGGTCGGCGGCGGCATCGACGTGCGCAGCTGCGGGCTGCGGCGTCTCCGGCAGGCGCAGCCGGCGGAGCGGATCGGGCCGGAAGCGGCGGAGCCAGCGGACGAACGGCCAGCCCGTCGCGAGCGCGCCGCGGCGGCGGTGGGCGTCGCCGACCGCGCGCACGACGGTCGGGACGCCCGCCGCCTCCTCGAGCGCCTCCTGCAGGCGCCGGGCGTCCTCCGCGCCGATGCCGCGCGCCTTCCCGTGGCAGGCCGCGGCGAGCGGCTCGACCGACCGCTCGAGATCGGCCGCCAGCCTGGCGACCGCCGCGTCGCGCGCGGCGACACGCTCCGCGAGCAGCCGCCGCAGCTCCGGAATCCCGTCGCCGGTCCGGGCGGAGACGACGACGAGCGGCAGCTTCGGGACTCCGTCGCTCGCGAGCAGGCGTCTCCATGTCCTCGCCGCCACGCGGCGACGTCGCGCGGGCGCGAGCAGGTCGGCCTGGTTGAGGACGACGGCCATCGCCTCGGCGTGCGTGGCGAGCGGACGCAGGTACCGGTCGTGCAGCGACGCGTCGGCGTACTTCTGCGGCTCGACGACCCAGAGGACGAGGTCGGCGAGCCCGACGACGCGCTCCGCCTCGAGCCGGTGCGACGACTCGATCGAGTCGAAGTCGGGCAGGTCGAGCAGCACGAGCCCGTCGAGCCCGTCCGCGTCGAGCCGGTGGCGGCGGCCGATCTCGAGCCAGTCGAGCAGCGCGTCGGCGCCGTCGCCCCAGACCGCCGCCTGCCCCGCGGACGTCGTCGGCCGGCGGCGCCCGACGGCCGCGAGCTCGGTGCCGGTGAGGACGTTGAAGAGCTGCGACTTGCCGACGCCGGTCGGCCCCGCGAGCGCGACGACCGTCGACTCGAGCCCGAGCCCGAGCCGCGCGCCGGCCTTCTGCGACCACGGCGCGCGCGGCCTCGACGTCGGCGTCGTCGAGCCGGCCGGCCGCGAGCTCGGCCGCCTCGGCGAGCGCGGCGAGGCGCCGGTCGAGCTTGCCGCTCACGCGGCCCGGCGGATCGCGTCGACCGCGGCGTGCAGCCGCGCGAAGCTGTCCGCCTCCGGCACCGCCTCGTCGAGGAGGGCGTGGAACCGGCCCGCCTCCTCGCGCAGGAGCCGGTCGACGCGCTCGATCAGATCCTCGCGGGCGCGCGACGCGAGCGTCCGCACCGCCTGGTCGCCGAAGATCGCCTCGAGCACCTTCTGACCCACCGCGGACGTGCCGCCCGCGACGACGACCTCGCCGCCGGTCAGCCCGCCGGTGTGCGCGAAGACCGCGAGCATCACCGTGAGCCCGGCGCCGTTGACGCCGAGCGACGCGAGCCGCGCCGTCGTGCGCTTGGACGCGCCCTCCTCGCGGACGAGGTCGAAGACGACGCCCTGCCACGCGCGCACCTCGTCCTCGGCGGCCGCCGCGAGCTCGGTCGTGGCCCGCTCGAGCGCCGGCGCGTCCTGGAGCAGCGCCCGCCCGGGAACGCGCTCGCGCCACGCCCGCGCCGTTCGCTCGGCCGCGCGCTCGGCGGCGGTCCGCACGACCGCCTCGACACGGTGCTCGACCGTGACCTTGCAGCTCGGCGTCCGCCGCCGGCGACCCGGTGATCGACGCTCTTGAGCCGGTCGCGGAGCCAGCCGACGCGCGTCTCCAGCGCGCGCATGACGTCGCCGGTGCCGACGACCTCGTGCCAGCGCGCCAGCACCTCGCCGCGCAGCAGCGAGCCGCTGCGCAGCGCCGTCTCGACCTCTCGGAGCGCGTCGCGCGTAGGCCAGCGTCGGCCTCCGCGCGAAGCTCGGCCGCGGCGGCGAGCTGCTCCATCGCGGCACGCTCGACGACGAGCGGCGCGCACCGGCAGGCTCGCGAGCGCACCGCGCAGCGTCCGGCGGACGAGCGCCGCGCGCGCCTGCGCGTCGGCGGCGAGCCCGTCGAGCCAGGCGCGCACGGGCCAGAGCGCGTCCGCGGGCAGCAGCTCCTGCTCGAGCGGCGACCTCGGGGACGACGAGCACGTCCGCGTCGCCGAGCTGCTCCGTCTCGAGCATCTGCCGCAGGTGCGCCGGCACCTCCCGCGCCGGCGTCCTCCGGCACGCGGTTGAGCACGACCGAGAGCGCCGTCCCGCGCTCCCGCGCCGAACGGCAGGAACTCCCACGGCACGGCGTCCGCGTAGCGGGCGGCGGTCGTGACGAAGAGCCACCCGTCCGCGGCGGCGAGCAGCTGGTTCGCGAGCGCGCGGTTCTCGGCGAGCACGGAGTCGATGTCGGGCGAGTCGAGCAGCGCGAGCCCGGGCGGAAGCGCTGCCGTCGGCACCAGCTGCAGCGTTCCCGCCGCGCCGGCGCCGCCGGTCACCCGCGCAAGGCCCGGCAGGACCCGCTCGCCCTCGAACGCAGGCAGGTCCTCCGGGTGGCACGCGAGCACCGGCGCCCGCGTCGTGGGGCGGAGGACGCCGGCCGGGCTGACGACCGAGCCGACCAGGCTGTTGAGGAGCGTCGACTTGCCGGCCCCGGTCGAGCCGCCGACCACGATCAGTGCCGGGGCGTCGAGCTGCCGCAGCCGCGGCAGGACGTAGTCGTCGACCTGGGCGACCAGGTCGTCGCGGACGCGCCGCGCCTCGTCCGCACCCGGGACGTCGAGCTCGAGCCGCACGGCGCGGAGGTCTTCCCGGAGCCGCTCGAGCGGCACGATCGGATCGTGAGGCATGGCAGCCCCGTACCCGGTCAGCGACGGGCGGAAGCGTGCGCCGACAGGTAGTACCTGTCGACGTACTCGATCACGGCGCGGTGCATCGAGAAGCGCGGCGAGAGCTGCGCGATCGACTCCTTCATCATCCAGATCCAGCGTTCGCGGTTCTCGGTGTACGTCGGCACGACCTCCTCCTCGAGCAGTCGGTAGAGCTGCTCGCGGTCGGCCTCGTCCGACTCGCCGTCGATCGCCCAGCCGACGTCGGGCGAGTAGCCCTCGGCCCACCAGCCGTCGAGCACGGAGAGATTGAGGACGCCGTTGACGGCCGCCTTCATCCCGCTCGTCCCGGAGGCCTCGAGCGGCCGCCGCGGCGTGTTCAGCCAGACGTCGCAGCCGCGTACGAGCGCGCGCGCGACGCCCATGTCGTAGTTCTCGAGGAAGACGATGCGGCCCTGCGCGCGCGGGTCGCGGGCGAGCGCGACGATCTCCTGCATCACGTCCTTGCCCGCGGCGTCCGCGGGATGCGCCTTCCCGGCGACGACGATCTGGATCGGCAGCGCCAGCAGCCGCTCGACGTCGGAGAAGACGAGCCCCGCGCGCTTGTAGGTGGCGAAGCGCCGGGCGAAGCCGATCGTGAGCCGGTGGCGGTCGATCCCGGCGCGCTCGGCGAGTCGCGCCTTCGCGGCGGCGTGGACGCGCCAGACCGCTTCGGGCGGCGCGTCGCGCGCGGCCTCCCAGTTCGCCTCGTCCGGCGGCGCCTCCGGCCGCACACCGGCGTAGCGGAGCAGCTCGGCGAGCGCGGGGTCGAGCCAGGTGCCGAGGTGGACGCCGTTCGTGACGTGGCCGATCGGCGTCTCCTGCTCCGGCCAGAGCCCCGCCCACATCTCGCGCGCGACCTCGCCGTGGAGGTCGGAGACGCCGTTCGCGTACGCCGAGAGGCGCAGCGCAAAGGGGGTGAGGCCGAAGCCGGGCTCGCCGCCGAAGCGTCCGAGCTCGAGCAGACGCTCCTCGTCGAGACCGCCCTCCGCGGCGAGCTAGCCGACGTAGCTGACGACGAGCTGCTCGTCGAAGACCTCGTTGCCGGCCGGCACGGGCGTGTGGGTCGTGAAGACGGAGGAGCGCCGGATCGTCTCGAGCGCGTCGTCGGTCTCGCTCCCGCTCTCGACGAGCGCGCGCAGGCGCTCGAGCTGGAGGAAGGCGGAGTGGCCCTCGTTCAGGTGGAAGACGTTCGGCTCGATCCCGAGCGCCGCGAGCGCGCGCACGCCGCCGACGCCGAGCAGCAGCTCCTGCCGGATCCGGTGCTCGCGGTCGCCGCCGTAGAGCGCGTCCGTGAGCCAGTCGACCTCGAGCAGGTAGAGCGGGACGGTACCGGCGTCGGCGGCGACGTCCTTGCGCCAGACCGCCGCCTCGATCGTCTCGCCGGCCAGATCGACCGTGACGGAGACGTCCTCGCGCACGAGCCCGACGGCCTCGGGGTCGACGGGCTGGTAGTCCTCGGTCTGCCGGCCGGCCTTGTCGACGCCCTGGCGGAAGTAGCCGCCCGTGTAGAGCAGGCCGACGCCGACGAGCGGGACGCCGAGCTCCGCCGCCGCCTTCAGGTGGTCGCCGGCGAGGACGCCGAGGCCGCCCGAGTAGATCGGCAGCCGCTCGTGGATGCCGAACTCCATGCTGAAGTAGGCGACCAGCAGGTCGTCGCCATCCCCCCTGGCGCGCTGCCACCAGCTGACCGTGTCCGCTGTTGCGTACGACACCGCGCGCAAACTAGCGCGTCGAGCCGCTGTGCTGCGCGACGAAGGCGAGCACGCGGCCCCAGGCGTCGTCGGACGCGTCGGCGAACTGCTCGAACTTGCGGTCGAAGAAGCTGTGCGGCGCGCCGTCGTAGATCTCGATCTCGTGCTTCGACGCCTGCCTCGGCCAGCGCCTCGCTCGAACGCGCGCACGTCCTCGACCGGGATCGCCTCGTCGGCGCCGCCCATCAGCGCCAGGATCGGGCGCTTCGATCTCCGACGCCCGCTGCGTCGGCCCAGGCGTCCCGTCCTGGCCGAGTCCCGGCCGGCCGTAGAAGCCGATTGCGCCGGCGAGGCCGTGACCGGACGCCGCCGCCAACCAGGACTGCCGGCCGCCGAAGCAGAACCCGACCGTGAAGATCCGCGACGCGCCCTGCTCGCGCAGGCGGGCGACGGCCGCAGCGACGTCCGCCTGGATCCCCGCCGCCGTCGTCGCCTCCACGTGCGGCCTGAACTCGAAGTCGTCGCCGCGCTTGTCGACACCGGCTGTCCGGCCGAAGTAGTCGATCGCGATCGCGCGATGCCCGCGCTCGGCGAAGCGGAGCGCCAGCTCCTCGTAGAAGCGGTAGAGCCCGCGGATGTCGGGAAGGATGACGATCCCCGTCTCGCCCGGATCGTCGGGCGACCGCGGCGAAGGCCGCGAAGCGGTTCCCGTCGGACGCCTCCAGAACGAGGTCGTCGTGCGACACCGCCGCACCGGAGATGACCGGGATCGGCGGCAGCGAGTCGGAGTCGAAGCACATCGGCCGAGCCTAGCGAGACCCGATGAGCGGCTCCAGCACGCTCACCGCAGGGCTGAAGACCATGCCGAGCGAGATGACGCGTCCGTTCCGCTCGGTCAGGAAGCGCCCCGCCCGGTCGACGCCGAAGACGGCGCCGCCCGGGCCGACCGTCGTCGTGTGCGCCTTCCAGCCCCACGGGGGCTGCACCGGGCGAGCCCGATCGCGCGTCGTGAAGGACAGCGAAGGACCCGCAGCCACGATTCGCGCTCCGATCGACGTGATCCGGACGAGCTGCGTCTCCGGCCGCTCGAGCCCGTGGACGACGACGGCCGCAAGCACGTCCGAGCCGTCCCCGTTCCGGCAGACCAGCTTCTCTCCGAAGCCGTGGGGACGCAGCTCCGTCTCTCGCAGCAGCCGCAGGGTCGCAAGCTCCCGGACCGCGAGGCGCACGCTCTCACCGACCCGGACGAGCTCGGCGAGCACTTTGCTGCCCGGGCACACCGAAACCGCCGTGACGGCGCCGCGGCCGTAGCCGTAGACGAGCGTCCGCCCGCGGGAGTCGAGCAGCGCTGTGCGGATGAGGCCGAAGTGGCCTCCCGCGAGGAAGACAGCGCGGCCCACGCCGCTCGGCTTCGGCCAGGGGAGCAACGCGTCTCGCAAGAGCTCCGGCGCGATCTCGCTGATTGCCCACGGCCCCCACTCTCCGTCGTTGTGAGAGAGCAGAAACGACCCCTGACGCCCGATTGTCGGGAGGAGCCCGCCACAGCCAAGACCGACCGAAGTGCTCACCACCTCCACTCGATCGCCATGATCGCCTTTGATCCATTCCTCGACTGCGAAGGAGAAAATCGTCGGTGCCGGGGCGTACGGCACCCCGGGGTTCTTGGGTCTGACGGCGACCAGCGTTCCGGTGAAGACGGCGTCCGCATCGGCGACGAGAGCTCGCGGCTCGGTCGGGTGCAACGAAGGGGGCATCGAGCACGCGCCGCTCCGCTCGGCAAAGCCCAACGCCAACGTGGCGGCGATCGCGCAGACGAGCAACGCCCTCATGCCTCTCCTCCTGGCTAGACCGTATGCCGTTTCGAGCCGGCTGCCAAGGTGGTCAGTCGGCGAGCGGGGCGTCGCGCCGGCGGGCCAGCTGCGACAGCGCGACCGCGAGCACGAGCGCACCGCCGTAGAAGAGCTGCTGCACGAACGTCTGCACGCCGAGCAGCTGCAACCCCGTGATGCCGGTGACCAAGAAATAGACGGCGGCGATCGAACCGAGCGGGTTGAAGCGACCCGGCATGATCGTCGTCGCACCGAGGAACGCGGCTGCGAAGGCGGGCAACAGGAAGCTCAGGCTCGAGGTTGGGTCGGCGGAGCCGAGGGTGCCGACGTAGAGCACGCCGGCGAAGGCGCTGATCACGCCCGAGATGACGAATGCCCCCCAGCGCAGCCGCTTGACGCGGATCCCGGAGAGGCGGGCGACGCTGCGGCCGCGGCCGACGAAGAGCAGCCGTCTCCCGACCGGCATGAACTCGAAGACGTAGAACATGATCACGCCGAGCGCGATCCCGTAGTAGAAGGCGTACGGGATGCCGAGGAGCTGCTTCACGACGACGTAGTCGATCAGGTCGATCGAGACGCCGCTGATGGTCTGCGAGTTGCTGATCCAGAGGATGACGCCGGAGATGAACGTCGACGTCCCGAGCGTGACGATGAGGGAGTCGAGCCCGAGCAGGACGATGATGGCGCCGTTGACGAGCCCGACGAGCAGCCCGATCCCGATGGCGGCTGCGATCGACATCCCCAACGACCAGCCGTGGTTCACGTTCAGGATCGCGAGGCTCATCCCGGCGAGACCCATGGTTGCGGCGACCGAGAGGTCGTAGTCGCCCGCGGTCAGCGGCGGTAGCAGCGCCAGCGTGAGCACGACCAGCACGGCCTGCGAGCCGAAGATGGTCGAGAAGTTCGCCGTCGTCAGAAACGTGTCGGGGCGGAGGATCCCGAAGACGATCACCACTCCGGCCCAGACGGCGAGCAGGGCATAGCGCTCGACGATGTCGGCGGTGAGCGATCTCGAGCGCTCGCCGCCGGCAGCCTTCACGGCTCCGTCGGTCTCGGTCGCCTCGCTCACGCGACCACGCCCACGACCTCCGCTGCCATGGCGGCGTAGCTCTGCTCGATGATCCGGTCCTTCGTCAGGTCGTCGCCCACGAGCTCGCGCCAGACGCGGCCGCGTCCGAACACGATCACCCTGTCGCAAAGGAGCGAGAGCTGCTCGTAGTCGCTGCTCGCGCAGAGCACGTGCATGCCGCGCTCGTCGACCGCGGTGCGGATGAGCCCGAAGATCTGCTGCCGCGCGCCGACGTCGACGCCCTGCGTCGGCTCGTCGAGGAGCAGGAGTCGCGGCTCGGTCTGGAACCACTTCGCGAGCAGCGCCTTCTGCTGGTTGCCCCCGGAGAGCGCTCCGTACGGCAGCGACGGGTCGTTGGGACGGACGTCGAACTCGTGCATCAGCGCCGCGGTCTCCCGACGCATCCGCCGTCGCTCGAGCGAGAGCCCGTTGAAGTAGCGGTCGAGCACCGCGAGCGCCAGGTTCTCGACGACCGGCAGCGAACCGACGCTCCCGTCGGTCTTGCGGTCGGCCGGGATCAGCGCGATGCCGGACCGCGTCGCCGCGGGCGGCGTCAGCCGCGTCAGATCCGTCACCTTCCCGTTGAGCACGAGCCGGCCGGCGCGAGCCGAGCGCGCTCCGTAGAGCAGGTGCGCGACCTCCTCGAACCCGGACCCGATCAGGCCGGTGAGGCCGACGATCTCGCCGTCGTGCATCTGAAAGGAGACGTCGCGCACGATCGAACCGCTCAGCCCCTCGACGGAGACGCCGACCTGCCGCTCCGTCAGGTCCGCGTGCTCGACGTCCGCGAGCTTGGCCAGCTGGCGCCCGATGATCATCTCGACGAAGGTCGACTCGCTCGTCTCGGCGGTGACGACCGTGCCAACCAGGGCGCCGTCGCGGAGGACGGTGACGCGATCGGTGATCTCGCGCACCTCGTCCAGGTCGTGGGAGACGAAGAGGACGGTCGCTCCGCTTGCCGCGGCATCGCGGACGAGCGCGAACAGCACCTCGATCCCCTCGCGCGGGAGGAACACCGTTGGCTCGTCGAGCACGAGCACGCCCCGGCCGGCGCCGACGCCGCGGATCTCCTCGATCGCGCGGACGATCGCCAGCAGTGCCCGCTCGACCGGCTTCAGCGCGCCGACGATCGCCGTCGGGTCGATCCGCAGGCCGTACCGCTCGAACGTCTCGCGGGCGCGCTTCCGCTCCCGGCGCCAGGAGATCCCGAGACGCGACCGCGAGGACGCCAGCTCCGCGATGCGCAGGTTCTCGAGCACGCTCAGAGACTCGATCAGCCCGAGATCCTGGTGGACGAAGCTGAGCCCGAGCTCGCGGAACTGCCCCGGGGCGAGCGGCAGCCGTACTGCCTCACCGTCGATCAGGAGCTCGCCGCCGTCCGGATCGTGGAAGCCGGCGAGGATCTTGATCAGCGTCGACTTGCCGGAGCCGTTCTCCCCGAGGAGGCCGTGGACCTCCCCGGGGATCAGGCTCAGGTCGACTTCGCGAAGCGCCTGCGTTCCGCCGAAGCTCTTCGAGAGCTTGCGCAGCTCGAGCCGCGGGGCTGCGACCTCTTCCACCGCTACCGCATGCCCCAGAGCTTCTTGTAGCCGCTGACGTACGAGGTGCCCCAGCCCGACGTGAACTTCGCGCCGGCCTGGCCGATGTTCGTCTTGTCGAAGACTCGAACCGGCACGCGGGCGTTCTTCACCGGCTTGAGGCCGCCCATGATCCGCATCGACTGATCGGCGATCGCGTAGCCGATCCACTCCAGGTTCTCGCCGACGTTCATGGTCACGATGTCGCCCTGCTTGACCATCTTCAGGATCTCGGGCGTCCCGTTGAACGTCGAGATCTTGACGCGGCCCGTCCGACCCGCGGCGCGGATGGCTGCGGCCGCGAACGGCACCTCGGCACTGTCGTAGAGGGCGATCACGTAGTTGATCCCCGGGTCACCCGTAAGAGCGGCCTGGACGTTCGGCTGGATCTTGGTCGCGACCTCGGCGATCGTCACGTCGGTGAACTTCAGCTTGCAGCCCGCGCAGTACTTGCTGAACTCCTGGCGGATGCCGGCCACCATGGGCACGGTGGACTTGACCTGGTTGATCGTGACGACGAGGGCGTTCGCCTTGCCCTTCGTGTCGACGATCGCCTGGTCGGCGATCAGCCGACCCGCGATCTTGTAGGGGATGTTGACGAGTCCGCCGACATTGGGCGCGGACGGCTGGTTGTCGTCGTAGAGGTGCGCGACGATCGTCGGGATCCCCTTCGCCTTCGCCTGCTTGATCTGAGGCTGGAGGCCCGCCGGGTCGTTGCCCGCGAGGAGCACGATCGCGCTGGCCTTCTGTGCGATCGCGGCGTTCATCCCCTGCACCCACTGTGAGGGCTGGCCCTGGTTCTGCCAGATCGTCACCTTCACGCCCACGGGCGCTGTGATCCGCTTGATGTGGTTCGCGATCGTGGAGACGAACGGGATCTGGCTCGACGCCGGGATGATGAAGATCGTCTTGCCGCCCGCCCTCGCTTTCGCGTTGAAGGCCGGCCCGGGCGCGACGAACTTCGGCACCGCCTTGTACTTGGTCAGGTTCGCCTGCGCGCCCGTCCAGGACGCCGAAGGCGCGGCCACGCCTGCGGCGATCGCCACAACCGCCACGGCGATCGCGGCGGCGAGAATCGAGACCCGTTGCTTCATTCCTTGCCCTCCAGTCCGTAGTGCGTTCGAGCCGACTCCCGGCTCACGTATCCGTCGATCACGTCCTCGCGGACCGCGTCGCGGTCCCGTTCCCGGGCGTCTCCGTACCCGCCGCCACAGGGCGAGATCAGGCAGAGGCGGTCACCGGCGGCCGCCTTCCGGTAGGGGAACTTGGACGGCAGCTCGAGCTCGCCGTCGGTCTCTCGATTGAGCAACACCGCGCCCGGCGTCCCGGCTGCCCCGCCGAAGAGCCCGGGCGGCGCCGTCTCCGAGCCGTCTCCCTCGAGCGAGTAGCCCGCGTCGTCGAGGAACTCGATCTCCCGTGTCGTCCCGAGCCCGCCGCGCCAGCGGCCCGGGCCGCCGCGGTCCTCGAGGAGCTCGTACTGCGTCACCCGGAGCGGGAAGTGCGACTCGATGTCCTCGATCGGGTTGTTGCGGGTGTTCGCGTACAGCGTGTCGACCGCATCGAGGCCGTCCTTGCCGTAACGGCCGCCGTAGCTCCCTTCCTGGATGTCCATGTACACCCAGTGCTGGCCCCCGCTGAAGCCCGAGTACGCCACCACCTTCAAGTTGCCCACGCCGGCGCCGACGCCTTCGGGCAGGACCGGTGCGAGTGCGCGCATCAGCGTGTCGGCGATGATGTTGCCGCCGCAGAAGCGCGCGATCGTCGGTGCCGGGAACGTCGGGTTCGCGATGCAGCCCTCCGGCGCGACGATCGTGATTGCCCGGAAGAGGCCCGAGTTGGTCGGCACCGGATCGTGCGTCCACGCGTCGAGCAGGATCGAGCGCAGGGTCACCCAGATCGCGATGTCGACGGTCCCGACGAACGGCATGTTGATCGGCAGGTCGACCTGCGGCGCCGTCCCGGTCAGGTCGACGGTGATCTCCGACCCTTCGACCGTGACCGCGACCTTCACCCTCAGGTTCTTGTACGCCGGATCCGGATGGTCGACGAAGCCGTCGAGGTATCCCTCCGCCTCGTACGTCCCGTCCGGCAGCTGCTCGATCTCCCGCCGCAGCATCCGGTCGGAGTAGTCCATCAGGTCATCGCTCGCGTTCCTGACAGTCTCGAGGCCGTAGCGCTCGATCAGCTCGACGAAGCGGCCGGCGCCGATCTTGCACGCCACGACCTGCGCCTCCATGTCGCCGACGACGAGCTGCGGCGCGCGACAGTTGTCGCGAAGGATCTGCCAGATGAAGTCGTTCTTGCGGCCTTCCTCCTCGATCTTGATCGCGTTGAACTGCAGCCCCTCCGCGTAGGCGTCGGTCGCGTCGACGATGCCGCAGCTGCCCGGTGTGAGCGCACCGAGATCGAGGTGGTGCGCGGTCGTGGCCGAGAAGCCGACGAGCTCACCCTCGTAGAAGACTGGGACGACGAAGCCGACGTCCGGTTGATGCGAGGCGCCGTAGTAGGAGTGGTTGTGGATGACGACGTCCCCCGGCTTCCACTCGAGGCCGAGCTCGGCGAAACGGCGGTTGATCCCGGCGATGTACCCCGGGATCGGGCCCGACTGGAGCGGCGTCGACTGCGCCGATTCGCAGAGCTGGCGGCCCTCCGCGTCGCAGAGGACGCAGCCGAAGTCCTCGGACTCGCGGATGATCGAGGAATAGGCCATGCGGGCCAGCTTGTGGCCCATCTCGACGGCGATCGAGTCGAGCGCGCCCGCGATGACGGCGGCGGTGACGGGGTCGACGCGGTTCTGGACGATGCTCATGGGACGTCCACCTTCTTCAGGATCAGGTTGCCGGAGCCGTCCGCCGTGGCGGTCCACCCCGGCGGCACGACGGTCGTGGTGTCGAGATGGAAGACGACGGCGGGCCCGGCGATTGTCTCGTCGAGCGGCAGCAGCGTCCGGTCGTAGAACCGGGTCTGCAGTGCCTGCAGGCTCCCGTCGACGCGGAAGACGCCCTCGCTCTCGCCGACGAGTGCCTCCTCGAGGCTGCCGCTCGCGACCGGCAGCGGCTCGAGCGCGGGGCGCCGGCCGACCGCGGTGACGCGGGCGTTGACGATCTCGATCGGGTCGCCGTAGGCGCTCCCGTACTCCCGCTCGTGCAGGACGTGGAACTGCGCGAGCGCCGCCTCCGTGAACGGCCCCTCGTCCAGCGTCACCCGCAGCTCGTAGCCCTGCCCGACGTAGCGGCAGTCGAGTGCACGGATCACCTCGACGTCAGCGGCCGGCACGCCGTCCCGCTCGAGCCACTCGCGCAGCTCGCTCTCGAGCTGGTCCAGCTCTCGATTGAGGCGGTCGGCGTCGACGCTCCCCTGCAGCTGGAAGACGGTGCGCATCTGGTCGTATTTGAGGTCGCTCGTGAGCAGCCCGCCCGCGGAGGTGATGCCCGGGTGCGGCGGCACGAGCACCTCGGGGATCTCCAGCGAGTCGGCCACCTCGGCCGCGTGCAGCGGGCCGGCGCCGCCGAAGGCGACGAGTGCGAACTCGCGGGGATCGTGGCCCTTCTCGATCGTCCTCGAGCGGATCGCCCGCGCCATGTTCGAGTTCGCGATCGTGAGGATCCCCTCCGCCGTCTCCAACAGGCTGAGCCCGAGCTGGTCCGCGAGCTTCTGCACGACCTCGACGGCGGCCTCGCGGTCGAGCTTCATCCGGCCGCCCAGGAAACGGTCGGGGTCGAGGCGGCCGAGAACGATGTGGGCGTCGCTGATGGTCGGCTCCTGGCCGCCCGTGCCGTAGCAGGCCGGCCCTGGTGTGGCGCCGGCACTGCGGGGGCCGACCCGGAACGCGCCGCCCTCGTCGACGTAGGCGATCGAGCCGCCGCCGGCGCCGATCGCGTGCACGTCGAGCATCGGCACGAGCAGCGGGTAGCCGCCGACCCAGGTGTCGCGCGCCGACGCCTCGCTGACACCGTCCTCGGTCACGATCCCGATGTCGGCGGAGGTGCCGCCCATGTCGAAGGTGATCAGGCGGCGCCGACCGGCGAGCGCGCCGGCCCACTGGCCGCCGAGGATCCCCGCCGCGGGGCCGGAGAGCAGCAGCGTCACCGGACGCTCGGCGGCGGTGTGCACGCTGGCGACGCCGCCGCTCGACATCATCACGTGCAGCTCACCCTCCACGCCCTCCGCCTCGAGCGACCTGGCGAGCCGGTCGAGGTAGTTGCCGGTCTTCGGGCCGACGAATGCGCTCATCGTCGCGGTCGTGAAGCGCTCGAACTCACGGAACTGCGGGAAGATGTCCGCGCTCGTGGTCACGAACGCGTCAGGCATCTCCTCGCGCACGATCGCGGCGGCGCGACGCTCGTGCTCGGGGTTGAGATACGAGAAGAGGAAGCAGACGGCGACCGCCTCGACGCCCTCGTCGCGCAGCTCGCGAGCGGCCGCGCGCACCTCGTCCTCGTCGAGCGGCGTCAGGATCTCGCCGGTCGGGGGGACGATCCGCTCGGTCACGACCTTGCGGTGACGGCGCCGGACGAACGGCTGCGCCTGCCAGGGAATGTCCTGCAGCACCGAGTAGTGGAGCGGCCGCTGGTGCCGGCCGATGTGGACGATGTCGCGGAAGCCGCGCGTGGTGATCATCCCGGCGACCGCGCCCTCGTGCTCGAGCACCGCGTTCGTGGCGACGGTGGTGCCGTGGAAGACGCCGGTGACCTCCGCCGGGGCGAGGCCGGCGTCGGCGCAGAGCTGCGCCAGGCCCGACACCATCGCCCGCTCCGGCTCGGCGGGGGTCGAGGGGACCTTGTGGACGTGGACGCCGCCGGACTCCGTGTCGTAGAGCATGAAGTCCGTGAACGTGCCACCGATGTCAACGCCGACGACGCGCATGGATCACCTTACTTCCTCGCCGAGCAGCTCACGCAGGGCGCTCGTGAGAACCCGGACGCCGAGCTCGACGTGCTCGGGGGAGCTGTGCTCGTCCGGCGAATGGCTGACGCCGCCGCGGCTGGGGACGAAGATCATCGCGGCGGGAACGCGTCGGCCGACGAGCATCGCGTCGTGTCCGGCCCCGCTCGGCATCCGAAGCGAGGTCGAGCCCTCGGCGGCAGCCGCGCGCTCGACCAGATCGACCAGCGAGTCGTCGAGCTCGAGAGGCTCGAGCGCGAACGTCTGCTCCAGCTCCGCCTTCAACCCCTCTTCGGCCGCGATCCGGGCGACGATCTCCTCGACGAGCTCCTCCAGCTCGCTCAATTCCGCGGTCGTCGTCGCGCGGACGTCGATCGTGAAGTCGGCGAGGCCGGGGACGACGTTGGCGCCTCCCGGGGCGATCGTGAGCTTGCCGACGTTGGCGGTCACGTCCTGGCGCCTGGCGGCGGCGTCACGCAGCTCCAGCGCGATCCGCGCCGCTCCCGCGAGCGCGTCCCGGCGGAGCGCCATCGGCGTCGTTCCGGCGTGATTGGCCTGGCCGGAGAGCCGGACGCGATAGCCACGTAGACCGACGATCGACGTCACGACGCCGATGTCGATCCCGGCCGCCTCGAGCCTCGGACCCTGCTCGATGTGCAGCTCGAGATAGGCGCCGATCTGGGCCACCCGGTCTCCAGCGCAGGCGTGATCGAGGTCGTAGCCGGCTGCGGCCATCGCGTCGCGCAGGGTGACGCCCGCCGAGTCGGCGCGATCGCCGAGGCCGGTGAGATCCTCGCCGCAGAAGGCGCGGCTGCCGAAGAGGGCGGCGTTGAAGCGCGTTCCCTCCTCGTCCATGAAGGCCATGAGCCAGAGCGGCCGCGCCGGCTCGAAGCCCTCCGCCTTCAGCACGTTGACGGCATGCAGCGCGGCGACGACGCCGAGCACCCCGTCGAAGCGGCCGCCCGAGGGGACCGTGTCGAGGTGGGAGCCGACGACCACGGGGCTGCCACTGCCGGCGTCCCACTTCGCGACCAGGTTGCCGGCGGCGTCGATCTCGACGTCGAGGCCGAGCTCGCCGAGGCGGTGCCCGACCCAGGCGTACGCCTCGAACAGCTCGGGCGACCAGGCGATCCGCGTCACGCTCCCGTCCGGCCCGGCGCCGATCCGCGCGAGCTCGTCCAAGCTCGCGCCTGCGGATCCCAACCTGGCGGAGATCACGTCGGCTGACATGTCACAGAAGACTCCCCGCCTTGCCCGGGGAAGTCAAGTCTCGTGTGGTCCCCGAGCGTCGGGCGTCGACCGCTCCCCTCGGAAGTGCCGGATCGTGGCTCTCACACCTGTCGCGAGCGATGGCTGCTCCACGGGACCGATCGTGCTCTCGAGCACTGAGGCTTCGAGCTCGGCGGGGAACGGCAGCGCCGCCTCGCTCCACGTAACCCGGCCGGCGGACTTGGGCGCGGCGGCCTCGATCGCCGCGACCACCTCCTCCATCGTCGCCCGGACACCGGGGAAGTTCCCGACGACCGCCCCTGCGGACGCGGCGCTCGCGGCGACGAACGCCCGGCCGACCGCCGGCGCGTAGTCGTACTGGGCGCTGCCGCCGTAGCCGATCTCGAAGCCTTCGCCCTCGGCGGCCGCTGCCATGGCCTGCGTCGGCCCTGCCGTCATCCCCTGGTCGCGGCCGGGGCCGTAGACCACGTACGGCCTGATCCCGACGGAAGGCACACCCGACTCGGCGTGGTACAGGCGCGCGGTTCCCTCGTTCGCCAGCTTGTAGACGCCGTAGATCGTGCCGGGCGCCGTCCCGCCACCCTCCGGCGCCGGTGAGGGATCGCCGGCGCCGTAGACCGCCGCGGAGCTGGCGTACGCGACCCCCGGGATCCGGTCGAGCCGCTCCTTCACCGCCTCGAAGACGTTGACCGTGCCGACGACGTTGACGCGAGCCCCGAGCACCGGGTCTGCACGGCAGAACGGCACCTGGAGCGCGGCGAGGTGGACGACCCGCGTGATCTCGTGCTCGTCGAGCGCGCGGCGAAGCGCATCGAGGTCGGTGATGTCGCCACGCACGAGTGTGAGCCGGGCGCGCTCCTCGTCCGACAGGATCAGCTCCAGGCGGTGCGTCGCGTCGCCGAGGTCGAAGCCGACGGGCTCGTGGCCGTCGTCGAGCACGGCCTTCACCGCCCAGGCGCCGACGCACCCGAGCGCTCCCGTGACGAGCATTCGCTCGCTCAGTAGACGGCCCTGCCGCCGGAGATGTCGTAGGTGGCGCCGGTCGAGAAGGAGCACTCCTCGCTCGCGAGCCAGCAGACGAGGGCCGCGACCTCGTCGACGCCGCCGAGCCGGCCCATCGGGATCTTCTCGACCATGTAGCGGATGTGCTCCTCCGACATGCCGGCGAGGAGCGGCGTCTCGATCACCGCGGGCGCGATGCAGTTGACGAGCACGTTCGTGCCGGCGAGGTCCTTGCCGATCGCCTTCGTCATCGCGATCACCGCCGCCTTCGACGAGGAGTAGGCGGCCGCCATCGGATTGCCCTCCTTGCCGGCGATCGAGGCGATGTTGACGATGCGGCCGTAATTGCGCTCCGTCATTCCCGGGATCACGGCGCGGTTGGCGAAGAACGTCCCGTCGGCGTTGATCGCGAGGACGCGCCGCCACTCGTCGTCGCTGACCTCGACGGTCCGGAGCGAGTCGCCGGTGATCCCGGCGGAGCAGACGAGGATCGACAGTGGTCCGAGCTCGGCTTCCGCCCGCTCGACCGCCGCCTGGGTCTCACTGGAGTTGCGGACGTCGCCCGTGAGCGCGAGCGCGCCCTCCGGCCCGCCCGCGGCGAGGTCGAGCGTCGCCACCTTCGCCCCCTCGCGGAGCAGCCGCTCGGCGACTGCGGCGCCGATCCCGCTCGAGCCCCCGGTGACGAGGCCCACGCGTCCGTCGAAGCGGCTCACCAGTCGCCCACGCTGCCGTCGGCGTAGAAGACCCGCTGCGGAAGCTCGGGCTCGAACGGATGCGCGCGGACGACGTCGAGGTCGATCTCGACGCCGAGACCCGGCAGCTCGCTCGGAGCCGCGAGCATCCCGTCCGGGTCGATCCGGTGCGAGTCCGTGACGACCTCGGCACGCCATGGGACGTCCGCCGTGACCGCCTCGCAGATGACGTAGGACGGCGTGGCGAGACCCAGCTCGATCGAGGCCGCGGTGGACACGGGCCCCTGTGGGTTGTGCGGCGCGAGCGCGACGCGGTAGGCCTCGGCGAGTGCCGCGATCCGGCGCGCCTCGGAGAGCCCGCCGCAGTGGGTGATGTCGGGCTGGAGGACGCTACAGGCGCCCAGCTCCAGCAGCTCGCGGAAGCCCTGGACGCCGACCAGCCGCTCGCCGGTCGCGATCGGCGTCGCCACCGAGCGCTGGATCGCGGCGATGTCGTCGGCCCGCTCGGGCCAGCACGGCTCCTCGAGCCAGTAGAGCCCGAACGGCTCGAGCGCGGCCGCGAAGAGGTGGCCCATGCGCGGGCTCGGCCGGGCGTGGCAGTCGACCATGATGTCGACGTCGTCCCCGACCGCCTCCCGCATCGCCGCGACACAGCGCTCTGCGTGCCGGACCGGCGCGAGCCCCTCGAGCGGCATCGTCGGCGGCACCGCCATCGTCTTGAACGCGCTGAAGCCGCTCTCGACCATCGCGGCCGCCAGCTCCGCGAACCGCTGCGGCTCGTCGCTCTCGTAGAAATCCTCCATCTTCCCGCCGCCGAGGTGACCGTAGAGCCGCACGTAGTCGCGGACGCGCCCGCCCCAGAGCCGATGGCAGGGGACGCCGTGCACCTTGCCGAGGATGTCCCAGAGCGCGATGTCGATCCCACTCATGGCCGTGCCGCGGACGATCCCGCTCGCGTGCCAGAAGTGCTGCCGGAACATCATTTGCCAGAGGTGCTCGATCCGGGTCGGGTCCTCGCCGACGATCAGCTCGGCGATGTCCTCGACGGCGCCGACGACGGCTCGCGTGTGCCACTCGAGCGTCGCTTCGCCCCAGCCGTGCAGCCCGGGCTCGTCGGTGAGGACGCGGACGAAGATCCAGTTCCGCATGCGGGCGTTGCAGACGTGCGTCTCGACGGCGGTGATCTTCACGAGACCCCGCGCAGGAGCGCGACGCTCTCGTCGACGACCCGCTCGACCTCGCCCCGGTCGACGTTGGAGCTCGTGATCCCGTAGGCCCAGCGGTACCGGTCCTGGTCGAGCACGTCGTCGAGGGCGACGTCCGCGACCAGGTCGAGATCCTCGCTGGCGGGCAAGTAGCCGGCGTAGTCGTTCGTGTAGCCGAGCGTGAACGTCGTCTCGAACGGGCTGCCCTCGCGAATGCGGGTCCCACACTCGTTGAAAAGCTCGAACGGGTTCGCGGCGATCGCCGCGCCGCCGATCCGGAGCACCTGCAGCTCGGCGGGAACGGGCTCGTCCGGCCGGCGCGCCATGTCCGCGTACATCTTGAGGGCGGAGCGCTGGTAGAGGACGGGGAAGTCCTGCGCCGACGTGGCGGTGTGGACGCTCTCGGGCCACGCCTCGGGGAACTTAGGATCGGGCTCCTTCGAGAGGTCGGCGAGCCGTTGCTCGAGCTCCTCGACACCCCACGGGATCCGGCGGCGGCGGAGCTCGACCCGGACCGAGGCCGCTCCGAGCTCGGCGTCGGCCGTCGTCTCGACGCCGTCGAGCGCCTCGAGCACGGCCTTGCCGAGGGCCTGCCCGAACTCGTCGCGGCGCTCGAAGCTGTGCCGGCTCGCGTCGCGGTTGCCGAACCAGTAGTCCCACGCCGCGATGTCGCCGGCGCAGCCCTGGAGGAAGATGCACTGGGCACCCGGCATGCCCGCCTCGACCGTCTCGCGCAGCGGGCCGGGGAAGTCCGTGTTCCAGAGCAGCGTCTCGCCGCCGATCAGCGTCGGATGGCAGGCGAAGCTCGCGATGACGGCGATCGGCTCGCCGTTCTCGCCGTCCACGCGCAGCACCGGCACGCTGTCGTCCACCGGGCGCTCGCGGCGCACCCTGTTGACGCTGATCCCGGGTGCGCGGCCGGTCGCCCAGCCGACGCGCGCAGGCCTGCGGCCGCGCCAGGCCGCGTACACGGCTCCTGCGAGCAGGTCCGGCAGCGACTCGAGCCACGGTGCGAACGAGCCCGTGTCGGCGAGCCCTGCCACGGTCGAGCCGCGCGAGACGCTCGGCGCGCTGTGGTTGTGAGCCGCGTTCACGAGTACCGCCTCGGGCGGGATCCCCGTCAGTTTCTGCACGCGCTCCCGGATCGCGGCGGTCATGTCCGCGCCCGCGAAGACGAGGTCGATCGCGACGATCGCCACCTGGCGGCTCCCGTCGTCGAAGACGAGTGCCTGCCCGATCATCGGCTCGCGGATTCCCTCCGCGAGGCCGTTCCGGGCCGACCAGCAGCCGTGCGGAAGGCCGGACGGTGGCGTGACGTCGACTCGCGCGACGCCGGCGGTCAGGCTCATGGACGATCCTTTCTCACTGTTGGACGACCAGCTCGTGATAGGCCTCGGGACGCCGCTTCTTGAGCGCGAACCACGGGTTCTCGCGGGCACGGTCGATCGGCTCGGGGTCGAGCTCGACGGCGATCCACTGGTCGCCGGTGCCGGGCTCGGAGTGCGCGAGCATCGAACCGTCGGGGGCGAGCACGTAGGCGCCGCCGACGTGGGTGCTGTGGCCGTCGAAGCCGACCATGTCCGAGAAGACGGCGTAGACGCCGTTGTCCCGGGCGAGGAAGTCGTGCAGTCGCGGCGGGCTCGGCCGCGCCTCGAGCAGCTCCTCCTGCGCACGCAGGATGTCCGCCTCGCCGAGCTCCCGCTCGCGCCCGTCGAAGGTGAGGATCCCGCCGCCGGCCGGCATCGTCCGGTTCGCGTGCGGGAGCAGGATCACCTCGGCGCCCTTCAGGGCGAGGATGCGCCAGCTCTCGAAGAAGTCGCTGTCGTGGCAGATCGCCGTGCCGACGCTGCAGAAGCCGAGGTCGTAGACGCCCCACTCGTACGCCTGCCGGAAGCGGAAGAACTCGTCGAAGGAGGCATGCACCTTGCGCTGGAGCCCGATCAGGCCGTCCGGCCCCACGAGCGCGCAGGTGTTGTAGTGCGTGCCGCGATAGAGCTCGCAGAACCCGTAGGAGACGACGATGCCCGACTCCTGCGCCTGCTCGCGGATCGCCTGGAAGATGCGGCCGTCGTGCGGCTCGGCGAACCGCGTCACGTCCGGGCTGCCGTTGTTCCCGGTCACCGACGTCTCCGGGAAGACGACCAGGTCGCACCCGGCCGCGGCCGTCTCGGCGATCATGCGCACGTGCGTCTCGAGGTTGTGCTCGACGTCCAGGTGGCGGACGTCGACCTGGGTCGCGGCCACGGTGCAGCGGCGCATCAGGCCAGCTCCGCGAAGTCCGCCTCGCGGGCGACCACGACGACGTTGTCGCCCTGCTCGGTGGCAGCCACCCCGCGGACGACGCAGACGATCCCGCCGGCTCTCGCATGCACGGTCTCCGGCTCCCGGTCGACCCGCTCGAGGAAGTGCATCCGGCCGACGGGCTGTCCCGCCTCGACCCGGTCGCCGAGGTCGACGAGCGTTTCGAAGAGCCCCGACTCGGGTGCAGGGACGTAATTCTCCGGCTCGGTCGCCATCAGCAGCGTCGGAGGCGACTCCCGCCGGACCGGCTCGCCCGCGAGCGCCCCGAAGTGCCGGAGCACGTTTGCGAGCCCGGACGCTGCGAGCCGGTGGATCGCGGCCGTGACGTGGCCGCCGCCACCGAGCTCGGTGCTGACGACGATCTTCCCCTGCCGCTCCGCCTCGCTGACGAGCAGGCCGGTGCCGCCGATGTCGATGTAGACGCAGCACCAGTCCGTGTTCCACGCGAGCATTCCGTCGACCATCTGCCGCCGCTGGGCCGGGTCCTCGACCCAGTGCATCTCCGACCAGGGCAGGTGGAGCGAGTTCCGCCCGCCGCTGTGGATGTCGACGATCACGTCCGAGAGCGGAAAGAGCTCCGTCGAGAGAAAGTGGGCGAGCTGCTGGTCGGCCGGGCCGGTCGGGGAGCCCGGGAACGAGCGGTTCAGGTTCGCGCCCGAGGGCCAGAGGCGCGTGTAGGCACGCGAGGCCTCAGGCGAGGCGCAGGGGATCACGATCACCCGCCCGGTGATCTGCTCCGGCTGCAGCTCCCGCGCCAGGTTCAGCGCGGCGACCTGCCCCTCGGGCTCGTCGCCGTGCACGCCGCCGATCACGAGCGCCGTCGGCCCCGCGCCGTTGGCGACGGAGACGATCGGGATCATCAGTCCCGACCAGCCGGCGACGTTCGACGAGCGCGGCACCCGCAGCATCCCGACCTGTTTTCCGTCCGCCGTCGGGTCGATCGTGCAGGAAACGGGAGAGTCGCTCATGCCCGCGAGCGACTCTAGAGGATTGTTGACAATTTCGCTATGATCGACAATCTGGCCCGGCCAACCGGCATCGTTCCAAGGAGCCCTGCTTGAAGATCACCGATGTCGAGGCCGTCGTCCTGCGTCAGACCGCCGTAGACGAGGGGATCGCGGACGGCAGTCAGGACGACCTCGTCATCCTGGTGCACACCGACGAGGGGATCACCGGCATCGGCGAGGTCGACTCCGCGCCCGAGGCCGTCGCGGCGCTCGTGAGCGCGCCGGGCTCGCATGCGATCGCGAACAGCCTCCGCCAGCTGCTGATCGGCGAGGACCCGCTCGACGTCGAGAGGCTCTGGGACAAGATGTACCGCGGCGTCATCTTCGTCGGCCGCCGCGGGATCGCGATCCACGCGATCAGCGGGATCGACATCGCCCTGTGGGACATCAAGGGAAAGGCGCTCGGCAAGCCGGTCTGCGAGCTGCTCGGCCCGGTCCGGCACGAGCGAATCCGCGCGTATGCCTCCCGGCTGATGCCGGACACGACCGAGGAGGTCAAAGACGCGGTCACCGCGCTGCGCGAGCAGGGGTTCACCGCCGTGAAGCTCGGCTGGGGGCCGCTCGGACAGGATCCGGAGCACGACGTGCGCCTGGCAGCAGCCGCCCGCGAGGCGGGCGGGGACGGCGTCGAGATCATGATCGACGCTGGGCTCGGCTACGGCGCCGACGCGGCCACCGCGACGCGGGTCGCACGCGACCTCGAGCAGCTCGGCGTCTACTGGCTCGAGGAGCCCTTCGAGCCGGACGAGTACGAGGCCTACGCCGAGCTCGCCGACGCCGTCGAGCTGACGGTCGCGGCAGGCGAGCAGGACGCGACCCGGTGGGGGTTCCGCGAGCTGATCGAGCGCGGGCACGTCGACCTGATCCAGCCGGACGTCACCCGGTGCGGCGGGATCACGGAGATGATGCAGATCGCCGCGCTCGCGGAGGAGCACGGGGTCGCGCTCGTGCCGCACGCCTGGAAGAGTGGGATCATCAAGGCCGCCTCGCTGCACTGCAACGCCGTGCTGGCCGGGGCGCTTTTCCAGGAGTACTGCGTCGCGGAGACCGAGATCAACACGAAGCTGACCCGGCAGCTGCTGCCGATCGAGTCGGACGGCTACGTCCCGGTCCCGACGGAGCCAGGACTCGGAATCGATCTGGACGAGGACGTGTTCTCGTCCCTACGCGTGGAGGCACGATGACCCAGATCACGTCCGACGCCGCCGCGGCGCTCGCCGCGCGCGCGGCCGCCGTCATTCCCGGCGGCGTCAACAGCGGCCAGCGCCGCGTTCCCGGCCTCGAGGACCTCGTCGTCACGGCGACGAGCGGCTCCACCTTCACCGACGCGGACGGACGCGTCTACACCGACTATCACGCCGCCTTCGGGCCGCCGCTGCTCGGGCACAACGACCCGGACGTGGACGGGGCCGTGGCCGGCGCCGCGGGACTGATGGGCGTCGGCGTCACTCCCGTCGAGATCGAGCTGGCAGAGCGGCTCGTCGACGTCGTCCCGTCGCTCGAGAAGGTGCTGCTGACCGCGACCGGGAGCGAGGCCACCTTCCACGCGCTCCGACTCGCGCGCGCGGTCACCGGCCGCCGGCACGTGCTCAAGTTCCAGGGCTGCTACCACGGCTGGCACGACTCGGTCGCGATGAACGTGATCTCGCCCGCCGAGCGCGTCGGCGGCAAGGACCCGCTCTCGCAGGGGATCCTCCCCGAGGTGCTGGATGCGACGATCGTCTGCAGGTTCAACGACGCGGACGCGGTCGAGCAGGCGCTGACCGACCACGACGTCGCCGCGATCATCCTCGAGCCGATCCCGCACAACATCGGCGCCGTCCTGCCGAAGCCGGGCTTCCTCGAGCGGCTGCGCGAGCTCGCGACGAAGCACGGCACCGTGCTCGTCTTCGACGAGGTGATCACCGGGTTCCGACACGGGCTCGGCGGCTACCAGGCGATCGCCGGCGTCACGCCCGACCTGACGACGCTCGGGAAGGCGATGGCCAACGGCTGGCCCGTCTCCGCGCTCGGCGGCAAGGCGGAGCTGATGGAGCTGTTCTCGACGACGCCCGGGCAGCCTGCGTTCTTCGCCGGGACCTTCAACGGGCACCCGGCCACGACCGCCGCGGCGCTCGCCACGCTGGACAAGCTCCAGCGCGAGCCGGTGCACGAGCACGTCTTCCGGCTCGGGGAGCGCGCTCGCGAGGGGCTGCGCGCGCTCTACGAGCGGCTGGGCGTCCCGGTCGTCGTCGCCGGCTTCGGGTCGGTCTTCGTCACCTACTTCCTCGAGGGGCCGGTCGAGAGCTACGACGACCTGCTCCGCAACGACGTCGACCTGTTCGTCGGCTACCGGCGCGAGCTGATGCGCCACGGGATCTTCGAGCTGCCGCTGAACCTGAAGCGGAGCCACTTCTCGTACGCGCACACCGACGAGGACGTGGACCGCCTGCTCGAGGCCACGGAGACCGCGGTCGCTGCGGCGCTTGCCGCCCGCGCGTGACGGCGTCCCCCGTCTCCTGCACGATCGACCTTTCGGCCCCGGGCAAACAGCTCGGCCGTCTGCAGCTCCCGAAGATCACGAACACGGGCGGCTGGGCGAGCACCTTCGTCCCCATCGCCACCGTCGCGAACGGGGAGGGGCCGAACGTGCTCGTCCTCGCCGGGAACCACGGCGACGAGTACGAGGGCCAGGTCGCGGCCCTGCGGCTGATCCAGGAGCTGGAGCCGGGGCAGGTCTCGGGGCGCGTGACGATCATCCCGGTGCTCTCGACCGCCGCGTCGAAGGCGAACACGCGGATGTGGCCGTCGGGGGTCAACTTCAACCGCTCGTTCCCGGGTTCGCCCGACGGGCCGCCGAACGAGCAGCTGGCGGACTACCTGACGCGGTTTCTGTTCCCGCCTGCCGACGTCGTCATCGACATGCACTCGGGCGGGCGCACGGCCTGGTTCGTCCCGTGCTCGCACATGCACGTCGTCGAGGACTCCGAGCAGCGCCGCGCGATGCTCGCCGGCATGCAGGCGTGGAACTCCGATTACCACTTCCTCTACATCGACGTGAACGGGACGGGTCTGCTCCCGGTCGAGGCGGAGGATCAGGGCAAGCTCGTGATCACGACCGAGCTCGGCGGCGGCGGCCGTGTGCCCGCTGCCGTCCACGAGCTCGCCTGGAGCGGGCTCACGAACGTGCTCCGGCACGTCGGCGTGCTCGAAGGCGAGGTCGACACGCGCGCTTCCCTCGGCAAGCCGGAGGCCGTGATCCTCGACGGGCGCGATCCGGCCAACTACGTGATCGCGCCCGAGGACGGCATCTTCGAGGGCCTGCTCGAGCCGCCCGCGGAGGTGAAGGCGGGCGATCCGGTCGGACGCCTGTGGTTCCCGGACACGCCCGGCCGCCCGCCGGAGGTGCTCCGCGCTCCGCTCGACGGCGTGCTCGCCGTGATCCGCGCGATCCCGGTGACCGAGGCCGGCGACGGGCTCTTCACGACCGGCCAGCCGATCGCCGCCGCCGAGCTCGCCTGACGTGAGCCTCGTCGCGTGGCTCGGCGGACGGACGTTCGCGAGCCTGCGCAACCACCGCAACTTCCGGCTCTACTTCTTCAGCCACGCCGTCTCGTTCTCGGGCACGTGGATGCAGGTGATCGCCGCGTACTGGCTCGTGCTGGAGCTGACGGGATCGCCGGTCGCCGTGGGCTCGCTCGCGCTGGCACAGGCGCTGCCGGTCACGCTGTTCGGGCTCCTCGTCGGCTCGGTGATCGACCGCTTCGACGTCCGCCGGATCCTGCTCGTGACGGAGGCACTGCTCAGCCTCGCCGCGGCGACGCTGGCCGTGTTCACGCTGACGGGCACCGTCGCGCTCTGGCACGTGTACGTGATCGCGATCTTTCAGGGGCTCGTCCTCGTGGTGGACAACCCCTCACGGCACACGCTCGTCTTCCGGATCGTCGGCGAAGGGGACCTGCCGAACGCAGTCGCCCTCAGCTCGGCGCTCGGAACGATGGCCCGGATCGCGGGGCCGGCCATCGGCGGGCTCGTGGTCGCGCTGGCGGGAACGGGCATCGCGTTCGCGGTCAACTCGCTCAGCTACCTCGCCGTCGTCGTCGCGCTGCTCGCGATGCGCGACCTGCGCCCGTACGTTCCGCCGGCGGTGCAGACCGGCTTTCGCCGCAGCATCCACGTGATGCTCTCCTTCGTCCGTCGGTCACGCCGGGTCGCGGTCACGTTCTTCACCGTGCTCGCGTTGAGCACGGTCTCGTTCAACTTCGACGTGCTGCTGCCGCTCCTGGCCGGGCGCACGCTCGACGCCGGGGCCGACGTGTTCGGCCTGATCGCAGCCGTCTTCGGCGCGGGTGCTCTCTGCGGCGCGCTCTTCCTCGCGACGCTCGGCAAGGCGAAGCTTCGCCTGCTCCTGGCGGGGGCAGGCGGCTTCGGCGTGCTCGAGCTCGCCCTCGCTCCGCAGACGGAGCTCCTGGCGGTCTGCGGCCTGCTCTTCCTGACCGGCATCTTCTACATGCTCTGGGGCACGAGCGCCCTGGCGTCGCTGCAGCTCGCGGCGCCGCCGCACCTGCGCGGACAGGCGGCGAGCCTCTACTACTTCGCGTTCCAGGGAGGCGCACCGTTCGGCGGCCTGCTCGCCGGCTGGCTCACCTCCCGGGGTGGAACGCAGCTGGCCTTCGCCGTCGCCGGCATGTCCGCGGTGCTCGTCGCCGTTGCCGGCACCGTCGCCCTCTTCGGACCCACGCGCCGGAGCACACGAATCGAAGGAGAGTGGAATGCAGACCACGCCTAGCTACACACGCTGCGCGTTCGGTGTCGCGACGCGCGACGTGACGCCCCCGGTCGGGATCTACGCCCGCTCCTGGGGCGCCGCCACGCACGAGGTCGCCGAGGGGATCCACCGTCCGTTTTCCGCGACAGCCGCCGTCTTTGCGCCGCTCGACGGCGAGGGGCCGACGCTGGCACTCGTCGCGGTCGACCTGGGCTGGTTCCAGTACGTGCCGGACGAGCGCGGCCTGCGCACCGCCATCCTGGAGCGCACCGGCCTCGAGGACGCGGAGCTCCTGATCAACATGTCGCACACGCACGGTGGCGCCAACGTCAACTCGCAGTTGACGGACAAGCCCGGCGCCGAGCTGATCCCGCCCTACATCGAGCACCTGACCCGGCAGATCGGCGACGCGGTCGTCGAGGCGCGGGACGGGCTCGCGCCCGCCTGGGTGACCTACGGGACGGGTCGCTGTGCGCTGGCGACCAACCGCGATCTCTGGGACGCGGAGGCAGGGCGCTTCGCCTGCGGCTACAACCCCGACGCGCCCGCCGACGACACGCTGGTCGTCGGCAGCGTCACGGGCGACGACGGGAAGCTCCGCGCGACCCTGTTCAACTACGCCTGCCACCCGACGACCCTGGCCTGGGAGAACCGCGTGCTGTCGCCCGACTACATCGGCGCCGCCCGGGAGGTGCTGCAGGACGCGTTCGGTGCCCCGGCGCTCTTCCTTCAGGGTGCGTCAGGCGAGCTCGGCCCGCGCGACAACTACGTCGGCGACCCGGCGGTCGCAGACCGCAACGGGCGCCAGCTCGGACATGCGGCGGCGGCGGCGATCGAGGGGCTGCCGCCCGCGGGGACACGATTCGTCTACACCGGCATCGTCGCCTCGGGCGCCAACCTGGGCACGTGGGAGCATCAGCCGATCGAGCCCGAGCCTGCCGGCCGGCTCCTCGCCGCGCAGGTGAGCCACGTCCCGCTGCGCCGCAAGGAGGACCTCGGCGTCGTCGAGAGCGCCTCCGGCGCCGCCCCCGACTCGGTGCAGGAGCAGGAGAAGGCACTGCGCCGCCGCTTCCTCAGCCAGGCACTTGGCGACGGCCCGGTCTACGAGATGCCGGTCTGGACCTGGCGTCTCGGCGACGCGCTCCTCGTCGCGATCCCGAACGAGCCCTACTCGGTGCTCCAGGTGGAGCTGCGGCGGCGCTTCGCCGGGACACCGGTGCTTGTGCTCGGCGTGACCAACAGGACGATGGGCTACCTGTCGCCCGAGGAGACCTACGGGACGGGGCTCTACCAGGAACAGCAGTCGCCCTTCGCGCCCGGGTGTCTCGAGCAGACGATCGAGGTCGCCGGGGCAGCGCTCGAGGAGCTGCGCTCGCGCTAGAGGGCCGCGAGCACGCGGTCGGTGTCCCAGACCTGGCCGAACACGCGTGCGAACGCGCTCAGCGCCGCCCGATGGTGGTGCTCGAAGAACGTCGCCGTCGCGTCCTCGACGAGGATCACGTTGAAGCCGCGGTCGGCGGCGTCGCGCGCCGTCGTCTCCACGCACATGTCGGTCGCCATCCCGACGAGCACGAGCGTCTCCACGTCCATGTTCCGCAAGAGCCACTCGATCCCGGTCGAGCTGAACGCGCTCGAGGTGTTCTTGTCGAGCACGAGCTCGCCGGCCGCCGGTGCGAGCTCCGCGACGACCTCGTGCTCGGACGTGCCGCGATGCCAGAGCGCCGGCGAGCCGGTTTCGGCGAGTGCCTCGCGGTCGCGCCGGCGGCGGCGCGCGACCATGTCGCTGCCGTCGGCGAGGAGCGGGCCGTGGCGCGTGAAGACGACGCGGCGGCCGCCGGCGCGGAAGCCCTCGAGCAGCCGCCGCGCGTTCGGGATCACGGTGTCGGCGACGCGCGGGAGGTAGTAGCCCGCGATCTCCGGATGCCGCTCCGACAGCATCGGCCCGAGACCGGCATCGGGAGTGCAGCCGTAGTTCTGCATGTCGACGAGGACGAGGGCGGCGCGCTCCCAGTCGACCTCGAACTGCGGCCAGGGGAAGTGCCAGCCGGCGAAGGTCTCGGGCGAGTCGACGGGCGGCAGCTCGCTCATCTAGTAATCGCCGACGCTCCCGTCGGGCCAGTAGCGCTGCGGCAGCCGGGCGTCACGTGACGGGCGCTTCCGCGCCTCGGCCTCGTCGAGCTCCAGGCCGAGTCCGGGGCCGTTCGGCGGCGTCACGTAGCCGTCGTGCGCGCGCGGTGCGTCGGGGAAGAGCTCGTAGAGCGGCTCGAGCTCCATCCACTCCTGGATCCCGAAGTTCGGCACCGCCAGGTCGACGTGGAGGCAGGCGGTGCCGTTGACCGGCGAGCTGGCGTGGTGGAGGGCCGAGCGCTGCCCGTGCGACTCGCCGGCGGCGAGGATCTTCTTCGCCTCGGTGATCCCGCCGGCGTGGACCAGGTCGATGCGCAGGTAGTCGACGAGCTCGTTCTCGATCAGAGGCTGGAACTCCCACTTGTGCGCCAGCTGCTCGCCGGTGGCGATCGGCAGGTTCACCTTGTCGCGCACCGTTCGCAGCGAGAGCGGGTTGAGCGGGCGAATGGGGTCCTCGAAGAAGTAGAGGCGGCACGGCTCGAGCGCATGGCCGAGGTAGGCGGCCTCCGCCGGGCTGAACATCGTGTGCGCGTCGAGGATCAGGTCGACGCCGTCGCCGAGGGCGTCGCGCAGCGACTCGGTCGCCGCGATCGTCTGCACGATCGATGCCTGCGGATCCCAGTGCGAGAGCGAGTGGTCGTCGAAGGCGGCGAGCGGGCCGAAGCGGAGCGCGGTGAACCCCTGCTCCCGCCAACGGAGTGCATCCTCGACGAGCTCCGCCGCCGTGCTCCCGGCCAGGTGCCGGTAGACACGCACCCGCTCGCGCGTCGGCCCGCCCAGGAGGTCGTACACGGGCACGCCGAGCCGCTTGCCTTTGAGGTCCCAGAGCGCGATGTCGATCCCGGCGACCGCGCTCATGATCACCTGCCCGTTCGACCAGAAGGTGCCGCGGACGAGCTCGCTCCACCAGTGCTCGATCCGCGTCGGATCCTGCCCGACGAGGAGCTCGCGGAAGTGGTCGAGGATGCCCAGCACGCCGCGCCCCTGTCCGGCGAGGCTCGCCTCGCCGATGCCCGTCAGCCCCTCGTCGGTGCGGACGAGCACGAGGATGACGGCGTAGTCGTACCCCCCGCCGACGCTCACGGGTAGGGTCTCGATCTCGGCGATCCGCATCACCGCGAGCCTATTCCCTGACCGTGCGCATCGGCGTTCTCAGCGATCTCCATTGCGAGCTCGAGCCGTCCGGCTCGCGCTGGATCAACGTCTTCGAGCCCGAGCGCCTCGACGAGCGCACCGACGCGGCGCTCGCGTGGTTCGCGGACGCCCGGGTCGACCTGATCCTCCTGCTCGGAGACGTCGTCCAGTTCGCGAACACCGGCGATCTCGAGCACATGTTCGCCCGTCTGGCAGCGGCCGAGGTCGCTCCGCTCGCGACCGTGGGCGGCAACCACGACCTCCGGCTGGGAGACGAGTTCGCCGAGCGCGCCCGCGCGCACGGGATTCGGCTGCTGCACGAGGAGCCCCTCGACGCGGTGGCCGGTGTCGGCATCGGCCGCGGAGCGGCGCCGCCCCAGTACGTCGGTCGGCTCGGCAGCCGGCCGGGGGTCGCGGGGCTCGGCGTGGTCGCGTCGCACTTTCCACTCCTGTCCGAGGCATCCAGGGTGGCGGCGGCCGGTCTGCCGTACGCGGGCGACCTGGTCAACCGTGCCGATCTGGAGCATGAGCTCCGTTCCGACCCGCGGCCGCAGCTCGTCCTGAGCGGCCACATCCACGCCCGCTGCTCGAGGCACGACGGGCCCCTGCTGCAGCTCACCGTCGGCGCCCTGATCGAGCAGCCGTTCGACGCCACGCTCGTCGAGATCGAAGGGACGACGGTCCGGCGGACGGCTCGGCGCCTCGGCGAGGTCGGGGTCACCGATCCGGTCTTCGCGCCTGACGACGAGCGCTGGGAGTGGGCCGACGGCACGTGGAGCGCGGCGTGATCGTCGACGTCCACACCCACGTCGGCGAGTACCCGCTCCACATCAGCGAGAAGTTCGCCTCGGAGGCGCGCGCGGCCTGGCCCGACGTCCCGCTGGGCGGCACGCTGGACGCCCACTACACCGAGGCACTCGCCGACGTCGACCGCGCGGTCGTGCTCGCGTTCAACGCGCCGGCGGCCGGCTTCGTCGTCCCGAACGACTACGTCGCCGCGTACGTCGCACGCGACCCCGCCCGGCTGATCGGGTTCGGCGCCGTCGACCCGTCCGACCCCTCGGCGCTCGACGAGCTGGAGCGCATGCGGGGCGACCTCGGGCTCGTCGGCTGCAAGCTCGGCCCGATCTACCAGGACGTCGACCCGCTCGGCCCGGAGTTCCTCCGCGTCTGCGAAGCCCTCGAGCGGCTCGAGCTGCCGCTGCTGATCCACCAGGGAACGACCTTCGCCCGCGCCGGCTCCCTGTTGCAGGCGCGGCCGATCCTGCTCGACGAGATCGCGCTGCGGTACCCGACGCTGAAGATCGTGATCGCCCACGTCGGCCATCCGTGGTTCGACGAGGCGATCGCCGTCGTCCGCCGCCATCCGCACGTCTACGCCGACATCTCGGGGCTCGTGACTCGGCGCTGGCTGCTCTACCAGGCGCTCGTGAGCGCGATCGAGTACCGCGTGGAGCACAAGCTGCTGTTCGGCACGGACTATCCCTTCTTCTCGGCGAAGCAGACGATCGACGGGCTGCGCTCCGTCACGGGGAACGCCTTCGGGCCGCAGATGCCCGTGATCGACCCGCAGGTCGTGGAGGACATCATCAACCGTCCCACGCTCGACCTCCTGGAGATCAGCTCGCCGCCGTGACGGTGAGCGCGACGCGGTCTGCCGCCCGCGCCACCTCGTCGTCGCCGATCAGCCGGTGGGTGACGAAGCGGACGCGGCTGGTGCCCTGCTCCAGGCCGAGGACGCCGTGCTCGGCCAGGCGCGCGAGGAACTCGTCCGGGAAGAGCTCGGTGCCGCCGATGTCGGCGAGCACGATGTTCGTCTCGATCTGAAGCGGGTCGACCTCGATGCCCGGGATCTCCCCGAGCAGCGCCCCCAGCTCGCGCGCGCGCCGGTGGTCGTCCGCGAGCCGGTCGACGAGGGT
This sequence comes from uncultured Gaiellaceae bacterium, assembly GCA_963827015.1. GTDB lineage: Bacteria > Actinomycetota > Thermoleophilia > Gaiellales > Gaiellaceae > Gaiellasilicea. The sequence continues at coordinate 4,300 of CAWGZI010000009.1, read as the reverse complement.
GTCGAGCGCGACGAGCGAGGCGGCCGCCGCGATCCCCGCCTTGTGCACGCTCGCGCCGCCGAGGCGGCGAAGCGTCTCGTGCGCGAGCTCGATCACCGGCGCGCGCCCGGCGAGGATCGTCCCCATCGGCGCGCAGAGACCCTTGTTCAGGCTGACCGCCACCGTGTTCACCGGCGCCGCGAGCTCGCCGACGGGCGAGCCCAGGGCGATCGCGGCGTTGAAGAGCCGCGCCCCGTCGAGATGGACGTACGCGCCGTTGCGCTGCGCGGCGCCGGCCAGCTCGGCCGTCAGCTCCGACGAGAGGACGGTGCCGCCGGCCCGCGTGTGCGTGTTCTCGAGCACGAGCAGCAGCGCCCCCGACTCGACGATCAGCTCCTCCACCGCCGCGGGATCGAGCCGGCCGTTCTCCGCCCAGAGCGACTGCACGTCGAGGCCGGCGATCTCCTCGACCCCCATCGCCTCCGAGGTGAGGACGTGCGAGGACGCCTCCAGGACGACGGTGCTGCCACGAGGCGCGATCGTCAGGAGGGCGACGAGGTTGGCCATCCCGCACGTCGGCACCCAGAGCGCCGCCTCCTTGCCGAGCAGGCCGGCCATGCGCTCCTGGAGCTCGTTGACCGACGGATCCTCGCCCGTAGGTCGCCCAGCCGAGCGTCGCCGACCGCATCGCGTCCCACATCTCGTCGGTCGGGGACGCGTGCAGGTCGGAGCGAAGGTCGATCGCGTCGGGCCTCACCGCCGGAGCAGGTGCCGGCCGGGCCGTGCGCCCGTGTGCTCGGCGTCGTCCACGACGAGGACGCCGTTGACGAGCACGTGCTCGATCCCGCGCGCGTACACGGTGGGATTCTCGCGCGTCGACACGTCGTCGAGCTCGTCCCAGTCGAACACGACCACGTCCGCGCTGTAGCCCGACCGCAGCAGGCCACGATCCCAGAGGCCGAAGTGGGCGGCCGGCATGCTCGTCATCTTCCTGATCGCCTCCTCCAGGCGCAGCGTGCCCTGCTCGCGCACATGGTGGGTGAGGTAGTGGACGTGCCCGGCGAAGCCGAGCGGGTGCCGCATGATCTCGCTCAGGGGGCCGCTGTCCTGGACGGTGAACGTGTCGACGCCGAGGCAGAAGAGCGGGTGGGAGATCATCTCCGCGAGGTGCTCGTCGGTGAAGAGCGTCCCGACCGTGAGGATCGCCTCGTAGTCGACGCCGGCGTCGGCGAGGATGTCGAGGTAGCAGTCCCACGGGTCCTTGCCCATCCGCTCGGAGATCTCGCGGAAGTTCAGCCCGCCGAGCTCGGGGTGCTGGGGCGTCGCCTGGAAATAGACACGCTCCCACTCGCCCTTGTGGATGAAGCGCCAGTAGCGGTCGCTCTCGTTGCGCATCCGCTCGCGCAGGGCCGGATCGCGTAGCTTCCGGGACGCTTCCTCCGGGCCGTCCTCGGCCACCCACGGCGGCAGGATGCCGGCCATCTGCCCGAGCCCCTCGCGGAAGGGGGTCGTGTCGGCGAGCACGTCGAGCCCCGTCTCGCGGCTCGCGGCCATCTTCTCGACGGCGCGCTCCCACCCCCGCTCGGGCGCGTTCGTGTTGTGGCGGACGTTCAGGTGCGAGATCTCCGCTCGCGTGCTTCCCGCCCGCGCCACCGCCAGGAACTCGTCGATCGCCTCGAGCAGCCCGGAGTCGCGGTTGCGGATGTGGCTCGTGTAGATCCCGTCGTACCTGCCTGCGACGGCGTTCAGCCGCATCAGCTCGTCGGTCGTCGCCTCGCGGCCGGGATTGAACTCGAGCCCGGTCGACATCCCGAGCGCGCCCGACTGCATCGCCTCCTCGACGAAGCCCTCCATCGCGGCCTGTTGCTCGGGTGTCGGCGTCGAACCGGAGACGCCGGCCGCGAGCCTGACGGCGTTGTGGCCGACGAACCAGGCGAAGTTCGGCGAGTGGCCGACGTCCGAGAGGAACTCGAGGTGCTCGCCGAAGGTCGACCACGGCACCGTCGGCTTGTCGAAGCCGAACGAGTGCAGACGGCTGCGGATGACGGGCTCGGACGCAGGCGTGACCGGCGCGTAGCTCCAGCCGCAGTTGCCGACGACCTCGGTCGTGACCCCCTGCCGGATCGTGCTCTCCGCGGTCGGGTTGGCGAGGATCGAGAAGTCGCTGTGGCTGTGCGGGTCGACGAACCCCGGGCAGACGATCTTGCCGGTCGCGTCGATCACGCGGTCGGCGGTCGCGGCAGCGCCCAGTCGGCCGACCTCGGCGATGCTGCCGTCCTCGATCGCGACGTCGCCCAGGTAGGGCGGGCTGCCAGTGCCGTCGGCGATCCAGCCACCGCGGATGAGGACGTCGAGCAACTACTTCTTCGTCGGCGTGTCGCCGACGTGCGGTCCCAGCCGGGGATCGAGGATGTCGCGCAGCCCGTCGCCGAGAAGGTTGAAGCCGAGCACCACGAGCATGATCGCCGCGCCGGGGAAGATCGACAGCCAGGGCTGGACGTCGATGTAGGTGCGCGCCGTGCTCAGCATGCTTCCCCAGGCCGCCTCCGGCGGCTGCGTGCCGAGGCCGAGGAAGCTGAGCGCCGCCTCGGCCAGGATCGCCACCGACAGGTAGACGGAGACGAGCACGAGCAGCGGCGCCCCGATGTTGGGGATCACGTGCTTCGCCATGATCCTCAGGCTGCTCGCCCCGAGCGCCCGTGACGACTCCGTGTACGGATACCCCATCACCTCGAGCACGGCCCCCCGGACGACCCGCGCGAACGCAGGCAGGATCACGATCCCGATCGCGATCATCGCGTTGCGGCGATTCGGTCCCAGCAGGCCGGCGATGATGATCGCGAGCACGATCCCGGGGAGCGAGAACATGATGTCGACCAGCCGCATCAGCACCGTGTCGACGATCCCCTTGTAGTAGCCGGCCAGCAGCCCGAACAGGACGCCGCCGACGAAGGCGATCGACACGGAGATCAGGCCGACCTGCAGCGACACCTGCGCGCCGTGGATGATGCGCGCCATCGTGTCCCGCCCGAGCTCGTCCGTGCCCATCGGGTGCGCCCAGCTCGGACCCTCGAAGCGAAGCGAGACCAGCTCGTTCGGGTCGAGCGTCCAGAGCCGAGGCCCGAGGAAGGCGACGAGCACGTTGAAGACGACGATGAAGGCGCCGGCGAGGCCGATCGGGTTCCGCCACTTGCCCAGCCGGGCGAGGCGGCGCTGCCGTGTCTCGCCCCAGGTCTCGACGGCGGTGCTCATTCCTGCGAGATCCTGGGGTCGAGGACCCCGTAGAGGAGATCGACGAGCAGGTTGGCGAAGATGAAGGTGAACGCGATCAGCAGCGTCATCGCCTGGATCACCGGGTAGTCACGCCCGAAGATCGCTTGCAGGAGGACATAGCCCACGCCGGGCAGGCCGAAGATCGTCTCGATGATCGCGGCGCCGCCGATCAGGACGCCGATCTCGAAGCCGATGATCGTGACGACGGGGATCAGGGCGTTGCGCAGCGCGTGCCTCGAGATCACGGTCTTCCTGCCGACCCCCTTCGCGCGGGCCGTGCGGACGTAGTCCTGCCCGAGCACCTCCAACATCGTTGCGCGCACCATGCGCATGACGATCGCCATCGTGAACACCGAGATCGAGAGCGCGGGGAGGATGAACTGGCTGAGGTTGCCGATCGGGTCGTCGAAGGGCGAGATGTAGACGAGGGGCGGCACCCAGCCGAATACGCGCGAAGTGAGCAGCAGCAGGAGCGTCGCGAGCCAGAAGCTGGGGACGCTGAGCCCGACGAGACCGCCGATGCGCGCCGCGACGTCCCAGCCCGTGTCGCGCTTGACGGCGGAGAGCACGCCCAGCGGGACGCCGACCAGGGTGGCGATGAGCAGGGCGAGGATCACCAGCTCGAGCGTGACCGTGAGCGCGTCGAAGACGATGTTCGAGACCGGCTCGGCGTTCCGGAGCGAGAAGCCGAAGTCCCCCTGCATGACGCCGCTGATCCAGCGCCAGTACTGCTCCGCGTAGGAGCCGTTGAGGCCGAGCTGCTCGCGCGCCTGCTGCTTGACCTCCTCGCTCGCGGTCTGGTCGCCGCCGAAGAGGATGTCGATGATGTCGCCCGGCAGCAGCCGGACCATCAGGAAGATCCCGATCGAGACCACGAACAGCGTCGGGATCGCGAATGCGACCCGCCTGAGGATGTAGCCGGTCACGCTCGGCCGGCGCTAGGGGGCCCAAAAGTAGGAGGGACGCCGCCGAAGCGGCGCCCCTCCGGTACGACGGGACTGCTGTCGATCACCTGTCCAGCCACACGTTCCGGAGGCCCGTGTTGAAG
>CAWGZI010000008.1:0-71603 GCA_963827015.1 uncultured Gaiellaceae bacterium | reverse complement strand
CCGCGTCATGGGCGGTTCGAAGCGGCGCTACGCCCGCGTCGGCGACGTCATCGTTGGTACCGTGAAGTCCGCGACGCCGCAGGGAACGGTCAAGAAGGGCGAGGTCGTCAGGGCCGTCGTGGTCCGGACGAAGAAGCCTTACGGCCGTAACGACGGCACGCAGATCGCGTTCGACGAGAACGCAGCCGTGATCATCGACGCCGCGCGCAACCCGCGCGGGACGCGCATCTTCGGGCCCGTCGCCCGCGAGCTGCGCGAGAAGAACTTCATGAAGATCGTCAGCCTGGCTCCCGAGGTGCTCTGAGATACATGGCCAACAAGATGAAGATCAAGCAGGGCGACCTGGTCCAGATCCTGGCCGGGAAGGACCGCGGCAAGCAGGGCCGCATCATCGAGGCGCGCCCGCGCGACGGCCGCGTGCTCGTCGAGAACCTGAACGTGATGACGCGTCACACCCGGCCGCGCCCGCTGCGCGACTCGAGCCGCATGGGGGGCACGCAGATGTCGCCGGGCGGCCGGATCGAGAAGGCCGCCCCCGTCGACGTCTCGAACGTGATGCTCGTCTGCCCGGTCTGCAACCTGCCGACGCGCGTCGGGATCAAGGTCAAGGACGTCAAGGGCGAGACCGTGCGCGTGCGCGTCTGCAAGCGCGACGGCTGCGGCCAGGAAGTGGACCGCTGATGGCGACCGCCACCTACACGCCGCGCCTCAAGGAGCGCTACCTCGAGCTGCGCCCGCAGCTCCAGGAGGAGCTCGGCCTCAGCTCGATCATGCAGGTTCCCGAGATCGCCAAGATCACGCTGAACATGGGCGTCGGCGACGCGAAGACCGAGGCGAAGGCGCTCGACGCCGCGATGGAGGAGCTGACGATCATCGCCGGCCAGCGCGCCCAGGTGCGCAAGGCCCGCAAGTCGATCGCGAGCTTCAAGCTGCGCGAGGGCATGGCCGTCGGCGCGCGCGTGACGCTGCGCGGCGCCCGCATGTACGAGTTCCTCGACCGCCTCGTCTCGGTCGCGCTGCCCCGGATCCGCGACTTCCGCGGGCTCAACCCGGGCTCGTTCGACGGGCGCGGCAACTACTCGCTCGGCATCCGCGAGCAGATCATCTTCCCGGAGATCGACTACGACTCGGTCGGTTCGATCCGGGGTCTCGACGTCACGATCACGACCTCGTCCCAGACGACCGACGAGCAGGCGTTCGCACTCCTGCGCAGCCTCGGGCTTCCGTTTGCGGCCGAAGACAGGAAGGACCAGTAGCGCATGGCCAAGACCTCTCTCGTCGTCAAGCAGAAGCGCGGATCGAAGTTCAAGGTGCGCAACTACACGCGCTGCAACAAGTGCGGCCGCCCGCGGGCGGTCTTCAAGAAGTTCGGCCTCTGTCGGATCTGCCTGCGCGAGCTCGCGCACAACGGCTCGATCCCGGGCATGACCAAGAGCAGTTGGTAGGAGAGAAGAGATGCTGACCGACCCGATCGCAGACATGCTCACCCGGATCCGCAACGCCAACAAGGCGATGCACGACACGGCCGAGATGCCGACCTCGCGGATGAAGGAGGAGATCGCCCGCGTCCTCAAGGACGAGGGCTACATCAAGGACTTCCGCGTCGTCGAGGTCGAGGGCCAGCCGTACTCGACGCTCGTCGTCGAGCTCAAGTTCGGCCGCAACCGCCAGCGCGTGATCACCGGCGTCAAGCGCGTCTCGCGCCCGGGCCGCCGCGTCTACGCCCGCAAGGACCGTCTGCCGCGCGTCCTCGGCGGTCTCGGCACCGCGATCCTGTCCACGTCGACCGGGCTGATCACCAGCCGCCAGGCAGCAGAGAAGGGCATCGGCGGCGAGGTCATCGCCTTCGTCTGGTGACGGCATGAGCAGAATCGGCAAGCGCCCCATCGAGCTCCCGAGCACGGTCAACGTGGCGATCTCCCCTGGGCGCGTGCAGGTCAACGGCCCCTTGGGCGAGCTCTCGCAGATCGTCCCGCAGCGGATGAAGATCGAGCAGAACGAGGGCGAGCTCGTCGTCACGCGCCCGACGGAGCGAGGCGAGGATCGCGCGCTGCACGGGCTGACGCGGACCCTGATCGCGAACATGGTCGAGGGCGTCACGAAGGGCTTCGAGAAGCACCTCGAGATCCAGGGCGTCGGCTACCGGGCCTCGCTGCGCGGCACCGACCTCGAGCTCAACGTCGGCTACTCGCACTCGGTCGTGATCAAGCCGCGGCCGGGGATCACCTTCGAGGTGCCCGCGCCGACGCAGGTGATCGTGAAGGGCACCGACAAGCAGCAGGTCGGCCAGACGGCTGCCGAGGTGCGCCAGGTGCGGCCGCCGGAGCCGTACAAGGGCAAGGGAATCCGCTATCGCGACGAGTACGTCCGCAGGAAGGTCGGCAAGAGAGCATGAGCACGGTCACCACCCGCCAGGCGCGCGAGCGCCGGCACCGCCGGATCCGCGGCAAGGTCGCGGGCACGGCCGAGCGGCCGCGCCTCGCCGTCTTCCGCTCGAACAAGGGCATCTTCGCCCAGCTGATCGACGACGAGAACGGCCGCACGCTCGCCGGCGCGAGCTGGCTCGGGCTGAAGAAGTCGTTCAAGGGCAACCGGATCGAGCAGGCGAACGAGGTCGGCAAGGCCGTTGCCGAGGCGGCCAAGAAGGCCGGGATCGAGACCGTCGTGTTCGACCGCGGCGGCTACCTGTACCACGGACGCGTCAAGGCGCTCGCCGAAGGCGCGCGTGAGGGAGGACTGAAGTTCTAGATGAGCACCGTCGAGCGTGAAGTGATCGCCCGCGAGGAAGTGCGCGAGCTCAAGGAGCGCGTGATCGAGATCAACCGCGTCGCCAAGGTCGTCAAGGGCGGCCGGCGCTTCTCGTTCACGGCGCTCGTCGTGATCGGCGACGAGGTCGACCGCGTCGGCGTCGGCTACGGCAAGGCCCGCGAGGTGCCGTTGGCGATCTCGAAGGCCGTCGACGACGCGAAGAAGAACCTCTTCACCGTCCCGAAGCACGGCACCACCGTCACGCACGAGATCCTCGGTGTGTTCGGCGCCGCGCGCGTCTTCATCCGCCCCGCCTCGGAGGGAACCGGCGTCATCGCCGGCGGCGGCGTCCGCGCCGTGCTCGAGCTGGCCGGCATCCGGGACGTGCTCGCGAAGAGCCTGGGCACCACGAACCCGATCAACATGGCCAAGGCGACCGTGCAGGGCCTCCAGAACCTGCGCCGTCCCGAGGACGTCGCCAGGATGCGCGGCAAGACGATCACCGAGGTGCTGCCGTACCGCGCGCCCGTCGTCGAGGAGCCTGCCGAGCCGGCCGCCGTCGCCGCGGAGACCGTCGAGGCGACGACCGAGGTCGAGGAGTCCGCGTCGTGAGCTGCGTAGGCTTGACGGAGCAACAAGCGGAGGCGCCGGCGTTGCCGGCGGCGGAGCTATGAAGGTGACGCAGGTGCGTAGCGCGATCGGCCAGAACCCGGCGAACCGGGGCACGCTCCGCTCGCTCGGGCTCGGCCGGATCGGCCAGACGAACGAGCTGAAGGACTCCCCGGAGCTCCAGGGTAAGCTGCGGAAGGTCGCCCACCTCGTCCGGGTGGAGGGCAACTGATGGCCGACGAGCTGAACCTCCACACGCTTCAGCCCTCGCAGGCGCGCAAGGATCGCAAGCGCGTCGGCCGCGGCCTGGGCTCGGGCAAGGGGCGCTACTCCGGCCGCGGGATCAAGGGCCAGAAGTCGCGTGCCGGCTCGAAGAAGATGCCGGCCGGCTTCGAGGGCGGCCAGATGCCGATCGACATGCGGATGCCGAAGCTGCGCGGGAACACGTCGGCCGACGCGATGCCGATCGGGCCGTTCCGGACGTACTCGCAGCCGATCAACCTCCGTGACCTCGACCGCGTCTTCGCCGACGGCGACACCGTGAACATCGAGGCGCTCGTCGAGAAGGGCCTGCTCAAGAACACGAAGGCCGACGTCAAGATCCTCGGCACGGGCGAGCTCTCGAAGAAGCTCTCCGTCACCGCGCACGCGTTCTCCGCGACCGCGCGCGAGAAGATCACGGCGGCGGGCGGCAGCGCGACCGCGCTCAAGGAGCCGAAGGACCCGCGCAAGAAGAGGAGCAAGGCGAAGCCGCAGCCGGCCGCCGACGAGCCCGAGGTCGCAAAGACCGAGGCCGAGGCTCCCACCGAGGAGTCGTAGAGCTTGTTCAGCTGGCTCGCCAACGCCTGGCGCGTTCCGGAGCTTCGACACCGCGTCCTCTTCACGGCGCTGATCCTCGCGATCTACCGCCTCGGCTCGTGGCTGCCGGCGCCGGGCGTCGACTCCGAGACGATCGACAACTACTTCTCGGGCAAGGGCGGCACGATCCTCGGCCTGCTCAACCTCTTCTCGGGCGGCGCGCTCTCGCAGTTCTCGATCTTCGCGCTCGGGATCATGCCCTACGTCACGGCCTCGATCATCCTCCAGCTGATGACGGTCGTGATCCCGCGGCTCGCCGAGCTGCAGAAGGAAGGCGAGTCGGGCTACGCCAAGATCAACCAGTACACGCGCTATCTCACCGTCGTCCTCGCGGCCGCGCAGTCGACGGGCTACGCGTTCCTCTTCCGGCGCCAGGGCGTGCTCGACGCCGACCTCGGCCGGATGACCCTGATCATCATCACGCTGACCGTCGGCACGACGCTGCTGATGTGGATGGGCGAGCTGATCACGAAGCGCGGGATCGGCAACGGCATCTCGCTCCTGATCTTCGCCTCGATCCTCGTCGGCGCCCCGATCGGGATCGCCGCCTGGTGGAACGGCGGCCCGATGGAGAAGCTCTTCTTCCCGCTGATCGCGCTCTCGATCATCGCCGCGATCGTCTTCATCCAGGAGGGCCAGCGCCGGATCCCGATCCAGTATGCGAAACGGATGGTGGGCCGCCGCATGACCGCGGGCGGATCGACATACATGCCGCTGCGCGTGAACATGGCCGGCGTCATCCCCGTCATCTTCGCGGCGGCCGTGATGGCGTTCCCGCCCACGATCGGCCAGTACTTCCCGCAGACGCAGGACTTCGTCAACAGGCACTTCCTGCCGACGAGCATCCCCTACATGCTCCTGCAGGGCTTCCTGATCGTGATCTTCACGTACTTCTACACGGCGGTGCAGTTCAACCCGGTCGACCAGGCCGACAACCTGCGGCGCTACGGCGGCTACATCCCCGGCATCCGGCCCGGCCCGCCGACGGCGCAGTACCTCGACCGCGTCCTGACCCGGCTGACGCTGCCCGGAGCGATCTACCTCGCGCTCGTCGCGACGCTGCCGACGCTCTTCATCCGCTACGGCGGCTTCTCGCAGGCGACGGCGGGCGCCCTCGGCGGAACCTCCGTGCTGATCGCCGTCGGTGTCGCGCTCGACACGATGAGACAGATGGAGTCGCAGATGATGATGCGCTCCTACGAAGGCTTCCTCAAATAGTGAACGTGCTGCGTGCTCGGCCCGCAGGGGTCGGGGAAGGGCACGCAGGCGAAGCGGATCTCCGCCGAGTACGAGATCCCGCACGTGTCGACCGGCGACATGTTCCGCGCGCTGCGACGACGCGACCCCGCTCGGCCGCGAGGTGAAGGAGATCATGGACCGCGGCGACCTCGTTCCCGACGAGACCACGATCCTGATGATCCGCGGGCGCCTGGCCGAGGACGACGCGCTCGACGGGCTTCATCCTCGACGGCTTCCCCGCAACCTCGCCCAGGCCGAGGCGCTCGACCAGATGCTGCACGAGATCGGGCGTGGTCTCGACGTGATCTTCTTCTTCGATCTCGACGACGAGACGGCGAAGGAGCGCGCGCTCGGCCGCGCGCACGAGGAGGGCCGCACCGACGACACGCCCGAGACGATCGCGCGCCGCCTCGCCGTCTACCACGAGCAGACCGAGCCGGTCGTCGAGTACTACCGCACGACCGGCAAGCTCGTCCCCCTGCACGCCGGGCGCACGGTCGAGCAGGTTTCCTCGGAGATCGAGGACGCTTTGGCTACCGTGGCGGCGAGATGATCATCCGCAAGTCGGCCCAGGAGATCGCCAAGATGGCGCGCCGCGGGACGCGTCGTCGCCGAGACGATCGCGCACGTCGGCGAGCAGCTCGAGCCGGGGATCACGACGGGCGAGCTCGACCGGATCGCCGACGAGCTCATCCGCTCGCACGGCGGGATCCCGACCTCCCAGGACTACCGCGGCTACCCGAAGGCGATCTGCATCTCGCCGAACGACATGGTCGTGCACGGGATCCCGGGCGCGTACGAAGTCGCCGACGGCGACCTGATCACCATCGACGTCGGCGTCACGCTCGACGGCTACATCGCCGACAGCGCCTTCACCTTCCCCGTCGGCGACGTCAACGAGCAGGCGCAGCGGCTGCTCGACGCCGGCCGGGACGCGCTGCAGGCGGGGATCGCGCAGGCGCGTGCCGGCAACCGCGTCGGCGACATCTCCGCGGCGGTGCAGCAGCACGTCGAGGGTGCAGGCTTCTCGGTCGTGCGCAGCCTCGTCGGGCACGGCGTCGGCCGCTCGTACCACGAGGATCCGCACATCCCCAACTTCGGCCAGCCCGGCCGCGGCCCGCTGCTCTCGGAGGGGATGACGATCGCGATCGAGCCGATGATCACCGCCGGCCGCCCGGAGGTGTACGTGCACGAGGACGAATGGTCGATCTCGACCGAGGACGGGTCGCTCGCCGCCCACTTCGAGCACACCGTCGCGATCACGGCCGCGGGGCCGCGGATCCTGACGGAAAGCCGCGTCCCTTTGCTACGATGAGCGGCCGCGCGGCGTAGCGCCGTGCTTTGCCGCGCGTCGAGAACTCACAACCACACAGAGGTTAATGGCAGTCAAGGAAGAGAAGATCGAGGTCGAAGGCGAGGTCGTCGAGGCGCTCCCGAGCACGATGTTCAGGGTGCAGCTCGACGGCGGACATGCCGTCCTGGCCACGATCTCCGGGAAGATGCGCAAGCACTACATCCGCATCGCCCCGGGCGACCGCGTCAAGGTCGAGCTCTCTCCCTACGACCTCACCCGCGGCAGGATCACCTACCGCAACCGCTAGGAGAAGCTTTGAAAGTCCGCCCGTCCGTCAAGCCCATGTGCGAGCGCTGCCGTGTGATCAAGCGGCACGGGCGCACCATGGTCATCTGCACCAATCCGCGCCACAAGCAAAGGCAGGGGTAGTCACTTGGCACGAATCGCAGGCGTCAACCTTCCGAACCAGAAGCGTCTGGAGATCGGGTTGACCTACATCTACGGGATCGGTCAGACGACCGCGCAGAAGGTCTGCAAGGCGCTCGATCTCGACCCGAACGAGAAGGTGAAGGATCTCACCGACGACGAGGTCAACAAGATCCGCACCTACATCGACACCGAGCTGCAGGTCGAGGGCGACCTGCGCCGCGAGCGCTCGCAGGCGATCAAGCGGCTGTCGGAGATCGGCTGCCTGCGCGGGATCCGCCACCGCCGCGGCCTGCCGGTGCACGGACAGCGGACGAAGACCAACGCGCGCACGCGCAAGGGCCCGAAGAAGACCGTCGGTCGCGGGAAGAAGGCGAAGTAGATGGCGCCTCCTCGCAAGGCTGCGGCCCGTGGCCGCACGCGCCGCCGTGTCAAGAAGAACATCGCCGTCGGCCAGGCGCACATCAAGACGTCGTTCAACAACACGATCGTCGCGCTGACCGACAAGGACGGGAACGTGATCGCGTGGGAGTCGGCCGGCTCCGCGGGCTTCAAGGGCTCGCGCAAGTCGACGCCGTTCGCAGCGCAGGTCACGGCCGACTCGTGTGCCCGCAAGGGCATGGAGCACGGCCTGCAGAAGGTCGAGGTCTTCGTCAAGGGCCCGGGCTCGGGTCGCGAGACGGCGATCCGCTCGCTCCAGGCGGCCGGCCTCGAGATCCTCGGCGTCCGCGACGTGACGCCGCAGGCCCACAACGGGGTGCGCCCCCGGAAGCGGAGGCGTGTCTGATGGCGAGAGACCTCGGAGCCAAGTGCCGCGTCTGCCGCCGCGAGGGGATGAAGCTCTTCCTCAAGGGCGAGCGCTGCCTGACGGAGAAGTGCGCGATCGAGCGCCGCTCGTATCCGCCGGGCGAGCACGGGCGCGGCCGGATCAAGCAGAGCGAGTACCTGCTGCAGCTGCGCGAGAAGCAGAAGGCGCGCCGCTACTACGGCCTGCTCGAGAAGCAGTTCCGCAACTACTACGAGAAGGCGACCAAGGGCCTCGGCGCGCCGGGCGAGAACCTGCTCCGGATGCTCGAGACGCGTCTGGACAACGTCGTCTACCGGCTGGGCTTCGCGGGCTCCCGCGCACAGGCGCGCCAGCTCGTCCGCCACGGCCATTTCCACGTCAACGGACGCCGGGTCAACATCCCGAGCTACGGCGTGCGCCCGAACGACGTGATCACGATGAAGGCCGGCAGCCCCGCCGAGCAGACGATTCGCGACGCCACCGACCTGACGGCGTCCGTCGCTCCGTGGCTCCAGGCCGACCACGAGGGCCTCACCGGCAAGGTGCTGAAGTGGCCCGAGCGGGCGGAGATCGACGCGCCCGTGCAGGAATCTCTGATCGTCGAGCTCTACTCCAAGTAAGAAGACTCTGTTTCCGGTTAAAGAAGGGATCGTCTTGGCTACACGCACCAGCTTGATGGACTTCCAGATTCCGCGGATCGTCCACGAGGAGATCAACGAGGACCGTGGCGTCTTCGTGATCGAGCCGCTCGACCGCGGCTTCGGCTACACGTTCGGGAACTCGCTCCGCCGCGTGCTGCTCTCGTCGCTCGAGGGCGCTGCTGTGACCGCCGTCAAGATCGAGGGCGTCTCGCACGAGTTCACCGACGCTTCCGGGCGTCCGCGAGGACGTCACCGACATCATCCTCAACCTCAAGAACCTGATCGTGCTCCTGCACGGCGAGTCGCCCGAGATCGAGGTGCACATCGCGAAGAAGGGCGCCGGCGCCGTCACGGCCGCCGACATCCAGGCTCCCGCCGACCTCGAGATCCTCAACCCGGATCTCGAGCTCGCGAACCTGAACGACAAGGGCAAGCTCGAGATGACGCTGACGATCGGCCGCGGGCGCGGCTACGTCCCGGCCGAGCTGAACCGCGGCCCGGAGACGACGATCGGCGTCATCCCGATCGACTCGATCTTCTCGCCGGTGCGGCGCGTCTCGTACGACGTCGAGGCCGCCCGTGTCGGTCAGCGCACCGACTACGACAAGCTCCGCCTCGACGTGACCACGGACGGCTCGATCGAGCCGCGCGACGCGATCGGCCAGGCCGCGGAGATCCTGATCCGCCAGCTGGCGATCTTCACCGACCTCGAGAACATCGACGACTTCCGCGTCGGCGGCTCCGAGGACGTCGCTCCCGAGCAGTCGAGCGGGGCCGGCGCGATGGAGAACTTCCCGATCGAGGAGCTCGAGCTCGGCGTCCGCTCGTACAACTGCCTCAAGCGGGTCGGGATCGAGACGATCGGCGACCTCGTCTCGAAGTCCGAGAACGAGCTGGCCGCGATCCCGAACTTCGGCAAGAAGTCGATCGAAGAGGTCAAGGAGACGCTCGCGACCCAGGGCCTCTCGCTCCGGGGAGACGAATAACGTGAGGCACGCCCGCGCAGGCAAGAAGCTGGGGCGCGACTCCGCGCACCGGAAGGCGCTCTACTCGAACCTCGCGGGCGCGCTGATCACCCACGGGCGGATCCAGACGACCGAGGCGAAGGCCAAGGCCGTCAAGCCGTTCGCGGAGAAGATGATCACGCTCGGCAAGCGCGGCGACCTGCACGCCCGCCGCAAGGCGCTCGCCGAGCTCCGCTCGCAGGACGTCGTCCACGAGCTCTTCGCCGAGGTCGCGCCCCGCTTCGCGGAGCGCCCCGGCGGCTACACGCGGATCATCAAGCTCGGGCCAGCGCCAGGGCGACGCCGCCGAGATGGTCTACCTCGAGCTCGTGGACTACGAGCCCGAGAACGCTCTGGCTTAGCCTGCGCAAAACCCCTGAAGGGCGGCCGCTTCGCGGGCCGCAAATCGCGTGCGAACCTCTCGCTAGGCGACCGTCGGCGCGAGCTCCTGGCCGATCAGCTCGACCATCTCCAGGTCGCGGTGGTCGAGGTGCTGCAGCATGACGCGCTCGACGCCGGCGCGTCTCGTAGGCGCGCAGCTGCTCGGCCGCCTCTTCGAGCGTGCCCAGGACCGACGCCGCGCCCGCGCGAGGCCCTGTACTCGTCCGGGTCGACGGTCTGGCCGGCTCGCTCCAGGCGGCGGCGGATCGCGCTCCCGCGCCTCCTCCGGCGTCCGCCGATCGCGCAGGCGGTCATCAGCGAGAGCGGGATCGCGTGCGCGGCCCTCGCGCTCACAGGCGCGTACGAGCTTCTCGCGCCGCTCGGCGCACTCCTCCGGCGTCGCGAAGATGGTGTTGTACTCGTCCGCCCACCTCGCGGCCGGGCGGAGCGTGCCCGGAGAGGCCGCTGCCGCCGACGATCAGATGCGGCTGGGGCCGGTCGCCCCAGAAGCGCCGCACCGCCTCGAGCTGCTCTTCCAGCCACGCCAGGCGCGTCTTCATCTCCGGGAACGGAAAGCCGAACGCCTCGTGCTCGGCCTCCATCCAGCCCGTGCCCATGCCGAGCGAGACGCGGCCGGCGCCGATCTCGTTCGCCGTCGCAGAGGCGTTCGCGAGGACGGCGGCGGCGCGGAAGGTGACGGGCGAGACGAGCGTGCCGAGCTCGAGCCGAGTCGTCTGCGCCGCGAGCGCAGGGATCACCGCCCACGCGTCCAGCGCCGGACGAGCGCCGTCCGTCGGCGAGAGGTAGTGGTCGGAGCGGAAGAGCGCCTCGACGCCGTGCTCCTCGCACGCCCGCGCGAGCGCGAGCCAGTCCTCCCACGAGACGCCTTCCTGGCCCTCGATCATCAACGCGAGGCGCATCCCGGCATCCTATGAGCATGCGCGTCGAGGGACTTGTCTTCGCCGGCGTCGGCAGCCCCGACCACGAGGGCGTCGCCCGCTTCCTCGCCGACGCGCTCGGGGCCGAGCTCGAGGTGTCCGGCGACGTGCAGCGGCTGCTGTTCGCGAACGGCAGCTCGCTCGCGCTCGTGCCGCCCGACTACGTGCAGCCGCCGTCGGACACGGTGCTCGGCTTCCTCGTCGACGACGTCGAGGCAGCGACCGTCGAGCTGGCGAGGCGAGGGAGTCGAGCCGGACGGCGAGCTGAACACGGGCTACGGGTTCCGGTACCGCCACTTTCGCGCCCCCGACGGGCGCCGGTTCGAGCTGCTCGAGCGGACGAGCAGCCCGTGATCCTCCTCTTCTCGCTGCTGCTCGGGATCTTCGTCCTCGAGGAGCCCTGGAGCTGGGTCGTCGTCGCCGGCGGCGCGACCCTCGAGCTCGCCGAGACGGGCCTGTTCGTCTGGTGGTCGAAGCGGCGGCAGACCGCTGTCGGCACGGAGACGCTCGTCGGCCGGAGAGCGGTCGTCTCGGTCACCTGCCGACCGCAGGGACAGGTGCGCGTCGCCGGCGAGATCTGGCAGGCGCGCTGCGATCCGGCGCCGACGTCGGTGAGGCGGTCGTGATCCGCGAGGTCGACGGCCTGACGCTCGTCGTCGACGCCGCCTGAGCGCTACCAGGCGACCGGTAGAGCGGCGACGCGGCGGAATCCGGGCGTCGGCCGCCACTGGAGCTCGCGAGGCTCTACGGCGAGCCTGAGGCCCGGGAGCGCCGGAAGAGCGTCTCGAGCGCGATCTCGGCCTCGAGACGGGCGAGGGGAGCTCCGAGGCAGTAGTGGCTGCCGCGCCGAACGCGAGGTGTCGGGTGTCGCCGCGCTGCACGTCGAGCCGGTCGGGCTCGGAGAAGCGGCGCCGTCACGATCGGCCGAGTTCAGGATCGCGATCACGGCCTCGCCCCTGCGGATCGTCTGGCCGCCGAGCTCGACGTCGGTTGCCGCCCAGCGGTTCAGCGCTCGCTCGACCGGCCCCTCGTAGCGGAGCGCCTCCTCGATCGCGCCCGGAGGAGCGACGGATCGGCGCGGACGAGCTCGAGCTGCTCCGGGTGTCGCGAGCAGGTTGACGACCGCGTTGCCGATCAGGCCGACCGTGGTCTCGTGCCCGGCGACGATCAGGAGCACGACGGTGCCGAACAGCTCCTCCTCGCTCAGGGCGTCGTCGGCGTCGCGCGCCGCCAGCAGCGCGCTGACGAGGTCGTCGCGCGGCTCCGCCCGGCGGGCGGCGAAGAACGCGGTCAGGTACTCGACGAACTCGCCCATCTGCGCGAAGGCCTGCTCCATCGCCTCAGGCTCGACGGCCGGGGTGATGATCGTGTCCGACCACTGCTTGAACCGGTCTCGGTCCTCGGTCGGGACGCCGAGCAGCTCGGCGATGACGGTGATCGGGAGCGGGAACGCGTACTCCGCCGAGAGGTCCATCGACCCGCGCGCCGCCACCGCGTCGATCAGCTCGTCGGCGATCTCCTGGATCCGCGGCCGCAGCTGCTCGACGACCTTCGGCGTGAACGCCTTCGTGACCAGCCGGCGGAGGCGCCGGTGGTCGTCGCCGTCGCGGTTGAGCATGTGGTTGTCGATCGCCGCCACGCGCCGGAGGCGCGGCCTGCGCGGCGAGCTGCTCCTCCGTGAGCGCGAGGCGCGGATCGCGCACGAAGCGCTCGTCGTCGAGCAGCACCGCGGCGACGTCCTCGTGGCGGGTGACGAACCAGATCATCGTCTCGCCGTCGATGCCGGGCTGGCAGAAGACCGGATCGTGCTCGCGCATGCGCGCGAACGTCGCGTAGGGGTCGCGGCGGAACTCGTCTCCGTAGAGGTCGTACTTGCGCGTCGTCGTCGCCACGGGCTGAGCTTAGACTCGCCGGATGCCCGTGCTCAAGCTGACGCTGGAGTACGACGGCACCGGCTTCCGCGGCTGGGCGCGCCAGCCCGGCGAGCGCACGGTGGAGGGCGTCCTGCGCGACGCGCTCGACGCCGTTTTTCCCCGCTGGCAGGAGCTGGCGGTCGCGGGCCGGACCGACACCGGCGTGCACGCCTCGGCGCAGGTCGCCTCGCTGCAGGCCGAGGGCGGCCCGCCGCCGGCGCGCGCCGCCGATGCGCTCAACGCGGCGCTGCCAGACGACGTCGCCGTCCTCGCCGTCGAGGCGGCGCCGGAGGGCTTCAACGCCCGCCTCTCGGCCCGTGCGCGCGCCTACCGCTACCGGATCCTGCGCCGCCGTGTGCGCTCGCCGCTCGCCGACCGGCGCTCGCTCTGGTGGCCGCGTCCGCTCGCCCTCGACGAGCTCCAGGCGGCGGCGGCGCTGATTCCCGGGCCGCACGACTTCACCGCGTTCACGCCGGCCGAGACGCAGCACAGGATCTTCACGCGCACCGTCCTCGACGCCGCCTGGGAGGAGCACGGCGACGAGCTCCACTTCACGATCGCGGCCGAGAGCTTCCTCCGCCACATGGTGCGCACGCTCGTCGGGACGATGCTCGAAGGCCGCGAGCTGGCGCCTCTCCTCGAGGGCCGGCCGCGGAGCGAAGGGGGGATGACCGCGCCGCCGTGGGGCCTCTACCTCGAGCGCGTCGACTACTGAACCGCGTCGCTACGATCGTCGAGGCCCCGATGCGCTTCCCGGTCGTCCTCTTCGACTTCGACGGCACCGTGATCGACTCGGGGTCGATCATCATCGCCTCGATGCGCCACGCGACGAAGACGGTGCTCGGCCGCGACATCCCGGACGAGGAGCTCGGCCGCGCGGTCGGCGGCTCGGGCCTGATCGAGCAGATGCGGCTGATCGACTCCGGATCGGGTCGACGAGCTCGTCGCCTGCTACCGCGAGCACAACGAGCCGCTCCACGCCGAGCTGGCCGAGTGCGCCGGGATGACCGGCGTGCTCACCACGCTCAAGGAGGAAGGGCGGCGGCTCGGCGTCGTCACCGCGAAGCGGCGCGAGACGGTGCGGCTCGCCTTCTCCTACCTGCCGCTCGAGCAGTTCTTCGACGTCGTCGTCGGCTCCGACGACACCGACCGGCACAAGCCGGACCCGGCGCCGCTCGAGCACGCGCTCGAGCTGCTCGGCGCGACGCGCGACGAGGCCGTCTACGTCGGCGACTCGCCCTTCGACATCCGCGCCGCGAAGGCCGCGGGCATGCACTCCGTCGCGGTCACCTGGGGTGGGATCCATCCGCGCGAGCGGCTCGAGGCCGAGGGGCCCGACGCGGTCGTCGAGTCGGCGGAGGAGCTCCTTGCCGCCCTCTGAGGCGCAACGCAAGCGCGCACGCGCAGCTGCGCGAGCTGCTGCACCACCACAACCACCGCTACCACGTCCTCGACGACCCGGAGGTCGCGGACGCGGAGTACGACCGGCTCTTCGACGAGCTGAAGGCGCTCGAGGAGGAGCAGCCCGACCTGGCGACCGACGACTCGCCGACGCATCGCGTCGGCGCGCCGCCGTCGGACAAGTTCAAGAAGGTCGAGCACCTGGCGCCGATGGGCTCGCTCGAGAAGGTGACGACGGACGAGGCTCTGCAGAAGTGGGCCGACGACATCCGCAAGCGGCTCGACTCCGACGAGCCGGTCGCGTACGTGATCGAGCCGAAGATCGACGGCTCGGCGATCTCGCTCGTCTACGAGAACGGGCAGCTCGTCCGCGGGGCGACGCGCGGCGACGGCCTGCGCGGGGAGGACGTCACCGTCAACCTGCGCACGATCCGGTCGATCCCGCTGACGCTCCAGGGCGAGGCGCCGCCGCTGATGGAGGTGCGCGGCGAGGTCTACTTCCCGCTCTCGGGCTTCCGCCGCTTCAACGAGGAGCAGGTGGCGGCGGGGAAGACGCCTGCGCCGAACCCGCGCAACGCGGCGGCGGGCTCGCTGCGCCAGCTCGACTCGCGCATCACGGCGGCCCGCCCGCTCTCGATCTGGGTCTACGGCACCGGCTACCGCGAGGGCGTCGCCCCCGACACCCACTTCGAGACGCTCGCCTGGCTGCGCGAGCGCGGCTTCCGCACGAATCCCTTCGCGGAGCGGTTCGAGTCGATCGAGGAGGTCGCGAAGGCGATCGAGGGCTGGGAGCGGCGCCGCGCCGAGCTCGACTACGAGATCGACGGGATCGTGATCAAGGTCGACTCGTTCGACCAGCAGCAGCGGCTCGGCGCGCTGCACGAGCGTCCGCGCTGGGCGCGCGCGTTCAAGTGGGCGCCGCTGACCGCTGAGACGAAGCTGCTGAAGATCGCGATCCGCGTCGGCCGCACGGGCGCGCTCAACCCCTGGGCGATCCTCGAGCCGGTCAACGTCGGCGGCGTCACGGTCTCGCGGGCGACGCTCCACAACGAGGAGGACATCAACCGGAAGCAGATCCGCGAGGGCGACCGCGTGATCGTCCAGCGCGCCGGCGACGTGATCCCGCAGATCGTCGGCCCGGCCGGGCCGCACGCCAGGGGCACGAAGGAGTTCCGGATGCCCGAGCGCTGCCCGCTCTGCGACGCCGAGATCGTGAGGCCGGAGGGCGAGGTCATGCACCGCTGCCCGAACCGGGCCTGTCCGTCGCGCGGGCTCGAGACGCTGAACAACTGGGTCATGGCCGCGATGGACATCGAGGGCGTCGGCGAGCAGTTCGTGCGCCGGCTCTGGGACGAGGGCCTGCTCCGCTCGATGCCGGACCTCTACCGCCTGACGGCCGAGGAGCTGATGGAGCTGGACGGCTACGCCGAGATCTCGGCCCGGAACGCCGTCGACGCGATCCAGCAGTCGAAGGCGCAGCCGTTCTCGCGCGTCCTCTTCGGGCTCAACATCCCCGACGTCGGCTGGGTGACCGCGCGGAATCTCGCGCGCCACTTCGGCGACGTCGACCGGCTGCTCGACGCGAGCCAGGAGGACATCCAGGAGGTCGACGGGATCGGCCCGGACCGGGCCGAGGCGATCGCCGGCTGGTTCGCGGACGAGCAGAACCGGACGCTCGTCGCCGAGCTGCGCGAGCTCGGGCTCCGGTTCGAGGTGGGCGACGAGGAGCGGCCGGTCGAGGGGCCGCTCACCGGCAGCCAGTACGTGATCACGGGCACGCTCGAGGGGTTCACGCGCGACGAGGCGGCCGCCGCGCTCGAGGCGCTCGGCGCCAAGGTCTCCGACAACGTCTCGAAGAAGACGACCGGGCGTCGTTCGTCGGCGAGAACCCCGGCTCCAAGGTCGCGAAGGCGCAGAAGGCGGGCGTGCCGATGCTCTCCGAGGCCGACCTGCGCGAGCTCGTCAAGGACGCGCCGACGGACGGCGCGCAGGCCGGCGAGCTGCCGGCGCCGCGGCGGCGCCGCTGAGCTCAGCTCGACGCTGCGAGGACGGTCGCGAAGCGGTCCTGCGCCAGCCGCGCCCAGTAGGTCGAGATCGGCCGGCCGTTCTGGAGGACCGCGAACACGTAGCGGTCGCGGACGAACCCGGAGAGCGCCGACGCGGTTCGCGTCGTCCCCGTCTTCGCGATCACGCGTCCCGCGTGCGGGGCGCCTCTCCATCCGGTCCTCGAGCGTGCCGTTGACGCCGGCGACCGCCAGCGACTGCAGGAAGGCGTCGCGCAGGTCCCCTGCCGCCAGGCCGGACTGGAGCAGGGCCACGAGCGCTGCGGCCGTCAGCCGGTCGAGCCCCGAGAGGCCCGATCCGTCCGCGAGCCGCACGCCGCCGAGCGGCACGCCGGCCTCCGCGAGCGCCCGTCGGATCACCCGCGTCCCCGCCGCGGTCGTGCCGTGCCCGGAGAAGACGGCGCCGAGCTGCTTCACGAGCATCTCGGCCGTGTAGTTGTCGCTCTCACGTCCCATGAAACGGACGACGTCCGCGAGCGGCTCCGAGACGTCGCGCGCGAGCGGGAGGCCGGCCGTCGTCAGGACCCCTGCGCGTGTCTTCCCGGCGACGGTGACGCCGGCGGCGTCCAGCGACTGCCGCAGCAGCGAGCCGGCCGCGAGCGCGGGTGTCGCCGAGGTGCGGCCGCGGTAGACCCCGCGGTCGACGACGAGAGCGGAGAGCGGCGGCGACTCGTAGAGGTAGAAGCTCGGCCGCCAGCCGGGAGCGGTGCGACGCGAGTCGAACCACGACTCGTCGGCGATCACGGAGCCGTCGACGTGCCGGATCCCCCAGGACGCGACCTCGGCCGCCAGCGCGTCCAGATCGGCGGGCTCCAGCGTCGGGTCGCCGAAGCCGCGCAGCCACAGGTCGCCGTGCCAGACGTCGCCGACCAGCGTCCCGCTGCCGACGACCTCGGTGTGGAAGCGGTAGCCCGGCCCCAGCAGGGCGAGCGCCGCGTACGCGACCGGCAGCTTCTGGTTCGAGGCGGGGACGAGCGAAAGCGTCGGGTTGCGCTCGAAGACGACAGCGCCGGTGCGGAGGTCGATCGCGAGCGCGGCCGTCCGCGGCCGGATCGACGTTGGGCACCGCGAGCGCCTTCGCGAGCCGAGTTGCGAGCGTTGCGTCGGCGGCGCTCGCAGGCGCGGCCAGCAGGAGCAACAGCAGCGCCACCAGGCATGGGCCGACGATGCCGCGAAGATAGGCCCGGCGGCCCATGTCGCGCGCTCGCGCCGGCCCGATAATCGAAGAGCTGTGGACGATCGCCTTCCCGGGGTGATGGCCGAGATCCGGTCGCTGCTCGACCTGCCCGCAGGCGGCCGAGCTGCCGCCGCGCGCCGACGTCGAGGACACGCTGACGAGCGGGTACGCCTACGCGCTCGACCTCGAGCGGGAGCGGCTGCGGATCGAGCGCAACCTGCGGGCGCTCCTGCGCTCCGATGCGCGATCGAACCGGAACGAGATCAGCGAGCTGACCGTCCGGCTCGCGAACGCTGATCAGGAGCTGGCGGGCGTCCGCGCCATGCTTGCCTCCCTGCGCGCGCAAGCCCTCGGCTAGACGATCCCCGACCGGACCGCGTAGACGGCGGCCTGGATCCGGTTCTCGATCTGGAGCTTCATCAGGATGTTCGAGATGTGGTTCTTGACCGTCTTCGGGCTGATGTGGAGCTCGCCGGCGATCACCGCGTTGTCCTTGCCGTTCGCGATCAGCTTCAGCACCTGGATCTCGCGATCGGAGAGCTCCGTCCGGATCGTCGCGGCCGCCTCCGGCGCCGCGGTCGTCGCCCGGACGTGCTGGAGCACCTTGCCCGCGATGTGCGGACGAGATCAGCGACTCGCCGACGGCGGCGGACTCGAGCCCCTGCATCAGCTCCTGGATCGACGCGTCCTTGAGCAGGTAGCCGCAGGCGCCGGCGAGGATCGCGTCCATCACGTCCTGCTCCTGGTCGGAGATCGTGAGCACGACGACGCGTGTCAGGGGAGCGTCCCGGCTGATGTGCCGGGTCGCCTCGACGCCGGTCATGCCCGGCATGTTCAGGTCCATGACGACGACGTCGGGCGCGGACTCCCGGACGTGCTGCAGCGCCTCGGAGCCGCTGGACGCCTCGGCGACGATCGTCGACGCCCTGCTCCTCGAGCAGGTTGCGGAGGCCGGTGCGGAAGAGATCGTGGTCGTCGACCAGGAGCACGCGGATCGCGTGCGAGCCTCCGTTCTCGATCCGTCGCTGTCTCGTCCAGCGGCACTGCCCTCCTCGGCTCGGCAGGCGCTGAGTCTACTAGTGCAAGGTGATGACGACCGTCCGTCGACCCCACTGGAGCGCCTGCGCGGCCGTGGGGAACCAGACGTCGATCGTGTTGCCCTGGACGGCGCCGCCGGTGTCGGCGGCGACCCCGTCGCCGTAGCCCGGGATGCGTGCAGGCGCGTGCCGAGCGGGATCACCGACGGGTCGACCGCGACGACGCCGGGTGCGGTCGGCATCCCGGTCGCGGTCCTGCCTCGGATCGAGTAGCCGGTCGCGCTGACGGTGAGCGTGCGCGGCCCGGACGAGGTGGCGAGCGGCGCTGCGACCTCGATCGGGGCGAGCGGCGGCGCCGGGGCGGCTGCGGCCAGGGAGAGCGTGCGGGCTTCGGCCGCGCGTGCCTGCGTCTGGATCGACGCGATCCGAGCGGCGTTCAGCCCCTGCTGGCGCCGGAGGCCGCTGATGAACCGCTGCCGCTCCGTCGCCGACGCCGCGAGTGCGGCGGTGCGCGCCTCGGCCGGCCGCGGCGAGCCGTCGAGCTCCCGCGCGCGCTCGGCGAGCCGCGCGTCGAGCCCGGCGAGCCGCTGCCGGGCGGCGCGCGCCTGCTCGATGATCCGGTTGTTGTGCCCGGCGGCGCGGCTGATCCCGTCGAGTCGCGGTCAGGGCTTCGTCGAGCGACCGGGCTCCGAGCACGATCGCGAGCGGATCGTCGCCGGGCTGCTGGTAGAGGGCGCGGACGATGCCGGCCGAGCTCGGTCTGGGAGGCCGACACGGCCCGCCTCGCCACCGCCAGCTGCGTGCGGTGCGGAGGCCTGTTCGCGGGCGAGCGCAGCCCGCTCGGACTGGATGCTCGCGAGCTCCGTCCGGCACGCGGCCGAGCTCGGCCTCGAGCGAGTAGAGCTCGAGCGTCGCCGACGCCGCCCGTGCCTCGAGCGTCCCGGAGTGGGCTCTCAGGCCTGCCGCCTGGCTGCGAAGACCGCGTCGCATCGGCCGCGAGGGCGACCGGGCACGGATGCGAGCAGCAGCAGACCCGTGAAAACGGCTGCGAAACGCGCCGCGTCGCTCGTCGAGTGCGCTTCCACGAGGCGCGGACCGTAGCAACTTCTCGTCCCCGATGCGGTTGTTTGTGCTTCGTGAAGGGGGTACCTGCGTGGGGGCGTTTTTGGCTCTGTTGAGCGTTGCAGGCGTCCGGCAGGGCTGCTAGGGTGCGCGACTTGTGACGGACCTGGCCCCCACCGGGGTGCCGCACGACCTCGAACGGACGCTGCCCTGATCCGGTCGAGCTCGAGTAAGGCGCCGGCGATCCTCACGCTGCTCACGGCCGCTTTCCGTGGCCGTGGCGCTGGCGTCCGTGAACACGGCCGCCGCGGATCCCTCGATTTCGGCGAAACGCGCCGAGGCGCAGAGCGTGCTCGCGCAGATCCAGGAGATCGACGGGCAGCTCTCGCACGCGATCGAGTCCTACAACCTCGCCAACGTGAAGCTCGACCGGATCCGAGGCCGAGCTGAAGACGAACTCGCGGCATCTGACCATCGCGCGGACGAGCCTGAAGGCCGCGCAGGGGCATCTCTCCGAGCGCCTCGTCGCCCTGTACACGAACGGCGGTGACGGCGGCACGATCGAAGTCCTCCTCGGGGCGAAGTCGATCGACGACCTGCTCAACCGGCTCGACGCGGTCGACAGGGTCTCGGAGCAGGACGCCCGCGTGCTGCGCGAGGTCAAGAGCTTCCGCGCGCAGGTGATCGAGCGCGAAGGGGCGGCTCGAGCGGGCCAAGAAGGCGCAGGTGCAGGTCGTCGCCGACAAGGCGGCGCAGCGCAGCTCGATCGAGGGCCAGCTCGCCGAGCGCCAGCGCCTGCTCTCGTCGATCAAGGATCAGATCGCGAGCCTCGAGGCTGCCGAGCGGCGCCGGCAGGAGCGGCTCGCCGCCCAGGCGCAGGCGCGCTTCCGGGCCGCACAGCAGGCCCCGTCCGAGGAGGCCGCACCCGAGGCGCTCGTCCAGTCGGACTCGCCCGCCGAAGCGATCGCGCCGGCGCCGGACGCCCGCTACGGCGGCGTCGTCGGGATCGCGATGCAGTACCTCGGCGTCCCCTACGTCTGGGGCGGCGCGAGCCCGTCGGGCTTCGACTGCTCCGGGCTGATCATGTACGTCTACGCGCAGGTCGGCGTCTCGCTCCCGCACCACGCCGCCTCGCAGTACGGGATGGGGACGCCGGTCTCGAGAGACCAGCTCCAGCCGGGCGACCTCGTCTTCTTCAACGGCCTCGGCCATGCGGGATCTACATCGGCGGCGGCCAGTTCATCCACGCGCCGCACACCGGCGACGTCGTCAAGATCTCCAGCCTCTCCGACTCCTGGTACGCGACCACCTGGGTCGGCGCGCGGCGTATCTAAGCCGCCGGCCGCGGTCGCGACGAGCGAGTCGGTTCCGGCTCAGATGCCGGCGGCCTGGTTCAGCGTCTCGCCCTCGTAGAGCTCGCCGAGCTCGGCGGCGAAGTGCTCGGCGACGACCCGGCGCTTGAGCTTCAGCGTCGGCGTCAGCTCGTCGTCGTCCATCGTGAAGTCGCGCGGCAGGATCGTGAAGCGCTTGATCTGCTCGTAGCGGGAGCGGTCGGCGTTGACCTCGTCGACGATCCCCTGGACGAGCTCGCGGACCTCGTCGGTCGCCGCGAGGCTCGCCATCTCGGTCGGCAGCCCGCGCTCGGCGGCCCACGCGGGCAGCGCCTCCGGGTCGAGCGTGATCAGCGCGGCGACGTAGGGCTGCCGGTCGCCGACGACCATCGCCTGCGAGACGAACTTCGAGGCCTTGAGGTCGTTCTCGAGGTTCTGCGGCGCGACGTTCTTGCCGCCGGCCGTGACGATGATGTCCTTCTTGCGGTCGGTGATCGTGATGAAGCCGTCGTCGTCGATCGTGGCGATGTCGCCGGAGCGGAGCCAGCCGTCGTCGCCGAGCACCTCCGCGGTCGCCTCGGGATCCTTGTAGTAGCCCTGGAAGACGGTCTCGCTCTTGATCAGCAGCTCTCCGTCCTCCGCCACCTTGACCTCGGTGCCGGGCAAGGGGCGACCGACCGTGCCGAAGCGGAAGGCCTCGTGCGTGTTCGTCGAGGCGGCGGTCGTGCACTCGGTCAGGCCGTAGCCCTCGACGAGGAGGATGTCGATCGCGTGGAAGAACTCGGCGATCTCCGCCGAGAGCGGTGCCCCGCCCGAGATCGCGAGCCGCAGCCTGCCGCCGAGCCGCTCCTTCACCTTCGAGTAGACGAGCCGGTCGGCCAGCCGGTGCTGCACCAGCAGCGCCGCGCGGCACGGGCTCGCCGGCACGCCGGAGCTCGCTGACGCGCCGGCCGACGCCGAGCGCCCAGTCGATCAGCCTCCGCTTGACGCCCGTCTCGGCGTCGAACTTGGCGACGACGGCGGTGTGGACCTTCTCGTAGACGCGCGGCACGCTCGGGAAGACGGTCGGCTTCACCGCCGGCAGTGCCGCGGCGGCCTGGAGCGGGTCGGGCAGGAACGCGATCGCGTAGCCGACGTAGGCGCCGGAGAGGTGCATCAGCCGCCCGAAGTTGTGGGCGAGCGGCAGGTAGAGCAGCATCGTGTCCTCGGGTCCGGTGAAGCTCGGCAGGTCGTCGACGACCGCGACCATCGCGTAGTAGTTGCGGTGCGAGATCATGCAGCCCTTCGGCGGGCCGGTCGTCCCCGACGTGTAGATGTAGGTGAAGAGGTCGTCCTCCTCGATCCGCTCGCCCGCCTCGCGCAGCGCGTTCGGGTGCTCGGCCGCGTACGCGCGCCCCCGCGCCGCCAGATCGTCCAGGTCGGCGTACGTGAGCACGTGCCGCAGCCGCGGGATTCCCGCCGCGCACGGACTCCACCTTCGCGCGCTGGGCCTCGTCCTCGCAGAGCACGCCGATCGACTCGGAGTGCTCGAGGATGTAGCCGGCGTCCTTCGGCGAGCTGTTGGCGTAGATCGCCGCTCCGATCGCGCCGATCGAGCCGAGCGCGAAGTCGAAGAGGGCCCACTCGACGCGGCTCGAGCCGAGGATCGCGAACGCGTCGCCCTTGCGGACGCCGAGGGCCAGCAGCCCGTTCGCGTAGCTCTCGACGCGTGCAGCCGCCTCGGCCCACGACAGCGGGCGCCAGTCGTCCCCGTCCTGGACCAGGTAGGCCGGTGTCGTCCGGTTCGCCGCAGCCGCGTCGCGCCAGAGTCGTTCGATCGTCCGCTTCTCGGCCATGGACGCACTTTATGGAGAAGGGATGTCGTCGGAAAGGGCGAATCGTTGCGGTCCCTCTAAACTGAAGGTGCACATGCGCACGACCTGGAACGGCTCGATCAGCTTCGGACTCGTCTCGATCCCCGTGGGCCTCGCCCCGGCGACCAAGCCTGCTGCGCGCGCGTCCGACGTGTCCTTCCGGATGCTGCACCGCGAGTGCGGGACGCCGATCAAGCAGAAGCGCTTCTGCCCGGTGCACGAGCGCGATCTCGGCCCGGACGAGATCGTCAAGGGCTGGGAGGTCGCAAAGGGCCAGTTCGTCGTCGTCGAGGACGAGGAGATCGAGGCGCTCCAGAACCGGGACGACTCCCGCTCGATCGAGATCAGCCGCTTCGTCGACGCGAGCCAGGTCGATCCGATCTTCTTCGACCGCACCTACTTCCTCGTTCCCGCGCAGGCGACCGCGGCGCGGCGGCCGTACGTGCTGCTGCTGAACGCGATGCGCGAGAGCGGGATGGCCGCGCTCGGCCGCTTCGTCCAGCAGGGGAAGGAGAAGCTCTGCCTGATCCGGCCGAAGGGCGACGCGCTCGCGCTCGAGACGCTCTTCCTCTCCGCCGACGTCTACTCGCAGGCGGAGATCGAGGAGGCGGTCGAGGAGACCTCGGTCAAGGGGCCCGAGCTCGCGCTCGCCCAGCAGGTGATCGACAGCCTTTCGGGCGACTTCGACCCGTCCGACCTCCAGAGCGACTACCGCCGCGACCTGCGCGCGCTGCTCGAGGCGAAGCTCGCGGGCGAGGAGATCGCCGCGGCGCCGGAGCCGGTCGAGGACGCGCCGGTCGTCGACCTGATGGAGGCGCTCCGCCGCAGCGTCGAGGAGGCCAAGTCGGCCAAGGCCGGTGACGGCGCCGCCAAGAAGAAGGCGGCGCCGAAGAAGGCCTCCGCGCGGCCGAAGAAAACAGCGGCGCGCGATGAGAGATCGCTGGGGCCGCTAGGAGCTGCGCCGCTGGGGCATCGCCCCGATTGCCTGCAGCTGGGCCGCAAAGAGGGTCTTGTCGATCTTGCCCTGGTAGATGGGCACGCCTTCTTCGATGCACACCCGAATCACTTCCTGCCGGTCGATGCCGAGCTCCTTCGAAAGCTCATCGGGCGTCAGATGATTCGCCATCGGTCTGCCTCCTCCGTCTCGCGGCAATGAAAAAGCCCGCTGGGCGCACGATTGCTGCGCTCAGGCGGGCTCGGACATCGCTCGCTCGTTTGTCGCGGGAATCAACGGGCCCGCGTCCCCAAGGTCGCCATGACTCTCGAAGGATACGTTGCGCGGATGACGTCTGCAATCGACCCTCGAACCGAGGCGGGCCGGAGCCGTGCATTACCGGGTCGGCGGCGAGGGTGAGCCGCTCCTGCTCGTCCACGGGCTCGGTGGCTCGGGCGAGAACTGGGTCGAGGTGCTCCCGGAGCTCGTGGCAGCGCCACCGGGTGCTCGTGGTCGACCTTCCCGGTCATGCGGCGTCGCCGCCGCTGCGCCGAGGCGCGACGATGGACGACTTCGCGGACGCCGTGGCCGGCGTGCTCGCTGCGGAGCACGTGGAGACTGCGCTCGTGGCGGGGCACTCGTTCGGCGGCCTCGTGGCGCTCAGGCTGGCGCACCGCAGCCCCGAGCTCGTCCGCGCGCTCCTGCTCGTCTCGCCCGCGGGGATCGCGACCAGCTCGCGCAGGGTCGAGGCGACCGTGATCGCCGCGACGACGCTCCGCCCCGGCCGGGCGGTCGCCCGCTTTCGGCACCGCTGGGCGGAGCGCGTGTGGTACCGGCGGGTCGTCTTCCGGCCGTGGTTCGTCTCCGATCCGGTCTCGCTGAGCCCGCGCGCGACGCACGGCCTTCTCGGAGACCAGGGCCGGCACACGAGCACGAGGGCGGCCGGGCGCGCGATGGTCGCCGACGACCCCCGCCGCGACCTCGCCGGCGTCACCTGCCCGGTCGTCGTGCTCTGGGGCGCCCGCGACATGCAGCTGCCGCTGGAGGCCGCCTTCGAGTACACCCGCAGGCTGCGCGCGAAGCTGCGGATCGTGGCCGACTGCGGCCACCTCGTGATCGTCGAGCGGCCGCACGCCGTCCTCGACGCGCTCTACGACCTCGCGTCGTAGACCACAGCCGGCTGCGGCGGGTCGTCCTCGGTGCCCGGCGCCGGGTTGCGTTCCAGGTACTCGATGTCGATTACCGTCGACGGGAAGAATGCCGTGTAGACGACGTCCTCCGGGCCGACGTTCCGCGCGCCGTGTGCGACCCCGGCCGGGACGAACGCGGCCGAGCGACCGCTGACGACCCGAGTCTCGTCGCCGAGCCGTAGCTCGACCTCACCCGACTCGACCACGATCGCCTCGTCGATCCCGTGGCGGTGGAGCGGGATGCTCTCGCCCGGCGCGATCCGCTCGAGGATCACGCAGAGGTCGCGTACGTAGGCGCTCGACGAGCGTGGATCGACGAGCGGTCCCGACCAGACCGAGCCGACGCGGTGGTCGTCGACGTCTCCGGCCTCCGCAAGCGGCGTCAGGGGCGGGTTCGGGAGAATCGCCATCAGACCGGGTTGTCCAGCTCGATGAACTCCCACTCGAGTCCGAAGTGCTCGGCCAGCCGCTTCGACAGGGCCTGGACGCCGAGCCGCTCGGTCGCGTCGTGACCCGCGGCGACGAAGTGGATCTCGAGCTCGCGCGCGGTCTGCAGGCTCGGCTCCTCCGGCTCGCCGGTGAGCAGTAGGTCGTAGCCCTCGTGGGCGGCCCGGATCAGCTCGCCGCCGGCGCCGCCGGAGCAGATCGCCACCCGCTGCACCTGCGTCGGGCCGTGCGGGTAGACGAGCGGCTCGCGCCCGCCGACGACGTCCGTGATCCGCGCAACGAGCTCGTCGAGCGCCCACGGCTCGTGCAGGCAGCCGCCGATGCCGACGTCGCCGAACGCGCAGCGCTCGTCCGTGACGCCGAGGGCGTCGGCGAGGAGCGCGTTGTTCCCGAGCTCCGGATGGGCGTCGAGCGCGAGGTGATACGCCGCGAGGTTCAGGTCGGCCGCGAAGAGCGCCTCGAGGCGTCCGCGCTGGCGACGGTCGATCCAGACGGGCTCGTTCCGCCAGAACATGCCGTGGTGCACGATCACGAGCTGGGCGCCGGCGGCGGCGGCGCGCTGGAACAGCTCCTTCGAGGACGAGACGCCACACGCGATCTTGGTCACCTCGTCGGCGCCGGCGACCTGCAGGCCCGGCGGGCCGTACTCGGGAAAGCGATCCGTCTCGAGCAGCTCGTTGGCGAAGCGGATGATCTCGTCGCGCTGAGCCACGGGCCGATTATCGCTACCCTTTGCCCGCTCGGGGTGTGGCGCAGCCTGGTAGCGCGCTCCGTTCGGGTCGGAGAGGTCCCGAGTTCAAATCTCGGCACCCCGACTACCAGCGCAAGACGAGGATCCGCCTCGCGGCGGATCCTCGTCGCGCGAAGATCCCTGAAGCGGCAGGGCCGCTTCGCGGCCGTGCCGGTTTACACGTTAGAGAACCGTTGCCCCGGGTACGTGGTCCGTTTCTACGGCCTGCAAAAGGAGTGCGGCGATGAAGATCCTCTTGGCGCTGATTGGGGTTGCGACCGTCCTGACCGTGATTCCGGCTGCGGGTGGGGCGCTTCCCGCAGAGCCGCCGCTCGCGAACTCGAGCAACGTGCACCTCCTCGGTCACGTGCCGGGGAGCGCGGCCGGGATGACCTTCGCAGGCCACTACGCCTACGTCAGCGGCTGGGGCGGGATCACCGTCCTCGACATCGCCCAGGCGGACGACCCGCAGGTCGTCGGCGCGCTGCCGCTGCCGCACTTCGAGAACGAGGACGTCGACCTCTGCGGCGACACGCTGCTCGTCGTCAACGACCGCGCGGAGCTCGACCTCG
Organism: uncultured Gaiellaceae bacterium; assembly: GCA_963827015.1. Taxonomy (GTDB): domain Bacteria; phylum Actinomycetota; class Thermoleophilia; order Gaiellales; family Gaiellaceae; genus Gaiellasilicea. The sequence goes on along the minus strand of CAWGZI010000008.1, from coordinate 44,968 downwards.
GCGCCGTCATGTACGTCGTCAGCATCGCCAACCGGACGACGCCGGTGGTCACCGCGATTCTCCCGCTCGGGCTCACGGGCAGCGGGCGCGGCGCCGGCCACATCGCGAACTTCGTCAAGACCGACTGCTCGCAGGCCTGGGTCGACGGCGGCAACCTCGTCGAGGTCGTCGACCTCACCGTCCCGAGCGCGCCGCGCTCGCTCGGCAAGTTCCGGTCGGTGGCCTCAGAGAGCGACTTCGACATCACGCACGATTCCGAGCTCGACAGCACCGGCACCGTCTGGTCGGTTGGCGGCGGGGGCGCCGCGGGCTACCGCCTCACCGCGAACCCGCTCGCCCCGCAGCTGCTCGGCTCCACCGGGGAGGCGGGCCGCAACCCCTCGCCGTACAACGACTTCATCCTCCACAACTCGCAGCGGCGCGGGAAGACACTGCTGATCACCGAGGAGGACTACATCGACACGAGCGAGGTGCCGCCCGGCGGCTGCCGCGGTCAGGGCAAGTTCGAGACGTGGGACCTCTCCCGTCTGGGCAAGGGCGGCGCGATCACGCCGCTCGCCACCTGGGAGACGGAGCTGAACGGGATGTTCACGAGCGGCGCCGTCGACTCGAAGGCGCCGGTGACGGTCAACTGCTCCTCGCACTGGTTCGACGCGAAGGACGGGATCGCGGCCGTCGGCTGGTACGAGCAAGGCGTCCGCTTCCTCGACTACCGCTCGCCGACCGAGATCGTCCAGGTCGGCTACTACATCCCGGCCAACGGCTCGACCTGGGCCGCGTACTGGTCGCCGACCGACCCGAACGGCGAGATCGTCTACACCGCCGATGCCTACCGCGGCGTCGACGTGCTCCGGATCGACGGCGGCGGCCTCACCGGCAAGAAGGTGAAGGCGCCGGTACGGGACGAGTGGATCGGCGGCACGGCAACCGATGTCTCGTTCGTGCCGCACGAGACGTTCGGCTTCATGTGCCCCGTGCTGAAGGCGGGTGTCGCGCTGCCGTAGCTAGAGGTCGTAGCGGTGCACGACCGCGGTGCAGAGGTCCTCGACGTAGTCGACCCCCGCCGCCTCCGCGATCCGGCGCGACTCGTCGGAGACGATCCCCAGCTGGAGCCACAGCGCGCCGGCGCCGACCGCGACCGCCTCCTCCGCATGTGGCGGCGTCAGCTCGGCGCGGCGGAAGACGTCGACGAGGTCGATCGGCCGGTCGATCTCGGCCAGCGTCTGCACGCACGGCACGCCGAGCACCTCGTCGCAGCCGGCGGGCCGCACCGGGATGACGTCGTAGCCCTGGGCGAGGAGGTAGCGCATGACGCCGTGGCTCGGCCGGTCGGGCTTCGGCGAAGCGCCGACGAGCGCGATCGTCCTCGCGTCCCGAAGGATCTGGGCCGGCGTGCGCATGGATTCGAGCCTAGCGTGTGCCGCCGCCGGCACCGGCGGCCGCGACGACGACGCGCCCACTCAGCAGGCGGGCGAGCTGCCAGGCGGCGACGGCGACCAGAGCGCCCACGAGCCACCCGGCGACGACGTCACTCGGGTAGTGCGCCCCGAGGTAGATGCGCGTGAAGCCGATGGTTCCGACGCCGGTGGCGGCGAGCCCGACAGCTGCCGCACGCGCTCGACCGTGGACGCGACGCAGCACGAGGACGGTCAGCAGGCCGTAGAGCGCGACGCTGCTGGCCGCGTGCGCGCTCGGAAACGCGTGGCCCGCCGCGTCGACGAGGGCGGACGACGCGGGTGGTCGCGCGCGGGCGACGAGCTCCTTGATTCCGAACACGATCGCCTGTGTTCCGCCGACGGCGAGCGCCAGCGAGATGCCGGCGTGCAGCTGGCCGCGAACGACGAGGGAGCCGGTGGCCACCGCGCCGACGAGCAGGACCGCCGTGGTGCCGGCGAGCGCGGTGACGGCGGCTGCTAGCGCGGTCACCTCGTCGGTCGCGAGGCCGTGGAGCAGCCCCACCGTCGCAGCATCGAGCCGAACGAGCGCCGAGTCGAACTGGACGGCGGCCCAGAGCACCACGACGACCGCGGCCGCACCAGCCGTTGCGAATGAGGTCCGTGTGCGCACGAGCTCAAGGTAGCCGCATCGTCGGCCGCGAAAACCACCCGATCGAGGGCGACGTCGGGCGGATTCAGTGCGATCGTCTGGCAGACGCGACCCGCAACGCGGCGAGATAACCCGCCAGCAGGAACGGTCCGGCGAGCGCCTTCGCACCGTCCTCGACCACGAACTCCCACTCGCTCACGCGGGCGGTGGCGTCGATCGCCTGCGACGTCGCGGCGAGCACCGCCGCGCCGGCGAACAGCGCCAGCGCGCGCGGATAGCGCGCCAGCACGAGCGCGCGGGGCGCGAGCACGGCGACGACTGCCACGAGCAGGAGCGCGACGAGCAGCCCGTCCACGTCCGAGACCCCTTCCGGTGCGCCGACGCCGTGGGCATCCCGGAGCCAGTGGCTGAGGAACACGGTGGGCTGTGTCAGCTCGACGGCGGCGAGGACGGTGAGCAGCGCGGCCGACAGCCCCCAGAAGCTCTCGTACCACCGCTTCCCCGACGGGTCGCGGCGGTGGACCGCCCGGGCGGCGACGGCGGCAGCCAGCATGTGCGCCGCGCTCAGCAGCGTCCCCGGCATCAGCTCCCGGAACCACAGCGCCGGGTCGTCGAACAGGAATCGCCCCAGACCGACGCCGATCGCCGCCAGCACCGCATTCCCCACGAGCAAGAAGGCGAGCACCGCCTCGGTGCGCGCGCTCCAGTGCGCCGCAGCTCGGTCCGCAGCCTCGATCGCGGCGGCGGCAGACGACCACCGCGGCGTCTCCGCGTGGCTCGCATGGAACCGCTCCGTGGACATGTTTCGAGGATACGCCTGGATCGTCGTTTTGTGGAATCCGCCGCGCTGCCATGATTCAGCCGTGCTGAAAGCGGTGCTCTTCGACGTCGACTTCACGCTCGCTCGCCCCGGACCGGAGCTCGGTCCCGAGGGCTACCGCAAGGTCGGCGAGCGCCACGGCCTCGTTCTCGACCCAGAGTCGTACGAGGAGTCGCGCCGGGCGGCGCTCGACTCGCTGCAGCGTCACCCCGACCACGTGCACGACGACGAGATCTGGGTCGAGTTCACCGAGCAGATCGTCCGAGGAATGGGCGGCGACGCCGAAGGCGCGCGGGCCTGCGCGGAGGAGCTCGTGCGAACGTGGGAGGAGCACGAGCGCTTCACGCTCTACGACGACGCGCTGCCGGCGCTCCAGGCGCTGCGCGACCACGGCGTCAAGATCGGGCTGATCTCGAACGGCAGCCGCGACCTGGAGGAGTTCGTCTCGCATCACGGCCTCGACGCGGACTGCGCGATCGGCTCGCGCGCGTTCGGGCGGACGAAGCCGCACCCGGAGATCTTCCGCCACGCGCTTGCGCTGCTGGGCGTCGAGCCCGAGGAGGCGGCGATGATCGGCGATTCCTACGAGGACGACATCGAGGGCGCCCGGGCGCTCGGGATGAAGGCGTTCCTGCTCGACCGCGACGGCCGCCGCCTCGACGAGCCGGACCGGCTTCCCGACCTGCTCGCGCTGCCGGCGGCTCTCGGCCTGCGGGCCGTTTAGCAGGTCGCCGACGACTGGCACGTGCGGAGCGTCCGCACGTGCGGAACGCCCCCGCTCCAGGTCAATCGGATCCGCAGCGAGGCGTCGTTGTTCGTGTAGTCGAGCTCCTCGAGCCTGCGCTCCGGGTTCGCTCGGTGGACGAGCAGATAGACGCCTGCGGGCACCCCCCGCAGCTCGAGGTTCTGGCCGTGGAAGTGCGCCGGGTAGAGGTCGGTGAAGCCGATCGACGTGCCCTGCTCGACCGACAGCGCGCCGGGGTTCCCCTGCGCGCAGTTGCCGAAGAACCGGCCGCCGGTGAAGACCGCGACGCGACGCGCCGCCAGGCCGTAGTGGTCGGCGAGGCAGAAGCCGCTCTTGCGGTCGCGGACGATCAGCGCGCCGTCGACGCTGCGCAGCTCGTATCGCTGGAAGCCGAGCAGGTGCCAGTGCGTATGCGTCGGGGAAGGGGTGTAGCGGAGCCGGCCGGCGTCGTCGTAGATGCGCACGGAGCGATTGGACATGCTCACCAGCTGCTGTGCGCGCATCGGGCCGGTCGCGGAGCCTCTCCTGCCGCGGACCCAGACGGGGCCTTCGCCGACGTTGTCCGTCGCGGAGGCGAAGCCGAGCTTCGTGCCGGCCATCGTCAGCCGGAACGGCGCACGCTGGTCGAGGTCGGGCAGGAGCTCGCGCGGGCCGACCTGCGGCGTGCCGGAGTCGCTCGTCTTCACCGGGAACGGCTCCCCGGGCTCGACCACGCGGAACGTGACCTTCCCGCTCCGTGAGAACGATGGCGCGACCTGCTCGGCGGGGCCTCCGGCGACCCGCTGGAGCGCTCCTCCTTCGAGGGTCGTTGTCCAGATGTCGAAGCTGCCGCCGGCGAGCGGGCTGGCGGCGAAGGCGATCCGGAGGCCGTCGCCGCTCCACGCGGGCATCGACACGGCCTGCGCTGCCCGCGTCAGGCGCACGAGCCCGCTGCCGTCGCGGCGGATCACGTAGAGCGCGGAGGAGCGCTTGCCCGGATCCTGGCGGACGAAGGCGATCCGGCGGCGGTCGGGGGACCAGTCGGGATCGCTGTCCGCGCCGCCGCTCGTCACCTGGCGCGCACCGACGTAGAGATCGCCGTCGCGAACCGAGACGACTGCCGGCCGGAGTCCACGGGCCGCCTCGGCCTGTGTGCTCCAGGCGACGGCGGCGAGCAAGGGCAGCGGCGCGAGCGCCACCGCGATCAGGACAACCCGAGCTCCCCCCGCCATCGCTCCGTATGCTGCCCGACCGCAGCGGACGGCAATGCGGGAACCGCGCCGAACTCCGCCGCAGCCTCGGCCAGTGTCGCGACCGGGCCGACGCAGACGTCCTCGCCGTCGAAGAGCTCGAGCCACGCGGCGAGCGGTCGCCCCACGAAGACTGCGGCGAGCTCGGCGGCGAGACCGGCCTGGGCGTCGGCGACGAGCTGGCGCTCGGCCAGCTCCGGCCGGCCGACCAGCTCGCAGAGCCGCTGGAAGAACTTCGGCTCGAGCGCGCCGACCGTGAGGTGGCGCCCGTCCGCGGTCTCGTAGATCCGGTAGCAGGCGAGCCCGCCCGTGAGGAAGCGCGGCAGGGGGTCGCCGCCGAGCCGGTGCGCGACAAGGCGGTGCGAGCCGTGCGTCATCGAGATCGTCAGTCGGGCGCCGCTGCCGGTCCGCCCGCGCTCGAGCAGTGCGGCGAGGATCTCGGTTGCGGCGGCGAGCGCGCCCGCCGCGAGGTCGGCAGGCTGGAGCGGAGGCAGGCCGGGCGCGGTGTCCTCGAGCACGCCCGCCCAACCGAGGTAGTTGAGGTCGTGGCCCGCGCGGGCGACGTGCGGCCCTTCGGTGCCGAAGCCCGTGATCGAGCAGTAGACCGCGGTGGCGGGCGCGTCGTCGGGGCCGACGCCGAGACGCGCCGCGACGCCCGGCCGGAACCCCTCGAGCACGACGTCGGCCCGCGCGAGCAGCCCCCGCGCCAGTGCCGGATCCGCCTTCAGATCGCACGCGACCGACTCCTTACCGCCGTTCAGCGCGTCGTCCCACGCGGGCGCGACGTGGCGCATCGGATCGCCTTCGGGCGGCTCCACCCTGACGACGCGACCGCCGAGTCGCTGCAGCTCGCGGGAGGCGAACGCGCCGGGCAGGTACCGGGTCAGGTCGACGACGAGCAGTCCGGCGAGGGGCTCCACCGCCGCGGAACGTACTACAGTGAGCCGGCGTTGACTGACCGTTCAACCACCGCGCCCGACAAGCGCCGCGTCATCCTCGACGCCGCCGTGCGGGTCTTCGCGACGAAGGGCTACCACACCTCCCGCGTCGGCGACATCGCCGAGGAGGCCGGGATCGCGCACGGCCTCCTCTATCACTACTTCGCCTCGAAGGAGCAGGTCCTCGAGACCGTCTTCCGGGAGAACTGGAGCGAGTTGCTCGAGGCCTTCGCGCGGATCGAGGCCTCCGACGCGGCGCCGCTCGAGCAGCTCGGCGCCCTCGCGAAGACGCTCCTGCGTGCGTGGCGAGACCGGCCCGACCTCGTCCGCGTGATGGTCCGAGAGGTCGCACGCAGCCCGCAGCTCCAGGGGCAGGTGGAGGAGATCGGTGCCGGGTTCCGGGTGATCCAGCGCGTGATCGAGCGAGGCCAGCGCGACGGGTCGTTCCGGGACGACGTCGACCCGCGTCTGGCGAGCTGGATCTTCTACGGCGGGCTCGAGGAGATCCTCACGGGCTGGGTGCTGGCACAGCTGCCGGACGGCGACGAGGAGGTGGCACGTGCCGAGCGAACCGTCGTCGCCCTCCTCTGCGGCGGGCTCACCCGCGACGGAGCTGCTGCAGCCGTCTGAGCCCGGCCACACGCGGGTCGTCTGGACGCTCGGCCTCGGCGCCTTCGGGCTCGCCTTCTCCCTGACGACGACGGCGGCGTACCTGCCGCCGCTGCTCGGGCAGTTCACGACCTCGGCGACGCTGATCGCGCTCGTGCTCGCGGCGGAGGGGCTGTTCGCGATCACGCTGCCGCTCGTGATCGGGCCGTGGAGCGACTCGTTCCACACGCCGCTCGGCCGACGGCGGCCGTTCATGCTCGTCGCGCTCGGCCCGATCGGTTTCTGCCTCGCGCTGATGGCCTTCATGCCGAGCCTCTGGACGACGGCGCTGCTCGTCTTCGCGTTCTTCTTCGCCTACTACGTCTACGAGCCGCCCTACCGCGGCCTCTATCCGGACCTGCTGCCGACGCGGCTCTACGGCCGCGCCCAGAGCGCGCAGCACCTGATGCGCGGCCTGGCGCTCGGCACGGCGCTGATCGGCGGTGGCGCGCTCTTCCACGTCTGGGAGGCGTTCCCGTTCCTGGTCGCGGCGATCGTCGTCGTCGCCGCCTGCGCGACCCCGGTGCTGTTCGTGCGCGAGGACGGAGGCCACGGGCGCGTCTTCGAGGGCGTCCGCGCCTACCTGCAGCACAGCTGGACCGTGCTTCACCGCGACCCGGACGTGCGCCGCTTCCTGATCGCGAACACGGCGTGGGAGGGGGCTTTCGCCGGCGCACGAACCTTCGTCGTCCTCTACCTCACCGTGGGGCTCGGGCAGCCTCTCGGGACGACGACGGCGGTGCTCGCGGCCGTCGCGGGCGGCTACGTCGTCGCCGCGGCCGGGTCGGGCTTCCTCGGCGACCGCTTCGGCCTCAGCCGCGTGATCGCGGCCGCTTCGGTCGTGTACGGGATGGGGCTCCTCTTCGGCGGCCTGGGCGACGAGTGGCACCGCTGGTACCTGCCGGTGATCTTCGTCGTCGCGATCGCGGGCGGGACTGTGATGACGCTCGCCTGGGGGCTTCTCTTCAAGCTGATGCCGCCCGCCGACCGCGGCGCGATCTCGGGTCTGGCGACGACGACCAAGGGCATCGGGCTGCTGACGGGGCCGCTGCTCGCCGGTGCGGCGATCGACATCCTCTCGGGCACGCTCGAAGGGACACGCGGCTACCAGGCGCTCTGGCCGATCCTCGGCGTCCCGGTGCTGCTCGCGATCCCGCTCGTCGTCCGCCTCTCAGCGGCAGAGCGGCACGCCGGGCCGGGAAAGCCCGAAAGCCCAGAGCCGATCACCTAGGACGTAGAACGCGGTTCTCACGTTGCGGCCGTCGAGGACGTAGGCGGAGTAGCCGCTGCAGCCGACGCGCTCGAGTGGCCCGTAGAGGGCCGTGATCTGCTGCACCGGGTCGCCGAGCTCGAGCCCCTTCGGCGTCCGCCAGCCGAGCGGCTGGTAAATCGTGAAGACGGCGACCGCGCGGTCGTTCCGCCACTCGATGCCGGCTCCCCGCGGCTGGAACGCGTAGTAGTTGAAGTACCAGGTCTCGCGCGCGCAGCCGCGGCAGACCCCGTACGCCCGCCCCCAGCGGCGCTCGACCTCGATCTTGGCCGTGCCGAGCTCGATCCCGCCGAGGCTCCGCCCGGGCACGAGCACGCCGACGCCGGGCGGCGCCGCGGCCGCTGGCACCGCAAGGCCGAGGGCGAGGAACACGATTGCCGCGAGCCGCTGCACGATGGGAGGATAAGCGGCGATGAAGCGCTTCAACCTCTTCGACGGCGAGCTGGACGAGGAGCGCACCGAGCCGGCCGGCTTCACGTGGCGCGCGGCTCGGCTCGGCCCGCGGCTCGGCGCCGAGAAGGTCGGGGCGACGGTCTACGAGCTCCAGCCCGGCGAGCGCTCGTTCCCGTACCACTACGAGTACGGCGCCGAGGAATGGCTGGTCGTCGCCACCGGCCGGCCGACCCTGCGCGACCCCGAGGGTGAGCACGAGCTCCGGCCGGGCGACGTCGTCTGCTTCCCCGAGGGCCCGGACGGCGCCCACCTCCTACGCAACGACACGGACGAGCCGGTGCGGTTCCTGGTCGCCTCGACGAAGCAGCTTCCCGACGCGGCGGTCTATCCGGACAGCGGCAAGATCGGCATCTGGACCGGGAACGACGCCGATCCGCCGCGGCTCTTCAGGATCGACGGCGCCGTCGGCTACTGGGACGGAGAGACGTAGCGCCTGGAAACGCAACGACCCCGCTTGCGGACGGGGTCGTTACGGGGGACAAGCACTGCCTCTGCGGCGGCGGCAGCGCGCGGCGTACGCACGGAGTCTCGGCACACGCGGCCGTGGCGGCAATCCCCGATCCCGCGTGGCGGCGCTCCCCGAAAGCGCGGGTTCAGCGGAAGGCGTTCTCGCCTGTCAGCGCGTTGCCGACGACCAGCGTGTGCACCTCGTGCGTGCCCTCGTAGGTGAGGACCGACTCGAGGTTGTTGACGTGGCGGATCACCGGGTACTCGAGCGTGACGCCGTTGGCGCCGAGGATCGTGCGGGCCTGGCGGGCGACCTCGATCGCGCCGCGGACGTTGCCCATCTTCCCGAGGCTGACGTGCTCCTGGCGCAGCGTGCCGTCGTCCTTCATCCGGCCGATGTGGAGCGCGACCAGCAGGCCGCGGTTCAGCTCGAGCGCCATCTCGGCGAGCTTCTGCTGCGTCAGCTGGTAGCCCGCGATCGGCTTGTCGAAGACGATCCGCTCCTTCGCGTAGTCGAGCGCCGCCTCGAAGCACGCGCGCCCGGCGCCGACGGCGCCCCAGACGATCCCGTAGCGCGCCTCGTTCAGACAGGAGAGCGGCCCGCGCAGCGTGTCGACCTCCGGGAAGCGGTTCTCCTCCGGCACGCGCACGTCCTGGAGCACGAGCTCGGACGTGACGGATGCGCGCAGCGAGAGCTTCTTGTGGATCTCGGGCGCGGTGAATCCCGGCATGCCCTTCTCGACGAGGAAGCCGTTGATGGCGCCGTCCTCGGTGCGCGCCCAGACGGTCGCGACGTCCGCGATCGTCCCGTTCGTGATCCACATCTTGGCGCCGTTGAGGATCCAGTCGGAGCCGTCGCGGCGGGCGGTGGTGCGCATCGAGCCGGGGTCGGAGCCCGCGTCCGGCTCGGTCAGCCCGAAGCAGCCGATCGCCTCGCCCGTGTGCATCGGCGGCAGCCAGCGCTGCTTCTGCTCCTCGGAGCCCCACTTCCAGATCGAGAACATGGCCAGCGATCCCTGCACCGAGACGGCGCTCCGGACGCCGGAGTCGCCCGCCTCGAGCTCGAGACAGGTGAGGCCGTACGCGACGGCGCTCGCGCCCGGGAGCCCGTAGCCGTCGAGGTGCATGCCGAAGAGGCCGAGCTTCCCGAGCTCCGCCATCAGCTCGCGCGGGAGGATCCCCTGCTCGAACCAGTCGCCGACCTCGGGCACCACCTTCTCGCGGACGAACGAGCGCACGGTGTCGCGGACGGCCCGCTCCTCGTCGTCGAGGAGCGCATCGACTGCAAGGAAGTCGAGCGGGTCCAGCGCGGTCTTCTTCTCGGTCACGGCCACGGGAGCAAGGGTACCGTGGCCGCGTGCTCGCGACGATCTCGACCGCGCTGACGCTGCTGCTGACGGGCTCGGCCGAGGCGGAGGTCGCCGCGATGACGCCGGACGAGAAGGCGGAGGCGGTCGTCGTCGCCGGCATGCCAGCCGGGCCCGGCTTCGGCGGCGTGCTCGTACGCCAGTGGAACACCGAGGCGCCGCGACCGCGCGGGGCGCTCGTGTTCGCCGACCAGGAGGGCGGCCTCGTGAAGACGTTCCGCGGGATCGCGCCCTGGCGGGCGGCGTCGCAGTACCGGAGCGCCGCCGAGGCGCTCGCCGCCGGGAGGGACACCGCCGCCGCGCTCCGCCGCGAGGGAGTGCACGCGACCTTCGCGCCGGTGCTCGACCTCGCCGACGGGCCGCTGGGCTCGCGCCAGTTCGCGAAGCCGGCGTACGGGGTCGCGTTCGCGCGGGGGCTCGGCAGCGCCGCGTGCGCGAAGCACTTTCCGGGACTCGGCTCGACGACCGAGTCGACGGACGTCGCCCGCGTCTACGGCGTGCTCCGGACGCACGACCTCGCGCCCTTCCGGGCCGCGATCCGCGCCGGCGTCCCGTGCGTCATGGTCGGCCACGCGATCTACCCCCGGCTCGGGCCGCGCCGTGCGTCCTTCGAGCCCAAGACGTACGAGCTCCTGCGAGGCCTCGGCTTTCATGGCGTCGCGATCACCGACTCGATCGGCGTCCTCGGCAGCCCCTATGCGCCCTTCTGGGCGCGGCTCGCGCTCCGTGCCGGTGCCGATCTCGTGCTGACGACGAGCGCACGCGACGCCCGCCGGATCGTGGACGCCCTGCTGCCGCTCGCCGCCGCCGGCGAGCTCGACGACAAGCTCGTGCGGATCAGCCGGTACCGCCGCTCGGTGGCGGCACCACCGTCACGGTGACCGTCGCCTGGACGAGCTTGCCGTTCGCTCCGACGGCTCGCGACGTGAGCCGGTGCGGCCCCGGCGGCTCGGCGTCGGCGTCGAGACCGAACGTGTACGGCGCCGCGACGTCGCTGCCCCGGAGCACGCCGTCGACGAGGAACTCGACGCGCTCGGCGCGGCCACGGAGGTCGACGCGCCAGACGACGAGGCCCGCCAGCTCCTGACCCTCCTCGACCGTCTGGTCGACGATCGCGAGCGGCGGCACGGCCGGCGGCTTCGGCCTCGGCTTGGGCGGCGCCTGCACGACCAGCGGGATCCGCCGCTTCGCCGTGCGGCCGTCGATTGAGGTGGCGACCACTTCGAGCACGTGCCGGCCGGGCCGCGCGCGCTTCGTGCTCCACGAGAAGAGGAACGGCGGCCGGCGGTCGACCGCGCGCCGCTTGCCGTCGACCGTGAACACCATCCTCGACGCCTTCTGACCCCACGGACGCACGCGCAGCCGGATCGTGCTCGGCGCCAGCATCCACGGTCGCGCGCCTGCACTGGTGAGCGCGAAGGTCTTGTTGTCGACGGCCACGCGGACGCCTTCGACGTCGTAGCGGCCGGGGCCGGCGATCCCGTGCACCTGCAGCTTGTAGCTGCGGTTCGCGAGCCGGGCCGTGTTGAGCGGGTAGACGAACGGGCGGCGTTGGTCGACGTGCACGACGCGGCCGTCGACGAGGAACTCGACGCGACCGATGTCCCCCGATGCCTTGGCCCGCCAGGGGACGATGCCGCGCAGCGGGCCTTCGGGCAGGACCGGCTTCACGCTCAGGCGGACGACGCCGGCGTACTGCCGGACGAGGCGCAGGTAGCGCGACCAGTTCCAGCGCGGGCCGGGGTCGGTGTGGTGAGAGGAGCCTCCGCGGCCGCCGCGGCCGTCCGGCACGTCGCGGTGGCCGATCAGGTGCCGGCGGTCGATCGGCATCAGAGACCGCCGCGCGATCCACGCCGCGAGGCGTGCCGACGCCCGGTACTGCGCAGCGGTGAACCCCGCCGGCCCGTACGTGAAGCCCTCGTGCTCGATCCCGACCGACTGCTCGTTGGTGTCCCAGTGGCCGGCGTGCCAGGCGATGTCGGAGAGGTGGACGAGCTGGACGATCTTGCCGTTGCGCGAGACGACGTAGTGCGACGACGCGTGCGCGCGGGGGCTCTTCAGCCAGCGCACCGACCCCCAGAAGCTGCCCTCGGTGACGTGGACGACGACCTTGTCGATCGACTGCACGCTCCGGTGCGCCTTCGTGAAGTTGCCCTCGCCCTTCAACCAGACGACCGGCGGGCGGGCGCCCGTCGCCGCGTCCGCGACCGGGACGACGAGACACGAGACCGCGACCAGCGCGGCCAGGACGAGCACCCTCCGCAGACCCATCGCGGGCAGCGTAGCCCGGAACGAGCGGGGTTGACGACGCATTTACATTGCTCCTACACTCTTGACTGACTAGTCAATCGACCGCAAGCGGGAGTGAGGCATGGCCACGATCGAGCAGGGTGTGGGCTCGGGCGTCTCGTTCGCCCTGACCGAGGAGCAGAAGGGCCTCCGTCAGCTGGCGCGCGAATTCGCCGAGAAGGAGATCCGGCCGAAGGCGGCCGAGTACGACGAGCACCAGACGCATCCGGCCGACGTGGTCGCGAAGGCGCACGAGCTGGGGCTGATGAACCTGCACGTGCCGGAGCGCTTCGGCGGGCTCGGCCTGTCGGCGTTCGACGGCATGCTCGTCGGCGAGGAGCTGAACTGGGGCTGCTCGGGCATCGGCACCTCGATCGGCGCCAACGGCCTCGGCTCCGGCCCGGTGATCATCGCCGGCACCGAGGAGCAGCAGGCGACGTGGCTGCCGCCGCTCCTCGAGGAGCCGATCCTCTGCTCGTTCGGGCTCTCGGAGCCGGAGGCGGGCTCCGACGTGGCGAAGCTGAAGACGACCGCCGAGCGCCGCGGCGACGAGTACGTCCTCAACGGCTCGAAGACGTTCATCACGAACGCGGGGCATGCGGCCTGGACGGTCGTCTTCGCGAAGACGGACCCGGCCAAGGGCCACAAGGGCATCTCGGCGTTCGTCGTCCCGATGGACGCGCCGGGCGTGCAGCTCGAGAAGCACCTCGACAAGATGGGCCAGCGCGCCACCGACACCTCCGCGTTCGCGCTCACCGACGTCGTCGTCCCGGCCGAGAACCGGATCGGCGAGGAGGGCGAGGGCTTCAAGATCGCGATGCAGACGCTCGACTTCACGCGTCCCGGCACCGCCGCGGGCGCCGTCGGCGTCGCCCAGGCCGCGTACGAGCACGCGGTCGAGTACGCGAAGCAGCGCGTCACCTTCGACGTGCCGATCGCGATGCACCAGGGCGTCAACTTCATGATCGCCGACATGGCGACCGAGATCGCCGCCGCACGCCTGCTCGTCTGGCAGGCAGCCTGGCTCCACGACCAGGGCCAGCGGGCGACCCTCGAGTCCTCGTTCGCGAAGCGCTTCTCCGCCGACACGGCGATGAAGGTGACGACCGACGCAGTGCAGGTCTTCGGCGGCTACGGCTACATGAAGGAGTACCCGGTCGAGAAGCTGATGCGCGACGCGAAGCTGTTCCAGATCTACGAGGGCACCTCGCAGATCCAGCGGCTCGTGATCGCGAAGGAGATCTTCCTGCCGCGGGATTAGCTCGCGAGCGCCCGCTGGAAGGGCGGTAGGAAGCCGGGCGAGAAGCGGACGTCGCCGACCCAGGCGGCGAGCCGCTCCGCCTCGGCGTCGATCGCGGTGCGCGCGTCGCGGCCGACGTCCTCGAGCAGGCCGAGCACGATCTCGCCGTCCCGCCGCTGGCACCAGCCGCCGACGACGCGGCCGTCCCACCAGATCGTCGGCCCGGCGTTGCCGTTCCCGTCGAAGAGGGTCGGCCCGTGCGGGCCGAGGTACCAGTCGCGCTCCTTCCAGCCCATCGTCGTCGGGTCGAGCGTCGGCAGCAGCGCCGCGACGGGCGTCGGGCGCGGCGTCGGCTCGAGATCGCCCGCGAGCACGTAGCCGGTCGCGCCCTCGAGCTCGACCTCCTCGTGCGGGACCGCGGCGAGCGCGGCCCGTGCCTCGCGCAGCGTCCAGCCGGTCCACCACCGCACGTCCGTCTCTGTTGCGGGACCGAAAGCGGCCAGCCAGCGGCTCAGCAGCTCGACCTGTGCCGAGGCGACGTCCAGCTCCTCGATCGGGCCGCCGAGCCAGTTCTCGGTCGTCACCCAGCGGAACTGCGGGCTGGTCCAGCTGCCGCGCGGCTTGCCGCGGACGAGCCGGCCGTCCATGGCCAGTTGCGGCAGGACGCGCGCGCCCGCACTCTGCTCGGTGACCCAGCGTCCGGAGCCGAAGCGAAGCTTGGTCGCCAGCAGCGGCACGTCGGCGACGACGTCTCGCGTCATCGCCTCCCCGCGTTCCTCGACCGCCGCGAGCGCGGCCTTCTCGGCACGGGCGAGCCAGGTGGCCGGGCGGGTCGAGACGCCGCTGTCGCGGACGAAGCCCTCGAGCCGCTTGCGCTGGGTCGCCGCCACGGCCCTCGTCGCGGCTGCGAACACGACCGGGACGAGCTCGCGGGGCACCGCCCAGAGCGTCCTTCGCATCGCGAGCATGCGGACGAGGCTGCGCTCCTCGTAGAGCGCGCGCTCGACGCCGGCGGGTGCGAGCCCGTCGCTGCGAGCCTGGATCGAGAGGAAGACGGTGACGGCGTCCGTCGCGTGCAGGCAGACGAGCGAGCGGGCGACGGCCTCAGGATCGGACGCGCGCGCTCCGGGCGCGAGTCGATGGCGAACGACGAGGCGCGCGCGTCGTTCCTCGATGCCGACCCTGTGCACGCGACGTAGGATCGCACCATGGCGATCGAGATCGATCTCTCCGGCCGGGTCGCCCTCGTCACCGGCGGCTCGCGCGGCCTCGGCCGCGCCGACGCGCTCGCGCTCGCGCGCGCTGGGGCTGACGTCGTCATCGCCGACATCCAGGTCGAGTCGGACGAGTCGACCGAGACCGCCGAGTCGTACGGCGTCCTCGCGCAGGTGGCCAAGGCGCAGGGGATCGTCTACACCGAGGCGACCGCGCAGGAGATCCAGGCCCTCGGCCGCCGCTCGGCCGCGATCAAGTGCGACGTCACCGACCGCGACCAGGTCAAGGAGACGGTCGACCGCGTCGTCGAGGAGTTCGGCTCGGTCGACATCCTGATCAACAACGCCGGCACGCTCGATCACGTCGGCCAGTTCCACGACCAGAACCCGGAGCTCTGGGAGCGCGACCTGCGCGTCAACCTCACCGGCGGCTTCAACTGCGCCCAGGCGGTCTGGCCGCACATGAAGCAGCGGGAGTGGGGGCGGATCATCAACATGGCCTCGGTCGCCGGCACGCTCGGTGGCTTCGGCCAGGCGAGCTACTCGACGACGAAGGCCGGCATCCTCGGCCTGACGCGGACGCTCGCGATGGAGGGCGGCCGCCACGGGATCACCTGCAACGCGATCGTGCCGGGGATCATCGGCACCGAGGCCTTCCACTTCGCCAACCCGGCGATGAACGAGCGGATCGCCAACCGGACCGTCTTCAAGCGCCCCGGCGAGCCCGAGGACATCGCGAACGCGATCTGCTTCCTCTGCTCCGACCTCGCCAACTACATCACCGGTGTCTCCCTCCAGGTGAGCGGCGGCGTCGAGCTGTTCGTCTTCTAGGGCCGTGTACGCCTGTGGAAGAAGATTTGCGCTTCTTTTGCAGTTGAGCCACGTCTACGAGGGCCATGTCCGGGGACAGTCCCCGGACCGGTCCCGTGCGGGCGTGTCCCTTCGGGCCGCGGGCTGATGCGCCTCGCGGCCGGTGCGGGGATCGGCTTCGAGCTCTCGCCGGAGCAGCGGGAGCTGCGCGACCTCGCGCACGAGTTCGCGGAGCAGGAGCTGCGGCCGGTCGCCCGCGAGTGGGACGAGCGCGAGGACTGCCCGCCCGAGCTGCTCGGCAAGGCGGCGGCGCTCGGGCTGACCTCGCACGCGATCCCGGCCGAGTACGGCGGCGGCGGCGTCTCGGCGGTGACGTCGAGCCTGATCGCGGAGGAGCTCTCGTGGGGCTGCGCCGGCCTCGCCGCGCCGATCGGCGCGACGATGTTCCCGGTGCGGCCGCTGCTGCGCTCGGGCACCGAGGAGCAGAAGCAGCGCTGGCTGCACGCGGCTCGCCTCCGCCGAGGGCTGCCTGGCAGCGATCGCGTTCACCGAGCCGGGCGCCGGCTCCGACGTCAGCGGGATCCAGGCGACCGCACGTCGCGACGGCGACGAGTACGTCCTCAGCGGCGAGAAGTGCTACGTCACGAACGGCGGCATCGCCGAGCTGACGATCGTCTTCGCGAAGCTCGACGGCGCGATCACGGCGTTCCTCGTCGAGGCGGGCGATCCCGGTGTGAGTGCCGGCCGCAAGGAGCCGAAGCTCGGCCTGCGCTCGTCCTACACGGGCTCGATCCTGTTCGACGAGGCGCGGCTTCCGGCCGACCGGCTGCTGGGCGACGAGGGCGAGGGCTTCGCGATCGCGATGGACTTCTTCATGCACTCGCGGCCGCAGGTGGCCGCGTCGGCGCTGGGGATCGCGCGCGCCGCCTTCGAGTACGCAACCGACTACGCGAACGAGCGCCGCGCCTTCGGCAAGCCGCTGATCGCGAAGCAGGGCGTCTCGTTCAAGCTCGCTGACATGGCGATGCAGGTCGAGGCGTCGCGGCTGCTCGTCTGGCGCGCGGCGGCGGCGCTCGACGCCGGCGAGGACGCCGGCCTGCTCGGCTCCTACGCCAAGGCCTTCGCCGCCGACGTCGCGATGAGCGTCACGACCGACGCGGTGCAGGTGCTCGGCGGCGCCGGGATCATGCGCGACCACCCGGTGGAGAAGTGGATGCGCGACGCGAAGGTGCTGCAGATCGTCGAGGGCACCTCCGAGATCCAGCGGCACGTGATCACGCAGTACCTTCGCCGCTGAGCCGCCGAAACTTCACGATTTCGCAACCGGAACCCGCCTGAGCCACGGCTACACTGACCGGCTCGTGCGGGTCGACGCGACACCGGTCCGCGCCGGGGTGCCCGACCGCTCTGCGCGCCTGATCGCGCGCTGGGTGCTCGTCTCACTGGCCCTGCTCGCCGTCGTGACGGCGCTGGTCGGCCTTGCCTTCGCAGGCTCGCCGGTGCGGATCGCCGAGGGGGTCCACATCGCCGGGGTCGACGTCGGCGGCCTCGACGCAGAAGGAGGCGCGCTCGCTGCTCGTCGCCGGTTCGACCGCGTCGAGCGATGAGCCGGTCGTCTTCACCGCCGGCGGCAAGGAGTATCCGATCAAGGCGACGACGCTCGGCGTCGAGGCCGACTGGGACGCCGCGATCGAGTCCGCCGCGCGCGAGGGCGAGGGGTTCGGCCCGGTGCGCGGGTTCAAGCGGCTGCAGACGCGCTTCTTCGGCTCCGAGATCGCCCCGCCCGTGCGCGTCTACGACGCCGCGCTCGACTTCAAGCTGGCCGGGCTCGCGCGCTCGATCGACCAGCGCCACGTCGAGGCGAAGCTCGTCCGCAGGGGCCTCGCGATCGACGTCGTCCCGGGCCAGCCCGGCCGCCGGCTCGCACAGGACGTCGCGGCCGGCCGGATCGTGCGCGCGCTGGCGCGCCTCGAGCGCGGGCGAGACGATCGCGCTGCCCGTCGTGCTCGATCCCGGTCGAGGTCACGGCCACCGATCTCGCCCCGGCCGCTGCGCAGGCGCGCATCGCGCTGTCGGCGCCCGTCCGGCTCGAGTACGAGGGCACCCGCTGGAAGCTGCCGCGCTGGCGGATCGCGGAGCTGCTCAGCCTGCCGGTCGCGGGCGCCACCGATGTCGCGATCGCCGGCGCCGGGGCGGAGGCCTGGTTCGCGAAGCTGCGCAAGACCGTCGAGCGGCCGCCCGCCGACGCGACCTTCCGCGCCGCCGGCGGCGGCGTCGAGGTCGTGGCGGCGAAGGACGGCCTCGCCGTCGACGTCCCCGCGACCGCGAAGGCGCTGCTCGCCGCCGCCGTCTCGCGCGACGCCAGGACAGCGACGCTCGCCGTCCGCACGGCCGAGCCCGACCGCACGACCGCCGAGGCGCAGGCGATGGGGATCGAGCGGCAGCTCTCGTCCTACACGACGCTCTACGCCGGCACTTCCGACCGGATCACGAACCTGCAGCTCGGCGTCTCGCTCGTCAACGGCGCGCTCGTCGCGCCCGGCGGCACCTTCTCCTTCAACGACCGCGTCGGCGAGCGCACGATCGAGCGCGGCTTCCGCCCGGCGCCGGTGATCATCAAGGACGAGTACGAGGAGGACGTCGGCGGCGGCGTCTCACAGGTGGCGACGACCGTCTTCAACGCCGCCTGGGAGGCGGGGCTGAAGATCGTCGAGCGGAATCCCGCACTCGCTCTACATCAGCCGCTACCAGACCGGCCGCGACGCGACCGTCAACTATCCCGACCTCGATCTCAAGTTCGTCAACGACACGCCGAAGTGGGTCTTCGTGGCGGGCGCGTCGGGCGCGTCGGGCATCACCGTCTCGATCTACGGCGGCGGGCCCGAGCGGCGCGTCGAGAGCGGCACCGGCGTCCTCCGCGAGACCGGGCCCGCTCCGATCAGGCGCGTCAAGGATCCGACGCTGCTGAAGGGCGAGACGGCGATCGAGGAGGAAGGCTCGCCGGCACGCGCGACCTCGGTTACCCGGAAGGTCTACGACGAGGACGGGAACCTGATCCACGACGAGACCTGGAACACGTCCTACCGCGGCGAGTACCGGGTGATCCGGGTCGGCACGAAGCCGCCGCCGAAGCCCGAGCCGAAGACGAAGCCCAAGTCCGAGAAGCCGGCGCCGCCGCCGACCGAGCCGACTCCGACTACGACTCAGCCCTAGCGACCGCCTCGAGGAACGCGGCCGGCAGCCTGATCGGCCGGTGCGTCGCCGCGTCGACCGTCGCATGCGACGTCGATCCCTCGGCGACGAGCTCGCCGTCCCGCTCGATCGCATACTCGTAGCGGAACCGCGCCCCGCGGAGGTCGACGCAGCGTGCCCAGACCCGCAGACGGTCGTCGAAGTGCGCCGCCCGGAGATAGCGGACGTTCACCTCGGTCGTCAGCGCCTCGATCCCCTGCTCCTGGATCGCCCTGTAGCCGCCGGCGTGCTCGGCGAGGTAGGCGATCCGCGCCACCTCGAGCCAGACGACGAACGCGGCGTGATGCGCGATCCCCTGGGCATCCGTCTCGGCGAACCGGACGACGATCTCGGTCGAGAACCTGAACCCCTCCATCCGGAGGACTTTCGCAGCCGGCCCGGATCTACGCGGCCGCGCGGCGCACCGTGCGCTCGTCGAGAACCGTGCGGCAGTCGGTGCAGACCTTCTGCTCGACCTCGTACGGGATCCCGGCGTGCTGGCGGAGCGCATGTGCGATCACGGCCTTGTGCTCGTGCAGCTGGCCGGCTCGCTTGCTGATCTTGCTGCCTGTCATGTCGCCTTTCACGTTAGGGGTTGGCCGCTGGGGAACAAGAACCGAAAGGGTGAAAGCGTTGCAACGACATGGTGAATACGGACTCGTTCGTGCAGCGCTGGTGATACTCCTCGCGTCGGCTGTCGTCGGTTGCGGCGGTGGCTCGTCGGACACTGCGGTCTCTGCCACTGAAGACGTCGCACGCTCCGAAATGTCAGTCACTTCGTGCCCGGCGCGCGGAACTCGTCCCGTCGGGTCGGAGCGGACGAGCTTCGCGGCCGTCGTCCGCGAGCGGGCCGTCGCCTACCGCGAGCCCGGCGGCCGGCGCCTCGCGAGCTTCGGCGCCGAGAACGTCAACGGCGTGCCCACCGTCTTCTCGGTGCGGGCGGCTCGGCTGGGCTCGGACTGCGAGCCGGAGTGGTATCGCGTCCAGCTGCCGCTGAAGCCGAACGGGGTCGTCGGTTGGGTGCGCGCCGGTGAGGTGGAGCTGGCCGAGGTGACGACGCGCATCGTCGTCGACCTCTCCGAGCGCCGGGTGACGCTCTTCGACCGGGGCCGCCGCGTGCTCTCGACCCCGGCGGCGATCGGGAAGCCGGGAACGCCGACTCCGACCGGCCGCTACTACGTCAACCAGCGGCTTGCGCGCCGCGGATCCCTCCGGCCCGTTCGGCCCCGGCGCGGTCGGAATCTCGGCCTTCTCGGAGGTGCTGACCGGCTGGACGCAGGGCGGCCCGATCGCGATCCACGGCACGAACCGCCCCGACCTGATCGGGCAGGCCGTCTCGACGGGCTGCGTCCGCGTCCGCAACGACGTGCTCCGGACGCTCTTCGACCGGACGCGCGCAGGCACCCCGGTTACGGTGCGGGCGTAGCGGGGTACGATCCGCGCCATGGCGAGAACACGCAGCACGGCCAAGCAGAACGACATCCTCCATCGCGTCACGGAGCTCGGTCACGAGGCGCTGAACAAGCTGTCCGAGGTCCCCGGCGGCGCGACGGGTCGTCGACATGATGAACGACTCGAAGACGCGCCTCGACGAGATGCAGAAGAAGCTCCGCGGCCTCGACGCCCTCGAGGCCAGGGTGACGAAGCTCGAGCAGCAGCTCGCGGCGCAGTCGAAGCCCGCGGCGCGGAAGCCGGCGGCCCGGAAGCCGGCGACGCCGAAGAAGCCGCCCGCCTAGGCGGGCACGCGCAGCCTCAGCGCGCCCGGGACGATCTCGAACCGCACCGGCGTCGTGCCAGGCTGCTCGCCGTCGAGCTCCACCGGCAGCGGGGCGTCGGCGTCGATCGTGACGACCGCGCCGCGCAGCAGCTCGGCCTTGGGATGGGGGAGGTGCGCGCCGCGGTAGGTCTTCGGCAGCGTCACGAGCAGATCGCCCTTGGTCAGGTCGCCGATCGTGAGCACGTCGAAGAGGCCGTCGTCCGGCTCCGCGTCGGGGCAGATGATCATCCCGCCGCCGAACGTCTTCCCGTTCGCGACGACGACGTCGTGCATGTGGCCGATGCGGGTCTCGCCGTCGACGGTCACACGCAGCTCCGAGTTCTGCCACTTCGCGAAGACCGCGAACGTCGCCCAGAGATAGGAGATCTTCCCGCCGAGCGCTTTCGTCGTCTCGTTCGCGCGCTGGGCGATTGCACCGCTCATCCCTGCGCTCGCGACGTTCGCGAAGTGCGACTCGGCGTCGCTGCCGTCCCAGGCCCGGTAGCTCGGCGCGGCCGAGGTCGATCGTCCGGCTCGTTCCGGTGAGTGCCACCTCGATCGCGCCGTCGAGCTTGTGCGGGATCTTGTACGTGCGGGCGAAGTCCCAGCCGGTGCCGCGCGGGATCACGGCGACCTCGACGTCCTCCCGCCCGGCGATCCCGTTCGCGACCTCGTTGACCGAGCCGTCGCCCCCGACGACGACGAGCAGCTTCGCGCCCCCGTCCGCCGCCTCGCGCGCGAGCTCCCCCAGCTGGCCGGCGCGCTCGGAGAAGAACGTGTCGCCCTCGAGCCCCCTCGTCGCGGCCCGGTGCGCCATCTCTGCCCAGCGTCGTCCCGTCGACCCGTTCGCCGAGGCCGGGTTGACGAGGAAGACGGTGTCGCTAATGGCCGGAGGTCGCCGTGGCGAGCGCCACGCGCGTCATCCGGTCGACGGCCGCTTTCATCTCGTCGTCCGTCACCCGCTTGAACTCGCCCTCGACGATGATGTCGCTGACGATCAGCAGGCAGCCCGCCTGCACGCCGCGGAGTGCGCCGACCGTGAAGAGCGCCGCGGCCTCCATCTCGACCGCGAGGATCCCACGCTTCGACCAGCGCTCGTACTGGCCCTCGTCGGGGTTGTAGAAGAGGTCGCTCGAGACGATCGGCCCGACGTGCATCTCCTGGCCGATCTCCTTGGCGACGTGGACGGCGCCGTGGATCAGGTCCCAGCTCGCCGTCGGACAGTGCGGTTCGTTCTGGACGAGATGCGTCGCGGTCGAGTCCGCCGCGACGGCGCTGATCGCGACGATCATGTCGCCCAGCTCGTGGTGGGCCTGGAGGCCGCCGCAGGTGCCGACGCGGATCAGCTTCTTGACGCCGAGCTGGATCAGCTCCTCGAAGACGATCGTCGCGCCCGGGCAGCCCATCCCCGTGCCCTGGACGGAGACGCGCTTGCCCTCGAACGTGCCCGTGTAGCCCAGCAGGCCGCGTTCCGAGTTCTTCTGCTCCACGTCCTCGAGGTACGTCTCGGCGATGTACTTGGCCCGCAGCGGGTCGCCGGGGAGGAGGCACGCCTCGGCGTAGTCGCCGGGCTCGGCTCTGACGTGGATCGGCATCGGCGAGACCCTATACGCCAAGATCGAGGGGATGGCGCACATCGTCGAGCCGCCGCTGGAGCGCATCCTCGAGTACTGCGAGGAGGACCCGGTCGAGCGCGTCTTCCTCGAGGACGTGGCCCGGAGGGGGCTCGGCCGCTTCAGTGGGGTCGAGGAGAACGGCCGTCTCGTGGCGCTCTGCCACTCCGGCGCCAACGTGGTCCCGTCGGGTGTCGGCTGCGGCGCCTTCGCCGGTGTTGCCGTCCGTGCACGTGCGCGGATGCTGATCGGAGAGCAGGGGGCCGTGTCCGCGCTGTGGGAGGCCGCCCGACGGCATCTGCCGGCGGCGCGGGAGGACCGCCCGGGTCAGCCGGTGTACGCCATCTCGGACGCGCCCGAGCCGGGCGAGACGGGTCTGCGGCCGGCGATGCTCTCGGATCTCGAGCTCCTCGTCCCCGCCTGCGCGCTCGCGCACGAGGGCGAGCTCGGGATCGACCCGCTTCGGCGCGACGCGGACGGCTTTCGCTGGCGGACGCGCGCGCAGATCGAGGAAGGCCGCTCGTGGCTCTGGGAGGACGACGGCGTCATCCTCTTCAAGGCCGAGGCATCGGCGTGGACGCCGCACGCCGTGCAGCTGCAGCAGGTCTGGACCGATCCCGAGGCACGCCGCGCCGGCAACGCCGGCCGCGGGCTGCGCGACCTGATCCGGCTGCTGCTCGAGCAGGTGCCGACCGTCTGTCTCTTCGTCCGCGCCGACAACGCGCCCGCGATCCGTCTCTACGACACGGTCGGGATGAGCCACGTCCTCGACTACCGGAGCGTGCTCCTGTGAGACGGCTTCTCGCTGCGCGCCACGGAGAGTCCGAGCTGAGCGCCAAGGCGCTCGTCAACGGCGATCCCGGCGTCGCCTGTCCCTTGACGGAGCTCGGACGCGAGCAGGCACGGGCACTCGGAACGGCGCTCGCCGACGAGCGGATCGACCTCTGCGTCGTGACCGAGTTCGAGCGCGTCCGCGAGACGGCCGAGATCGCTCTCGCCGGCCGCAACGTGCCGATTCTCGCCGTACCCGAGTTGAACGACCCCCGCTACGGCGAGTTCGAAGGCGGCTCGATCGTGGCGTACCGCGAATGGGCGTGGGCGCGTGGCCCGCTCGAGGCGCCGGAGGGCGGCGAGCATCGCGGCGAGATCGCGGCCCGATACGCCCGCGGCCTGCGCGTCCTGGCCGACCGGTCGGAGGACTCGATCCTCCTCGTGGCTCACTCGCTGCCGCTCGCGTATCTCCGAGATGCTGCCGCGGGGAGGGCACCGCGCAGCCGGATGGACATGCTCGAGTACGCACAACTGCTCAGGCTCGAGGCGGCCGAGGTGGCGCGAGCCATCGACGTGCTCGACGGATGGGCTGCGGCGCCCGCCTTCTAGGGCACACTGGAGCGATGCTGCAGCGCGTCGAGTCGTTCATCCGCGAGCGCGAGCTGATCGAGCCGGGAGGCGACGTGACCGTGCTCGTCTCGGGCGGAGCCGACTCGACCTGCCTCTGGCACGTGCTCGGCGAGCTCCGCTATCGCGTCTCGGCGCTCCACGTCGCCCACGGGCTGCGCGGCGACGAGTCGGACGAGGACGCCCGCTTCTGCCGCGAGGTGCTCGGCGCCGAGGTCGTCGCCCCTTCCTCCGGCACGTCCGAGGCGTCGCTTCGCGAGGCGCGCTACGCCGTGCCGGTGGAGGGCCTGCGCGCGACCGGTCACACCGCCTCCGACCAGATCGAGTCCGTCGTCCTCGGGCTCGTCGCGTCCGGCTCGCCCCAGCGGATCAAGGCCCGGCGCGAGGACGGCGTCGTGCGGCCGCTGCTCGGCGTCTGGCGCGAGGAGACCCGTGCCTACTGCGACGAGCGTGAGCTGGCGTACCGGGACGACACCAGCAACCCCGACACGAAGCGCGGCCTGATCCGGAACGAGATCCTGCCGCTGCTCGAGCAGCTCGACCCGCGCGCCCGCGCGTCCCTGCTCTCGCTCGCGGACGAGCGGCCGCGCCTCCCGCGCACGCTCGAGCGGACCCTCGCCGAGCTGCTCGCGGGCCGCGACGGGACCAAGTCGGCCGATCTCGGCGCCGGCGTCCGTGCCGTGCGGGAGTACGGCACTGTCCGCCTCGAGGGCTCGGTCGAGTGGGGGCCGTGGACGATCGAGTCCGAGCGCGCCGGGCTCGAGGTGCGACGTCGCAGGCCGGGGGATCGTCTCGCAGGCCGCCGGAAGAAAGTGCAGGATCTGCTCGTGGATGCGAAGGTGCCGAGGGCCGAGCGCGACCGCTGGCCCCTGGTGGTCAGCGGCGACGAGGTCGTGGCGGTGCCTGGTGTCGCGGAGGCGCCGGGCTGGGAAGGAGCGGTGACATGGAAGCGGTGAAGGACGCCGTCGGCGAGGTGCTGATCGAGGAGGAGCCGCTGCAGGCGCGGATCGCCGAGCTCGGCGCCGAGATCTCGCAGGAGTACGAGGGCCGCGACCTGCTCCTCGTCGGGGTGCTCAAGGGCGCCGTCTTCTTCATGGCCGACCTGATGCGGGAGCTGTCGATCCCGTGCGAGATCGACTTCATGGCGATCTCGAGCTACGGCGCGGCGACCGACTCGTCGGGCGTCGTGCGCATCCTCAAGGACCTCGACACGAACATCGCCGGCCGCGACGTGCTCGTCGTCGAGGACATCATCGACTCCGGGTTGACCCTCTCCTACCTGATGCGCAGCCTGAAGGCGCGCAAGCCGGCCTCGCTCGAGATCTGCGCCCTGCTGACGAAGCCGGAGCGCCGTGAAATCGACGTCCCGGTCAAGTTCGTCGGCTTCGAGATCCCGAACAAGTTCGTGATCGGCTACGGCCTCGACTTCGCCGAGCGCTACCGCAACCTGCCCTATGTCGCGGTGCTCCACCCGGATCTGATTCCGCCCCATTAACAGGGGATTACGGCCCGGTAGCCAACCTGTCAGGGGGATGGGCGCGGGCAATCAGGCTGCTACCCTCCCATGACCCCTGTGAACAGATTTTTCCGCAGCGCGCTGTTCCCACTGATCGTGATCGTCTTGCTCGTCTATCTGGCGAGCCAGACCCTGATCCCGCGTAAGGACGCCCAGGAGAAGGTCACCTACTCGGAGTTCATCGAGCAGGTCGAGGCGGGGGCCGTGCAGGAGGCGACGTTCTCGCCGACGCGGAACGAGATCAAGGCGACGCTCGTCGGCGGTGACAAGGTCAAGGTCAACTATCCGAGCGACATCTCCGCCTTCGAGGTCGAGAAGGTCCTGAAGGAAGAGAACGTGACCTACGACTCGAAGGGCAAGGGGTCGTCGTGGTGGAGCAACCTGCTGATCTCGCTGCTCCCGTTCGCGCTCCTGATCGGCTTCTGGATCTTCCTGATGAACCAGGTCCAGGGCGGCGGGTCGAAGGTGATGAGCTTCGGCAAGTCGCGCGCCAAGCGGATGACGCCGGACTCGCCGAAGATCGGCTTCAAGGACGTCGCCGGCGCCGACGAGGCGGTCGAGGAGTTGCACGAGATCAAGGAGTTCCTCGAGAACCCGAAGAAGTTCCAGGCGCTCGGCGCGCGGATCCCGAAGGGCGTCCTGCTCTACGGGCCTCCCGGCACCGGGAAGACGCTGCTCGCGCGCGCCGTCGCCGGCGAAGCGGGGGTGCCGTTCTTCTCGATCTCCGGCTCGGACTTCGTCGAGATGTTCGTCGGCGTCGGCGCCTCGCGCGTGCGCGACCTCTTCGAGCAGGCGAAGCAGTCCAGCCCCTGCATCATCTTCATGGACGAGATCGACGCGGTCGGCCGTCATCGCGGCGCCGGCCTCGGCGGAGGTCACGACGAGCGTGAGCAGACGCTGAACCAGCTCCTCGTCGAGATGGACGGCTTCGAGATGAAGGACAACATCATCCTGATCGCCGCCACGAACCGGCCAGACATCCTCGATCCCGCCCTGCTCCGCCCGGGCCGCTTCGACCGTCAGATCGTCGTCGACCGTCCCGACCGCAACGGGCGCAGGAAGATCCTCGAGGTGCACTCCAAGGGCAAGCCGCTGGCGCCCGAGATCGACCTCGACACGCTCGCAGCCGGCACACCGGGCTTCACGGGCGCCGACCTGGCCAACCTGATCAACGAGGCGGCGCTGCTCGCAGCGCGCCACGGCAAGAAGATGATCGGCCAGGAGGAGCTGGAGGAGGGGATCATGCGCGTGATCGCCGGGCCGGAGAAGAAGGCGCGGCTGCTCTCCGAGAAGGAGCGGAAGATCACCGCCTACCACGAGATGGGTCACGCGCTCGTCGGCCACTTCCTCGAGGACACGAACCCCGTCCACAAGATCACGATCGTCTCGCGCGGCCAGGCGCTCGGCCTGACGATCTCGCTGCCGACCGAGGATCGCTACCTGACGACTCGCTCGGCGCTGATGGACGATCTCGCGATGACGCTCGGCGGCCGCGCCGCGGAGGAGCTGGTCTTCCACGAGGTGACGACCGGTGCGGCGAACGACCTCGAGAAGGTGACGGCGACGTCGAAGGCGATGATCATGCGCTACGGCATGAGCGAGAAGCTCGGCCCGCGCGTGCTCGGCCGCGACCACAGCCAGCCGTTCCTCGGCCGCGAGATGGGCAACGAGCCCGACTACTCGGACGAGATCGCGCGCGAGATCGACGACGAGATCCGCCGCGTGATCGAGGAGGCCCACGCGACCGCGCACCGCGTCCTCCGCGAGCACATGGATCGACCTGCACAAGCTGTCGGCGATCCTGATCGAGCGCGAGACGATCGACAAGGACCAGTTCGAGCGCCTGCTCGCCGGCGAGGCCGAAGAGTCGGTCTTCCCCGAGGAAGCGCCGGAGCCGGCCGAGGCGCCGGCCGAGGGCGAGGCGGAGCGCAAGCCGACCCCGAAGCCGAAGCCGCGCCCCGTCCCCGGCGTCTCGATGCAACCGCCGGAACCGGACCCGGCGGGCTAGCTAGCTCGTCCGCCGCGCCGCGGCGACCGCGATCAGGGCGATCGCGCCGACGGCTGCGACCGCTCCCGCGATGTCGGCCGCCGTGCCGCCGTCGCCCGCCTGCTCGACGAGTGCGAGCACGACCGTTCCGGCGGCGATCGTGCCGACCGTGAGGCCGGCCAGCAGCGCGACCCGGCGCAGATAGGTTCCCGGCTCGTCGGAGAGCGTGCCGCGCAGCTCGAGCGACCAGTAGGCGAGCTCGGCGACGGCGAGCAGGAGAGCCGCGATCAGCGGCGCCCGCGTGTCGAGGCCGTCGATCTCGAAGCCCAGGCCGGCGACGTACGGCGCCGTCAGGACGATGATCGCCGCGGGAATCGCGATCGGCCGCCGGAGCACGAGAGCCAGGGTCAGCAGCAGCGCCGCGACGGCGGCGGCCAGCACCGTCGCCCTGACGAGGTAGCCGTCCTCGGCGATCGCCGCGAGCCAGGCTCCCGTCCCTGCGGCGACCAGCACGGAGGCGACGCCGGCGGCTAGACGCGCGCGATCTGCGCGTGGCGCCTGAATGCCCTCACCCCCTCCAGCACGCCGTCGAGCGGCCTGTCGTCGCTCCAGGATGCGACCGCGATTCCGAGCCGTTCGTAGCGCGCCCGGATCTCCTCGCGCCGGAGCACCCAGAGCCTGTGGGCCAGCCGGTCGGACTCGCTCGGCCCCGGCTTGGCGAACTCGACCGGCGAGACCTCGATGATCGCGAGGTCGTACCGGCGTGCACGCAGGTCGGCCAGCGCCTCCACCGCGCGGTCGTCGAGGAGCGGCGTCACGGCGACGACGAGCGCCTGCGGCGGCAGCACCCGCGAAGGGATCACGGACACGTCCTTCCAGGCGTAGTTGAAGACGACCTCCGACTCGAGCAGCGCGTCGACGATCCGATATTGCTGCGTCGTCCCCATGCCGGGCGTCAGCCAGCGGAGGACGCCGCCGAACGAGACGAGCCCGACCCGGTCGCGCCGCTCGAGGTAGCGCGCCGCCAGCGTCGCGGTCGCGCGCACCGCGAGGTCGAGGGTCGAGCGGCCGCCCGAGCGGGCGTCTGCGAACGTGTCGAGGAAGAGGATCACGTCGGCGTTGCGCTCCGGATGACGCTCGTTGACCACGAGCTCGTCGCGGCGAGCGCTCGCCCGCCAGTTGATCGAGCGCACGCGGTCACCGGGTGCGAACAGGCGCAGGTCTGCGAACTCCATCCCGTCGCCCTTCTGGCGGGCGACCTCGTTGCCGGTGTAGAGCTGCGTCGAGACCGGCGGCACGATCCGGCGCAGGGTCTCGGGCAGCGGATACACGCGCAGGCGATTTCCCCGGTCGACCCTCGACTCCCAGACCGTCAGCCCGAGCCGGTCGCGCGCGCGGAGGCGGACGTCGCCGACCCGGTAGTTGCCCCAGCGGAGGCAGCGCAGGCGGAGGTTCAGAGTCCGCTCGTCCTCCCAGCCGAGGCGCAGGGACTGTGCGCTGGCACCGGAGGCCACCTCGAGCCCGTCCGGGACGACGAGCACGAGCTCGAGCCGCTCGACCGGCCGCTCCGAGGAGACGGTCAGCTCGACGTCGAGCTCGTCCTGCTCCAGAGCCGCCGGGCGCTCGACGTCGACGTGGACGCGGACGTCGGGCGGCTGCGTCAGCCCGAGGCCGAGCGCCAGCGGGAGCGCGAAGGGCAGCGCCAGCACGGCCAGCTCCGGTCGCCGCAGCGCGAGCGCGGCGACGAGGAAGATCGCGGTGATGACCGCGTAGGCCGTCACCCGCGGTGACGGCGAGGGCCTCACTCGGCTGCCGGCGCGGCGGCCTCGGCCGCCGGTGTGGGCACGGTCTCGAGCACGTCGCGGACGATGTCCTCGGCCGCCAGCTGCTGCACCCACAGCTCGGGCCTCAGCATCAGCCGGTGGGCGAGCGCCGGCACTGCGACGGCCTTCACGTCGTCCGGCGTGACGAAGTCGCGGCCGGCGAGCGCGGCCTTTCCGCGCGCCAGCTTGAGCACCGCGAGGCTGCCGCGAGGGCTGGCGCCGACGGTGGTGGAGACGCTCGTGCGGGTGGCGGCGACGAGGTCGACGATGTAGCCGCCGACGGCGTCGCCGACGTGCACGTTCTCGATCGCGGCCTGGAGCGCGAGCAGCGTCGGGCCGTCGACGACGGGGCTCAGCTCGACCTCGTCCTCGCGCCGCTCGAGGCGCCGCGAGAGCACCTCCCACTCGTCGCTGCGGCTGGGATAGCCGAACGAGATGCGGAGCAGGAAGCGGTCGAGCTGTGCCTCGGGCAGCGGGTACGTGCCTTCGTACTCGACCGGGTTCTGCGTCGCGAGCACGAGGAACGGACGCGCCAGCTGGTGCGTGACTCCCTCGATCGTCACCTGCCGCTCCTGCATCGCCTCGAGCAGGGCCGCCTGGGTCTTCGGCGGGGCGCGGTTGATCTCGTCGGCGAGGAGGAGGTTGGTGAAGATCGGGCCGGGGCGGAACTCGAAGTCGCCCTCGCGCTGATTCCAGATCGAGGAGCCGGTCACGTCGGACGGCATCAGGTCGGGCGTGAACTGGATCCGGTTGAAGCCGGTCTGGGTCACCTGCGCGAAGGAGCGTGCGGCCAGGGTCTTCGCCAGGCCGGGATAGTCCTCGAGCAGCACGTGTCCGTCGGAGAGCAGGCCGAGCAGGACGAGCTCGAGTGCGTCGCGCTTGCCGACGACGGCGCGCTCGACCTCGTCCAGGATGCGCCGTGCGTGCTCCTGAACCTCGGCGAGCTCCATCAGAGCGCCTCCAGCGAGGCAACCACGTTCCGCAGGGAGGCGAGCTCGATCCCGCGGCCGAAGCGCTCGAGCGGCTGCTCGCGGTCGGGGCGCACGAGCTCCCAGGCCTCGTCGCCGAGCGCGCGCCGCGCGGCCTCGGGGCTCGTGTCGAGGTCGATCCCGCGGCGGGCGCGGAGCAGCTCGGAGGCGATCCGGCGCAGCGTCGGGCGCAGCCGGAAGTGGAGGTCGAACGCAGTCGCCTGGCCGAGCGTGACCTCGCGCTCGATCTTCTCGAGCTCGGGGATCCGCTCCGGCTTGCGCGGACGGCGGTTGAGTGCGGCGTCGACCGGCGACGCACCCTGCTCGGGCAGCGAGCGGCGCAGGCGCGCCAGCAGCTGGCCGAGGACGAACGCGGCGACCAGGAGCACGTACACGCGGATCGTGATCTCGGCGCGGCCCGGCAGCGCGACGAGCAGCAGCAGGAGGACGACGGTCAGGAGGGCCGGGAAGCGTCCGAGCCGTAGCGCGCGCCGACTCACTGCGCCGCTCTCGCGTGCTCGCGCTGAGCCCGCACGGCTGCCTCACGCTCCTGCGCGGCCAGCGCCTCGGCCGCCAGCAGATCGTCACGCACTGTCTGGAGCGCGTCGATCGCCTGCTCCTTCATCTCCGGCCCGACTGCATGCTGCGAGAACTTAGCCTCTTCGAACAGGTCGGTGAGCGCACGCGCCGCCCGGTCGGAGACGGACAGCTGCGCGAGCATGCGCCCGAGATACTCGAGCGGCGCCTCGGCGGGGTCTCGCGGCAGCCCATGCGCGGCGAGGACGCGTTCGAGCCGGGCGTAGGCGGCGATCACCGCCTTGCGCGGGTCGGGCTCGGCGCGGAGATCGTCGAGCGACTCGTCGACCGCCTGCGCGACCGCGGCCGCGAGCACCGGGCGAAGCTCTCCTCGGGCGCGCCGCCTCGCCCGGCCGGCGAACCACCAGGCGGCGACCGCCAGCACGACCAGCCCGACGGTGACGATCACGGGCGGCCACGAGAGGTCTGCGTCGTAGGTCGAGCCGACCTGCGTCGAGGTGTCGACCGGGATCGTCTCCGCTTGCCCGATCGCCTCCTCCGGCTCGATCGGCCTCGGCCGTTCCCAGTTCGCGAGCCTGCGTGCGATCAAGGCGCCGGCGACGACGAGGACGAACATCGAGATGAGCATCTCGACGACGCTCTTGCGCGGTGCCTTGCCGCTCTGCACGCGCGCGTGCCGCTGGAGCACGAGCAGGTAGACGAACGCGACGGCGCCGCCGACCAGTGCGATCAGGTAGAGGCTGAAGAGGACGTCCGAGAGGGCGTCGCTCGGCTTGCGGGTCCTCGCGTCGCCGGTCGAGGTCGACCCGCGCCGCCGCGATCGCGACGAGCACGACGGCGGCCACGACGCCCGCCCCGGTCAGGAAGGCCGTGCGCACACGAGCGCTACTCTCCACGCAGGGTGAGACGTCAGGCGGTCGAGGAACGTTTGCAGCGGCCCGCGGTGATGGGGATCGTGAACGTGACTCCCGACAGCTTCTCCGACGGAGGCGTGCACCTCGACCCGGACGTCGCTGCGGCCGCGGCGCGCCGGATGATCGAGGACGGGGCGACGATCGTCGACGTCGGCGGCGAGTCGACCCGTCCCGGCTCCGAAGGCGTCTCACCGGACGAGGAGCTGCGCCGCGTCGTGCCGGTGCTGGAGCGCCTCGCCGGACTTCCGGTCTCGATCGACACCGCCAAGAGCGAGGTCGCCCGGCGCGCGCTCGACCTCGGCGCCGAGCTCGTCAACGACGTCACGGCTCTTCGCGGCGACCCCGATCTCGCCGGAGTCGTCGCCGAGGCCGGCGCCTACGTCTGCCTGATGCACATGCAGGGAGAGCCGCGGACGATGCAGCTCGATCCGCGGTACGACGACGTCGCCGGCGAGGTCGCCGCCTTCCTCGAGGAGCGGCTCGCGTTCGCGGTCGAGGCCGGGATCCCGGAGGACCACGTCTGCCTCGACCCCGGTATCGGCTTCGGCAAGACGCCCGCGCAGAACCTCGAGTTGATCCGCCGGCTCGACGTGCTGCTCGACCTCGGCCGGCCCGTCCTCGTCGGGCTGTCGCGCAAGAGCTCGCTCGGGAAGCTGTTCGACCCGGCGGCGCGGACGGGGTCGCTCGCGGCCTCGCTCGGCGCGGCCGTCGCCGCGTACGAGCGCGGTGCCTCGATCTTCCGCGTTCACGACGTGCGCGAGCACGTCGAAGCGCTGACCGCGGCCGGTGCCGTATGCGGATAGAGATCGAGGGGATCACGCTGCGCGGGCTGCACGGCGTGCTCGACCACGAGCGCCGCGACGGGCAGCTCTTCGTCTTCGACGTGACGCTCGAGCTCGCCGAGCCGGCGGTCGACGACATCGATGCGACGGTCGACTACCGCGACGTCGTCGCGGCCGTCCGCGAGGTCTCGGACGGCACCGCGTTCCAGCTGCTCGAGACGCTGGCGGCGGCGGTCGCCGAGGAGCTGAAGCGGCGCTTCGCCGTCTCCGGCGTGCGGGTTCGTGTCGGCAAGCCCGAGCTCGAGCTCGAAGGCGGCCGCGCCACCGTCACCGCCGAGCGATGACGCGCGCCTACGTCGGCGTCGGCGCGAACCTCGGCGACCGTGAGGGCACGATCCGGGCGGCGCTCGCCGCGCTCCCCGGCGTCGTCGCGGTCTCCGAGCTTCGCGAGACGGACCCGGTCGGCGTCGTCGATCAGCCGCCGTTCCTGAACGGGGCGGCCGCCCTCGAGACGGATCTCTCCGCGCGTGAGCTCCTCGGAGCGCTGCTTGCGGTCGAGCGCGAGCTCGGGCGCGAGCGCCGCGAGCGCTGGGGGCCGCGCACGATCGACCTCGACCTCCTCCTCTACGGCTCCGAGACGGTCGACGAGCCCGGCCTGACCGTGCCGCACCCACGCCTGCACGAGCGCCGCTTCGCGCTCGAGCCGCTCCTCGACCTCGATCCGGAGCTCGCGATTCCGGGCCGCGGCCGCGTGTCGGACCTCCTTGCGGGGCTACACTGAGCGGGTGAGCCATCTCGACGATCTCGACGAGTTCGAGGCGGAGCTCGAGCTCGCGCTGAAGCGCGAGTACACGGCCGTCTTCGGGCTCTTCCGCTACTGCATCCTGACCGCAGACGCGACGTACCTCTGCAACAAGCTCGACCTCCAGGCCTCGCCGCAGGCGAGCTACCCGTTCTTCCACGTGAAGATGGAGGACGTCTGGGTCTGGGACAAGAACCGGCCCACCCGGATCATCCCGCGGGCCGAGGTCTACACGTCGAGCGACGTCACGGTCGAGGAGCTCCGGGGCGAGAACGACGACCCGAAGCTGACGGCCGAAGCGCTGGCCGAGCGCCTCGGCGAACGGCTGAGCACGGACGACGACACGCCGTAGCCCGAGCGACTTCGTTGCTGTCAGCAACTAAGTCGGTACGCTCGCGGCGTGCTGCTCGCAGTCGACGTCGGCAACACGCAGACGGTGCTCGGCCTGTTCGAGGGCGAGCGGCTCGTCGACAGCTTCCGGCTCGCGACCGACCGCAGCCGCACCGGCGACGAGCTGGGGGTCACCCTCGGATCGCTCTTCGAGCTCGAGGACGTCGACGGGATCTGCCTCTCGACCACGGTGCCGGCGTTGCAGCGGGAGTGGGAGCGGGTCGCCGGGCGCTGGGCCCAGGCGCCGCTCCTGACGGTCGGCCCCGGCGTGAAGACGGGCATCCCGATCCGCTACGACGATCCCCGCGAGGTCGGCCCCGACCGGATCGTCAACGCGGTAGCGGCGAGCGAGCGCTACGGCGCGCCGGTGATCGTCGTCGACTTCGGCACCTCGACCAACTTCGACATCGTCTCCCCGGAGGGCGAGTACGTCGGCGGCGTGCTCGCGCCGGGGATCGAGATCTCGATGGACGCGCTGTTCGCGCGCGCGGCGCGCCTGGTCAAGGTCGACTTCACGGCGCCGCCGACGGTGATCGGGAAGACCACCGTCGGCGGGCTCCAGTCCGGACTCGTCTACGGCTTCGCGGGCCAGGTCGACGGGATCGTCGGCAGGATCCGCGAGGAGCTTGGTGTCGAAGCCCCGACCGTCGCGACCGGAGGCCTTGCCGACCTGATCGCCCCGCACGCCCGCACGCTCGACCGGGTCGACCCGGATCTGACGTTGGAGGGCCTCCGGCTCGTCTGGCAGCGCAACGCCTCAGTTTGAGATCTCGCCAGAGGTGGGACAAACCATGGACAGGGTTCCTAGATACGGAGGTCTCATGCACAACCGCACGCTCGCTCAGCGACTGGCGCTCATGTTCGGCGCCGTCTTCCTGCTCGTCGGCATCCTCGGATTCGTCCCCGGCCTGACGACGAACCTCTACGACGGGCTCGAGTTCGCCGGCAACGACGGCAACGCCGAGCTGCTCGGCATCTTCAAGGTCAGCGTCCTACACAACATCGTTCACCTGCTCTTCGGCGTCGGCATCCTGCTGGCCGCGACCCACTCGGGTGCGCTCAGCTATCTGCTCTTCGGGGGAATCGCCTACGCGGCCGTGTTCCTGCTCGGCGTGATCGGCGCCGGTGACTGGATCCCGGTCAACTCCGCCGACAACGTTCTCCACGCGGTGCTCACCCTCGGGCTCCTCGGCGCCTGGGCGGCCGCCCGCAAGGAGGCGGAGCCGCGAGCCCGCGTCGCGACCTAGCCGCCGCCGTAGATCGAGATCGGCAAGTCGAGCAGGACCTCGTCGCCCGCCGGGAGCTCTGCCTCCAGCTGCTGGATCAGCTGCAGGGCTCCCGGGGCGGCGGCGATCAGGCGCCGCTCCACGTCCTCGGTCGAGTCGAGCACCACCAGCTCCTGCTTGAACGGCCGCGGGAAGCGGCCGCGGCCGAGATACCAGCCGTAGAACTTCTTCAGGAAGCCGGACGCGCGCCGCTCGCCCAGCTCGCGCACCGTCTCGCGGATGAAGAGGACGAGCTCGGCGACGACCTCCTCGCGCGTCGGCTCGTCGGCGTCACCGTCGACGATCTCGCGCAGCGCCCACGGGTTGCCCTGCGCGCCGCGGCCGACCATCACGGCCGCCGCGCCGGTCGTCGCGAGCACGGCCTGCGCCTTCGCGCGCGAGGTGACGTCGCCGGAGGCGATCACGGGCACGTCGACGAGCGAGACGAGCTCGGCCGTCAGGGAGTGGTCGGCGGTGCCGGTGTACATCTGCTGGGCCGAGCGCGGGTGCAGCGTCAGCGTCGCCGCGCCCGCTTCGACGAGTTGCGGTCCCAGCTCGAGGCACGTTCGCGCGCCGTCGCGGAGGCCGCGCCGCATCTTGACGCTCACCGGCACGTCGACGGCCGCGGCGACCGACTCGACGATCGCCGTCGCACGACCCGGCTCGTCGAGGAGCGTGGCGCCGGCGCCGGTCTTCGTCACCTTGCGGACGGGGCAGCCGAAGTTGATGTCGACGAGGTCGGCCCCGGCCGCCTCGACCATGCGGGCGGCCTCCGCCATCGTGCGCGGCTCCGAGCCGAAGATCTGGATCGCGAGCGGATGCTCGTCCGACGCGACGCGCAGGTATCCGAGCGTCTTCTCGTTCCGGTGCTCGATGCCCGCACAGCTGACCATCTCCGAGCAGACGAGACCGGCTCCGAAGCGGCGTCCCTGGCGGCGAAACGCCTGCACGCTGACGCCCGCCATCGGCGCCAGGACGAGCCGCGTCGGGATCTCGACGTCGCGGACGAACCAGCTCTCGCGCAGATCGACGTTCATGGTTCACGGATGGTACTCAGAGGTATTGACCGCATCAGAACGGGCCGCTACCATTCCGGCCCGCGTCGGCGCGATATCGCCGGCTTTTGTCTTGAGGAGGCATGTTGAAGGAAGTCATTCTCACGCCCGAGGGCTACGAGAAGCTGAAGGCTGAGATCGAGCTGCTCTCGACCGAGAAGCGGCGTGAGGTCGCCGATCGGATCCGCGTCGCCCGCGAGTTCGGCGACATCTCGGAGAACGCCGAGTACGACGACGCCAAGAACGAGCAGGCGATGCTCGAGCACAAGATCGCCCAGCTCGAGGAGCGGCTGCTGAACGCGCGCGTGATCCAGAAGCGCGACGTCGATCTCAGCGTCGTCTCGATCGGCGCCAAGGTGAAGCTGCGCGACGTCGACGCGAAGTCGACCGTCGAGTACACGATCGTCGGCTCCGCCGAGGCGAACCCCGCCGAGTCGAAGCTCTCGAACGAGTCGCCGGTCGGCAAGGCGATCATCGGCAAGAAGAAGGGCGAGACGGTCGAGGTCGCTGCCCCCAGGGGATCAATGAAATACAAGATCCTCGACATCCAGGCCGCCTGAGCGCCCGGCTCACCGGTCGGGCAGCGCCCGGAGCAGGTAGGCGTCCAGCGCCTGCTGCTTGCCCTTGACCCGCAGCTGCGGCAGTGGCTCGACGACGCTCCCCTCGGGGAGCGCGCGGCGCGTCTCGGCGCCGATCAGCACGCCGCCCTCGGGTGCCTCGTTCTCGAGCCGGGACGCGGTGTTGACGGTGTCGCCGACGACGACGTACGCGACGAACCCGTCGCCGCCCATCTCACGTACGACCGCGTCACCGGTGTTGACCCCCACGCGCAGGCGCGGCCAGCCCGGGTTCGCCTCCGCGAGCAGGGTCAGGTCGCGCTGCAGGGCCAGCGCGGCGCCGGCCGCCCGCACCGCGTGGTCGGGTGTGTCGCCGCGGCTGTTGAACGTCGCCATCATCCCGTCGCCGATGAACTTCTCCACCTCGCCGCCGTACCAGCGCGTGATCAGCGGCGCCGCGGCCGCGTAGTACGCGTCCAGCATGCGCGCGACCTCGGCGGGCTCGGCGCGCTCCGCGAAGCTCGTGAAGCCGGCCAGGTCGCTGAAGAGGACGCTCACCGGCTGGATCCGCTCTCGCGTGGTCGGGAGGTAGAGGCCGCGGAAGCGCTCGTCCTGCCACTCGCGGTGGGCGGCGTAGCTGATCAGGGCGTAGGCCATGACGATCAGGGCGTGCCACTCCCACCAGCTCGCGTGCCAGGCGCGCTCCCCGGTCAGGGCCACCCCGATCATCGCCTCGGCGAGGAGGGCGAAGCAGGCGATCACGCTCGCCTGGAGCAGGCCGATCCGCTCGCGATAGACGAACCAGAAGCGCGCGGCCGCGACGGCGTACGCAGCGGCGCCGACGGCCGCCATCGCCGCGACGAAGCTGCGCGAGCCGCCCTCGTTGCCGGGCTCGTCCAGGGGCGGCAGCTCGGCGACCGTCCAGACGAACCACGCAGCCAGCGCGATCAGCACGGTGCGGCGCAGCGCGACGCGATGGCGCACGACGAACCGCGCGAACGACGGGCGAACGTCGACGAACGCGGACGAGAGCGCAAAGCCTGCGGCGACGACGAGGCCGACCGGGTTCGCCACCTTGAACCCCGCATATTCCTGCGTGAAGAGAACGCCGGTCGTCCCGAGCGCGTGCAGGCCGAGGAACCCGCCGGTGGCCAGGAAGGCGAGCGAGATCAGCAGCACGCGCGCGTCGCCGCGGCGGTTCGCGGCCGCGCCGGCGGCGTAGGCGAGCACGAAGACCCCCAGGCCGACCGTCAGGAACAGCGCGAAGTGGACGCGGTAGTTGTCCCAGTCCACGTCGAGCTGCTCGCGCAGCAGCAGCGAGACGAGGCCGACGAGGGGCAGAGCCGCGGCCAGCATCCAGGCGGTGACGGCCAGCGCGCCGCCGCGGCGCCGGCGGCTCGCGGGCGCGCTCCTCGGCGCCATCCGCCCGTCGGACGCAGGCGCCGTCAGCGTCGCCGCGGCGTACATGGGAATCCTCTGGGTTGGGTGGGTCTCATGCAGATCACGGTAGGGCGAAGACGCTCCTTCGTCATCGGTGTCGGCTACCTGTCTTCTGCGGCGCAGCTACCTAGGTAGAGCTCCCGTGATCCGGCCCCGACGGCATCTAGACTCGCGCGATGCTGCCCAAGCGCTTTGCCGACCGGGACGAGATCGCGGCCGTCCGGACCGTGGCCGAGGAGGTCGAGCCCGGCGCGACGGACGAGTCGAAGACGTTCCGCCTGGCCGGACGCGTGCTCGCGCGGCGTGAGATGGGCAAGATCACCTTCCTCGACCTCGTCGACAGGAGCGGGCGGATCCAGCTCCTCGCGGGCAAGGTCGACGTCGACCTCGGCGACGTCGTCGGGGTCAGCGGCCATCCGGCGAAGTCCCGCCGCGGCGAGCCCTCGCTCCAGGTGGCCGAGTTCGAGCTCCTGGCGAAGAACCGCTCGCCGCTCCCGGACACGTTCCACGGCCTCACCGACGTCGAGCAGCGCTACCGCAAGCGCTACCTCGACCTGCTGATGAACGAGGAGACCAGGCGAGACTTCGAGATCAGGACGCGCGCGGTCGCGGAGATCCGGCGCGCGCTCGACGAGGACGGTTTCCTCGAGGTCGAGACACCGGTGCTGCAGCCGCGCTACGGCGGCGCCTTCGCGACCCCCTTCGTGACGCGCTACGAGGAGCTCGACCAGGACATGTACCTGCGGATCGCGACCGAGCTCTACCTGAAGCGGCTGATCGTCGGCGGGCTCGAGAAGGTCTACGAGATCGGCAAGGACTTCCGCAACGAGGGGCTCTCGTACAAGAACGCCCCCGAGTTCACGATGCTCGAGTGGTACGAGGCCTACGCGAACTACGAGGACGCGATGGTGCGGCTCGAGAACCTACTCGAGCGGGTGGCGCTCGCGGCGCTGGGGACGACGAAGGTCACGTTCCGTGGCCACGACGTCGACCTCAAGGCCCCGTGGCGTCGGTTGAAGCTGGCGGACGCGCTCGCCGAGCACGGGCTCTGGCTGCGCGACGCCGACGAGCTGAGGGCCGCGCTCGACGCACGTGATGTCGACACCTCGCACGACCACACGTGGGCGCAGCTCCTCGACCACGCTCTCTCGTCCTTCGTCGAGCCGAACCTGATCGAGCCGACGATTCTCCACGACTACCCGGTCGAGCTCTCGCCCTTCGCGCGCACGACGGCCGACGATCCGTCGTTCGTGGAGCGCTTCGAGTACTTCGCCGCCGGCTTCGAGCTCGGGAACGCCTACAGCGAGATCAACGACGCGGAGGAGCAGGCGCGCCGCTTCCAGGAGCAGGTGCAGGAGAAGGAGGCGGGCGCAGCCGAGTTCGTCGAGGACGACCCCGACTACGTCGAGGCGCTTTCCTACGGGATGCCGCCTACCGCGGGGCTCGGTCTCGGGATCGACCGGCTGGCCATGCTGCTGACCGGCCGCGAGACGATCCGCGACGTGATCCTCTTCCCGGCCCTGAAGGAACGTTCCTAGGCGGATGCTCCGCCGCCCTCGGCTCTCCGGGCCTGCCGGACCGCTGCTGGGCGTCGCGGTCGGCGTCGTCGCTGCCGTCGCGGTCACGCTCCTCCAGGACTCGACCTACCGCGGCGACGCCTCGATCGTGCTCGTGCGCGCCGGCCAGCCCCCCGGCAGCGACCCCCGGCTCGAGCAGGCGGCCGAGGCCGCGGCCGAGCTGTTCGACAGCCGTGCCGTCGCCGAGTCCGCCGTCCGCAACCTCGGCCTCGACGAGTCGCCCGAGGGGCTCGTGGACCGGATCGAGGTCGACGCCCAGGCGGAGAGCTCGCTGCTGCGCATCTCCGTCGACGCGCCGAGCCGCGACGAGGCCCGCCGGACGGCGCAGGAGCTCTCGGAGGTGGCGACCGTCCTCTTCAACGACCGCTTCGCGCCCCAGACCGTGGCCTCGATCTGGGAGCCGGCCGCCGTGCGCGAGGATCGCGTCTCGCCCAAGCCGGCGCGCAACCTCGCTCTCGGCGCCTTGCTGGGCGCGCTTGCCGGGCTCGCGCTCGCGCTTCTCGGCAGCCTGCGGGAGCACGCGCCGAGGCCGGCCGTCCGCCGGACGCCGAGACCGAAGCCGAAGGCGGCTCCGGCGGCCGTCGCGCTCCGTCCGTCCGAGCAGCCCGCGGCGGCCGCGGCGGCCGAGCCGCGCGGGCCTGCGGCAGGTCCGTTCGTGCAGCCGCGGTACGGCGAGTGGACGGTGGCGGACGTCGAGCGGCTGCTGGCCGAGCAGGGGCCGGCGTTTCCGGAGCGGCGGGAGGAGCTCGAGCTCTACCTGGACACGTTCCGGGGAGTGGCCGCGCCGGACGGGCGGCTGCCGGGCGACGTCGATCTCGTGTTCGAGGACGTCTTCGGCGCTCTGATCGCCCGCGCGCGCGGCTAGGTACCCGGGTAGGTCTTGGGCGGCGATGCTGACAGCCGCCTGCCGTCCGATACCATGGGCGCAGACCTTCGACCCGGAGGGTTGAATCAGCTTCCCTCCGGAATTCAATGCCGGAAGGAGGGTCGAGAGGTTGTTCGAGCGATTCACAGAACGGGCTCGCCAGGTCGTCGTTCTTGCCCAAGACGAGGCCCGCGCCCTCAAGCACAACTACATCGGCACGGAGCACATTCTCCTCGGACTCTTGCGTGAGGAAGAGGGTCTTGCCGCGCGCGTGCTCGAGTCGCTCGACATCACCGTGGAAGAGGTGCGCGCGCAGGTCGCTCGCATCGTCGGCCAGGGCGACGAGGTGACGACGGGTCAGATCCCGTTCACGCCGCGGGCGAAGAAGGTGCTGGAGCTGGCCCTGCGAGAGGCGCTCTCGCTGGGCCACAACTACATCGG
The DNA here is from genome assembly GCA_963827015.1 of uncultured Gaiellaceae bacterium. Classification (GTDB taxonomy): domain Bacteria; phylum Actinomycetota; class Thermoleophilia; order Gaiellales; family Gaiellaceae; genus Gaiellasilicea. The sequence goes on along the minus strand of CAWGZI010000008.1, from coordinate 4,535 downwards.
CACCGAGCACATCCTGCTCGGGCTCGTGCGGGAGAACGAGGGCGTGGCCGCCCGGATCCTGCTCGACTTCGATGCGGACGCCGAAAAGATCCGCAACGAGATCATCCGCATGCTCTCCGGTCCCGGACGGCGCCAGCAGGGCTCCGGCGGGGGCTCGGGAGAGAAGGCGAAGAGCTCGAAGCTGCTCGACCAGTTCGGGCGCAACCTGACCAAGGCCGCGACCGACGGCAAGCTGGATCCCGTCGTCGGGCGCCAGACCGAGATCGAGCGCGTGATGCAGATCCTCTCGCGCCGCCAGAAGAACAACCCGGTGCTGATCGGCGAGCCGGGCGTCGGCAAGACCGCCGTCGTCGAGGGCCTCGCCAACCGGATCTCCACCAACCAGGTCCCCGAGCTGCTGAAGAACAAGCAGATCTACACGCTCGACCTGGCCGCCCTCGTCGCCGGCTCGAAGTACCGCGGCGAGTTCGAGGAGCGGCTCAAGAAGGTGATGAAGGAGATCATGCAGCGGGGCGACATCATCCTCTTCATCGACGAGCTCCATAACCTCGTCGGGGCCGGTGCGGCCGAGGGCGCGATCGACGCGGCCTCGATCCTGAAGCCGGCGCTGGCTCGTGGCGAGCTGCAGACGATCGGCGCCACGACGCTCGACGAGTACCGCAAGTACCTCGAGCGGGACGCCGCCCTCGAGCGGCGCTTCCAGCAGGTCCGCGTCGAGGAGCCGTCGATCGACGACACCGTGCAGATCCTCCGTGGCCTCCGCGACCGCTACGAGGCGCATCACCGCTGCCAGATCTCCGACGACGCGCTCCGCGCCGCGGCCGAGCTCGCCGACCGCTACATCCAGGACCGGCACCTGCCGGACAAGGCGATCGACCTGATCGACGAGGCCGGCTCCCGGCTCCGGATCAAGACGATGACCGCGCCGCCGCGCTACCGCGAGCTCGAGGACGAGATCGAGCGGGTGCGGACGGAGAAGGAGAACGCGATCGAGTCGCAGGAGTTCGAGAAGGCCGCGTCCTTGCGCGACAAGGAGCGCAAGCTGACCCAGAAGAAGAAGGAGCTGGAGGAGAACTGGCGCTCGGAGGAGTCCGAGGAGCAGCCCCAGGTCGACCGGCCGGAGATCGCGGACATCGTCTCGATGTGGACGGGCATCCCCGTCTTCGAGCTGACCGAGGCGGAGTCGCAGAAGCTGATCCGGATGGAGGACGAGCTGCACAAGCGCGTGATCGGCCAGCACCAGGCGATCGTCGCGGTGTCGAAGTCGATCCGCCGCGCGCGGGCCGGGATCAAGGATCCCAAGCGCCCGACCGGCTCGTTCATCTTCCTCGGCCCCTCCGGCGTCGGCAAGACGGAGCTCGCGCGCACGCTGGCCGAGTTCCTCTTCGGCGACGAGGACGCGATGATCCAGGTCGACATGTCGGAGTACATGGAGAAGCACTCCGTGTCCCGGCTCGTCGGCTCCCCGCCCGGCTACGTCGGTTACGACGAGGGCGGCCAGCTGACCGAGGCCGTCCGGCGCAAGCCGTACTCGGTGCTCCTGCTCGACGAGATCGAGAAGGCGCACCCGGACGTCTTCAACATCCTGCTCCAGATCCTGGAGGAGGGGAAGCTGACCGACTCGCAGGGCCGCAAGGTCGACTTCCGGAACGCGATCGTGATCATGACGTCGAACATCGGCGCCGGCCAGATCGCGAAGAACCAGACGCTCGGCTTCTCGTTCGGGGACGAGGTCGGTCTCTCCTACGACGAGATGAAGGGCCGCGTCATGGGCGACCTGAAGAAGGTCTTCCGTCCCGAGCTGCTGAACCGGATCGACGAGACGATCGTCTTCCACAAGCTCGAGAAGGAGGAGATCTTCACGATCGTCGACCTGCAGCTGAAGCGGCTGCGGGAGCAGATGGCGACCTACGAGGTCGCGATCGAGCTGACCGACGGCGCCAAGGACGTGCTCGTCGAGCAGGGCTTCGACCCGGCCATGGGCGCCCGGCCGCTGCGCCGCGCGATCCAGCGCTACATCGAGGATCCGCTCGCCGACTTCGTCCTCGGCCGCGAGCTCAACCCGGGCTCGACGATCGTCGTCGACAAGAAGGCGGAGCTCACCGGCGAGGAGGGCGAGTCGCTCGTCGACATCAGGATCGTCGAGGGCGAGCCGCGGGCCGAGAAGGTGACGGTGCCGGCGGACGCCGAGCCGGCGGAGCCCGACGAGGCTCCGGCCGAGGAGGAGTAAGAGCCCGAGAGGCCGCCGCGAGGCGGCCTCTCTCGTTCGCCCCACTTGCGCGGTCCGGCGCCGTGTGGTGTGCTCGCCGCGCACACGACGAGAGGGGGAGAGATGACCGTCCACGCACACGCCGCGTAGCGCCTCGAAGCCGCGGCCGCAGCCGTCCTCGCCGGCGGCCTGCTGCCCGTGGGAGCGGGCGGCGCGAGCAGCGCGGCGCCCACGATCGAGGCGCTGTCGACGCTGCCGCAATACGTCTCGGGGGGTGACGTCCTCGTCGAGATCCGCCTCCACGACGACGCCGCGAGCCTGAAGCACCTCCGGATCGAGGCGAACGGCCGCGACGTACCCGAAAGCTTCCAGCAGATGCCCGACGGCTCGCTGCGCGGGCTCGTCGACGGGCTCGCCCTGGGCGAGAACGAGATCGTCGCCCGCGCGAACGGCGGGGGGAAGGGCACGCCGCCCGGACGCTCCGCGACGCTCCGACGTGGTCAACCACCCGATCACCGGCCCGCTGTTCTCCGGCCCGCAGCAGCAGCCGTTCTTCTGCGAGACCGTGCAGGCCGGGCTCGGCCCGCCGCTCGACGCGTCCTGCTCCGCGCCGACGCAGGTGACGCTACCGGTACCGCACGACGGCCGGGCGTTCGCCGCGCTCGCCGACCCGGCCGTGCGGCCCGCCGACCTCGCGCAGACGACGACGTCGACGGCCGCACGGTCGACTACATCGTCCGGCTCGAGCGCGGCACGATCGACCGCGGCGTCTACGAGATCGCCGCGCTGTACGACCCGGCCGCGCCGCCGAGCCCGTTCACGGCCGAGCCCGGCTGGAACGAGCGGCTCGTCTACACGTTCGGCGGCGGCTGCAACGTCGGCTACCACCAGGGGCACGGCACGGGCGGCGTCCTCACCGACCTCTTCCTCGCGCGCGGCTACGCCGTCGCCTCGTCGAGCCTGAACGTCTCGACAACAACTGCAGCGAGGTGATCTCGGCCGAGGTCGCGCTGATGGTCAAGGAGCACTTCGTCGAGACGTACGGCGTGCCGCGCTACACGATCGGCTGGGGCGGCTCGGGCGGAGCGATCCAGCAGCACCTGATCGCCAACAACTACCCGGGCATCCTCGACGGGATCGTCCCGAGCGCCTCGTTCCCGGACGCGATCACTCTCGGCACCGTCCCGGACTGCCGGCTGCTCGCCCGCTACTTCGCCAGCCCGGCCGGGGCGCCGCCGGCTGGACGGCGGCGCAGCGCGGCCGCGCCTCGGGCTTCGGCACGTTCGGCTCGTGCCAGTTCTGGCACCTCGCGTTCGCCAGCCGCACGAACGCGCTCGAGGCCTGCCCGTCGGCGATCCCCGTCTCGGCGCGCTACCACCCGGTCACGAACCCGGGCGGGATCCAGTGCACGAGCTTCGAGCAGATCGCAACCAGCTCGGCCGCAACCCGGCGAACGGCTTCGTGTGGCGGCCGCTCGACAACGTCGGCGTCCAGTACGGGCTCACCGCGCTCCAGGTCGGGCGCGATCACGCCGGAGCAGTTCGTCTCGCTGAACGAGAACGTGGGCGGCTACGACGTGATCGGCCAGCTCGTCCCGCAGCGGTCGGCGGCCGACCCGATCGGGCTCGTGCCGCAGCGTACGAGACCGGCCGCGTCAACGACTACGGGCTCGGGCTCGCGTCGACGCCGATCATCGACGCGCGCACGTACACCGACCCCGCGCGGCGACATCCACACGCGGTTCCGCTCGTTCGTCTGCGCGGCAGCGGCTGCTGGACGCGAACGGCACGGCCGCGAACCATGTGATCTTATCGCGAACGCGGCCGGGCGGCGGCGCGATGGCGGTCGAGGCGCTGACGCAGATGGAGGCGTGGCTGGCCGCGATCCGCGCCGACGACGCGCGCGGGCACGGCGGCCGGAGGACGCTCCGTAACCGCCCGGTCGCGCTGACGACGCCTGCTGGACGTGCCGACGACAGGATCGACGAGCCGTTCGGGCTCGGCCTCGCCGGCACCTGCGAGGCGCTCTACCCGACGTTGCGGCGACACCGGATCGCCGCCGGCGCCCCGCTCGAGACGACGTGCTCAAGTGCCAGCTGAAGCCGCTCGACTTCGGCGCCTACGCGGTCTCGTTCACGTGCGGCGCAGCAGGCGCGGCTCAGGCGACGTTCCCGACCGGCGTCTGCGACTGGAGCAAGCCGGGCGTCGACGAGCGGCCGCCGCTCGGCAGCTGGCTGGACTACGGCGGCTGAGCCACACCGGTGGGCGGGCGGCTCCGGCCGCTCGCCCACCGCCGCGAAGTCGGTACACCCTCGTCACGGGATCGG
>CAWGZI010000007.1:0-7413 GCA_963827015.1 uncultured Gaiellaceae bacterium | reverse complement strand
CGTCTCCACGTCCGTCTGACACTCGGTCGAGAGCGTCAGCAGCTCCTGGTCGCGGGCGCCCTTGGCCGCCTGGGAGGCCATCAGCCAGGTGATCGCAACCTCCTGAGCGCGCAGGTAGAGGGCTCGCAGGTCCTCGAGCAGGTCGGCGCTCTCGCTCTGGACGGCGCTCTGCCACTCCGCCTCGCCGCCGTAGGCGCTGCCCCACCGGCTCGAGCTTCTGCAGCCGCTTGTCGACCCTCGTCGCGAAGGTCTGGCACTGGTCGCGCTGCGCGCGCCGCCGGGCGGCACCGCGACGACCACGACGTCTTCCTCGTCCAACTCGCCTCGCGCAGCTCGCCGTCGCGGCGGACGAGCGGGCGCAGAAGCCGGTCGTCGGCGTTGTTCGCCTGCCAGCCGTAGAGGCCCTTCGGCCCGAGCCGGCCGCGGTCGGCGCGGTCGGTTGCCCGGCCGCGGACGCCGACGATCCTGCCGTCGCGGACGCCGATGTCGAGGCCGCAGCCGTGGGAGCAGAGGACGCAGGCCGACTCGACCCAGCGTTCGACCGGCCCGTCCGTGTGCTCGTCGACACGCACCGGCCACTCGCCGCCGCGCGGGTACGGGGTCCGCGAGCCCCAGGGATCCGCGATCCGATCCACCATTCCGGCGGCGGTTCTCCCCGCCACCGGAACGGTGAAACGTGCTGCTACGCCTTCTTGGCCTTCAGCGTCGACGTGCCCTGGCACCTGCCGACGAAGCCGATCTTGCCGCTGAACGACTTCGTCGCCGCCGCGTAGGTGAGCTTGGCGGTGAAGTACTCGCCGGTGCCGCCCAGCGGGCTCCTGTAGGTGCCGCTGACGACGTTGCCCTTGAGCGTGCCCTTGAACTCGTACTTCATCGGCGCCGACGGCTGGTCGAACTTGCCGCTCGGCCCGATGCACTTGATCGGGAACTTCGCCACCCTGATCGTGACCTTCGTGCCGGCGACCGCCACCGTGGCGGGAGCCCCCTTCGTGACGCCGGTGTACAGGTTGCCCTTGTACGTCCCCGGCGCGGGCGCGGCCACGGCCGCCGCCGTGACGATCGCCGCGCAGGCAAGGGCAAGCACGGCCGCAGAAACCAGACGCTTCATTCAGACCCCTCTCGAAGTTGTGTTTACCTAGCAGAAGCTAGGTGCTCACCGACCGTAACACGGTCTTTCAGCGCTTACGAGTCCAGGGTTTTCAAGTACTGGTGGACGAAGGCGATCGCCATGCTGCCCTCCCCGACGGCGGCCGCGACGCGCTTGACCGGGCCGTAGCGGACGTCGCCGCTCGCGAAGATCCCTGGGACGCTCGTCTCGAGCAGGTAGGGGTCGCGGTCGAGATCCCAGTGGCCCGCCTCGGGGACCTCCGAGCCGGTGAGCACGTAGCCGCGGCCGTCGAGGGCGATCTCGGGCGGCAGCCAGCCGGTCTCGGCGTCGGCGCCGATGAAGATGAAGAGCCCGCCCGAGTCGTGCCGGCTCGTCTCGCCGCTCGTGCTGTTGCGGATCTCGATCGCCTCGAGCGAGTCCTCCCCGTGAGCAGCCACGACCTCGCTGCAGTGGAGCGTCGTCACGTTCGAGCGCGACTCGAGCTGCTCGACGAGGTAGCGCGACATGCTCCGCTCGAGCGTCTCGCCGCGGCAGAGGATGGTGACGCTCCTGGCGTGGTTCGCGAAGCTGACGGCCGCCTGGCCCGCGGAGTTGCCGGCGCCGACGATGTGGACGTCGAGACCGTGGACGCTCGCCGCGTCGCTGCGGGCGGCGCCGTACGAGACACCCTTGCCCGCGAGCCGGTCGCACCCCTCGACCTTGAGCTGCCGCCACGAGACGCCGCACGCGAGGATGATCGTCTTCGCGCGGAGGACGTCGCCGCCGTCGAGGTGCACCTGCCGCGTCGCCGGGTCGATCCGCGTGATCGTCCGCGTCACGAGCACCTCGGCGCCGAGCCGCCACGCCTGCTGCAGCGCTCGGCTCGCGAGCTCGTCGCCGGAGACACCCGAAGGGAAGCCCAGATAGTTCTCGATCCGGGAGGAGGTGCCGGCCTGGCCGCCGGGCGCCTCGCGCTCGATCACGATCGTGCGCAGCCCCTCCGACGCCCCGTACACGGCCGCGGCCAGCCCGGCCGGGCCGGCGCCGACGATGACGGCGTCGTACTCGGCCGCCTCGGCCTCGGTGGCGAGCCCGAGCAGCTCGGCGACGCGGCGCAGCTCGGGACGGACGACGGTCTTCCCGTCGAGCATCCGGATCGCCGGGCAGTCGTCGGCGACCGGCAGCTCGCTCCCCCACTCCTCCGCTGCGTCCGGCGCGTCGGGGGCGATCCACTTGAAGCTGATCTGGTTGCGGTCGAGGAAGTGCCGTAGGGCGCTCGTGTACGGGTCGAGGCGGTGGCCGACGACGAGCGCGCGCGGCGGCGGCGGCGCGGCGGCGATGCCCTGGAGCCCGCGCGGCCCCGACATCCGGTCGGCCGCGAGCCGGCCGACTTCTTTGGCGACGTCGGGCTGGACGGACGCGACCGCGTGGTAGTCGTTCGGCTCGATCCGGAGCACGCGCGTCGCCTCGGCCGCGCGGAAGCCGACCGGGAAGAACGTCCCGAGCGCGATCGGCACCTCGCCGAAGAGGTCGCCTACCTGGCGCTCGCCGACGACACGCGGGATCCCGTCGACCAGCTTGACCGCCTCGATCTTGCCTCCGAGCACCGCGAAGAGCGCCCGGTCGGCCCCCTCGTGCGCCGCGTACTCGCCGGCCGCGAGCGTGATGTCGGCCGCCGCGCGCGCGAGCCGCTCGCGGTCGGCCTCGGGGAGGCCGGCGAAGACGGCGATCGACCCGATCTCGTCGGCGGTGACCATCCTGCGAGCCTATCCGTGCGAGGTCGCGGATCTCCAGATCCCCAGCGCCCAACTCCCGTAGGGTTGGCCGATGACTCCGACCGAGGGCGTGATCGGCGAGGCGTGGGGGCACTACAAGGCGCACTGGCGGCACCTGCTCCCGATCGCGCTCGTCGTCTATGTGGCGATCGCGATCGTCGGCGCGCTGCTCACGCTCGTGCTGGGGTGGTTCGGCGCTCTGATCGCGGCGTTCGTCTCCCTCGTCGGCCTCTTCTGGGTGCAGGGTGCGCTGGTCACGGCGGTCGAGGACCTCCGCGACGGCCGCGCCGACCTGTCGCTCGGCGACACGTTCAACCGGGTCCGGCCTCAGCTGGGAGCAATCGTCGTGGCGGGTCTCCTCGCCGGCTTGGGCATCGTCCTCGGCCTGGTGCTCCTGATCGTCCCCGGCCTCGTCCTCATGACCTGGTGGGTCCTCGTCATCCCGGTGGTCGTGCTCGAGCGCTCCGCGGCCGGGGCGGCGTTCAGCCGGAGCCGTGAGCTCGTGCGCGGGTATGGCTGGAAGGTCTTCGCCGTGATCGTGCTGGCGATCCTGGTGCTGCTCGGATTCGAGATCGTGCTGTCGCTCGTCCTCTCGCCGCTCGACGGGTGGCTGCAGAGCCTCGTCTCGAACATCGTCAGCGGCACGCTCACCACGCCGTTCATCGCCCTGGTGTGGACGCTGCTCTACTTCCGGCTGCGGGACGCGAAGGCGCAGCCGGCGGATCCGTCGCCTGTGACCACCTAGCGCGTCTGCGACTCGCTCTAACGCAACTCCGAGGACACGGAGTCACCGAGGTCGCGCCGCGAACTCGCCGGGCGCGACGGTGATGTCTGCGGCGGCGCGTGCGAGCCACTCACGGTCGGGGGCGAGGCCGGCCAAGATCGCGTCGGCCAGATTTCGTCGGCGCGGCTACCGCCGGGCCTACCCCTGCTGCGGGCAGCCGGTTCGTCACGAACTCGCTACGCGATCGACCACGTGTCGCCGCTACCCAGTAGCGCTGCGAGCTCGCCTTCGCCCTTCGCCTTCGCGACGCCGATCTGCTCGGCCATCAGATCGTCGTAGACCGGGCGTTCGACCGACCGGAACACGCCCATCGGGGTGGCGCCGATCGCCTGCTGCGTCATCCTCGACAGCGCGAACGCGTGCGCCGGCTCGTGGGCGTGGGCGTCGTGCACCAGCAGGCCCGGATCCGTCGCCGCCACGACTTCCGGTGAGCCGTCCGCCAGCAGCCTCACGCCCTTGTCCCCCCACGTGATCGGCGCGCCGTGCCTGAGGTAGAGCCGGTTCTCCTTCTCCTCGCGGACGAAGTCGAAGGCGCCGTCGTTGTAGATGTTGCAGTTCTGGTAGATCTCGACGAAGGCGCTCCCCTTGTGACCTGCGGCGGCGCGGAGCACCTCGGTCAGCTCCTTCTTGTCGGTGTCGATCGCGCGCGCGACGAACGTCGCCTCGGCTCCGATCGCCAGCGAGAGCGGGTTGAAGGGGTGGTCGAGCGACCCCATCGGCGTCGACTTCGTCACCTTCCCCAGCTCGCTCGTCGGCGAGTACTGGCCCTTCGTCAGCCCGTAGATCCGGTTGTTGAACATCAGGATCTTCAGGTTCACGTTCCGGCGCAGCGCGTGGATCAGGTGGTTGCCGCCGATCGACATCGAGTCGCCGTCGCCGGTCACGACCCAGACGGACAGATCCGGGCGGGACACCGAGAGACCCGTCGCGATCGCCGGCGCGCGGCCGTGGATCGAGTGCATCCCGTACGTCTCCATGTAGTACGGGAAACGTGCGGCGCAGCCGATCCCGGAGACGAAGACGATGTTCTCGCGCTTCAGCCCGAGCTCGGGCATGAACGACTGGACGGCGGCGAGGATCGCGTAGTCGCCACAGCCGGGGCACCAGCGCACCTCCTGGTCGGAGGTGAAGTCCTTCTTCGTCAGCTCCGTCAGCTCCATGCCTCCATCGTAGAACCTCGCCCGGCCGCGCTCCGCATCAACACGATGCCGCCGAGCACGACCCACGAGCCGAAGAAGAGGAAGAGCGCAAGGTCGTGCAGCGCGTCGATCGGCGTGGCGATGGCGATCGCAGCGGCGGCGACTCCCGCGAGCGGCGCGATCCAGCCCCAGCCGACGATCCCGCCCCGGCGAAGGCCGACGGCCAGGAGGATCTGCCCCACGATGAGCGCCAGGAAGCCGAGGGCGAACACGATGAACACCGCCTCGATGGTCTCACCCGTCGCGAGCGCGCTCAAGACCATGACGGCGGCGAAGACGACGTGCGCGACGGCGCCGCTCGCCGCGAGCCGGAATCCGATCCGCCCGGCCCTCCCGACCTCCGCTCCCTCGGCGGCGTGAAGGCGGCGCAGTCCCGACGATCGCGACGACGAGCAGCGCCATGCCCAGGGCGTAGCTGCCGACGTAGAGGACGAAGAGCGGGACGTTCTCGACAGAGCTCCCGTCCTCGACGCGATGGAGCAGTTCGGCGCCGATTCCGGCGGCGGCGATCGTCGCGCCCGCCGCGGCGGCCAGTCCGCAGCGACGAGCGAGTGGTGCGCTTTCGGGCTTCATCGGATCCTCCTCGATCGTTGACGACCAGACGCTAGGCGGGCGGGAGCGGCCCGTCGTCGGCAGCACCGGTGATCTCGCGTAGCCCGCGAGGGTGACCTCGCACCTCCGGCGAGTCCCCATCGCGGCGGATGACGGCCGGGCGTCCGGGCAGTAGCGTGGGGGCATGTCGCGTCCAGGCCCCTCCCGCGCCGCGATCGCGGACGTGGCGATCGTCCTCGCTCTCGTCGTCTCGGCGGCATACGACGTCTGGGGCCGTGACGTGGCGGAGCCCGACGGGCGCTCGCTCGTCTTCCTCCTCGTGGCCGCGACTCTCGTACCGCTCGGATGGCGCCGGCGGGCGCCTCTGCCGGTGCTGGTGGCGGTGGTGGCGGGCGTGGGAGCGCACACGCTTGCGTTCGGCCAGTGGGACTCGTACCAGCACTTCGTCGCGGTCGTTCTGGCCGTGTTCTCCGTCGCCGCCTACGCCGAGCGGAAGCAGGCGGCGATCGGAATCTCGCTCGCGACTGCGCTGGTCGCCGCGGCGTCCGCCGCAAAACTCGCGGCGGGCGACCCGTTGTCGGAGATCCCCGGGCCCTTCGTCGTGCTCGCCGCGGTCGTCGTCGGCGGGCGCGCACTGGCGCGGCGCCGGGCGGAGGCAGACCGGCTCAGGGAGCTCAACGTCGATCTGGAGCGGCGCAAGGAGGCCGACTCGCGCGCGGCCGTCGAGACCGAGCGGGCGCGGATCGCCCGGGAGTTGCACGACGTCGTCGCGCACGCGGTGAGCGTGATCGTCGTCCAGGCGCAAGCCGCGGACCGCGTCCTCGAGGGCGAGCAGACCTCGGCGCGCGAGTCGCTGCACGCGATCGAGAGCACGGCGCGGACCGCGCTCGTCGAGATGCGGCGACTGGTCGAACTGCTGCGACCGGAGGACGAGGGCGCCGGCCTCGTGCCCCAGCCGGGACTCGAGCAGCTCGGCGCGCTCGTCACCCAGGTGCGAGAGGCCGGGCTCGACGTCGACCTCCGGGTGGAGGGCGAGCGGCGTGCGGTTCCGGCCGGCGTCGACCTCTCGGCGTTCCGGATCGTCCAGGAGGCGCTCACCAACGTCCTGAAGCACGCAGGCCCGGCCCGCGCCGCAGTCACGCTTCGCTACCGCCCGGGTGAGATCGAGCTGGAAGTCGTCGACGACGGCGCTGCGGCCCGTCCGGCCGGCCGGGGCCACGGGCTCCTGGGAATGCGCGAGCGAGCCGCCGTCGTGGGAGGACGCGTCGAGACCGGCCCGCGCGACGGACGCGGCTACGCCGTGCGGGCCTCGCTGCCCACGTGAGCATCCGCATCCTCATCGCCGACGATCAGGAGCTCGTCCGCACGGGCTTCCGCAAGATCCTCGAATCTGAGCCGGACTTCGAGGTCGTCGCCGAGGCGGCCGACGGCGGGGAGGCGGTGGAGGCGGTGTCCCTCCACCGACCCGACGTCGTCGTGATGGACGTGCGAATGCCCCGTCTCGACGGGATCGAGGCCACGCGCGAGGTCTCCGGCGTCGCGCGAGTGCTGATCGTGACCACGTTCGACCTGGACGAGTACGTGTTCGAAGCGATCCGCGCCGGAGCCAGCGGCTTCCTGCTCAAGGACGCGCCGGCGGAGGAGCTGATCCGGGCGATCCGCGTAGTCGCGGAGGGTCAAGCGCTGCTCGCGCCGTCGGTCACACGCCGCCTCGTCGAGGAGTTCGCACGCCGACCCCGCCCGGCCGAGCGCCCTGCAGCGTTCTCCGAGCTGACGCCGCGCGAGCTCGAGGTCCTCGGCCTCCTCGCCCGCGGTCTCTCGAACGTGGAGATCGCCGCCGAGCTCGTCGTCGGCGACGCGACCGTGAAGACGCACGTCGCGCGGATCCTCCAGAAGCTGGGCCTACGCGACCGCGTCCAGGCGGTCGTCCTCGCGTACGAGGCCGGGCTCGTGCAGCCGGGAGCCGCTAGCGACGCTTCGTCGAGCCCTCGTTCCCGCGCTTGAAGTTGCCGGACG